>JBMOKG010000205.1:0-3078 GCA_049315385.1 Bacteroidales bacterium
GTAGGGTGCAGTTCTTCTGAATAAGTCTATATAAAGAATGTAATTTTTGCACCCTGCAGATAGTAAATTTATATAATAACAACAAATACTAATATAATATGAAAAAGATAATTTGTAACTATGAATACGTAGGTGATGACCCAGATATTAAAACAGTTCCATATGGATATATCGATAAAACCATATGTGGATGTGGATTAACCAGTTTAGCTATTGAAGGGGATGATAATACGATAATAGCAGTACCGACAGTTTACTTAACTATTAATAAAGCAAATCAGTATCCAAGTACCAGATACAATGGAACTGTATTACCCGTTTGGGGTGATACTTCTGATAGTACTATTGAACATTATGTAAGCAATAACAATAAATATAAGATAATCGTAACATATGATAGTTTGCATAGGGTAGAACACTTACTTTGTAATTCCAGGCTAATTATTGATGAAAGCAATGAATTACTATCGAAAACCAAGATGAAACCAGAAGTAATAAACAGTGTTTTTAGAATAGCTGAACGATATAGGGACACTGTATCATTCATCAGTGCCACACCTACGCCATTAAGGTATATGCCAAAATGGATTAGTGATATTGAACAGGTGACAATTGAATTTACACATACATTTAAAACAATACCAATATTATGTAAAAGAACTTATCCATTCAAGGCATTAAAAGATGAATTTATAAAACCCCTTAAAGATAATGATACAATAACTGTTGCAGGTAAGACATTTGGAAAGGTTCTAGTATTTTTAAATACTGTCACACAGATTGCAGAAATTATAAAAGAATCAGATTTAGATAAAAATCTATGTGGAATAATATGTGGTGATAATTTAAAAAATGATGCTAAGATTATGGGTATATCAAGATACCATTCAGGTGTTTTACCTAAATTTTTATTTTGTACTTCTACAGGATTCTGTGGTATAGATTTGTATGATTCAGAAGTGATGACTATTGTTGTTAGTTCTACTAAGAAAAATTGGCAGATGATTGATATGCTGACAGATTTGAAGCAAGCAGTTTCTAGGCAAAGGAATAAAGATAACCCAAACTATGGATGCTATATATATATTTACAATCAATCTATCTTCGAAAAATCAGATGAAGATTTACTAATGATAACACAAACTATATATAGTAAGATAATTCAATCAATAAAATTATGGGATTATGCTAAAGAAAATAATTTAACAGATGGTTATAGTACTTCTGTTGATTTTCATCATTATACATTAAAAGTAGGGAATGACTATATTATAAATGAACAAGCATTTAGGGCTGATGAATATTTTATACTTGAAATAAGGAATCAATATAAAACAGGGTTTAATATTAATGGATGCTTTGAAGAATATGAAGTTTTAAATAATATAGAAATACCTAGTGATATTGGTTATAAAGATTTAGTTGATTTTTTTGACGAAAACAATACAGAAGGAATTATTGACTGGAATGTATTTTCAACCCATCATAAATGGATAAAAATAATTGAAAGTTCATATCGATTATTTGGTAAAACCTGGAAAGATTATTCGTACGCTAAAAAAATGATAGAAAATTATGATGATGTTTACCAGCAAATTATACTTGAAATTAAGTCTAAGTTTGTAAATGGGATAAGGTATTCAAGGAAAGAAATAAAAATTATTTTGGAAAATATTTATTGTGAATTTAAAATTAATAGGGTTGCAAAACATACTGATTTATTCAATATAATGAAAGTAAAAGAAGTAACAATAAAAGGACAAAGAATGATTGAAATCATCAGTAAATCAAAGTAAGCCAATTCTTAAACTTAATCTAGATGATGAAACAACAGTAAAAAATCAAACAATGTAATGCATCTGCAAGCATACAACTATGCAGCACACAGAAATCAACATAGTAAATCTGGTTGGTTCCTGGAATGATATGTTGCCACCTGTAGCATCTTGCAATGGTAACGATGTAATTGATGATGCAGTTGTATACATGTAGTATATCGCTTCCACCAGCTTCAATATGGGCATCAAAAGAACCAATACTTTAAAATTATGGTTGGTTCCTGGAATGATAAGTTGCCCACCCTTAGCATATATTACTAGCTGTAGATGGTAATGATGCAGCAGTTGTATTGATACATGATCTGCGGGACATCATTCTAATATAGTGAAATGTGTCCCTGATACGATCATGCGGGTTAGAAGGGCGGGTGATTTTGCCTGTTTGTGGGTGATGTCGGTGGTGCGGCTGTTGAATTGTTAATAACTTTAAACATTGTTAGTAACTTTTTGAAAATAAAATTAATCCTGCTTTTTAAACTGATATATATCTTCAGATGGAAATGTTTCCAGCAATTTAAAAAAATAAAAAAATGACAAAAAAAAATGTAAACTTAAAAACCGACAGCTCTTATGATTATCAATCTTTAGATGGATTAGAATATTATAAAAAATTTGAAGAAGTATTATATGACTTAGATGATGACTTAGAAGATGATAAACGTTTTAACCTTGCTTTTGAAGAAGAAGAAGAAGAAAAATATGAAGAATATTTAAATAAAAAACTTGAAGATGATTTATTTGATTATTTTTTTGATATTATTGTTGATCCATTTTTTAATTTTAATGTGTGGCAAGTTATCCTTAAATATCATGAAAATTATTCAAATAGATTATATATAGGATATTGTATTTGTGAAAATTATGAAATTGATGATTTTGAATATTATTGTGAAAATGATTTTGAAAATGATTTAATTTATGAATGTATTGCAGAATACTTAGATGGTAATTTATAGTAAATCAGATATTAACGTGTATTAAAATTACAAATGTTGTTAAATTAATAAATAAAAACGTGTGGTAATTGCGTGGGCAGCCCTACCAGTTATTAGCTGATTTAGTGAAGTTATCTTCCTATTTAAGTTTAACCTAATATTCGCAAGTCATCAGATGACTAATTGAAATAAAAATATTTATATAAAATACTTTGTTTTAAGTCATCTGATGACTATCAGGTTGTTAATGTTATCCTTGCGGATTTAAGGTTAACTAAAGAAAAAACGATAAAATAGTTAACCTT
>JBMOKG010000206.1:0-3072 GCA_049315385.1 Bacteroidales bacterium
TATTATTAAATATAAACATCCTGTGACGATTGAATTAAGAATATTGTTAGCTGACGGAACATATAAATGGTTGCAAAACAATATAATACCCTGTTTTAAAAATGAGAAACTTCAAAAGTTAAAAGGAGTAAATATTGATATTACTGAATACAAACTTGCTGTAGAATTAATTAAAGAAAGCGAAGAGCGTTACCATACTTTCATTAACTCAACGGATGATATCACATTTTTAAAAGATGAAAATATGCGGTATCAGGTTGTTAATAAAGCAGCTATTGATTTTTTCGGGAAAGAGGAAGATTTTATTTTGGGTAAAACAGATTTTGAATTGATGGACCATGAATCTGCAAACTACTGTTTAGATTCTGATAAAAGGGTTATTTATGAAAATAGAATAATTGTTCAGGAGGAAAATGTAAAAGGCTGTATCTATGAAACACATAAATTTCCAGTTAGATTGAAAAATTGCAAAACTGGTATTGGTGGTGTAGTAAGGGATGTTACAAAGCGAAAACATGCTGAGCAGGAAATAAAAAAACAAAATTCAGATCTTCAAAAACTTATTTCAGAAAAAGATAAATTCTTTTCTATTATTTCTCACGATTTAAGGAGTCCGTTTAATAGTTTTCTGGGTTTAACTCAGATTATGGCTGAAGAGTTACCAAGTTTGACTATGGAACAGTTACAAAAGTTTGCTGACAGTATGCGAAAATCTGCTACCAATCTTTTCCGATTGCTCGAAAACTTACTGGAATGGTCACAAATACAACAGGGAATTATTCCATTTAATCCTGAAATTCTCGATTTACATATTGTCGTAAAAGAAAGTATTGAAATGCTATTGGACGCTGCTGAAAAGAAAGATATAAAGATGTCATATCAAATTGATAATGATTTAAAAATAGTTGGAGATAATAATATGCTTCAAACTATCATTCGAAATCTGTTCTCGAATGCAGTGAAATTTACTCCATTAGGAGGAAATATTAATATTGCTGCAAAAATAGTTTCAGATAACACTGTTGAGGTTTCAATAAAAGATACCGGTATTGGAATTAAAGAAGATCGAATAGCTAGTCTTTTTAGCCTGGATGTAAATTCAAGTCGTAAAGGAACTGAAGGTGAATTAGGCTCAGGTTTGGGCTTAATACTTTGTAAGGAATTTGTTGAAAAGCAAGGAGGGAAATTATGGGTGGAAAGTGAAGAAGGAACGGGAAGTTGTTTCTATTTTACATTGGGAAATACATAAAATTCAAATTAGTTTGCTGCCTGAAACTCTAATAACTAAATAATTCAATAATTTAATAACCTAATAACCTAATAACTCAATAACCTAACAGTAAAAAAACCTATGGATAGTAATTTAGTTCAATATCCTCATTTGGAATTTCTAAATGCTTTGATTTCCGGCAATCGTAAAATGAGTTCTGAGATTGCACAGAAATATATGGATGAAAATAATTCAATAAAAGCACTTTATGAGATTATTATTAGAAATGCACTTTATGATATTGGAGAGCTTTGGGAAAAAAATAAAATTAGTGTTGCAACCGAACACTTAGCTTCAGCTATTGTGGAAGCTATTTTAAATGAGCAATATTCTAAAATTAACAATACACTAAAAATAGCAAAAACGGTAATTGTAGCATGTGTTGAAAATGAATTTCATCAGATAGGGTTAAAGATGATTAATGATATATTTGAACTCAATGGATGGAATTCTTATTTCCTAGGCGCAAATACTTCAACTACAGAACTGATATCTTTTGCGAAAACGATTCAACCTGATATAATTGCCTTGTCATTAAGTCTCTCTTTCAATTTCCCTGTTCTCGAAATGATGATACAGAGGATTAATAGTGAATTGCCAGGTCAGATGATTTTGATTGGAGGACAGTCATTTAGAAATGGAAGCCAATATAAACTGTTAAAATATGATAAAGTATTTTATCAACCCGACTTAAGTAGTACTGAATTTTTTATTGAAAAAATTATTTAAAATTATATATGAACCCTAAGCAGCAAAATACACTTCATCAACTATTGAAGGAACATACAATTGAACTTCATAATAAAGTGCACAGAATACCATATATTAGTAATCTTAAAAAGAATGATATCCAGATAATAAGTTATGTTGGGCATTTGCGTGCATTGGCAATTATCTACGGAACACTTGAAAATCAATTTTCTATGATCGAAAATCAGGAAATTAAAAATTTTCTGGAAAATTATTCACCTAGATTACCATTAATTCTTGCTGATTTAGAAAATTTAAATGCAAATAAGACAAAAGATATTATACCAGCAGTTAACATAGCGCTGCAACTTGCAGATAATGTATTAATTAATAGTATATCAAACCCATATAAACTTTTAGGATTTATATATACACTGGAAGTATCTTTAATTGGAGGGGAAATGTTGAATAATCATATTTCCGAAACGTTTAACTTTCAAAACGATAATGCTATAAATTATTTATCAGCTATTAATGAAGATTTTACTATTTTTTGGGATAGTTTCCTCAGCAAAATAAATACTAATATTATTGATAATCAACAAAAAGATGATGTAATTTCTGCTTCAAATGAAATTTTTTACGATTTAATTAAGATCTATGAGTCACTCTATCCTATTGATGAAATGAAGCTTGGGAATCATATTACTTCCATAAATCCTGAAGCAGGAAATTTTCCAATTCCAACTAATCCACTGGAAATTAAAGCAGCCATCACAGCTGCAAATTATTGCTGGAACGAATTCCCCTATTATAAAAAACGTTTTGGCGAAAGAGGAAGACGATTTGCAGCAAGTGATACTGTTTGGCTTGTATCATTGTGTGAGCTTACAGACGAAGAAACGATAAATCAAGTGAACTGGCTTGCGAATTTTTTAGCTATGCGTGGAATGCCTACATACCTGATGGAAACTCAAATGCAATTACTCTATCATGAACTTTCAAAATTAATTCCTTTAAATGAACCTAAATATTTAAAACTATTTAAAACCTCAGAATATATCACTAGTGTCCGGTTATAAATCAAAGATAGTCAATTGATTATAATCAAC
>JBMOKG010000100.1:0-13580 GCA_049315385.1 Bacteroidales bacterium
CACAAACGTAAGAAACATTTGAGAAAAAACAGGCATAAAAAGAAATAACTTTTTTAATTTTGTTTTTTTAATTACATGATGACACATTTGTGTCGTCATGTAATTAATTTTTTATATAGTCACATTTCCATTGTGATTCCTAAAGTTAATATTGAAAGTATATTAACTTCAAGAGCTAAATATACTATAAAGAGTGAATAAGGAATTAATCATAGATTCGAGAACCAATGATGTTGAAATAGCGTTACTCGAAGAAAAACAACTAGTTGAGTTAAATAAAGAGAAAAAAAACAACAATCATACTGTTGGAGATATTTATTTAGGCAGGGTGAAAAAAATTATGCCTGGTTTAAATGCAGCATTTGTTGATGTTGGATATGAAAAAGATGCTTTTTTACATTATCTTGATTTAGGACCACAACTCAATTCATTAATTAAATTTATTAAAATTTCTCAATCTGCCAATGAAAAGGTGAACATGGAAACCTTTGTTATTGAACCGGATATAGAAAAAACAGGTAAAATTACCAATGTCTTAAAATCTAACCAAACAATTTTGGTTCAGATAGCAAAAGAACCTATTTCAACAAAAGGGCCAAGAATTTCTTCAGAAATATCTTTTCCTGGAAGATACCTTGTTTTGGTACCTTTTTCTAACAGAATCTCTATTTCTCAAAAAATTAAGAGTCAGGAAGAACGCAATCGTCTCAAAAGACTCATCCAAAGCATAAAACCCAAAAATTTTGGTGTAATCATACGTACAGTTGCCGAAAATAAAAACGTAGCTGAACTGGATGCAGATTTACGCAATCTGGTAAGTAAATGGACTTCCATCATGGATAAATTTGATGATGCGAAACCTCCAATGAAAATGCTTAGCGAACTTGACAGGACTTCTGCTATCTTAAGAGATTTATTAAATAAGGATTTTAACAGTGTTATGATAAATGACTCTGTATTGGCTGAAGAAATCAAAAACTATATTCTTACCATTGCTCCCGAAAAAGCTGATATTATTAAGCTTTACAAAAGTAAAGTGCCTATTTTTGAGCATTATGGAATTGATAAACAAATAAAATCTTCATTTGGCAAAATAGTAAGTATCAAAAGTGGTGTTTATCTGATTGTAGAACATACAGAAGCTATGCATGTAATTGATGTAAATAGCGGACATCGTTTGAATACTGACAAAAACCAGGAAGCCAATGCATTGGAAGTTAATCTGGAAGCTGCAATTGAAATTGCCCGTCAATTAAGGCTGAGGGATATGGGCGGTATTATCGTCGTAGATTTTATTGATTTGCATGAAGCTACCAACCGAAGAAAGTTATTTCAGGTTCTTACAGAGGAAATGGCAAAAGATAGTACCAAACATACTATTTTACCTCCAAGTAAATTTGGATTAGTACAAATTACACGTCAACGAGTTCGTCCTGAAATGAATGTGGAAGTCCTCGAAAAATGTCCTGCCTGTGATGGTAGTGGTAAAATTAAACCCAGCATGCTTTTTATTGATGAAATTGAAAACAATGTCAGGTATTTAATTAACGAACAGAATGAAAGTCAATTAACTATTGCAACCAATCCATATATTTATGCTTATCTCACAAGAGGATTTAATTCCTTCCAGATGAGATGGTTATTTAAATATAAAAAGTGGATAAAAGTTAAACCATTAACAGCTTATCATTTCCTTGAATATCATTTTTTTAATAAAAATAATGATGAGATAAAATTATAATAAAAAGACCGGATTTATTCCGGTTTTTTTATTTAAGCTGACCTAAAGTCATCCAGGCTATTAATCCCATACCTGTTTCTATGGCATCCTCATCAATATCAAATGTATTCGTATGCAAATTGGAAATGATGCCTTTGGTTTCATTACGAATCCCAAGCCTGTAAAAACATGCTGGAATCTTTTGGGAATAATAGGCGAAATCTTCTGCCGTCAGCCGCATCTCTAAATCTACCACATTTTCCCTCCCCAAATATTCGATTGCAAGATTTTTAACAGTTTCAGTCAGTTTTGTATTATTTACTAAGAAAGGATAACCTTTATCTATAAACACTTCGCAGCTTCCTCCTGCTTTCTTAGCGATAGATTCTGCTATATCTGTTATTTTCTGATGAGCTTCTGCCCGCCATTTTTCATCAAAACATCTTAAAGTACCGTCAATCTTAACTTCGTCGGGAATAATATTGGTTCTTCCGTTACCTTCGATTCTTCCAAATGAAAGTACTGTAGGTGATGATGGAATTGAATTCTGAATGGTAATCTCTTGTAATGCAATCAGAATATGAGAAGCAATAATAAGAGGATTGATATTTAATTCAGGTGTAGCAGCATGACCACCTTTTCCTTTTACAGTTAAATAGATTTCATCTGTTGACGCCATGTATTTTCCGCTACGTAAACCCATTTTGCCACTGTCTAAAGTAGGAAGAACATGTTGACCGATAATAAATTCAGGAACCGGATTTTCAAGGACTCCTTCATTAATCATGGCTAATGCCCCTCCCGGAAATTTTTCTTCGGAAGGTTGGAAAATGAGTCGGATACTACCCTCGAATTTATCTCTAAACTCGTATAATATTTTTGAAGCTCCCAGCAGACAGGCGATATGTGCATCGTGTCCACAGGCATGCATTTTACCTTTGTTTACAGACCTATAATCACAGTTATTCATCTCCTCAATTGGAAGGGCATCCATATCTGCGCGTAAGGCAATAGTCTTTTTTGTCGGATTTTTTCCTTCAATTGTCGCAACAATACCAGTTTTTGCAATACCAGTTTGAAAAGAAATTCCTATTTCAGTAAGCTTTTTAGCAATCAATGCTGAGGTTTGGTATTCTTCAAATCCAAGTTCTGGACAGCTATGTATTTTTCTTCTGACTTTAACAAACTCTGCATGATAAACTGATGCAAGTGATTTTATTTTGAGAATATTTTCCATGTATATTTAATCTGAAAACGATTGTAGTTTAATAAGGTTATTATAAAGTCCATTCATTTCAATCAATGTTTGGTGTTTACCCCTTTCAACAATTTTTCCATTATCTATCACAATGATTTCATCAGCATTTTTGATAGTAGAAAGTCTATGGGCAATTACAATGGAAGTTCTGTTTTTCATAAGCTTCGTTAGAGCTTCCTGAACATATCTTTCCGATTCAGTATCAAGTGCTGAGGTAGCTTCATCCAATATCATGATGGGAGGATTTTTTAAAACTGCTCTTGCAATACTAATTCTTTGGCGCTGACCTCCTGATAAGTTTGCACCACGATCACCAATATTGGTATTATATCCATTTTCCATTTCTGAAATAAATTCATGAGCATTTGCAATTTTGCTGGCAGCAATAACATCTGCTTCACTAATATTCTTCATTCCAAATGCAATATTGTTTAGAATACTGTCATTAAAAAGCACCGTTTCCTGAGATACTATTCCGATTAAATCCCTGACATCAGAAATAATAATATCTTTAACAGGAATACTATCTATCAATATTTCACCTTCAGTACAATCATAAAATCTTGGTAATAAATCGACCAATGTAGATTTTCCACTTCCCGACGGACCAACAACAGCTATCATTTTCCCTTTTTCTATCGTAAGATTTATAGAATCAAGTATTTTAATGCGTTTATGATCAATATTATACTGAAAACTTGTATTTCTATATTCAATACTTTGTAAAAATGTTTTTTTGACTATTGCATCTGGCTTCTCTTCAATTATTTCTTCTGCATCAATTATTTCAAATATTCTGCCTGCAGCAGCAGCACCTCTTTGCAGGTTATAAAAAGAAGTGATAAAGGATTGTGCCGGTGGTATCATCCTGCTAAATATGATTACAAAAAAGAGAAAAACACCGGGATCTAGTTTTTTTGTTAATACAAGATTGCCTCCATACCAAATTACGACAAGTAAACCAATAATTGCAAGCGTTTCAGTTAAGGGAGCTGCTAAATCTTTACGACGGTAAATTTTAATCATGATTTTTGTATATACATGATTTATTTTTTTAAATTTATCGTGAGCATATTCTATAGCATTGAAAGCTTTGATGATACGTAATCCGGTAATCGATTCTTCTGTGGTTGATACTACAACGCCCAATTGCCGTTGTCCTTTTTCGGAATTCCGTTTTAAACTTTTTCCTATTTTACCAATTAAAAACCCGGCAGGGATTAATGTAATGAGCGATATTGCAACTAATTGCGGACTAATTGATAATAATACAATCAAAAAGAAAATCACAGTCAGAGGATCTTTAATTATCATCTGTAGTGTACTTACAACCGACCATTCTATTTCATTAATATCAGAGGTCATCCTCGACATGAGATCGCCTTTTTTCTGATCAGAATAAAATGAAATGGGAAGTATTAATAGTTTATTGAAAATATCATTCCTCAAATCACGAACCATACCATTGCGGATAGGTGCCAAAAAATACATGCCTAAATACCTGAATAAGTTATTTAAAAAAGAAAATGCAACGAATAAGAGGGAAATAAATATTAAAACATAGAATTTATTGTAAGCTTTGGTTAAATCTCCAATCAGATAGTTAAGATTGTCAAGAATGGACTGGCTGTTTAATGATAATGCAGGAGGATGAGTAATAGGTTTAGTAATTTCAAAAAATACATTCAGCGTTGGGATTAGCAAAGTAAAGTTAAGGAAAGAAAACAATATAAAAAGAATGTTGAATAAAATATTCAATACCGCATACTTCCCATAAGGCCTTATATATTTGAATACCCTTAACAAATCCTTCATCTGTATATATTTTGTTTGTAAGCGGTAAACTTGTAATTATGTTGTGAGATACTATTTTTGATGGTCATTTTGAAATGATTCGTTTGTAGATGCAAAGATAGAATAAAACCTTTTTACTGAGGAAGTAAAACAATAATAATTGATGCAACGTTATTAAATAAATTATTATAATTTTGTAAACTATGGAAACAACACGTCAAAATAAAATATCGCGTCTGATACAGAAAGATTTAAGTGAAATTTTTCAACATCTTTCAAGAGAGCATTTTAAAAATGCAATGATTACAGTCACCGGAGTAAGGATTAGTCCGGATTTATCAATCGCAAAAGTTGCACTTAGTATTTTTGCCACTAAAGACAAAAATGAAATTTTGCCATTGATTAAGTCAAAAAAGAATGAAATTCGCTTCGATTTAGCACATAAAGTTGGCAAACAGCTCAGAGTAGTTCCTTCACTTGAGTTTTTTCTCGATGATTCATTGGATTATATCGAGAATATTGAAAAATTATTAAAATAGTTTTGTAATATACCTAAATTCAATTATTTGAAGCTAGCTTTCTACATCGCAAAACGATATATTTTTTCAAAGAAATCTCATAATCTAATCAATATATTATCCGGGATTTCAATTGCCGGTGTTACTATTGGTACCATGGCTCTCATTGTTGTATTATCTGTTTTTAACGGACTTGAAGTTTTGATTTCAAAGATGTATAATTCATTCGATCCTGATTTAAAAATAGAGGCCAGACATGGAAAAACATTTCAAATGAATTTATTTCCTGTTCAGCAATTATCGGATATAGAAGGTGTTGCCAATTATTGTGAAATTGTTGAAGAAAACGCATTGCTGCGTTATAAAAACAAACAGCAGATAGTACAGATTAAAGGCGTTGATGAAAAGTTTCCTAAAGTAAGCAAAGTGGATAGTAGTATTGTAGAAGGTCATTTTATACTACAAAAAGGTAATGTGAATTTTATGGTTTTGGGTTACGGAGTTTATGATATGTTGGGAATTCAGTCAAATGATTTTGCAACTTCTGTTTCTGTTTATATTCCTAAACGTGGCAAATCAATGTCCATTGATCCGACAGAAGTTTTTAACAACGAGCTTATTACACCTTCTGGTGCCTTTTCTATTCAGCAGGATTTTGATACTAAGATCGTTATTGTTCCGCTAAGGTTTGCGAGAAAGATGCTGGATTATACTTCAGAAGTTACTTCCATTGAAATGAGTTTAAAACCAGGAAGCAATACTGATAAAGTGCAGCAAGAAGTTAGCAAATTGATAGGAAATCAATTTGCTGTAAAGAACAGGTTTCAACAGGAGGAGATGTTTTATAAAATTATTAAAACCGAAAAATTTGCAGGAATACTGATTTTATCATTTATTTTGTTAATTGCTGCCTTTAATATCGTGGGTTCATTATCGATGCTTATCATTGAAAAAAAGAAAGATATTGTTATTTTGAAAAGTCTAGGTGCATCTAATCCATTGATTAGTAGTATTTTTATAGTTGAAGGACTTATGATTTCATTGTCAGGTGCATTTATTGGTATGATACTCGGTGGGATTATCTGTTGGATACAACAGCATTTTGGGATTATAGCCCTTGAAGGAAGCGCAAGTTTTATTGTTAAATATTATCCTGTTCAATTACAATTTTTGGATTTTGTGAAAGTAACTGCAATTGTTTTTACTATAGGTTTAATGGCTACTTTGTATACTGTTAGGCAGATTTCAAGCAAATTTGAAAATTAAAATAGAATTCGAAAATAAAGTTGTATTCCTCAATCCACTAATCAAGTGCTTCATTTTTTATTTAGGTCAATTTTAAAAACAATTTTTTTAAAAATAAACCGCAAATCTAAAGGTTCTAAATCTCAGGTTTGATAATGTTTTATTTTTTTACTGCATTACATTCATTCTCAAAAGATATACTATATCAAACTGATTAATAAAATAGTTCAATCGATAATTTCAGAACTCCTGACCCCTGTTTATTAATGTAGTATTTACAGTTAAATTATCGCATAATAAAACAGCGGATATTGTGGTTTAATTAAATTAACAGGCATATTTGCGATAGCTTAACATACTGACTAATAGAACAAATAATATCGCAGTAATATCCGGATATTAACTTTTATTATTTTTCAATTGACCTTGATCTGATATTTGCCGCACTTTTATAATGCGAGATGTCAGGAGTTCTGAATTTACATTTATTTGTTTAAATGGTAAAGTTAAAATTTTAGCAAAACCTATGTAAAACAAGGATTCTATAAAATGTATAAAGATAAGATTAAATCAGTATAAAGAAAGCTCATAATTTCCAAAAGCGAAAAAATAGCCTAGAAATAATATTTATAGCGTATTCTTTCAACCGCTGCTTAGGCTCAAACAAATTAAAATCATTTTGATTTATTTGTAAATAATCATTTTCTTCATAAGACGTCTGCCATGGAGTTCAATGATATAATAATAAACACCTGCTGATAAATCATTTACATTTAAAGTGATTAAATGTTTCCCTTCATCCATTTGCTGATTAAAGGTATATATTTTCTGACCATAAAGATTCGTCATTGCAAATTTCAGTTCACCAGCATAAGGCAAACTGCACTCAATATTTGTTAATCCTGTTGTTGGGTTCGGTCTATTCTGACCAAGCCAAAATACACTTTTATCATTTACAGTTATTGTATTTCCTATTAATACTGATTTACAAATAGTATCATTGTACTTATAAGCATCATTTGCCAATCGTGTAAATACACAAAAGCTGAATGATGAACCAGATGGTACGTTCATAGGATTCGGAAAGGAATATTGTACTGTATCACCACTAGCTAAACTTCCTGTCCATATTGCATCTATCGGAGTTAAAGTATTCCTTTGATAAGATATAGGTATTGAAGTTTGTGTGCTAGCACCGAAGTTTTTAATTACTACTTTAATAGATGAAGTTCCTTGCGTTGCATATGTTCCTGGCTCAATTATTTCTGTGATTCCTACGTCTTTTGCAGCAGAATTCACAACTACTGTTTTACAGTATTGGTTGTTTTGTATATAGATATCACTTGTAACAGAAGTATAAGCACAGATTAAATAATTAATATTTGTAACCTGATAGGGTTGTGTAAATGTATAGTTTGCTGTATCCCCTGGATTTAGTGGACTTAACAACGTACCAGTTTGTACATTACCACT
This sequence comes from Bacteroidales bacterium, assembly GCA_049315385.1. Classification (GTDB taxonomy): domain Bacteria; phylum Bacteroidota; class Bacteroidia; order Bacteroidales; family JACABE01; genus JACABE01. The sequence continues at coordinate 8,009 of JBMOKG010000100.1, forward strand.
GCCTATCTGATAATTTACAGGAATAGTGGTCAGTATATCTGTTCCAAAGTTTTTAACAGTAACACTTACAGTTACGATATCACCAACAATTGAAGAAGCACTAGGTGAATTTATGGCAATTATGCCTGCGTCAAAAGGAATCGGAGCTAATGTTAAAGCAAAGTCATCAATAGCCCAACCATTATAATTATTATTTGTTGCATCTGAGTTAAATACAAACCTAAACTGTATAGTATTGCTGATATTTATTAATTTACTGATCTTATATTTAGATTGTTGCCAGCCGGCTCCTGTTCCTGTCCATCTATTTAGGGTTGTACCATTGTACCAATTATTTGAATTTGTATCTGGTGCAATATGACCAAGTATATCCCAACCATCCATATTGTTCTTGTATTCAATATACCCTCCATCTTTATTGCTTTCAGCATCTACCCAATGCCAGAATGTTAATGTATCTACCTTGAATACTGCATTGTTAAATATCGGAGAATATAAAATACTTGTATTGCCATTGGGGTAATTACCGTTCAGTTTAGTGGCCCATACATTCGGGTTACTGTGAGCTGAATTAATTATAGATGCCGTAGGAACTCCTTTTTCCCAAATAGAACCTGTAGCTGTTGTAAACCATTCTTCAACAGTATTGTCAAAGTTTTCAGCATATGGAACTGATTTAATCGGAACTCCAAAATAATCTATTTTAGCTGTATCATTCTGATGATTACCGTCGGTTGCTAATGAAATGTATGTTGATATTTCAAATGAACCTGCAAGTATAGTCTGGTTTGCAAAAGTCATAGAATCTGTCTGGTTTGCATGCAGATATGAAGTATACACTTTTATAAAAGGAGATGCATTCCCGATTTTGCAAATTACATTAAAATTGGCAACACTATCAGCTCCAAAGTTTTTAATCTTCACTTTTATAGGAATATTAACGCCAGCCTGTGAATAAAGTATTTGTGGATCATAAATGGCAGTTACTCCTAAATCAATGGGCAGTGGGGCAAATTCATCAGCTCCAATATCGGGAGTAGTTGTACTTCTAGGCTGACCATCAATATCGTTTGTAACTTCAGTTAAGGAAGTGCCTAAATTATTCAATGAAGAGGTATATACGTGTAAATCAGTAGTTGATAAATAATCAGGATCTGTCGACATTGAGTTTGCATCTTTACCACTCGCTGCTTGCCATGCTGTAAGTGTAGAGATTGCACTCCCCCAATATCCAAGGTTAGTTCCTGTTACATATAAATTATTATAATTACTTGAACTGATGGAAGCAGTGGAAGCTGCGTAAATAGCATATCCACTTCCCGTATTTACAAAACTATTGTTTTTTAATTCATTATTTGAACCATTGTTGGTATAAAACGCATAACTAGATGCATTACCTGCTGTAATATTTAATGAATTATAGTAATATTTAATATTCATTGAATAATAATTGTAAACACCACACACAGTTCCCGTACCCAAAGATTCACTTATGAAATTATTGGCTATTAATCCATTACCACCAGCATTGTTATTGTAATAGATATACATTGCATAGGTTGTTCCTGTATTGTTGAGATGAATCTTATTTTTTTGATAATTAATATTATCACTGTAATAAGAATACAGAGCAGTAACATTAGCTGAATTGGTAACATTTGAAATCATATTCCCTATTGCCGTTATACTGTCCTGATAATATAAATACAAGCCATAGTAAAAAAAATCTTTAATGATATTATTTGTTATGAAGTTCCCTTTTTCTTTAGAGCCTGTACCAAGACCATAAAGATAAATTCCATAATAACCTCCTGTAATCAGGTTGTTTGAAATAAGATTATGATCATCTGTTGTATTATATGAATAAATACCTGCTGAAGTAGATAATGTTGATAGTGCTGTCTGAATTACGTTGTTTGAAAATTCATTAAAATTTGCTTTATTGATCAGTTCAATAACTCGTCCCATACCATTTTGTGAAGTATTTACAATTGAAAGATGTTTAAACCTGATATAATCAGTACCATTTAACTTCACAACATAATTTGCATTTGATGACGAAGGAGAATAACTGATAATTACACTATTACTATCATTATTTGCTGATTTAAATGTTATGGTATTTACTTCTGAAGCTCCGAAAATAGTATCTATCACCAATTGTTCATTATAAGTTCCTTGGTAAATATTAAAGATAACCGGTCCGCTTACACCACAATAATATAATGATTGTAATGCTATATTAATTGTTGAATAATTGGCTGCAGTTCCTCCTATCGTATAAATCCCTGATAGTGGGCCGGAACAAACTACTATTTCCATCTTAGTAGTATCGTTATTAATGTACCCATCAACTAAACCATTTGGTAAATTTGTCCATGTTTTAATTATTGTACTTGAACCTCCTGCAAAATTATAGTTTCCCAGTAATGAAGTAATCGTATCTCCTGAAACAAGATTCCCTGTCCAGGGAAAAGGAGTCTGTAAAACACCATTCACTGACCATTGAATATTAACATTAGTAAGCGTATTTGCTCCAAAGTTTCTAAGTTTTGCCTTTACATTATGAATACCAGCAGTTGTTGGATTAGAAGGCTCTGTTATTAATGTCATTCCTGCATCATTAGGAGGCATAATAAATTCGATTTCATCAGCACCAATATCAGTAGAAGTTCCAGTTCCAGCATAAGTAGTTTCCCCCCAACGGATATCACCATCAAAATCGTTTGTAATAGCCGGAGATGTGATTTTTTGACCACCACTTTCAGCCTGAGTATTTATATTGAAATCTAAATGAAGATTATAAGGCAAAAAAGCAGTATTGATAAATGGAGGCATTTCAGTTACAGATACACTTTCTCTTGGACTTACTCTTGTTTGATATGAAGTAATTAATTGATCACTATTTGTTCCATCATAAAATATTAAGTTCTTAGAGCTTGGTATTCCTGCATAAAACAAATTGTTATTTGAAAATGCACTAAAATTAGAAAAAAAATTGCTTGATCTTCGATATACAACATTCAAACCTGTACCATTTGCTGTGGAATTATTTACAATAATATTATTTCGCAAATCCAAACTTGAAGTAGTTGAAGTTGCGCTTGCTGTATGATAAATACCAGAAGTGCCAAAATTTGCACCTGAAGAAATAGCATTTAAATAAATAGTATTGTAATAAATAGCAATATTTGATAAAGCTGTTGTATTTGTAATGTTAATAGCCCTGATAGCATCAGCATTAGATGCAGATGGAGCTTTTAATCCATAAATAAAATTATTATAAATATTAGCTGCATTAATACCTGTAGGTAATGTGATACCATAGCATCCTCCTGTTGTAATGCTGGTTTGCAGGTTAAATATAACATTGTTATAGCACGCAAGCGTGTCTCCATAGGTAGAATAAATTCCATATATTGTTGATTTTCCTGTAAAATTGTAAATAGAATCGTTATTAATGGATTTTGCTCCTGTAGCTGTATTCAAATAGATACCATACATAATTCCATTCCCATTATGGGTGTTATCATGAAGGCTATTGTATGAATACTTCTCTATGGGTAAAGCAATATTGTTACTAATACCATAAAAAGCTTCAGAACTAGTGGGACGGTTAATTGAATTATTATAAATACTGTTACTATTTACTTCCATAATCGTCGTTAAAACATTACCAAAAATTGAAATCCCATAAAAAGGGAAACTGGCAGAAGAATTGCTTGCAATTGAGTTTCCATAAATTTCATTAGAATCCACTTTGCAGTTTATAGCATTTGATTCAATAGAAATTCCTGTAAAGAAAGAACTTGAGCTTGAACCACGTAATGAATTGTTGCGGATAATATTTTTTCGGATAATTAGGTTAGTCGGTGCTGATGTTGTTCTGATTGCATAAATTTTTCCTGTACCTGTTGAATAATGAGTACCATTCTCAAGTAGGTTGTTATATACTAACACAGTATTATTTGCTGCAATATTTCCTGCATTGCAATATATTGGTACATGTGAATTATCTGTAGTATTGCTGGTATTCAGATTAAAAACCCTGTTACCGCTAATTGTAATATTCTGACTATTAGCTGTGTTTATATAAATGCCGTAAACAGTGTTATTTGCAGTACCTCCGGTAATGTTGTTATTAAGGATATTGATATTCCCATTATAGATTGTTGTAATACCACAAGCAATAAATGACAACCCCCCGAAATTAGAAATTGAATTTCCTGAAATTTCATTATCCAAATCATATAATGAAAGATCTGTTGAAGCTGCAAAACCGTTTAAGCTTATACCAGTATACACATTACTAATTGTGTTTCCCGAAATTTTACAGTGATTAGTAGCACCAATAGTTGAATCAACAAAAATTGAGGATATTCCGATTGCTCCATGATTTCCTGAATAAATCCCAACTGTGGCTGCATTGGTCTTATTTAGTGTAATTGAACAGTTTTTAACTGTTACAAACTGGCATCCATTAGTTGGTGAAATATTACTTCCTTTTATAATTGCATATCCCCATTCCATTTGTGTGGTATCAGTTGTATTCAAAGAATTCTCCTGAACATCAATACCATCAAAAGTGATATAATCACCACCAGCTATTTTTATAACACCATCACTGTTTATGGTTGTTCCTGTGGCAGCCGTTATTAATGGATTAGCACCTGTTCCCGACTTCTGGAAAATTATAGGTTTGGTAATACTTCCTGTAGTATTCAAAATACCAGCAGTAGGAGTGGAAAATGTTTCAGTATGTCCTGCTAAAACATTAAAAGTTACACCACCTACTCCAATACCAGTATTATTTAGTGAAGTTATAGCTGCTTCGATTGTGGAATAACTACCTCCGGAACCAACAGTATATGTTCCGCTTAAAGTAAATTGAATAATAAATGTATTTGGATTTGTTGGGGGTACTGAACAAAAAGGTGGGTATGAGGAAAATCCTGATGCACCAGTTAACGGAAATGCACTTAGATTGGGAGAACTTACACTGTCTTGAGCAACTATATAATATGATACAATATCACCGGAAACTACCCCATTACCAAAAGCAAAAGTATAGGCATTACTTGTTGACCAACTTCCGGTAACACCAAAATATGAACCACTGTTTATTTTCCAGTAAAGGGTAGGGAGTCCGGTGCCTGAAGCAGGTACACCACTGGCATCCGATATATTTGCTGTTAATGTAACACCTGTAGTAATCAGCGTATTGGGAAGCGGAGTATAACTTATTGTTGGTCCGGTTAAATCCTGTTGCTGTATGTTTGTAAAACTACCTTCATCAGCGCCAACATCAGGAGTTGTAATATTTCTGGCATCCCCATCAAAATCACTTGTAATTGCAGGTATACTTACAGATAATCCTCCACTTTCACACATAGTGGCTACTGAAGAATTTAAATGCAGATTATAAGGAGAACTGATTACATTTATAAATGGAGAAAGTTCCGAAAAAGAGTTAGATTCCAATGGAGCAACCCTTGTTTTGTAGGCAGCGATTGTAGAATCAGAATTTGTTCCGTCATAAAAAAGTAATCTGTTTGAACCTGGAGTTCCGGCA
>JBMOKG010000207.1:0-2984 GCA_049315385.1 Bacteroidales bacterium
TTTCAAAACACCATTAATATAAATCCTTACGGGACAACAAATTTTACTGCCTCTGGCGCAACTACACAAATTATATTGTCAAAATATTCTAAATCAGGGCAACTTATCTGGGGTAAAACAATGGGTGGTACTCCAACTTCCGAAGCACCGCATGGAGTTGAATGCGATGCTGCAAAGAATATTTATATGACCGGATATTTCGGAAGTACAACACAAGCTGGTCCTCAGAATGCAGATTTTAATCCCAATGGAGGCGGAACAATTGCCACACAGGGCAATGAAGATTGCTTTGCGGCAAAGTACGACCAAAACGGAAACTATTTATGGGCTTTCGGGCTTGGAAATACTGCTGCAAATACTCAGGAAAGAGCATGGGATATTGCAGTGGAAGCATCAGGCAATCTATATATTGGTGGAGGTTATCACGGCACTATGAATTTTAATCCTTTGGGTACAGCTTTAAATAAAATATTGCCCGATACCAATGCCGGATTGTTCTTTGCCAAATACAATACCAATGGAATTAATCAATGGGTAGTATCAATAAACGCAGGATGTACGAGTGTTTTTACCGAAGCCTATATTACCTTCGATCTTGATAACAGTGGAAATTTATATGTAGCCGGTAATTTCAGGGGAAGCAATGTTGATTTTAATCCAAATGGCAGTCCTGTAACGTTAACAAGTAGTGGATTAACAGATATATTTATTGCAAAATACAATGCTGCCGATGGCACTTTATTATGGGTTAAAAAGATAGGTGGCACCGCTGCAGAAGTTGTTTCGCCGGGTGCGTTGCGATGCGACCATAATGGGAATCCTTATTTCACAGGCAGATTAAGCGGAACAGGTAGTGTTGATTTCAATCCATCTGCTACAACAGTAAATGTTACAAATTCAGCCTTATTCCTTACATCTTTTGATGCAACTGGCAATTTACGTTTTGCAAATGGGTTTAACAGCGGTACAGGTGATGGTGGTCATCGTATAAGTTTCGACAGCGAAAACAATGTGTATTTGGCAGGTTGGATGAATGGTACTGTAAGTTTTGGCACAGGTATTAATATTACAGCAAATTCACCAACTGCTGATGCATTTCTTGCCAAATTTACAAATAGTGGAACTGTACAATGGGCATTTAGTTTTGGAGGTACAGGAGCAACTGCCAATAATATTTGTGCAGGATTAATTGTTGATCAGGAAAATAACCCTATTATTACAGGTCAGTTATATGGTACTAATGCCAATGTAAACCCTCTCGGAACTAATCCATTAAATCTTTCAAGCATTGGTAATAACGATTGTTTTGTTATAAAATATGATAAGGATGGTCAATTATGGAATAATCAATCTATGTTAGCAAATTCATTTTCATTTGAAAATAAAGTTATTGTTTTTCCTAATCCAACTAAGGATAAATTCGAAATAAATAATACTTCAAATAATTTGAAATTAAAACAATTGGAAATATTCAATATTTCTGGGAAAAGATTAGATTGTATTGAACTAAATGCAAGTAATAGAATAATTGATTTATTTAATTACAATTCTGGTGTATATATTTTAAAATTTACTTCTGATAACCAAAGTGTTAGTTTTTTGAAATTAGTAAAACAATAAATGTTTATATAAAATACGGAAAACTAAAATTGTTTTCCGTATTTTAAATCACTGTTGATATTGATAACCTTTTCTAATCATTATTTAGCATTATATTAATCAAGTTATTAAGTTATTAATTAATTTTTTCAATTTTTACATCATCTATCCAGAAATTTCCTGGTGATAAAACATTTAGTTCAAACCTTAAGCGATTCATTTGAGCCGGAATAGTGTAGGTATTCTCTATTAATTTCCAATCATTTGCAACCTCAGTTGAAATCTGCATAGGTATTTCTACACCAGTTTTGGCACTAACCCCTCTTGTTTTATAATAAAATTTACAGCCAGTATTTTTAAACCAAAAACTAACTTTATAGGTTTCGTCAGGCTTTACCTCCATTTCATAAGCTATTCCTGGTGAAAATCTATCTCCTTTGTTAGAACAACTTCTGATGTTAAATTTTAAGGATTGCTTACCTTCTTTAAAATCAATAGTATCTGTAATTATTTCAAAATCACCTGATTTTGTTGTGTTTTCTGTATAAAAAAGCCAGTTAACTGGTAATCCGTTTTCTGTTACTTCAAAACTACCATTTAAACCCACTTTTTCATTAATTACTGATTCACTTAACTGTGTGCAAGACATTAAATAGAAAGTAGTTAAAATTATAGAACCTAAAAAAATGATTTTTATTTTTATTTTTTTCATATTTATTAAATTGAATTTAATTGTACTTCTATCTATGTTAATAGCAGTACTTATTTAATTTTACCTAATTTTATTAGTACATTCAAAATTTTCTGTTACAAAGCTCCTATAAAGAAATTCTGTTTTGCTTCCTTAGAATAGTCTCTGAAAAAACCGAAATTTTTAATTTTCAAACTAGCACTTGTACAACTTGCTTCTCCAGAATATCCATCATTCGTATTTACTTTCAAAACTAAATCCTTAATTTCTCCATTACTAGAAAAAATTGATTTCGAATAATCCACATCAATATTTCTTTTTTCTTTGAATTCTGTAGAAATTTTTTTCAATTCCGATTCTGTTGTGTTTGGAGTTACCTTTAAATAAACTTTCATATCGGCAGTTGAATATTCTGTCTTAGAAAAATTCGTGCAACTGAATAGAGAAATTGTCATAATAATAATGATAATTGTTGAAACGTTTTTCATATAAAGTATTGTTTTAATATTGCTTACTCTATTCGGTTTTCAGCTTACCCGTTTTTATTTTAAAAATATATTCCTTTCAGAACATTCAATTTTATTTTTTACAAAAGCTTGATTTATAATGTAATACATATTTGAAATTAATATAATATACTATTTATTCATATAATATTCAATAGCTTTACCACTTAGCGTAACTCTTGTTGAAT
>JBMOKG010000101.1:0-13306 GCA_049315385.1 Bacteroidales bacterium
TTGATACTATTGATTTATGAATGCTTTTTTTGCACCATTTTTGACCACATTGTCTAAATATATAAACAGCAGTTAAGATAGCCATTAAAATAATCCAGTTTTAAAAAACTAAATTCAATTTACCGGCATTACATTTTTTTATCATATTTACATTCAATATCAATTGCAAAATTTATTGTGGCCATCGGTCCTGCATTTGACGATTCATCATCCAGGCAGGATATTCAGGTGTTAAAGCACTGATAGTATTCAGCTTTTCTAAATCCTCATTGTTAAGTTTCAAATCAACAGCATCAATATTCTGATTCAGTTGGTGCAGAGATTTTGCCCCGATAATGGTACTTGTAATGCCTTTTTGCTGAATTACCCATGCAAGTGCGATGGTTGCAACCGGAATAGTAAGTTTTTTGCTTATTTCTTCAAGAACATCTATAACATCGTACGCTTTTTGTTTGTTTAGCGGAGGAAAATCAAAAGTATCGCGGCGACTGTTACCGGCGATTTCATTATTGCGGCTGAATTTTCCGGAAAAGAAACCACCTGCCAGTGGACTCCATGGCATGATACTTATGTTTTCCTGAATTGCCATTGGGATAATTTCCCGCTCAATATCACGGCTACCTATACTATAAAAATTCTGTGAAGCCACAAATTTTGTCCATCCCATATTTTCGGCATAGCTGTTGGCTTTTACAACCATCCATGCAGGGTGGTTACTGATTCCTATATATCTGACTTTGCCGGAACGTACCACGTCTTCGAGTCCTCTCATCGTTTCTTCCAGTGGAGTAATCGGATCTACACCGTGGATATATAAAAGGTCAATATGGGAAAGCTTAAGCCGTTGAAGACTGTCGTTTACAGAATCCATGATATGTAATCTTGATAATCCAATTTGATTGGCACCGATACCCATTCGTATTCTTACTTTGGTAGCAATAAAGACTTCCTGACGGTTGACACCCAATTTTTGCAGCGATTCTCCCAGCATTATTTCAGATAATCCTTCAGAATAGGCATTGGCTGTATCTATAAAATTAATGCCTTTATCGAGAGATGTTTTTATAATCTGGTTTACTTCATCCTGTGGTAATTGTCCTATTGCCTGCCAATAACCTTTTCCTCCGAATGTCATTGCACCCAGACAGAGTTCTGAAACCAGTATTCCGGTTTTTCCAAGTTCGTTGTATTTCATTGTATTACATTTTTATTTTTTACTTCTGTTTTTTTATCCAAATTGAATATTAGAAAAAGTTTAATCTTTTTAGTTTTTATATTTCAATGGTTTTAAATCATCAAAATCAAATCTGTAAAGGAATAATTCAAATCAAATCAATTAGTTCAACTTTTCAGCTTTCTTATTGATAAGCTTAAGATTAACGTTCATTCTTTTAAATTGTTTTTTTAAAAAAAGAAAAATTGATGATAATGATTGATTTTTACTTACAACGATTTATCAGTAAGAAAATTAAATTGATTATAAATCAATAGCGTCCGACATAAATTTTCAGATTCTTCGCTTTGCTCAGTATGACAGCTTATTACAACTATTTTTTAGCAGAGTGGGGTATGAAAGCGGCGAAGCCGCTTTCATACCCCACCCAAAAATATAAATAATTGATTGTCATTTTGAACGAAGTGAAAAATCTCAATTGTATTTCTGTATTAAAAGTTTATCGGACAATAGTGATTATAAATATACATTTTCTCAATTTTTAAAAGAATTTCATCATTCTTTAGTTGTGTTTTGCTATAAAAGATTTAAATTTGAAGAAAATTTTAAATGTTTTAAAAATATTTTTATAAGTAATCATTAATCACAATTATATTAAAATGAAACAAAAATTATTCCTCATTATCACATTTCTTTTATGTAGCAATATTTATGCACAAAAAAATGATCTTCAAAAACTTAATCTAAATGGAAGCGTTAAAACCATTCGTGAATTTCAACATCAGGCAGTTATTAAAGATGGTGGAATACTTCCTGCAAATCTTGAATTTAGTTATTATAATACTTTTAACAGACAAGGTAATAAAATAGAAGATCTTAAATACAATAAGGAAGATAAACTTGATAAAAAATACGTTTATAAATATAATAGTTCAGCTTTAAGGACTGAGCAATATCAATATGATGCTGAAGGAAAACTGCTCAGAAAAATCACTTATACTTATGATAATAAAAACAATCTTATTGAAGATCATAGTTATAATGACGAGGGTATTTCTGAAAAAAAATATATTTATATTTATGATGATAAAGGAAACCTTATACAGGATATGAGCTTTGTTCCGGATACAAACTTGCAAAAGAAATTTACCTATATCTATGATAAAGCAGGTAATAAAACTGAAAACAGCCGGTATACAGCTGATGGTAAACTTGAGAAAAAAGTCAATTATGTATACGATGAAAAAAAAAATGTAATCGAAGAAACTGAAATTTTAGCAAATGGCAGTAAAATAAGCTATTATTATAAATATGAGTACGATTCACGTAATAATTGGGTTAAGAAGATAAACTTTAAAGGAAAAGAAGCTGAAAGTATTATACTCAGGTCAATCGCTTATTTCGGTTTATAGTATTTCAATAAAACCCGACGGATATAAAGTTCCCGTCGGGTGAATAAATCTTAAGTCAGGAAAATTATAAATTTAAACATATGATATTTAAAATAATTAGCCTGCAGAATTAATCAGTTATTTTGAAAGTTTTTAGTATCAGAAGATGTATTAAAATCGAATTAAAAATATTTGTATTTTTTAAAAAACTGTTGTTTTAGCGTACAAAATATTACTTATTTTTGCGATGAAATTAATAATAGTGGAGTCCAAAAACCACTTTAAAACAACGGGTTTAATTGTTCAAACCATATTGAACAAATATAAAAATTAAGAATTATGAAAAAAATTCTACTTTCATGTTTATTTATTGCTTATGCAATTTTTTCTTTTGCTCAGACAAATACAAAGTCAATTTTGTTTGATGGTACTAATGACTCTATCAGTGTTCCCAACAAAGCTGTTTTAAATCCTACAACTGCATTGAGTATTGAAGCATGGATTAAAGCAAGTTCTTATGGAACCAATGTATGGGATAATTACATTGTAGGTAAGGACGATTGGAGTAATGCTTCAGCAGGTTATTCATTGAGATGCGGAGCCAGTGGTAAACTTTCTTTTAATTTTAGTTCCGGTGGTGGAGCATGGAAAGAAGTAGTTTCTACTACGATGATGCCAACAAATGTATGGACACATGTTGCAGCTACATTTGACGGCACAAGCCTTAAAATTTATATAAATGGAGTTCTTTCCGGTTCACTAAGTTATTCAGGTGCTATTAATCCATCAACCTATAATCTGAATATTGGTTCTGTGCCTTACACAGCTCAGGGTGGACGTTTGTTTGCAGGTAAAATCGATCAGGTTGAAATCTGGAATAAAGCTTTATCTGCAGCACAGGTATTTCAATATATGAATTGTCCTCCACTGGGAACAGAAACAGGTTTGGTGGCTTTTTGGGACTTTGAAGCAGGTAGTGGTAATACTGTTACTGATCTTACGGCAAACCATAACAATGGCACAATGTATAACAGTCCAAGCTGGAGTACAGATGCTATGCCTACCAGTTGTGGCTCATCAGGAATTAATACAAATGCTTCTGAAAATGAAATAAATATCTTCCCAAATCCTGCAAATAATAGTATAACGATTAATTTTACTTCTGTCAATGATATTAGTTCTGATTATGTTATTACTGACCAGATTGGAAGAAGAATTTTGTCAGGTAAAATATCTGAATTCTCAAATACTATTGATATACATAATTTACATAAAGGGGTTTATATTTTAAAGATAGCTCAAGTAAAAACAATGAAAGTGTTTAAAAATTAATACAACTCTTCTTCTAAAGTACTTATATATTTGTCGTCTGAACACTTCATCTGTTCAGACGACATTTGTTTTATTTGTGGGATAATTCTAAATGTCTTATTTGTTTTCTCTTCAGAAATTAATATACCAAACTGATTTATAAATTAGTATTAACTTTAATGGTATAAAAGATTGTTTATTACTATTCAATTATAATATTAATATTAGTCTTAAAATTATTCGACCTCCTTTTCAAATTTAGAAAAGGAGGTCAGGAATAATAACAATAACAACATTTATAATTATGGAACGATAGATTAACAGTGTATTAATTTACCGAACGCGTCTTTAATTCTCTTTTAATATGAATAAATTTTATATATTCTTATTTCATGTTTAATAATTAAACCTATTCCGCTACAATATATATTGAATTTATTCCTTTTACAGCTCTGTCTGAAAAGAAGTCACAGGAAGGAAATACCTTGAATTTCCCATTTTCTTTACTGGTTTCATCATTAAGCAACAGCACTTCCTGCTGATCGTTACGATTCATAAGTTCACTATAAGTATAAACTGCACGGTAACCATCTACGGCAGCAATAACAACTAAAGCATTTCTCAGATTTGATTGATTTTGTTTGCTGTAATTGCCAATTAGTTTTTTTAACTGTATTCCTGTAAAAGCATCTGTACTATGAATTCCTTTGCCTCTTCCGTAAAAAATGGTATGTAGTGTTTCGTTCTGGAATTCTTTAGGATTCTCAGTTATTTTACCCACGATTTTATTGTTTTTAAAAAGGTTTATAACAGCTGAGTAATTAGGTTTTAAATCTTTCACAACTTTAATATCCAATGGAAAAGTTTTAACTGTAATTTTTACTGGAGATGATATATTTCTTTCAGTAATTAAATCATGTGTAATCACTAATTTGCTTTCAGTTGGCAATGGCCATAAGTCTTTGGTTTTAGAAGGAACTATTCTTGCAACATCAGTGGCAATAATCATATCATGATGATAATTTGGATAGTAAACTTCACCCCAACTTACCACTACTTTTTCACCTTTTGAATTTTCAATTTCGAGATAAACATCTATGATAGGATGAAAAATGTCAGCATTTTTTTTCTTGAGTTTGAAAGTGTTTAATATATCAAAAAGAGAGTAACCATCATAACGGTAAGCCCCAACAAACTTATCTTTATCACCGTTTAATAATGTTTCTTTTACAATAACTGAATGTTTCTTTAATTTTGCAAAATCAACATAAGAAGGGTTTTCAACTTCTCCTGCTACTTCAATCCCATTTGCAACTAATCTGTATGATTCAACATTGTCATAGAAATTATTGGTAGCATCAATAGTATCTATATATTTATAATTTGGATTTGAAATATCCTGTGCAAAATTAGTAGCTGATAATAACATTAATAAACAGAGAATAATACGGTTTTTTTTCATTGGTCTTTGATATTAGTAATTTTTAATAGTGATGCTTATTAAAATGTAATTGTTTCTTTCTTCTAATTAGTTTTTGAAATTATATTCTTGTTGAGAGAAAATTTTATTGATAAATTTTAATATTTAAAGCTTAGTCCAAAAGTGATGAATCTTCCCGGAGCTTTTAAATTCTTACTATCATAAATCATTTTATCAAATATATTTTCAATAGATAATCTTGTTTCTATAAATGATAGTATTTGCTTTCTAAGGGTTAAATCTATAAGAAAATATGCCGGATATTTAGCATCTAAGCCATATTTATCATCGGGAATATTTGCGTCATTTACCCATTTAGTTCCAATATATCTTGCGTTAATAGAAGTGTTTAAGATTTTGTTCTTCCACAAACAACCTAAAGAAAATGAATGATTAGGTACATCTGTTAAGAATTTATTGGTAATATCTAAATCTGTTAATGGATTTTGTAATTGATATTCTTTGATTTGTGAATGACTGTAAGCATAATTGGCAAATAAAGAAATCTGAGTGTTGAGAAGATAATTAATACCTAATTCAAAACCATAAATTTCGACCTTACTTATATTCCTGCATTGAAATACCGGACTTACTTTAAAACCTTGATTTACTGAATCTCCGGTAGTAACATAATACATAAAGTCATTACCTGTTGAATAATATACAGAAGGAGTGATTTGTAAATTTTCTTTCATGAAAGTTAAACCTAATTCATAATTATTTAAAGTTTCAGGTTTTAAATAAGGATTAACTACTTTAAATCCACCTTTGATTTTTCCTGAACGGCACATATCGTCAAGAGTAGGAGGGCGAAAACCTATTGAATAGGATGCATAGGTTTTTAATTTAGTATTAATAGTATAAAGCAATGATAATTTAGGACTTATAGCTTTGTAATCAGCTGTTGGGATTTCCTGTATCTGATAAATATTCATGTAATCATTGGCTGTGGATGGAGTTTCGATTGTAAATGCTCCATCAAAATAGTTGGCATTTTCAAATCTAAGCCCTCCGACAATTTTTAACTTATCTTTTATTACTTCAAATTCATCCTGAAGAAATAAAGCTGCAAAATTCATCTTCCCCTTGTTATTAATTTTATCTGTTGAAGAATAATAGATATCAGCAGCATCTACATTCCCTTGTTTTATATCAATACCTGAAGTCAGTGTATTTTTTGGATTGAATTTGTAAGATAAGCAAAAACTTATACCTGCATCGGTACGTTTGGAATCAACATCATACAGCGTATAGGTTCCATCTTTAATATATTCATTTACAGCTTTGTAATTTTCTCTTAAATAGAAAATGCTGGCAGTAATGTTTGTTTTTTCTGTAGTATATTTATAAGACGTTCTGGAGTGCAAGGTTTGGTGTTGAGTATAATTTCCTTTTTCTTCATACACAGTTTCACCACCACCTCTTTCATCATCATAATATGTCAGATTTGTTTCAATTTGCTGCTTAGTATTGATTTTATAGCCTAATTTAATGTTTGAGCCTCCTTCGTTCAGGTAAGATTTAACAGTATAAGGAGTTATGTTAATATCTGTCTGAGCAATATATCCATCACTTTTCGTTCCGAAACCTGATAACATCCAGTAAAAACTTCTGTTGTTTTTATTAAAAGCTATTCCACCAGCATTAATATTAATTGCTCTGGTATTAAATGTTCCGTAAGATAATTCTGCACTTCCTTCAAATTTTTTTGTAGGTTTGCGGGTAATAATATTAATAGCTCCTCCCATAGCATTACTTCCATATAAAGACGAAACAGGCCCTTTGGTTACTTCAATATTTTCTACGTAATCCTTGTTAAATAAATTCCAGTTTACACTACCTCCATCAGTTTTGTTGATCGGGACGCCGTCAATCATAACCAGTGTTCTTGATTGATCTTTTCCACTTAATCCCCTCATAGTTACAATGGATTTATTTGCAAAAATTCCTAAAGTCCTGTTTATATTTACACCCGGGATATAACTTAAACTTGCATCTAAAGAAGGAGATGCTATGAATGCAATTTGTGTTTTATTAATACTTTGAACCCTGGCTGGAATTGTATTGGTATGTTGTTTGGTTCTGGTAGAAGAGATAACTATAGGATTCGACTCAATCAGTTGAGGCTGTAATACAAAATTAATTAATTTGTTTTTTGATGTTTCTATAGTGAGTTTTTGTTTTATTGTGGTATATCCAACATAACTAACAGTGAAAGTATAGTCTCCTGATTTATGATTCATTAATATAAATTCACCATTGCCATCTGTTGTACATCCTGTTCCTGTTTCAATAATTACAATGTTTGCTCCAACTAAAGGTAAGTTTGTCTCATTATCAAACACTTTACCTGAAACTTTTTGTGCGGTTACAACTGAAAAAGGAAATAAAATGCAAATAATAAATAATCTGAATATTTTGGAAAGCATAATTTTACTTTTTTAGGATAGCTTTATTTAAACTCATCTCCTTCTTTGTTAATTAAAAAGAAGGAAATGAGGTTAAAATCAAAATAGAAAATTGTAATTGATTGTTTTTTTAATAGTTACTTTTGACGATATGATAAGAAGTAAATAGTAATAAATTCTTGAAAATTAGTCATTTAAAGTAAATTGTTTAATTATCTAACGATAACTTTAGCATTGTAATAAGAACTATCATCATATCTTACTTTCACAAAATAAAAGCCTGCTTTGTATTCACTAAGATCAATCTTGCTGCTTAAAACTGAAGGTTTGCTATGATATACTAAATTGCCTAAAGCATTATAAACCATGATTTCATTGATAGCATCACTGGCTTCAACATTAAATAATCCATTGCTTGGATTTGGATATATACTAACAGCATTTGTATAAACTGTTTCTTCAACACCCGTTGAACTGGTTGCGGTGATAATAATATCATCAATTTTAGAAATACCAGTTGCAGCAACAGTTCCACCGTTAGCATCGTCATTTGATGTCATAATCCATCTGATATAAATCGAAGATGTTCCTTGTGCTGTAATAGGAACAGCTAATTGATTAACAACACCAGTTGTCCAGTCATTTGCGCAGATAATTGCTCCATTAGGAACATCAGCATAAGTGCCTGCACTTAAACGCCATTGAATTTTAAAGTTTTTTGGTCCCGGAGTGTTACCACCGCTTCTTTGTTTAGAAGAAACTTTAAAATTAGTATAATTAGGAGCTTTAAATTTTATGCTCCAAAATATCCTATTGGCACCATTGTTCCATTTTGTGGTTGTTGCAGCATAGTCTCCGGTAGTTACTCCATTTGTAAACATAATTGTATCAGTAACTGAGGTTGCTGTATCTTCTTTGAAAATTGCATAGGATTTATTGGTTTGTAAACCAAAGTTTGGACGTTTAGATGTAGTGTCATTTAGTGGAAATGAGAAACCACTGATAGTATCCTGAGCATAAATTGACAATGATAAAATAAACATTGTGATAAAAAGTAAAGTTTTTTTCATATTGAATTAGATTTGAAATGAATAAATTTGTTTAAATATTAAAATTATTGTTGAATTTTTAAATCGAATACTATCTTACCAGATTCATTACCTGTAACAGAAATAACTTTAATTAATCCTGTTTTACCGGCAGCAGTTTTAAACGGAATTACTTTTGCTGCATCCGCAAATTTGTATTTCCGACTGCTAAATCCTGCTCCCGAATGAAAAGAAGCAACTAATAAACTATCATTATTGCAATTGTCAAATGCTAATGTTGTAAGCTGAGTTGCATAATCCCAATCGGTATAGTTTTTAGGATTAAAACTACTGATTTGCGGATAGTATAAAGTTGCATCAACATCACCTGCCGAAGAAAATGTATAAGAAGGTGTTCCACTTGTAAGATAGTAATATCCTAAAATATCCACTGATTGTGGAGTTTGCAGTCCCTGAGTTAAAGTAAAAAGTGAACCACTTACAGCATTCATCAATTGCGGAATACTTGTATTGTTTTGCATACCCAATTCAATATTAGTATATGAATGAATTGCTGCATACGTTTTGTTTGTGTCAAAAGTAATAAGATTTAATGTGGCAAAATTCCTGTTATGATCCATTACAGTAATTGTCCATTTCAATGAGTCACCCCAAACATTGGTAAATGTCTTGTCAATTTCAAGTATTCCTTTATTTGAACCCTCATCTATAATAGTTTTTGAGAAGTTTTTTCCACTGCATTTTATGATTAAATTACATATATTTGCATCTATACCTTTGGCAATAATCCCAAATTTAACCTGATGATTTGATAAATAACTTTCGTTAACTGTATAAGAAGATGCTGTTTTTAAACTTAACAAAGGCAATGATTGATTTTTTTCCTTAGTACAGGAAATAAATAAACTTGTAAATGTCAATACAGCCACTGAACTTAAAATTGTAAATCTATTTTTCATTTTTGTCAATAAATCGTATTGTATATTTGTTCAATTCGATGCAAAAGTATAAAGTTTATTTGAATGAAAAATAAAAAAATGATTATTTTGATAAGGAATTGCAAAATTATTCATATTGTGTATATTTGCAAAAAATATTTAAACGAATTAAGCAAAAAAATGATATTCAAATAAACTGTGAATGTTATTAAGAGAGGCATTCTATGAAACAAATAATAATAAAAAATCAACAAATGAAAAAAAATCTTATTTTATTATTTTCTATTGTATTGATGATATCATGTAATCATAATTCAAAAAAAGAAAATACAGATGATGCAATAATTGATAGCATCTCAGGAAAACTGATAGTCTTTCATGCAGGGAGTTTGACTGTCCCATTTAAAGAACTGGCAGATTCGTTTAAAATATTACATCCTAATGTTGAAATATTATCCGAAGCTTCAGGTAGTGTTGAATCTGCAAGAAAAATATCAGAATTAAAAAAACCATGTGATCTCTTACTTTCAGCTGATTACAAAGTGATAGATAAAATTTTAATTCCAAATTATGCGAAATGGAATATACCTTTTGCTACTAATGAAATGGTAATTGCATATAATCAGAATTCTCGTAAAGCTAATGAAATTGATAGTATTAACTGGACAAAACTCTTACTTTCAAAAGATATTGCTTTCGGACGATCTGATCCGGATGCAGATCCTTGCGGTTATCGAACTTTATTATGCCTGCAATTGGCAGAAAAGCACTATTTTCTGAAAGGATTTTATGAGAAGATGAAACAAAAGGACAATCAGTTTATAAGACCTAAAGAAGTTGATTTGTTGGCATTACTTGAAACAGGAAGTATAGATTATATGTTTATTTACCGTTCAGTTGCAATTCAACATAAATTAAAATATTTATCACTCCCTAAGGAAATTAACTTAGGAATTAGTGAACTTGGGGATTTATATGCTACAGTTAAATTAGAAGTTAAAGGTAAAAAGCCAGGAGAAAAAATGATACAAACTGGTGAAGCAATGGTATATGGATTTACAATTCCTGAAAATGCACCAAATAAGAAAGTGGCTTTAGCTTTTGCAGCTTTTTTGATGGAAAGTAATAAGGGATTGAAAATTATGGAGAAAAATGGCCAGCCTCCATTGATGAAACCTTTGGTGAAAGAATATGATCAACTTCCAGAATTATTAAAAGGACTTACGAGGAAAGGAAAGTGAAAAAGTAAAAAGTATAAAGTCTAAAGTATAAAGTATAAAGTGAAATATTATATTAGTAATCTAATAAACGTATAAATTCCTCATTGAAGAAATGAAAATAATTTTATTATTTGAATTTGCAATTTGTATTGTAAATTGGATTCAATAGTTGAATATTAATTTATTAAATCTTTTTAAAGTAAAGTATTTTAGGAGAATACATTGAAAATATGAATAAATTTTCTTTCAGACTTCTTTTAATGATTGGAAGTGGATTGCTGCTTTTATTTATAATAGCACCAATAGTTGGTATGTTTATTTCCACTTCAGCTCCTGATTTATTTGCAACTATTAATGATGAAGAAGTACTGAAAAGTATCCGGTTGACTTTACTAACATCTTTAGGAGCTACCATATTTATGTCAATAGGTGCTATTCCTCTGGCTTATTTATTAGCCAGAAGAAATTTTTTTCTAAAGAGGTTAGTTCTGGGAATCATAGATTTACCTATTGTTATTCCTCATTCAGCAGCTGGGATTGCAATGCTTGGATTTCTATCGAGAAATTCATTACTTGGAAAAGCAGCTTCATCTGTAGGTTTGGAATTTGTTGGAAATCCTTTTGGAATTGCAGCAGCCATGGCTTTTGTGAGTATTCCTTTTTTAGTAAATGCTGCAAGAGATGGATTTCTTTCAGTTCCCGTAAGACTTGAAAAAACTGCTATGAGTCTGGGAGCATCACCTGCAAGGGTTTTTTTTACAATATCTGTTCCACTGGCTGGTCGTAGTATTATTTCAGGATTTGTAATGATGTTTGCTCGTGGATTAAGCGAATTTGGAGCTATTGTAATTATTGCTTACCATCCAATGGTTACACCTGTTTTGATATTCGAACGTTTTGGTTCTTATGGTCTACAATATGCCAGACCAGTTGCAGTCGTTTTTATATTGGTTTGTCTGATTTTTTTTATATTACTAAGATATATTTCCGGAGGAAAGAAAAATGCTTAATATAATAGGATTATCGAAGAAGTTAGGTGATTTTTCGCTTGAAGATATTAGTTTTAAAGTAGAAAAAGCTGATTATTTTGTATTGTTGGGTGAATCAGGTGCCGGGAAATCTGTTATTCTTGAATTGATAGCAGGAATGGAAAAACCTGACAGTGGTGTGATATATTTAAATGGGAAAGATATTACAAATCATGCAATTCAGCAAAGGGGTATTAATATGGTATTTCAGGATTTTGCTATTTTTCCGCATTTAAGTGTTGCAGAAAATATAACATATTCATTAAAATCAAGATCTGTTTCAAAAGACGAAATAAAAAACCGGCTTGCAATACTGGCTGATGAAATGGAAATCAGTAGTTTACTAGATCGAAAGCCCAAAGGATTATCAGGCGGTGAATTACAGAGAGTAGCATTAGCAAGGGCTCTAGCTGCTGAACCCAAATTGCTTTTGCTGGATGAACCATTAGCTGCAGTGGATATTCTCTTAAAAGATCAATTGCGTAGTTTATTACGACATTTAAATAAGAAAGGAATAACCATAATACATGTAACCCATGATTTTGATGAAGCATTATCTCTGGCTAATAAAATTGCTTTTGTACATAAGGGAAGGCTCATTCGAACAGGAACACCTGATGAAATTTTTCATGCACCCGATCATCCTTTTATTGCCCGTTTTGTTGGAATTCAAAATTTTTTTCCTGCAATTATTAAGTCAAATGGGGAGGAAAGTAATAGGCAGGCTGTTTTACAATCAGGAAGATGTATTGAAATAATTAGTAATTTAGATCTGGGAAAAGGATTTGTAGTAATTCCATCTGATGAAATCATTATTGCTGAAGAAAAACAAGCGTCAAGCGCTAGTAATTGTATAGAAGGACATATAAAAGATATTATCCCGTCAATAAAAGGTATTGATATTATTGTTGATTGTGGTGATTTTTTCCATGTTACAATTACACGTAAGTCATTGGAAAGATTACAACTTGAAAAAGGAAAGAGAATATGGATTTCATGGAAAGCATTATCAGGGAAATTTATTTCAAATTAGTAAATAGTTTTTGGTTTACCTATTATGAGAAAGGTTGCAATAATGTATTAGCATTATCGTTCTAAGATTATTAACATTAATTTAAATTTTAAAAAATGATGAAAATAATTAATCTGACTGCGACAGTATTAATAATGATGTTAGTTTGTTCGTGTAATTCTAAAACAGAAACATCCTCAAATCAAGAAATCACAAAATTGTGTGATGTTAAATTAAATGAACCCTAAATTCAAGTAATTAATGCAACTTTTACGAGGAAAATAAAGTTTAAAAT
>JBMOKG010000102.1:0-13284 GCA_049315385.1 Bacteroidales bacterium
CTGTTGATTATAATCAATTGACTATCTTTGATTTATAACCGGACACTAGTGATAATTTATATGTTTTAAAACCAATAAAACAATGTCTGTTTAATAATTATTTTAAAGGGAATATCACTTAAAATATGATTAAGTTGATTAATATAAGTAAGAATTTCAAATACTTATAAATAAATCAAAGGTGATAATTTTTTTTTATAAATTATTTATATTTTCTGACCTGTAGTTACTTTTCCAGTATTCGTATCTAATTCAGATCCAAACATACTGTGAGGAATCATGTAAACAGCCAGCAAAACAATCATTGCTACAATAGCAAAGCCTTTCTTTTCACGGTTTCTATACATTTTAAATGTAGCTATTACCCAAAACAGAAATGCAACAGCAGTTTTATCATCCGTAAGATCTTTTCCGAATGGCCAACCTGTCCAATAGGCTCCAAATGCATATTTCTGAACAATGGGGCCTAAAATTATTCCCCCAAGAAATAAGGTGATGACAGTAACCAAAGCATAATTAAAAGTATGCTTTCCTTTTATGATGGCTTCTATTCCGGTACGAGTAGAAAAAAGCATGGCTAAAAACATAAACAAAATATGAGGCAGCAGTATATATTTAGGAACTTCTCCTGTAAATCTGATTACAACAGGATCAACATTCAATGCGAAATTTTCATTGTTGTATTTAAGAAATACTCTGTATTCTAATTTGCCTGCAGCTGGTTGTGATGGAAGTGCTCCTTCAATATAATCTCCATTTTGATGCATAATAACTTCATTCCAATCATCCATTGTTTTGTATCTCTTGTAAACAATGGAACCTCCTAATATTTTTGATTTGTTTTCAATTTTGATGATAGCATCACAGCTTACACCATTTTTTGTATTCTCCTGAGAACGTAGTAATTTGAATTTTACTTCTTTATCAGCTATTGTAATGCTTCCTTTTTTAGGATAGGTTGGACCGGTCATTCTTTGATAAATGGCAATAGAAATAGTAAATACCACTGCAAAAAGCCAAAAGAGTATTGATTTAACTATGTAATTCATAATTTTTTGTTTTAATGATTGTTTAATTTGCTTGTTTTTATTATATTATAGATTTGCTCATGTATATCTGTTCTGATATTCAATTTACTTAATTTCGTATTTGAAGCATCAGGATTTATTCTGTTTGACAGGAAAATATACAATAAATTTTCAGTTGGATCAGACCAGACATAAGTACCGGTAAAGCCTGAATGCCCATAACTCTTTTGTGAAGCACTTAAACATACAGCACCGTTTTCAGATGCTTGTAATAATTGACGGTCGAATCCCAGTGCCCTTCGGTTTTTAGTAGATGGATATTGTTGATGAGTAAAAGCATCTATAGTTGTATCACTTAATAATTTAATTCCACCATATTCTCCATTTTGTAAGAGTAATTGGAAAATAATTGCTAAATCACCTGCATTGCTGAAAAGACCTGCATGTCCTGATACACCACCAAGCATAGCAGCACCAGGATCATGTACATAACCATGAATAAGTTGTTTGCGAAAAATAGTGTCATTTTCTGTTGGAATAATATTTTCCAATTTTATGCTATTTAAAGGATTAAAACATGTATATCTTAAACTAAGAGGAATGTAAAAATGTTCATTCAAATATTGTTCAAATCTTAATTTAGATACTTTTTCAACCAGTTCTTTTAATAAATAAAATCCAAGGTCGCTGTACTCATAAGTATCTTTATCATTCATATCAGAATCAATGATGGTTTGAATGATTTTATCTTTGTATTCATTTAATATATATACACTATCAGCAACTTTTGTT
Source organism: Bacteroidales bacterium (assembly GCA_049315385.1). Taxonomy (GTDB): domain Bacteria; phylum Bacteroidota; class Bacteroidia; order Bacteroidales; family JACABE01; genus JACABE01. Next base: position 1,821 of record JBMOKG010000102.1, read on the forward strand.
GAATGTTTATTGTCAGGAACTTTACAGTATATATTGCTATCTGGATTACCGTTTGTTAACGTTTCTTTGTAAAATGGAATCCATGATTTTAATCTAGCCTGATGACTCATTATTTGACGGATACTTATATTTTTTTTGTTTGAGTGTCTTAAATATTTTAAATAGTAAGAGAGTTTTTTGTCTAAATTTATTTGTCCGTCTTCATATAATTTCATGATGGCTAAAGTAGTTGCTGCAACTTTAGTGACTGATGCAACATCATACAGATCAGTATTTTTTACTGGCGTATTGCTGTTATATGTCGTTGTCCCAAAAGATTTCTGGTAAAAAATCATTCCATCTTTAGCGACTAAAATCTGACAACCAGGATAGGCCTTTTCATTGATACCTTTAATGGCGATTGAATCAATAATATTAAGTTGCGTTGCATTGATTCCTAACTCTTCCGGCAGGCAGTTTCCTAATCTGGTTTTAGTTGTGATGAAATGAGTATTTAATAAGTACTTTTCATTGATAGAAACCGGAAGATATCCCGAGGGTTGAAATCCTCCAAAAAGCAACTCTGCGGATAAGAATTGTGATTCTGGTTTATCCTGATTGGAAACCAATATTGCAGAGGCATTTAAATTTCCATTAAAAATACTTAAAGCATAAGGGTAGGCGAAAAAATCAAGAATCAGATTTGATGTTTTAGAAAGCGTATCAATTAATTTTATTGTTTGTTTGGAGAATCCAAAGTTTTTAGAGACTAAACTACTGGTGTTGTGGACAGCAACAATAAGTAAATTATGCAATGATAACAGTTTTAATATACTGTCACTTTCTGTTTCACTGAATTCTTTCTTCAGATTGTAATTTTTTGTATTGGTATAGGTTTCAATAGTTTTTTGAAAATCGGTTTTTAATGTATCTCCGATTGAAAGAACACCAATATTATATTTTTCCAGATTTTTTAAAGGGAGTATATTTCCATCATTTCTAATTATTGTAATAGATTGTCGAAACATTTCATAATTAATAATATCTGTTTTCTTTGTGTTTATTTTGGTATATAAATTTTCGACATCAATTGGTTTGTAATTATTAAGACCTGCTAAATATTTATATTCCAGTACTTTTTTACATTTATTGTCAATTTCTTCTTTATTTAACCAATTGCTGTCAATTGCAATTTTAACACTATTGATTGCAATACCCACATTTTCAGGTAAAAGCAAAATGTCATTGCCTGCTTGCAAAGCTTTTACTTCTATAACTCCTGGTTTAAAGTAATTTGTTACTCCTTTCATTTCCAAAGCATCAGTGAAAATCAATCCTTTAAATCCCAATTCATTTTTCAATAAGTTAGTCACAATATTTTTTGATAAAGAAGAAGCTGTATTTATAGTTGTATCATAAGAAGGTACAAACAAATGTGCTGCCATTATACCTGTAATCCCGTTTTTGATAAGTTCTTTGAAAGGATAAATATCTAATGTATCAATGGTTTCCTTTGAATGATTAATAGTAGGTAATGTTTTATGTGAATCAGAATCTGTATCTCCATGACCTGGAAAATGTTTGGCGGAAGTGATTATACCATTGTCTTGCATTCCTTGCATATACATAATTCCTTTATGTGCGACTTTCCATTTGTTTTCTCCAAATGAACGACTATTGATTACAGGATTTCTAGGATCAGAATTAATATCAACTACAGGTGCAAAATTAATTTGAATACCCATCATTTTACATTGAGTTGCAATTTCTTTTCCCATTTGATAAATTAAGCTGTCATTTTCTAAAGCACCTAAAGTCATTTGTCTTGGGAATGATGCAGTACTGTCAATACGCATATTTAAACCCCATTCTCCATCTATAGAAATAAATAGAGGTGTTTTTGCTGATTTTTGATAATAATTAGTTGCATTTGCTTGTGCAATGGGGCCTCCTTTAAAAAAACATATTCCACCTAAATTGTATTTTTGAATTGATTTGGCAATCGTATCATAATAAGATTGATTTTGATCAGAGTTTGATCTTATTATAAATAACTGAGCAATTCTTTCAGTTGGAGTAAGTGAGTTGAAAACTGAATCAACCCATTTTGTTCTTGCAATATCAAATTTTAATGGTAAACTGATATTTTGAGAAAAACTTAAGTTTGTAAAGCAGAAAAACAGCAAAAAGAGGGTATATTTTATATTTTTAATCTTCATTTGTAAATATTAATTATAAAAAGATAAACTGTTTATTATATATTTTGGATCTGTTAAATATATTAAGTCGTAATATTTGAAAGCTAAAGATTAAAATATCTTCTTAATATTCAATAAGTAAGTGGTGCAAATAATTAACGACAAAGGTAGGATTTCTTTAATTAATTTGCAAATTGAATAAGCTAAACTATAAAGCAAAAAAAAATCCCAATGTATTAATCTGGGATTTTTTTAATAAGGTGATAAAGAAAAGATTATTTTACTTTTGTAGCTAAGTCGTTACCAGCTTTAAATTTTACTACTTTTTTAGCAGCAATTTTAATTTCTTTACCTGTTTGAGGGTTGCGGCCTTTTCTAGCTGCTCTTTTTGCTATTGAGAAAGATCCAAAACCTACTAATGCTACTCTGTCACCTTTTTTTAATGATTTGGTAGTTGCACTAATGAAAGCGTCTAATGCTTTTTTGATGTCAACTTTGGTCAATTTGGCCTCTGCTGCCATTGCGTCAATTAATTCTGCTTTGTTCATTTTCTAAATGATTTAATGATTAATAACTGTATTAACACTACAAATATAAACATAAAATTACCAAAGTCAAGTGTTTTGCTATGAAAAACACAAAAATGTTAATAAAATAGGCGTTTTGTTAATAACTTTTTCAAAAAACTCCCCAAAATAAACAGTTATAGAATGATTATTCTGTAAAATGTCCTTTTATAAGGCTTTCCAATTGGAATTAACTGGATTTCCTCTTAAAAAGGCTTCAATTGTCATTCTGTTTTTTCCGGCAAGCTGAATTTCTTTTAAAAAAACATAACCATCCGGTGTTGATATTTTGAGAAAAGTTTTTTGATCTGTAAAAACTTTTGCTGTTTTTTCAAGGTGATCGGAAATTTCAGCTTTAGCTTTATAAACTTTAAGGTAATATTCAGTTGAATCATCTGACACAAGGACAGTATTTGCAGTAGGAACCGGATTTAATCCTCTTATTTTATTCACAATTTCATTGCTTTTCTTCCCCCAGTTTATTTTGCATTCAGGTTTTAATATTTTGGGTGCATTTTGCAAAGTTGAGATATCTTTAATAAATTGATTCTGATCAATAGGTACTACTTTATTTGAAAATATGGTTATTGTTGTTTTAATTAGTAATTTAGCACCAATAATTTTCATTCTTTCGTATAATTCTCCAAAGGACTCGTCATTATAAATATTAATCTTTTCTGAGAAAATAATTTTACCTTCATCTATATTTTCGTTTAAAAAGAAAGTCGTAAGTCCTGTTTCTTTTTCCCCGTTTATTATTACACGGTTAATTGGAGCAGCTCCTCTATAATTTGGCAATAGAGATGCATGAAGATTGAACGTGCCTAAAGGTGGCATTTGCCATACTTTTGCCGGGAGTTTTCTAAATGCAACAACTATGAATATATCCGCATTTAATACTTGTAATTTATCAAGAAAGTCATCTGCTGAAAGGTTTTCAGGTTGAAGGACATTAAGATTGTGCTTTTGGGCATATTCTTTTACTGCTGATGATGAAATCTTTTTTCCTCTGCCAGTAGGTTTGTCTGTTGTAGTTACAACAGCTTTTATATTAAAATTGTTATTATGAAGCGCATCAAGAGAAGCAACAGCAAATTCGGGGGTTCCAAAAAAAATAATTGATTGTTGATAACTCATAGAAAATTCTATATTTAATGATTTGATTCCATTTCTTGTTGCAGAGCAATCATTTTAATTGCTGTAACAGCAGCTTCTGTGCCTTTGTTGCCATGTTTTCCTCCGGAACGGTCTAAGGCTTGTTCAATACTATTTGTTGTTAAGAGGCCAAAAATTACAGGTGTATTATATGCTGAATTTAGTTTCATGATTCCTTCACTTACTGCATTACAGATAAAATCGAAATGTCGGGTTTCTCCTTGTATTACACATCCAAGACAAAGAATAGCATCTGCAGCTGTATTTTCAAGTAATAACTGGGCTCCTAAAACAAGTTCAAAACTTCCGGGAACATGCTTAATTATTATATTTTCTATTTTTGCGCCATTTTCGATTAAACAATCTGTTGCTGCTTTGCAAAGTGAAGCTGTGACTTGCTCGTTCCATTCAGAAACAACAATGCCAAAAGACATATCTTTTGCATTAGGAATACTTTGAGCATTATAAGTTGATAAATTTTTTAGATTTGTTGCCATAAAATGTATTGTTAAAAACAAAAGGCAACTTGCGTTTTATATGCAAATTGCCTTTTGTATAGATTTAATATTGTAAATTATTGATTTAACATTCCTTTTGCTTTTGCAATATATTTGTCAATTTCTCTACTTTCCTGTGATTTGTAGAATTCTTTTTTAATTTTTTCGTAAATCTTTAAGGCATTGGCCCAATCAGCTTTTTCTTCATAAACAAAACCTGCTTTCATTAAACATTGTGGTGAAGAAAAGTTGTTAATGTTTTGATCAGCAGCTTGTAAATAATATTTTAAAGCTTCGTCTAAGTTGTTCATTTCCATGTATGCATCACCAATAGATGCAGTAGCTATTGCACCTACTATCTGATCATCTCCGTTAAATTTCTTTAAATAAGTTATAGCTTCATCATACTTTCCTTTTTTAAGATAGATAATTCCAGTATAATATTTGGCAAGATTTGATGCTTTTGTGATACCATAGTTATCAATAACTTCAAGAAAACCAATGTGTTCTCCATCTCCATTTAAGGCTAAGTCTAGTGAGTCTAGTTCAAAATATTTTTCAGCATAAAACATTTCAGCATGGGCTTTAGTTTCTTGTGGTTTGATATAGAATTGTTTAACTCCAAAATATCCTAATACCAGTGCCATTATAGTTCCTAAAACAATAATGATTATTTTTTGATTTTTTTCAATAAATTGTTCTGTTTTGCCTAATGCTTCTTCTACTGCAATTATTTTTCCTTCAGTACCGTCTTGTTTTTTTGCCATATTATTTTATTTTTAGGATGCAAAATTAAAAAAAAAATTAGAATACCTAACAATTTTTTTTTACAGATGAATTTTTCGTATACACAATTTCGGAAATTCTTGTAAGTAAAGAAATAATTTATATCAATAACTGTTTATAGCATTTTTGAAAAATATTAAAGAATATAAATAATCTTTTTGAAATCAGTTTTTTATTTAAAATACTTTTTATAATTTTGCACTCCGAATTTTGAATTGTGATTATATAATATTAATGTATTCATAATCTATAAATTCAACATAATTAACTTTATTTATTAACCAGGTAGTATTTACTACCACAAAAAAAAACAAATGTCAGACGAATTAAATGTCAATCCTGAAGCTGAAAACAACGAAGAAATCACCAATCAAGTTGAAGAACAAGTTGAAGCAAAAGCAGAAGCTGAAGAACAATTAGAAGAAGCAGCTAAAGAAGAAGAAGTAAATGCAGCTGAAAATGCAGCAGTTGCTGAAGTAATAGCAGAAGTTGCTGTTGAAGTTGTAGAAGAACCTATTGCTCCTGTTTTTACAAAACCTCGTTATGTTAAAGAAGTAATTTCTCTTGAAGATTTCGACTGGGATGCTATCGGAAAAAAACAATTAAACTATTCTTCCGATGAAAGAAAAAAATTAGAAGATGTTTATGACAAAACTTTTAGCCAGATTGTTGAACAAGAAGTTGTTGAAGGTATTGTTGTTGCAAAAAATAACCGTGAAGTTGTTGTAAATATTGGTTTCAAATCAGATGGAGTTATACCAGTTTCTGAAGTAAGATATAATCCTAATTTAAAAATTGGGGATAGTATTGAAGTATATGTTGAAAGCCAGGAAGATGTAAACGGTCAGTTAATTTTATCACATAAAAAAGCAAGATTATTGAAATCTTGGGATAGAGTTAATAAAGCTTTTGAAACTCAGGAAATTATTACCGGTTATGTTAAATGCAGAACTAAAGGTGGTTTAATCGTTGATGTATTTGGAATTGAAGCTTTCTTACCAGGTTCACAGATTGATGTGAAACCAATCAGAGATTATGATATTTTTGTTGAAAAAAACATGGAGTTCAAGGTTGTTAAAATCAATCATGAATATAAAAATGTAGTTGTTTCTCATAAAGCGTTGATCGAAGACGAAATTGAACAACAAAAAGCAGAAATTATCGCTAAACTTGAAAAAGGACAGGTACTTGAAGGTACTGTTAAAAATATAACTTCTTATGGTGTATTTATTGATCTTGGTGGTGTTGACGGTTTAGTTCATATAACCGATTTATCATGGGGTAGAATCAATCATCCTGAAGAAATTGTAACATTAGATGAAAAGATAAATGTTGTTATTCTTGATTTTGATGAAAACAAAAAACGTATTGCATTAGGATTAAAACAATTAACTCCTCATCCTTGGGATGCACTAGATGCTAATCTTGCAGTTGGTGACAAAATTAAAGGAAAAGTTGTTGTTATTGCTGATTACGGTGCATTTATGGAAATAGTTCCTGGTGTTGAAGGTTTAATCCATGTTTCAGAAATGTCATGGTCACAACATCTGAGAACAGCTCACGACTTCCTGAAAATCGGAAATGAAGTTGAAGCAGTTATCTTAACACTTGATCGTGATGAAAGAAAAATGTCATTAGGTATTAAGCAATTAATTCCAGATCCATGGACTAATATTGCTGATAAATATCCTTTGAAATCAAAACATACTGCAACCGTTCGCAATTTTACCAATTTCGGAATTTTTGTTGAATTAGAAGAAGGTGTTGATGGATTAATTCATATCTCTGATCTTTCATGGTCTAAAAAAATTAAACATCCAGCTGAATTTACCAAAATTGGTGATTCAATCGAAGTAATCGTATTAGAAGTTGATAGCGAAAACAGACGTTTAAGTTTAGGTCATAAACAATTGGAAGAAAATCCATGGGAAATTTTCGAAACAGTATTTACTGTTGATTCAATTCACAAAGGTACTATTGTAAGTTCTTCTGATAAAGGTGCTATTATAGCTTTACCTTATGGTGTTGAAGGTTTTGCACCACTTCGTCATCTGGTGAAAATTGATGGAAGTAATGCAAAAGTAGACGAAACTATTGATTTTAAAGTGTTGGAATTTTCTAAAGACAGCAAAAAAATAATTGTTTCTCATAGCAAGATTAATCAGGATACTGTTTCTGATGAAAAATCAAAAACAGAAACTGAAGGCAAACGTAAAGAAAGAGATCAGAAAAAAATTGTCAAACAAAATAATGACAATTTAGAAAGATCTACTTTAGGTGATATCGAAGCTTTATCTAACCTGAAATCTGAAATGCAAAAATCTGAAATGGAAAAATTAGAAGCCATGTCAAAAAGAGAGCAGGATAAAAAAGCTAAAAAAACCAAGGATGTTGCTTCTGAAATAGAAGAAAGTCCTGAGCCAATCGAAATTTCTGAGCAGGAAATTGCTCCAGAACAAGAGGTAGCTGGATCTGAACCAGAAACAACGATTGAATAATTCATATCTTTATTTAAAAAGTCCCGGTTTACCGGGATTTTTTTTTGTCTTTAAATTAAAAAGCTTTATGTTTGTGAAATAAAAATTATATATATGAAACCTTTTTCTGTAACAATACTTGGAAGTGGTTCTGCAACGCCTTCTAAAATGCGACACCCAAGTTCTCAAGTTGTAAATATCCATGATAAATTGATAATGATTGATTGTGGAGAAGGAACGCAAATGCAAATGCGAAGGTTTAATATTAAAAATAATCGTATTGATCATATTTTTATTAGTCATTTACATGGAGATCATTATCTTGGTTTAATGGGGCTATTATTTACTTACCATTTATTTGGAAGAACAGAAACAATGAATTTATATGCTCCACAAGAATTAGAGGATGTAATTGACTTACAATTAAAAGTGTCTAATTCCCAATTGATTTATCCTTTAGTTTTTCATCCTTTAACTTCTCAATCCAAATCTTTAATGCTAGAAACTAAAACATTTAATGTATTCTCATTTCCATTACAACACAGTGTGCCTTGCTGGGGTTTTGTAATTGAAGAAAAAGAAAGTGGGTTTAAAGTAAAAAAAGCCTTCATAGAACAGGAAAATCCTGATATTGATAATATACATAAAATAAAAAAGGGAGAAGATTATATCAATTCTGAAGGTGTATTTTTTAAAAATAATGAAATTACAACAGCTGCTGATATTCCCAGAAGTTATGCCTACTGCTCTGATACACTTTATGATGAAAGTATAGTTCCATATTTAGAAAATCTAACCTTGTTATACCATGAAGCTACTTTTACTGATGATAAAAAGGAGATAGCCAGACAAAAATTTCATTCAACAGCAAAAGAAGCTGCTCAAATGGCAAATTATGCAAATGTAAAAAAGCTCATTATAGGTCATTTCTCTGCCCGTTACGATGACAATTTTCCATTACTTAATGAAGCCAGGGAAATTTTTCAGAATACAATTGCCGCAGAAGATGGTTTAAAAGTTGAAGTAAATATTGGTTCATAAATTTATATTTTTCACTTTTTTTGGCTATTAATTTAACTAATTTATATTTAAATAAAATTATATAAATAATTTGCAAAATTGAAATATAAATTAATAGGTTTAATTAGTTTTCTAATGTATTGTAAGTCATATTTATGAGAGTTATTTCATTATGATCGAACCTGAATTAGTATTACTTTTTGTTTTTCTTCGAATAAAAGTTCTATTAGTTAATAAAATTATAATTATTTTAATTATTCTGTTTAATAGTTCTGTTTTATTTTGTATCTTTACATCCTATTTCTATAATATATTATTTTTCATTGAGTTTCTTCTGAGTATTATTTATGGATATTTGATTCCGTCTAAATTTTTAACAATGTCTAAAACAGTTCATCGATTTTTTATTTTAACATTAACAGTTATTGTAATTTTCTTATTTTTATTTCTATCGTATAAAGGTTATGCATTTTATAAAACAAGCATAGAAGAAAGATTTTTTCATCAGGATTATAAAATATTAAAACCCAGTGGTATATATGGTCATGGGTATGGGGTTATCGGATCTTTTTTTATGCTTATTGGTGTAACTAGTTACATGCTTAGAAAAAGAGTTAGAGTTTTTTTTAGATTAGGGTTTTTGAAGCATTGGCTTGAATTTCATATCTTTTTATGTACAATTGGTCCGGTTTTAGTTCTATTTCATACTTCTTTTAAATTTGGTGGTATCGTAGCTATAAGTTTCTGGAGTATGGTTGCTGTATTTGTAAGTGGAATAATAGGCAGATTTATTTATATTCAAATTCCAAGAAGTATCGAAGGGAGGGAATTAAGTTTAAGTGAAGTTAATAATATGAAAACAGATGTTGAAGGCACACTGAATAATAATGTTAATCTTGACAAAGAAAGTTATGATGAAATAATTGAGATTACAAAAAAGAAAGTGTCTTTGTATAATAGCAATTTTTTTATTGGATTTTTTAGAACTTTTGCTGAAGATAGAAAATCAATAAGAAGAGTAAAATCTATTATTAAAAAAAGTAATCTCAGCCGAAGTGAATATAAGAATATCATTCATCTTCTTAAAAACGAAATTTCTTTAAACAGAAAAATTGACAGACTTACAACGATGCAGAATTTATTAAAATACTGGCATGTTGCTCATTTACCCTTCGCTTTTATTATGTTGATAGTTATGATAGTTCATGTTGGAATTACTATAGCTTTTGGTTCAAAATGGATATTTTAAATTATGGAAGTACTTTTAGAAAATATTATTATTTATTCTTCTGTTTTTATACTCTGTATAATTGCAATTGTATTTTATTTGTGGAAACAAAAGAAAAACTCAAAAATAGTTGATGAAAAAATTAAAGTTGCTAAAGAAGATGGATTATATGAACCTGTTTCTCTTCATCCTGTTGTAAATGAACATAACTGTATTAAAACCGGTGCATGTATAGCCGCTTGTCCTGAAAAAGATATTCTGGGTATCAGAAACGGAAAAGCTACCATTATTAACGCTTCGAGATGTATAGGACATGGAGCATGTTTTCATGCTTGCCCTACACAAGCAATTACACTTTGTATTGGAACTGAAAAAAGAGGTGTGGAATTACCTCATGTGAACAAAAATTTCGAAACTAATGTACATGGCGTTTTTATTGCAGGTGAATTGGGTGGAATGGGTTTGATTAGAAACTCAGTTGAACAGGGTAAACAGGCAGTAGATAATATTGTTAAATCACTTGAAAAAGGGCTTGATGCTACTTTCGATCTTCTCATTGTCGGGGCTGGTCCTGCTGGTATATCTGCTGCTTTAACAGCAAGAAAGCATAATATTAAAGCAATAGTACTAGAACAGGATACTTTAGGCGGAACAGTATTTACATTTCCAAGATCAAAAATTGTAATGACTTCACCCATGGACTTACCTCTTTATGGCAAAGTTAAACTTTACGAAACAAGCAAAACCGAATTGCTTGATTTATGGAAAACGGTCATTAGCAAAAATGAAATTCTAATAAAAGAAAATTCAAAAGTTGATTCTATTACTCCACATAATAATATTTTTACAATTCAGACATTGTCCGGAGAAGTGTATACTTCAAAAAAGGTTTTATTAGCAATTGGAAGACGTGGTACTCCAAGAAAATTAGATATACCTGGTGAAAATCTAGAAAAGGTTGCCTACCGTCTTTTAGAACCTGAAATTATAAAAGATAAAAATATTCTGGTAGTGGGTGGTGGTGACTCAGCTATAGAATCGGCACTTTTACTTGCTGAAAATAATAAAGTTATTCTATCCTATCGAAGTGAAGCGTTCAATCGAATCAAACCTATGAATAACATCAGAATTAATGAGGCCATTGAAAATGCAAGCATTGATGTCATGTTTAATTCAAATCCTGTTTCGATTAATAAAGATCATATTGTAATTGTTAATAAGAATAATGAAAAACTTAGCATTAAAAACGATCTCGTTTTTATTTTTGCCGGCGGTGAACTTCCGACACAGTTTTTGCAGAAAATAGGCATCCAAATTACTAAAAAATTTGGTGATGCAATTTTAAAACATTAATGATGAAGAAAGTAATGATTGTAAATTTTAACAAAATTATTTATACTGTTTTTTTTATTACTTTAATTACAGTGAAATCACTTGCTCAGATTTCACCAGGTGAATTATCTAACTATCATAGTCACTTAGAAGGAATCTCAAATTGTACAAAATGTCATGTTTTAGGAGAACAATTGTCAAATGATAAATGTCTTGCCTGCCATAC
>JBMOKG010000103.1:0-13256 GCA_049315385.1 Bacteroidales bacterium
TGTCATTGGTAACGAAGTGAGAAATCTCAATAATATTACTGTTGTAAAAGTATGTCGGACAATAGTGATTTTTATTTTGTAATTCTAATAATTATATCGATTATTTGTTAATAAAGCTATCTGTTTGGGAATATTCAAAATTCTCTTAACAATAATTGGATTTTAAAGATGTTCATCTGTTTGTGTTTTTTCTTACCTTTGTTGCTTCATTTCAAAAAAAAATAATACGATGTTTTTTTTCAAAAGAGATACACCTTCCTGGATTATTTTAGTGATTGATATTGCTATATGCTTATTTTCGGTAATTCTTGCTTTTTTATTACGTTTTAATTTTTCAATTCCTGCTTCTGCATTGCTGGATTTACCTATAGTATTGGGTATTGTTTTGTCTGCAAGGCTTATTAGTTTTCTGATAACAAGATCATATATCGGTATTATCCGATATACCAGTACCGACGATGCATTACGAATTTTTTTGATTAGTTTTTTTGGAAGTATTTTTTTTGGACTCATAAACGTATTTACCTATTATGTTTATAATCATATTTTTATTATTCCTTTTTCTATTATTATCATTGACTTTTTGATAACTACTTTTACTATGATTTCATTGAGGATGCTGGTAAAAATTGCTTACGCCGAATACCTGAATCCAAATCGTGAAAAAACCAATGTTGTAATTTTTGGTGCCGGTGAAGCTGGTGTTATTGCAAAAGGTGCATTAGATAGAGATGCCGGAAGTAAATATAAAGTAATTGCATTTTTTGATGACAATGAAAAAAAAGCAGGTAAGAAACTTGTAAATATCCCAATATATACTGCAGATAAAATTCCTGAGATTTTATCCACAAATACAGTAGCACATATGATTTTAGCGGTTCAAAAAATCAATACTATCCGAAAACAAGAGTTGATAGAAACCTGCCTTGCAAATAATACAAAAGTTTTGAGTATTCCTCCGGTAGGTCGCTGGATTAATGGTGAACTTAGTTTTAAGCAAATTAAAAAAGTTAAAATTGATGATTTATTGGAAAGAGATGTTATCAATCTTGATAAGCATAGAATTAGTATAGAACTGGCAGATAAAAAAATTCTTATTACAGGAGCATGTGGGTCAATTGGAGGTGAGATGGTTAGACAAATTGCGACTTTCCCTCACAAACAAATCATTATTATTGATCAGGCAGAGTCTCCATTGTATAATCTGGAAGTTGAACTGGCTGAAAAATATAAAACTGCTCATTTTGAATTTATTCTTGCAGATATAAAAAATGAAGCAAGGATGAGAAGAATATTTGAACATTTCAAACCAGATTTAGTGTTTCATGTAGCGGCATATAAACATGTACCGGTAATGGAAGAAAATCCTTATGAAGCTGTAACTACCAATATTAGAGGAACTAAATTTATTGCAGATCTTTCAGTTGAATTTGGTGCTGAAAAATTTGTTATGGTATCAACCGATAAGGCTGTAAATCCTACCAATGTGATGGGAGCGAGTAAACGCATTGCTGAAATGTATGTTCAATCACTGAGTCGTAATGGGAAAACAAAATTTATTACTACTCGTTTTGGGAATGTATTAGGTTCAAATGGTTCTGTGATCCCTTTGTTCAATGAGCAAATTGCTAAAGGTGGTCCAGTTACAATTACTCACCCTGATATTACCCGTTATTTTATGACTATTCCCGAAGCTTGCCAGTTAGTATTAGAAGCAGGAAGTATGGGTAACGGAGGCGAAATCTATATTTTCGACATGGGTGAATCAGTTAAAATAGTGGATCTTGCTAAAAAAATGATAAAACTTTCGAATTTAACTCTGGGCAAAGATATACAAATAATATATACAGGATTGCGTCCGGGAGAAAAATTATATGAAGAACTTTTAAACAACAAAGAAAATACCCTGGCTACTCACCATCCAAAAATTATGATTGCTAAAGTGCGAGAAACTGAAGAAACCGTTTTTTTAGCACAGATCTCAGAGCTCATGGATTTGATTGCAAAACAGGATAATTTTGAACTTGTAAAGAAAATGAAAGAAATTGTTCCTGAATATATAAGTCAGAATTCAATGTATGAGAAACTTGATTAACAATAATAATCACGATTGCTTAATCAGGATTTTTGATAGAAAATCACCAATAAGAACAGTTTATCTTGATTGTAAGAATATAAAGAGTCTAAATTTAATAATTGTCATAACAAGAAACAATCAGACATAAGTTATTAAACCTTATGAAATACGATTATTCATTCTTTTTCAATAGTTCTTTGGTAGATAGCAAACCACAAGCTGCAAAAATATCTTCTCCTCTTGATTGTCTTATACTGGTAAAAATACCCTTAGATGTTAGTGCATTACGAAAACTTACCATAGTTGCCTTATCTGAAGCTTCAAGTGGAGTTCCCGGTATTGGATGAAATTTAATAAGGTTAACCCTGCATGCCAGTCCATTTAATATTTTAGACATTTCCTTAACATGTAATTCAGAATCATTTACTCCTTTCAACATAATGTATTCGAAAGAAATTCTTCTTTGTCCGTGCCAGTCATAAGTTTTCAATAAACTAATGACATCCTTAATAGAATAAACATGCTGTATTGGCATAAGTTTACGCCTTTCTTCATCAAATGGAGAATGCATACTTATGGCAAGATGACAGCTACTATAGTCCAAAAATCTTTTCATCGCAGGGATAATTCCAATCGAAGAAACTGTAATTCTACGCGGACTCATTCCAAAGCCCCAGTCTGAAGTAAGAATCTCAAGGCTTTTCATTAATTCATCAGGATTATCAAAAGGTTCTCCCATGCCCATATAAACTATGTTAGTCAGCTTATTAAATTCCGGAAGACTTCGTATTTGATTCACAATTTCGCCTGCTGTCAATTGTTGCTGGAATCCCTGTTTACCGGTCATGCAAAACAGACAACCCATCTTACATCCAACCTGAGAGGAAACGCAAAGTGTAGCCCGGTTTTCATCAGGAATATATGCAGCTTCAATAAATCTACCATCGCCTGCAGGATATAAATATTTTTTAGTGCCATCCTTTGATTCCTGAGATTTCAATGGTAAACTTACGCCTAATATATATTTTTCAGTAAGATTTAATCTGTTTTTTGCAGAAATATTAGACATTTGTTCAATCTCAATAATATCTTTTTTATATAGCCAGTCTACGATTTGATTGGCTGTAAATACGGGCATTCCCAATTCCTTAACAATGATTTTGATTTCGTTTGGGGTTTTTCCGAATAATTTCTCCTTTGACATATCTTAAAAATAAATTTCAGAAATGATATTTCCGAACGGAACTCCTTTATTCACAAGAATATCTCTTGTTTCGACAACCATTTCAGAACTTCCACAAAGGTAATATTTTTCGTCAGATGGAAGTTGTTCTAGTTGGTTTAAATAATCAGTTACTCTTCCATTAAATACGCCTTCTCCTTTTTCTCTTGAACAGCAACGGATATAATTTTCTTGTAAAATCAGTTTGAACTCATTTTCAAAATAAAAAGATTTAAGTGTTTTCCCGCCATGTAACACCTTTTTATCTTTACCTAAACCAGAATCAAGCATTGCTTTAAATGGTGCAATTCCTGTTCCTGCAGCAATCCACCATGCACTACCTGCTTTACCATAAAAACTACCATCAGGTTTGGAGACAAAAATAGTATCTCCTTTCTTGAGCGTAGCCATATTTGGTGTTAATGCACCATCAGGTTTTATATCGTATAAAATATTTATTTCCTCATTTTGAATTCCGCTTGCAATACTGTATAACCGAGGATTGTCAGTAGAATTCAGACTGATAGCTATCCATTGACCAGGCACAAAACTGAAATGTTTTTTAAAACTTAACACGTAAACATTAGGCGCAATGGATATATTTGAGGATATTATTGCTTTTATTAATTTATCTGTTGTAATCATTTTTAATTTATAATGTAGTTAATTAACATAATTACAATTATATTGTTTAAAATGGGGATATTTAAATTACAATATGACATCCAATGGTTATAATTTATTGATAAATTGAAAAATAGTAATTCAGTAATCCAATTAAATATGATAATAAAGAAAATGAATGATACTAAAATTATTTTTTTACTTTTTGACGGAGATTGTACTCTTTGTAATAGTATGATAAAGTTTATTATCAAAAATGATACTCATAAGAAATTCAGATATATAGCTTTGCAATCCAATCAAGGACAAATTTTACTTAATAAATTTAACTTATCAACCGATATTTTTAATTCTTTAGTTTTTATTCAGTCAGATCAATATTATCTTAAATCGTCAGCTGTTCTTAATGTATTGAAGGAACTAGAAGGAATCTGGAAATTGTTTTATGTTTTAATCATTTTGCCAATTCCCATTAGAGATTTTATTTACAATTTTATTTCAAAAATACGTTTCAAAATATTCGGGAAAGTAAAAAGTTGCAAGTTATATGATCTTTAAATCTAAACAAATTTTAATAACGAAGCTTTATAACACAAACTAAAAGAGACACTTCTTGAAACAGATAAAATTAAATAATTTTGACTTTAGTCTAAAAAGATTACCTTTGATGAAAATCTGTAATACACATAAATCATAATATTACAATTAGTTATTGGTTTAATAAAACATCAGTTCTGAAAACATAAAAAAAATCACAATGAATTACCCTTCTATCTTATCAAATTTTAATATTACTGAATTAAACGAAATGCAGCAAGCCTGTATGAAAGTTATACCTGAACCAAACGATGTAATTCTTATTTCACCTACTGGATCTGGTAAAACTTTGGGTTTTTTATTGCCGGTTTTACAGTTATTAGTAAAAGAGAAAAATGAAGTACAGGTATTAATACTTGTACCTTCCCGAGAATTAGCCATTCAAATTGAGAAAGTTTTTAAACAGATGAGTACTTCTTACAAAATAAGTTGTTGTTACGGAGGCCATTCTGTTCGTATTGAAGAAAATAATCTATTAATTCCTCCTTCTGTTTTAGTTGGAACTCCCGGAAGAATAGTGCAACATATACATCAAAAAAGCCTAAATATTTCGAATGTTCACACACTGATTTTAGATGAGTTTGACAAATCTCTTGAACTTGGATTTAAAGAAGAAATGGAATTTATCATCAAACAATGCAAACATTTAAAAAAACGTATTTTAACTTCTGCTACTACATTAAAAGAGATTCCTCAATTTGTTGGTATTAAAAGGAATGTAGAGATAAATTATACAACTGAACATAAGGAATTAAATTCATCTTTAATTTTGAAATCGGTAAAAGTAAATGGAAATGATAAGGTAAAAGCTTTGGCTTTGTTGTTAGGCGAAATTTACGATAAACCTTGTATCGTTTTTTGTAATCACAGGGAAACAGTTGAAAGAATTTCAGAACAATTAAATAAATACAAAATTGAACATTGTTTTTATCATGGAGGTCTAGAGCAAATTGACAGAGAAAAGGCATTGATAAAATTAAGAAACGGGAGTGTCAAAATATTAATTACCACGGATTTAGCATCTCGTGGATTAGATATTCCTGAAATAGAAGCTATTATTCATTATCATCTTCCACCTACAGAAGAAATAATGATACACCGCAACGGCAGGACAGCAAGAATGAATGCTGACGGGACAGCTTATTTTTTAATTGATACGAAAGAATATATACCAAGGTTTTTGGATAAAGAGCCAGAAGAATTAGCCCTACCGGTTAAATTAGTATTGCCAAAACCAAATGAATGGAAAACACTCTATATTTCAGCAGGGAAAAAAGATAAAATAAGCAAAATGGACATTGTTGGAATGTTATTAAAAAAAGCTGAATTAAATAAAGAAGACTTAGGGAAAATTGAAGTATTAGATCATTCTTCTTATGCAGCCATTAAATCAGGTAAAATACTGAGAACTATTCAACTCATTAATTCAGAAAAAATTAAAAACAGAAAATTTAAGATGGAAATTGCAACCTGATTTTTTTGAATGCTAAAAAAGTATTTTAAATAAAACTAATTTTTCTTATTGTTGTTAAATATTCATTCATATTGATTCTGTTCCTTTGTATGAAGGAAGCATTTAATTCAATAAATTGAATTTTGAGATTCTCTAATTTTGAATGATAAAATTGACCTATTTTAAATGTATATTAATGGTTTTTTTTGCTATTACTATTTTAGAGCTTTTCTTTGAATAATCTATCAACAAACAATATTACATTTTAATCATTTATGAATTTTTTATTTTCATCCTTTTTATTAATAATAGTTCTTTTAATCTCATTTTTTCAACATCCTAAGTTTGGGAGAAACCCTAAAGGAGAACGATTAGAAAAAATAAAAAAATCTCCTCATTATAAAAATGGAGCATTTCATAACCAGAACTATACTCCTGTTATGATAGAAGGGGCTAATTTCTACAAAGTTTTTAAAGGTTTCTTATTTGCAAAAAATAAGCCGGAAGATATCATTCCTTCCCAAAAAACGGATTTGTTAAATTTAGATAAAACTAAAGATATACTGGTTTGGTTTGGGCATTCTTCTTACTTTATTCAAATTGATGGAAAGAAAATTTTAGTCGATCCTGTACTGAGTGGAAATGCATCTCCTCTTAGTTTTACGACAAAAGCTTTCAAAGGAAGCGATCGTTATTCAACAGATGACATACCAGAAATAGATTATCTTTTTATTACTCATGATCATTGGGATCACCTTGATTATAAGACAATCATTCAATTAAAGCCAAAAATTAAAAAAGTAATATGTAGTTTAGGGGTAGGTGAAAATCTAGAATACTGGGGTTATGATACATCTAAAATTTTAGAAAAAGACTGGAATGATAAGATTCAGCTTGATAGTGGTTTTATTGCATATACTGTTCCATCGCGTCATTTTTCAGGTAGGGGGTTTGTAAGAAATAAAGCACTTTGGACTTCATTTATTCTACAAACACCTAGTTTTAAATTTTTTATGGGATGTGATGGTGGCTATGGTACACATTTTGCCGAAATAGGTAAGACTTTTGGAGAATTTGATCTGGCAATTCTGGAGAACGGACAATATAACAATAACTGGAAGTATATTCACATGATGCCGGAAGAAGTTCTATTGGCTGCAGAAGACTTAAATACAAAACGCTTGCTGCCTGTTCATTCATCTAAGTTTGCCTTATCCATACACCCTTGGGATGAACCATTAAAAAGGATTACAGCAGCAAACCGACAGAAAAGTATTCCTTTGCTCACTCCGATGATTGGTGAAGCTGTATATTTGAAAGACAGCAATCAAAAATTTTCCGAATGGTGGAAGAATGTTAATTAAAGATATTGTTTTTTGATTTATCATTTACTGCCTTCACAAAGAAGACTGTGTAATTCCAAAATCTGTGGTAATACCAATTGGGTTTCATCATTAATTACCACAAAATCTGCAAGTTCAAGTTTTTGAGATTCCTTCCATTGGTTTGTACTCCGCTGTAAAAACAAAATTTCCGAAATATTATCTCTTTCACAAACTCTTTTCATTCTTATTTTTTCCGCAGCAGTTATTAAAATAGTTTTATCAACATATTTATCAAATCCACTTTCAAATAATATAGCAGCTTCAATTATAATATATTGATTGTTTTTTTCTTTTGATAACAACCAATTGTCGAAATCAATTTTTAATAAAGGATGAATTGATTTATTTAGAAATTCCAGAGACTCAGCATCTGTAAAGACAATATCTGCAAGTTTCTTTTTGTCAATACTACCGTTAGTAAGTACTGATTCACCAAATTTACCGATAATTTTAGAACAAACTTCAGGTTTATTTAGCAAGCTTTTTGCATTATCATCTGCATGATATACTTCAACGCCTAATACTTTGAATATTTCAGCTATCGTTGATTTTCCGCTACCGATATTGCCTGTAAGTCCAATTTTTAGCATAAGTATCTTATTTAAAAATAATATATTCGATTTTCTCAGGATAAATCTTACTTATTTTCACAAAAGAAGGAAACTTTATCAACTCAACTTTTGTATTAATATCTTTAATTGTTTTAGATTTATCAATATTTGTAACTGCTTCAAACATTTCGTAATTTACTTTTTTAAAATCCTTTAATGCTACCTGATAAGTTACTTTTACTTTTTCAGGAAAAAACTTTATATTTTTAATGTTATTATCAGTAGTACTTACATTAACTTCAATCTCAGCTTCAGTAAATTTTTCTACAGGAATTGTAAGTTTTACTTTTGGCGTAAAGAATTTAATCCTGGAGTAATTATTAGGTTTTAAGACTTCTACATATAGGCTTTGTGTTTTGTTGAGATTATTCAATGTTAATTTTTTAGTCGAAAGAAAATTAAAATGGGCTAAATCAGTTTTTGTTCCGCTAATACTTATTGTAGCTGGTTCAATGCGGATTGTATCGTATAATTGATATTGCTTTTCGAAGTCTAATATGCAATTTGCCTTTAAAGGAAGTTTTTTCGTGAAAGCTTTCTCCCAATGGAGGGTATATGTTTCAGGTAAAATATTGATTATTTCATAATTGAAATTTAATTGTTTGCTGATTAATTTTGAAATCTGAGAAGCTCCAAGATAAGATAATGTATCGCTATCATTTGAATTAATCTTTGAAAATGAGGCATCAATAAATATTTTTTCTTCTTTTTTGAAAAGCTGAAAATATAAAAGATTAAAACCTTGAGACTTAATAGTAACTAAAAAACAAGTATCCTGATTATTCATCAATACCTTATCTGAAGGAAGATTTACAAAAGAAACAGGGAATAGAAGCGTTAATTGAAATTCTCTGGAAAATTTAATCAATAACCAAAAAAACAATGATATTAACAAACAAAAAGAAAAGATAATAGCTTTTCTTTTGCTTGGTAATCCATTAGGATTTATAACTTTATTGGCAAATGTTTTAAAATCTGTTTCCATTTTCCAAATTTAAAAAATAAATCTCAATCTTTTCAGATTGAGATTTAAATATTTTATAATTAAAATTTCAATAGTAACTAATCTCATTTCAGTCTGGAATAAGAAGAAAAAGCCTCATAATGAGAAATTAATCTGTACTATTAAGTTTAAAGATTTTTCAAGTCTAATTTATAAACTTAAAAACTTTGAATTATTTAGCATCCTGTAGTTGAGAAGAACTATCAAGAGCGATTGCTGATTTTTCGATCTTTAAGCGATTCTGACCTTCTACTTCAATAATAGCTGTAGTTTCTTGAATTTCAATTATTTTGCCATGGATTCCACCTATGGTGACAATTTTTTGACCTTTTTCAAGGTTTTCTCTGAATTTCTTTTGTTCCTTAGTTTTTTTCATTTGCGGACGAATCATAAAGAAATAGAAAACTGCAAAAATTGCTACTAAGAAAAATAATGATTGCATACTGCTACCACTATTTGAACCTCCCTGAGGAGGGGACATTAAAATGATGTTTAATAAATTATTCATTGTTCTTTATTATTTGATTATTAATTACTCTCTGGTGAAGATACCATAGCTTTGATATGCAAGGTATAACTATTGGGTTGAGTATTTGCACCCAGATTAACTGTTTTATGTTGAAATCCATTTTTACCGGCCGTATTAAAAGTAACTGTAACAATTCCTTCACCGCCTTTATGAACAGGGTCTTTTGAGAATTCAGGTACAGTACAGCCACAACTTGCATTTGCAGTGGCTATTACTAAATCAGAATTTCCGATGTTTTTAAATTTAAAACTATAACTAAGCTTTTCACCTTCAATTACTTTTCCAAAATCATGAATATCGTTTTCAAATTGAAATTTGGGTAATGATGAAGTATCCTGATTCCCATTTGCTGTATTTGGATTGTTAACTAAATCTGCTGATAATTTGTCTTTTGATTGTTGTTTGCATGCTGATGAAATGATTAGTAACATACAAAAAATCATTAAATTGATTTTATTTTTCATAATATGTTAAATTAAATTTTCCTAAGCTTAATTGTATTAATTGCTAATTATTAGTTTAATATATTTGAGATTAATTATTCTCAATCAATCCTCTACCGATTTTCCGAATAGACTTATCAGCTTTTAAATCGTCAATTAGTTTATCAAGAACACCATTTATAAAAATTTTACTTTTATCGGAACTATATGCTTTTGAAATTTCAATATATTCATTTAAAGTAACTTTAATTGGGATAGAAGGAAATTCTAATAGTTCAACTAAAGCCATTTTAATCAGTATATTATCAACTATAGCAATACGTTCTACTTCCCAATTAGTTGTTTTAACTGAAATAAGTTTTTCGAATTTATCAGCATTGATAATAGTTTTTCTAAATAAATCTATTACGAAATTTTTATCATCATCCACATTATTTCTATCTTCATTTTTATAAAGTTCCGGTAATGAAAAAGATTCACCGTCAGACTCTGTAAAGCTATCAATTGTTTTTATAACCATCATTGAAACTGTCAGATAATCATCTGCCCAATAAATATTTTTGTCTTCAAAATAATTTTGTAAAGATTCATCAATGATAATGAACTTTCTTAAAATTGAAATAATCAGTTTTTTGTCAATTGCATACGTTGAAACTTCTGCATTCATATAATCATCAAAAGTTTTGCTTTCAATAATTTTCTGATAAATAGAGCGAAACATATCCTGTTCTTCTGACCAATTGATTTTTAGCCTGTTTGAATGAAGTTGAAAGTTGATATTGTTTTCAAGTTGTTTTATGAATCTATTATCAATAAATCGATAATTAGGATTTAAATCTTTTGCACTTGGAATGTGTTTCAATTTATTTTCTTCAAGACGACGTCTTGAAAAATCAACAAGTTCAACCAATATTGACAACTGATATATATAGAGCTCATAGAGTTTATCTATACTTTTTATCAGATTTCTTTCTGCAATATCCATTCTGTCGTCATTGGATTGAAAAAAAGCATACAGTGCTTGCATCACTTTGGTACGTAAGTATCTTCTGTTCAGCATATATAAAATGAGCGTTTAAATGATTACTGCCTTTGAATAATTTTGCAAAATTACGAATAAATTCAAAACTTTCATATCTATTTTGCAAAACTTGAATAATAATGAATCTTGCTGTATTATGCTATTGTAAAAAAAGATTACTTTTGAAAAATATTATCATTTTTTAAATAAATGTCAAAAACAAAAACCCTTTTCTTTTGTCAAAATTGTGGTGTTCAATCGCTCAAATGGATTGGGAAATGTCCCAGTTGTGGAGAATGGAATACATACGTTGAAGAAATTGTTGAACGCGATAAAGACCAGAAATGGAATCGCAAAGATGAAAGTAAAAAAAGTAAATCAATACTTATAAATGAAATTAAGTATGAGCAGGAATCCAGAAAAGATACAAATAATGAAGAATTAAACCGGGTTTTAGGTGGTGGAATGGTTCCTGGTTCATTAATTCTGGTTGGAGGTGAACCTGGTATTGGAAAATCTACATTAATGCTTCAGATTGCATTACATATAAAAACTTGTAAAGTTCTCTATGTAAGTGGGGAGGAAAGTGAACAACAAATTAAAATGCGAGCCGAAAGAGTTGGTTTAGGGAATAATGATTGTTACATTTTAACAGAGACATCTACTCAGGAAATTTTTCGGCATATTCTGGAGATAAAACCAGATTTACTTGTAATTGACTCTATTCAAACATTACAAACTAATATTATAGATTCTTCGGCAGGTAGTATTTCTCAAATAAAAGAATGTGCTGCAGAAATGCAGCGTTTTGCCAAACTTTCAGGGACTCCTGTTTTCCTGATTGGTCATATTACCAAAGATGGAAGTCTTGCAGGTCCAAAATTATTGGAACACATGGTAGATACAGTATTGCAATTTGAAGGTGATCGCAATTATGGCTACAGGATTTTACGTTCTGTAAAAAACAGGTTTGGCTCAACCTCTGAGCTTGGAATTTATGAAATGCAGGGAAGTGGTTTACGTGAAGTTTCTAACCCATCAGAAATTCTATTATCTCAAAGAGATGAAAATTTAAGTGGAACTGCGATTGCAGCAACTATTGAAGGTATGCGTCCAATGCTGATAGAAACACAATCTTTGGTTAGTTCTGCTGCTTATGGGACTCCTCAACGTTCTTCTACAGGTTTTGAAACGAAACGACTTGGAATGTTATTAGCTGTTCTTGAAAAGCGACATGGTTTCAGATTAGGAGTAAAAGATGTTTTTTTGAATATAGCAGGAGGAATTAGGGTAGATGATCCGGCAATTGATTTAGCTGTAATTTGTTCAATATTATCTTCAAATGAAGATATCGCGATAAGTGCAAAAGATTGTTTTGCAGCAGAAGTAGGACTCTCTGGAGAGATAAGGCCTGTAAATCGTGTAGATCAGCGAATAGCTGAAGCGGACAAATTAGGTTTTGATAGAATTTTTATATCTAAATATAATTTAAAAGGACTGGAATTATCTAAATACAAGATTGAAATCGTTACAGTAAGTAATGTAGAACAAGTTTTTTCCAGACTATTCGGGTAACAGTAATATACTAAAAATCAAACATTTGCATTTTTTTAATAAAAATCAACTTATAAATGTTTGTTGATAAGAATAATATTTGTAATTTTGCCCCCTTATTAAAAAAATAAATGCTTTGGGATATTTAAAGCAGTATATATTGCCTTTCAGTGGTTTAAGCTTAGATAAACATTATTATCATTTTGATATTGATGGAAAATTCTTCGCTGAATTTGAGTACACGGAAATTGAACAAGCGTCAATTAATGTGGACCTTACACTTGACAGACAAGAAAGAATGCTGGTGCTGGATTTTGCGATTAATGGAAGCATAAATGTTATGTGTGACCGTTGTTTGGATAATTTTGACTTTACGGTTGATAAACATGAAAGATTGATTGTAAAACTGGGAGATAAATGGGAAGAAGAAAGTGAAGATATTTTAATTATTCCTGAATCAGAACATCAAATAGATATATCTTCTTATTTATACGAATATATTGTATTAATGCTTCCCATAAAAAAAACGCATCCTGAAGATAAAGACGGAAATACAAAATGTAATCCGGAGATTATAAATAAATTAAATGAACTTTCAAAACCGGAACCCGACTCACGTTGGGATAGTTTGAAAGGATTATTATCAGAAAATTAAATTAATAACATTAAAAATAATTTTATATGCCGCATCCTAAACATAGATTCTCAAAACAGAGAACAGCAAAAAGAAGAACACA
>JBMOKG010000035.1:0-46229 GCA_049315385.1 Bacteroidales bacterium
GGTAGTTATAATAAGAGTTTAAATGGATTTTAGCCTAATAAATGTCTATTAAGCCAGATTTTTAAAAGTAAAAGATATTGATTTGTACAATAACAAGGTAATTGTTACTGAAGAATCAGCTAAAACTACACGTAGAATTATTGATATGTCCGTAGATTTAGTAGAAATATGCCATCAGTTTAATTTAAATACTTCTAATTCTGAATTCTATGTTTTTGGCAGATATCGGGTACCAGGTACTGAAACGCTTGGGAATAATACCTTAAGGAATCGTTTTAATAAATACCGTGATGAACTAAATCTACCGAAAACTTACAAATTCTATAGCATGAAGCATACCGGTGGAGGAAAATTACTGGAATCGGGACGTTCATTGGAAGAGCTTCGCTCCCATTTTGGCCATACGTCTATTCTATCAACAGATCATTATGTGAAAAGGCACTTTGGAAACCGAAATCAAAATATTATCAATAATTTCCCTAAACCTTTTTAATAAATTGGTTCATGTTAAGAATAGCATTGTCCTTTAATGTTTTTGGAAATTGATTGTTCAGATTCATATTCGACCCCATCAGGGTTGTATATGATATGATGTATTCATTTTCTATTCAGATTTGAACCCGCTGGGTTCACTCTATTCTAGTAACTATTTATTAATTGAATTAATTTTCCACCTTGTATTTGGACGTTCTTGATAAGCTCCATCAACTAAATTAATCATTTTATCTCTTCCATCTCTGAGCATTTGCCTAAAATTAAATCCTGGTTTTGGACCAATGTCATTAGGTAAAATATTATTTTCAGATAGCAAATCTGCACATTGATCAGCAGTCAACGATTCAATATTTTTCTCTTTCATGTAATTCTGAAGAAATTCAGATACTCGTTTTACATGATTATTGTTAAAATCTGTCATTATAATTGAAATTTAATATAGTTACCGTGTCTAATTAATATTCTTTGTCTGCAAGAAGGACAAGTTACACCAGGTTCATATTTAAAAGAATAAACATCATAGTTACAATAAGGGCATTTACCTTTAATCTTTGAATTTCCAATATTCAAAAACGGCAAAGCAATTCCTGCTAATATCAATGGTATACCAATCAAAGCACCAATTCCTGTGAAGCACAATACAATTCCAATTATTAAAAAAACATATGCTGTCCCTTTACTTGCTGAATATCCTTTTTCAACTTCTACTGTTTTTATTATGTTCCTATTGTAATTAGATATAGGAATAGGATTTGATATTACTTCAGCTTCTATTTTTCTTTTATTAATGGATTTAACATTATCAGTTACAATTAACTTTGAAGGGAAGATTCTCCATTGTTTTGGTTTATGATCAGTTTGTGAAGCATTTGGAATTTTATCTTGTATTAATAATTTTTTAAGCTTATTTTCATTTATATCTTTTTGAGTTAGAATTTTATTTGCATATAATAATTTTGTTGCATGTGCCAATGTTAAAAAAGGTTTTCCAGTTATAACTAATTCTTGGTCTAAGGCTTTAATTATATTTTCAATTTTTATATCCATCTTGTTTTTTTTAGTATGGCTTACACATTTGGCAAATATACCTTTTCCCATTTAATAGTGAGAAAATAATTCTTTTTTTTAAGCAATGTCTTAAAATTCAATGCAAATATAAGATGAAAATATATTAAAACAATGGAATAGTTCTATTTAACAAATTAATTATTCAATCTAGGTCTGCTAAATATTTTTGCCTATCCTCGCTAATTCCTTCAATGTGCTCATTTCATTGTCAAATCTAGTTAATTCATCCCTGACAATTCTTGCTTTTCTGTTATCCGGATTACTGAGGTATTTATTCAAGGTTCTGGTTTCTTCAATATTGATTTTTTGATGTTCAATCATAAGCATCAGTAATCTTTCCTGATTTTCAGTATTTACATGAATTGCAGTACTAGAATTTGCAGCCTGATATTTACTGTTAATGGCATTTTGCATGCCCTGAAAATTAGGGATAGTGGGCATGGCATAGGTTTTGTTTCCTCTTTGGTAATTTTCCAACCAACTGATTACCGGTGCGGTTTTTTGATCTTTCAATAAGTTATTGGATGCAACCCATTCCCTACCCTTTTCTCCTGCAATACTTATTCCATTTGTATATCCTCCGGCAGCAAGTTCAGGCAAAGGTGCTGATGCTACAACAGCCAATTGCGCTGCTCCCATTGCAGCAACCAATATTGCCAATGGGGTTGAAAAGAAGCCTGCACCTTTTGCCAGGGTTTGCATAACAGCAACAGCTGTACTTGTAATGATGTCAAACATTGATAATGTTTTCTGACGTTTTGCCTGATCAAAAGCCATTTGCTTTTGACGAGTTTCAGTTTCAGCATCAAGAGCAGCAACCTTATCATCATATTGTTGTTGAGATATTAAGCCAGATTTTAACTGTTTATCAAGTAATTTCTTTTTTTCATCCTGCGCTTTTTTAAATTTTCTATGCTCTTTTTCTTCTGCATTGGCTTGTACCTGAAGTAAACTTCCCCAGATATTACCAAGGGAATTTGCCATTTCAGCAATTGCTTCAAATTTCTCTTTTGCCTTTTCAGTATTGAATAGTTTATCAAAAAAATCTTTTTTACCTGCTTCTTTATTATCTCCATCCAAAGCTGCAACAAGTTTATTGGCTAACTCGGCTTCTAAATCAAGTACATCCAGATTATATTTTTTTCTGAGTTCGATCAGTAATTTTAATTGAGCAATGTCCGCATTTTCAATTAAATCATCATACTGTTTTTTAGTTATTAAACCTTTTATGTAATCATCTTTTATTGCATTAGTTTTAAGAATAGCAGCTTCTTTTAAATTATTCTCTAACTGTTTTATTTCAATCTCTGCATTTTTTTTAATTTCTGCAATATATTCTTCCGACTCTTTGTTTTCCAGTTCACTTCTTTTTGCAAATTGATTTTGATGAACCTGCATTTTTTCATCACTCCACATCTGATCTAATTCAAGCAAAGCAGCATTTGTTTTTTGAGTTTCTGCGATTTTATCAGTATCGGAAATTTTATCATTGGCATTGATCTCTTTCAGGTGTTCTTTGGCTTTTAAAATTAATTCTTCATATTTCACATCTATCTGGCGAAGTTCTTTTTCATTGGCTTCCATTAAAGATTGTAATCTTTCCTCACGCAATTTTTTCATTTCTTTTTCAAAAGATTCCATTGCCTTGGTATCAGTAGTTTCAGGAGCAGTATATTCACCATCTGAAGATTTGCCTGATTTTTTTGGATCTACATTCATTTTAGCCATTATGCCGGAAGTAAGCATATCCAATTTTTTTGTTCTTTCTTCAAGGTTTTTTCCAATTGCATTGGAAACAGAAATTACCATTTGCATATTGGCAATTTGGTTTTCATAAACCTTTCCCATTTTAGGATCAGAATTAGCCATTGATTTGCTTTTTAAATCATCCAATGTTTCCTGAGCTTTTATTAAATCGCGTTGATTATCAACAGCACGTTTGGTAATTTCTTCTCGTTCAGCGGCTGTAGCAGCAAGCATTATTTTTTGTTTATACTGCTCATTCACCAATTTCAATTGTTCAGCCAATTGAGAATTAGTGACATTTTCTTTGCTAAGCTTTCCTAAAAAAGCGGGATAATTTTCAACCAACAGGTCTAACAATCTTTTTCTTTCGGTACTTCCTTCATTTAATGAAGTTATTGATTTGATCAATAAATTAACGCCTGCCTGCTCCTGCATAATTGGACTTGTCGCTTCCAGAATTGCAGATTTTATTTTCTGCTGTGCTTCAGATGCTTCTTCTGTTTTTGATTTAAACATCATATAAGCTGCAGCTGCTGTACTTATAACTCCAACTAATAAACCAACTCCACTTGTGCTCAATGTAGCATTAAATACCCTTATTGCCTGCGTAGCTCCAACTACATTACCGGTAAGCAACATTTGAGCAGCAGCAAAAAGCTGCGTAACAGCTATTGAAGCAGTTTCAACCAAGGCTTTTGCTTTTGTTGCTATGGTATTTAAAATTGTTGATTCAGTGTTTTTAGTAGTCCACCATGCAGCTATTTTAGCAGCTGCAGTATAACTAACATAACTTACAACTGTGACACCGATTATTTTACTTAAAAAAATCAATGATTCAGCATTGCGCTTCAGCCATTTTGTAAAATCTGCAAAGCCAACCACAATGCCGGCAATAACAGGAGAAAATCTTTGACCAATCCCCATAAAAAAGCCATTGATATCTTTTCCGGCTTTCGCCATTACTCCAGCAAAATTGTTATTCTTAAGACTGAATTCATTCATTATTGAATCAGTACTTTGTAGAGATTTTGCAGCTAAATTAACTTTATCATTTGCCATGCCAATATTGCCGGAAAGTTTCATAAAAACTTCCGATGCTCCGGATCCATCCACTTCCAGTTCTTTTATGATTGCTGACAATGCGGTAGCACTTGTACCCCCTTTTCTACTGCCTTCAACTACTTTTAAGAAAGCACCGTATAAATCAGTATTCACTATTTTAGTGAATGACTGAACATCCATTCCTGCAATTTTAGCAAAAGTTGTTGTATCAGAAGTCATTTTTTTCAATATCCTTCCCATTGCTGTACCGCCTTTTTCCTCAGAAATATTCAATTCCTGAAAAGTAGCAGCCAGTCCCATAACCTGAGCACTTGTCATTCCCAATGGAATGGCAATAGAACCAATTCTGTTTGATAAACTGGCAATTACCGGAGCAGTGGCGAAGCCAGCCGCTCCCAATTCATTCATGGCATTACCGATTTTTAATAAATCCTGATCAACAGCATCGGATTTCATATCGGATAATACATTTCTGAGTTTACCAACAGTTGAAGCAACTACTTCTGCCCCTCCTCCAATTTCATCACCCAATGCAACATTAATTTTATCCACTGCATCGGTAAAACCTGCAACTTTTTCTTTTTCTATTCCCAACTGTCCGGCAACAATGGCAATGTTTCTTAATTCTGAAACAGCAGTTCGGGTATCAATTTTTTTTAAAGATTTATTCAGGGTTTGCACTTCTTCATCTGTCATGCCAGTTGTTTTGCGGATATCAGTCATCTGATCTGATAATTTTGATGCACCATCAATCATACCACCAAAGAAACCGGCTGCTGCAGTTGATAAGGTAGTTAAAATATTACCTGCCAATACACCAACGCCAGTAGTAACAATGTTTGATTTCATCTTTTCCCATGCGGATGCAGTCTGTCCAATGGCAACTGAATGATCTGTTAAAACCTGTTTCAGCTTTTTTATTTCAGCAGCTTTTTTATTGTAATCGTCTGAACCAACAGAACATTGTTTTATTTCTCTATTCAAACGGCTAAAGGCGGCCTGAACTCCACCTATTTTATCTTCTACTTCTTTACCATTGACGAAAATATTGATACGACGATTTGTTCCTGAGGCCATGATTTGAGTTTGTAAAGTTTATAAAGTTTATAAAGTTTATAAAGTTTGTAAAGTAATTGGTTATTGGGTTATTAGGGTTTTGGGCTTTTAGACTGTTAGGCTGTTAGGTTATTGGTTATTTGGAAATTTTTAAGCGGGATACAGTATCATTATTGATTAGATATTTGTCACCATAATATTCAGCGATTAAATCGGCAAAAGTTTCAACTATTTCCGGCAATTCGGCATCGAACCAGTCAATAGGTTTTCTATTGATTGAACCACCACCAAACATAGTAAAAACACCTTTGTCTTTTTTACCTTTGGTTTTTCTGTGTCTGTCGGTTCTCATACCTCTTACAACTCCAAAAGGTGTATGAATATAGCCTTTCCCAACTCCATAAGCCATATCAATTCCATACTGATGAAATCCAAAAGAAGCTCTTTCTATCATTCCACCACGTTTTGTCAATGAGGATGTAATGCTTGCAGCCAAAATACCAGATTGTCTGGACGACATCATACTCCTGATATTGGCTTTAAAAGTAGTTTTTGCATCACCTGCCCATCTGGCAGAACGAAATAAAAACTGAGCATCATTGATTAAAACACCATCTATTTCTGTAAATTGTTCTATCATAATTCAATTCCTCCTTCTTTTAAAGCAGTAATTTCAGTTTCAATGAATCCTCCGGATACAGGAATTATAAAACTCATGGTTTTTGGCAA
This sequence comes from Bacteroidales bacterium, assembly GCA_049315385.1. Lineage (GTDB taxonomy): Bacteria > Bacteroidota > Bacteroidia > Bacteroidales > JACABE01 > JACABE01. The sequence continues at coordinate 6,157 of JBMOKG010000035.1, forward strand.
CAATAAACTCCCCTGGTATTTTATTTTTCTGATTTGTTGACTGGCTTTATTTGCCTGAGGTTTGAAGAGCTTCAACAATTCAATTAATTTTTCATCTCCAATTTTCATTTGCAAACAAATCTGTTCAGCGGTGTCCAGAAAATCATACCAGGGTTGCAGGAAATTAGCAAACAAACCATGAGCTCCATCCAGCCTTAATTCGATATCACTTAAAGGAGTGCCATCAATAGAATATCTCAAGGCACTGGCAAAAGGATAATTATGCCCGTTTTTATCAGGTTTCATTCCATGCCAGATAAGCAATTGCATATCCGTTTCATTTACTCCGGTATCAAAAAACTCAGATGTACCTTCTTGCTTGCTATCAGGAACCAGACGATCTTGCAGTATTACATTGGTAGTAATACCTATTTCCATTGCTACTTCGGCACTTCGAATTCGCTCAGTGACCGAAGTGACCATGCCTACAGAAGTACCGTATTTTACCCACGATAACGTCTGATCATTTTCATTTTTCTTATACTGGTAGAAGCAACCTTCCTGTAATACTTCTGCTATTATATTTAATTTATCTGGAGTGGGTAAATCAGATTTTTTCATGAATTTACCAAGGTTTGTAAGTATAGCAACATCTTTAGCCTCATCATCATTCTTTTGCGTTAGTTTATAGCCAATACTTTCCTGTGTTGTTATCTCAAGACTATCTTTTACAACAAAATCAGTAATATCTATAGAATTATGGCTTTTTAAAACATCTTTCAAAAAACTTACTTCAGTAGCTTTACCTTCTCCATCAAACCACATCGCTAACCCGAAGTTAGTTTTCAATGCATTCAATACTGTACCAATTGTATTGGAAGTTACATGGTTGGCAATATGTATTTCGCTTGAGAACCGGTTAAGTTCCTGAAATGATACATGCGTTATTTCAAGTTTTGCATTTGAATAGGTTAAATCAAAATCCTGAAATTGATCTTTCATTGCAGCAATCGAAATTAACTGACCAATATTAACTGTAGAAACAAAAACTGAAGCATTAAAAGTGATTTCAGTATATGTATTCACCGCATGGTAATACCTGAATTCATGAGCTACATTACCAACTATAACAGATATTGAAAACAAATCAGTTGAATTTACAATTGAGTTTTTAACGTTCATAATAAGCTTTACATTCACATAACCCTCTTTCATAATAGTGTAATGAGAGTTTAAAAAACAATTATCCAAGTCCTCGTTTCCCAATGAATAATCATCTTCAAAAGTAAGTTTCTGAAGATATATATGAATCGTTTTTGCAGATAATCCTTTGGCAGCAACAAAATACTTTTTCACTTTTTTATCGGCAGCAAAATAATTCAGAAACAATAATTTGCTGATAAATGGATCACTAAAAAAATCACCACTAACAATATAACCAAGGCTTTCAAATATCTTTTTTACCAGGTAAATTAGTTTAAATTGAGGTACCAGAACAAAAGCATTATCCACCATTGTATTTGCTGCAGGCTGAATAAAATTATATTGCAAATGCCAGAATGTACGCCAATCCCAGTTATTCAGAAATTTACCAACTTTACCGGCACCGTCATAAATCTCACCACCATAATCAGGGTTTGCAGGAGATTCAGTATCATCATCACTGGATCCATACATATTCGGAGCGTGTATTACCGGAAAAACGCATACTGCAGCATCTGTCACATCAGTATTTTGAGTAAAAGCATATTCAAGTATAGAAGTAAAAGGGATATCATTGCCATACTCCAATTCGTTCAGTTTTTTATCAGGGAAATCGGAAGCAATACCTGTTAATATTACACTGCACCGGTAGCGTTTGGGATTGGAAGTATTCAGTACCAGCTCCCCTGAGAATAAAGGATAATCGCTCAAATACACCACACAGTTGTACTTCTTATAGATACGATTTACTTCAATAAATTCTGCATTTTCAAAAATATCATTGCCCGTTACCGACAAATCGAAAGGACAAATATAGCTGCCCGGAATAGCATCCGTTTCAAATATGGGGGAATTGATATCAAAACGTAGTTTTGTTTTGGGATCTATTGTAAGTGACGTATCGTTTATCTTTATGGTTAACATAGCTTTTGATTGTGTTATGCATTCCAACCACCCACATAAGTATCATCAACAGGATAAATGCTGCTCATATCGGCATAAGAGGCATCGTATTGACTATAAATATTGGATGTTGATCTGTTATTTACCAATCCTTTACAGGTATAAAAGCCGGAATCGTTGGCATCGGCAAAACATAAGGAAATTTTATCTGAATAATAGAAAGCATGGATACACAAGGTAACGTAGACATTATTTATAAAAGCAGCATGAGAAAAACCATATTTCAATAAAGAGATTTTGCCATTAGAAATATTTGTACAAACTTCAAAACCAACAGTTTTATCTAAACAACCCCCAACAATATTGAAATTTGAGACTTCAGAGCATTTATTAAAAACAATACCAATGGCATTAAAAAGAATGTTTATGTTTGTTAAACGTACAGATTCATCTACCAGATACCCGTTAATATCAGTTAAAGAAGATGCAATATCAATATTAATATCAGAAAATTCAGAACAACGAATCAAGGCTTTTGTAAAATTAATTATTCTGATATTATTGCCACATTTGAAATAAGCTATAGATGTAATTAAGTTAAGGTTATCTGAGAAAGTATTTTTAATGGTGACATTGCTGATATAAGTTTCCAATTTATCTTTATCGGCGGAAATAACTATTCCAGTGTGCGTATCAGAATACTCACCTTTGATAAGAAAACTAAGATTTTTTATCAAAATGCAATTGGAAAGCATAGCATTTGAATTGCTCTGAATGAGTGTATCTTCTCTTGAACAGCCTATAATACCTAAAACAGATTTACTTTCCAGATTGATACAAGTATCAATAGCATAAGCACCTGGTTGTAAGATAATTATTTTCTGATTAACATCGTGAGCATATAAATTATTGATAGTGGTATTCAGATTGCCATGATCGGCAGCATTCAAGACATATAGTTTGATATTGGGATAATTATTGAGTATATTTTCTGAAGAAGTAAAAGCGGTATCAATTTTTGCAAAAGCAGAAGCATGCAGCGTATCGAGTGTATCCGCATTGGCAACAGTATCACCATCCGTCAAAAATCTAAGCGTGACACCAGCGAAGTTTTTAGTATAAAAGCCATCGGATTTAGCAAATACAGCTCTGAATCCTGAAGGGATATTTTCCGCTAAAGATGCTAATTCTTTAAATATCTGTGTTGAGAATTTCTTCATACTACTTCCCTATTATTACAATATAACCAGTAAAAGCAGCACTGGCAGTCCAGGTAACATCTCCGGTTGCTGTTGCAAAAACGATATCAACTTCTACCAAACTGGCTGATGCACCTGATATTTCAAATACCTGAGCATGAGGTGCTGTTCCGCATCCATGCGTAGCAGCAGTGATAGTGCCTGAAGCAGTAGCTGTGATGGTGCCTTTATAATAATTTGTTTTCAAAGCCAGTTTAGTATCTGCATAGCCTTTTACCGCTTTTTGCGTTGGTATTTTTACATCGCTATTTCCGGCCAATGTATTATCAGTATCAATAACACCTAGTTTAAAATTATCAGTTTCAAGGTTAGAAACTGTATTATTGTCAGCATCTATGGTTTTATTGGTTAATGTTTGAGCAGCTGTTAGCCTGGCAACACTTGAATTCACTGCAAATGAATTGCCACTTAACGTCATTCCATCACCCGCTGCATAAGTACCGGCACCCGACATCTGAGCAAATGCAATGGCAGTTGTACCCAAAGTAATAGGTAAATTCGTACTGCAGGTCCATTGTGTATCTGCCTGTGTTGTTCCTTCCTGGATCAGTACGGTTGCATTTACCATTTTGAAGGATGTATCATTGTCAGCTGCTCTTGACCAGGCAGCAGCAGATACTATATAAATACCGTTTGTTGCAGCTGTTGTCTGATTTTTAACCAACACCCTGTCTCCGGCAAGCAAAGTTACACCATCAACAGATTGAGTTCCGGAAAGCGTAATATTCGCAATAGTTGCAGCTCTCACACTTTCTTTCCAAGTAACCCCTGACACTTTATTATCAACATAGGCTTTTGTCGCCCGTTGAGAAGCAATTTTTGCATCGCTGTTGGCAGCAAAAGCAGCATCAATATCTAAATCAGCCGCTTTCAACTGTGCATCATTTGTAACATTACCCAAACCAAGCTGTGCTTTGGTAACTGAATGAGGATTGGATGAACTGTCAATGTGAGCATCAATGGCCATGTGTCCATGGGAAAAAGCATAACCTCCCAGATCATCATGTTGAATATTCATTGGATTTACACTTATGAGCAAGGTATTGGAATCTGCTTTCAATACACAATCTATAGAGCCATCAGCTCCTGCCTCTAGAGACCTGAATTGCATAACGCCTGCATTCACACCTTTATAAATTTCAAGACCAGTGCCCACACTGCTGACATCAGGCGTTGACTTGCAACTAATCCAGGCTGTTCCATTATAATAACGGAAACAGTTTAAAACTGTATCATAGTAGATTAATCCACTTACAGGAGTAGATGGAGCAGCAGCCAGCTTCTGAACGACTACATTTTGAATTTCATTCTTGTTGAAATCCAGACTTGTTTTTACTTGTTTAGCCATTGTTTTTGGTTATTAGGTTATTGGTTATTAAGTTATTGGCACTACGACTTCGCTCAGTGACCACACATCGACAAGTTCAGTGAGCAATTTAGTTACAGACGATGGTTCCGGAAGTTTCACCTGACCAACTGACTTCACATATATTTCTATCACGATACGTTACCTGAGTGATAATAGCCCTGTTAGAGCTATCCATTACTACGACTGAAGGATATTTGTTTAAATTATGATTTACGACAACATTTTCCGTTGAAGTAAAAGGCATTTCGAAAGAATCTCTTTCTGAGGAAAGCACATAATTATCAATGGTACGGACAATGAATTTCTTTTGAGAAAAGCTATAAAAGCTATCCCCGTTTTTGGTATCGACAATATTCCAGGAAGCACCGTTCCATTCTGCAATTTTTAAAAACAAATCACCGGAAATAATAAAATATCTGTCACCCAATTGTATATCTTCGGCAGGAAGTTGCGTTACAAGTGAAAGCACCGGTTTGCTGATATATATTTCCAACTCCCGCAAATCTATTCTTGACAGAATGAAATTGAGCAATTGCTGAACAGAAATTACTTTGAACTCTTCATCAATGTTATAGGAAGGATCATCCACCATCAGCAATTGAGAAAGTAAAACATTAAGTTCGGGAGTGAATTCTCTGGGTCTTTTTACGATTGTTTCCATTTTTTATATTGTATTAAAGCCTACTACAATTTTTTTATTCTGTACCACTACACCCGGCACCACTCCACCACTGGTAATGATGATTTGTGAGGTGGTTTGCACCGAATTGTTTTTGACAATCCGGTATTTGAATTTAAAGTTGTATAAATCTTCGTTGTCATCGGCAAGTGTATATGTTGCCTGTTCCAGTGCGACCTCATAGATATTGCCTTTTTGTAAGAGATATGTTTTTTTTGAAGAAACAAATTCGGCTAAGTGTTCAATTTCTTTGGCTGTTTTATTGCCGGTAGTACATTCATAGCTGTCATTTATTTCATCAATATCAGTTAAATAGCGATTGTCTGTCAGCAATTCACTTCGCTTGATATCGAATTTATGAATCTGCTTCTCACAAAAGACAGCTTCCATTGCACCCATGCTGTTTTTAAACCAGAATTCACGGGCAAATAAGGGTTTTGGAACTAAATAAAAGCGAATTTGTTTTCCGATCAAAATTCCGGAACTTTCTAAATACACTTCGTATTTATAGACTTCTTTCAAAGGAGTGACTGACTGAAGGTTCAATTGAGTAAATCCGCAGGGAATTATGAAACAATCTCCTCTCAATGCAGCATTTACTGTTTGTTTTGTTATGGTTGTATCGCTTCCATCGGTATAATAAATTTTTACTTTTTGAGAAAAGTTACAGGATACCAAATAGCTCACATAATACAAAAACGGTTGTGCATCTGCCCAGCACTCAAATTTATCAATTTCAGCTGCCAATAAATAGCTTTTGGTAGTTGACAGATAGTCTATAAAATTAAATGCATTGGTAAATAAATCAGCATTCACCGTCCCATCAATTGCATAAAGCGTATTTGTTTTAAGTATCTGTTTTACTGAACTATCGTAATAATCTGCAAGTTGCAGGAAATATTTTTTTACTGTTTTCTTTAGCCGTTTGATAGCCGTTTGATTAAAATCAGGGAGATCTATATCGTTGAAGTATTTTGAAAGCAATTTCCCGGGATAAATACTAGAATTTCCATTTTCATCCACATTGTGCAATGAAGTAGAAATAAGTTCAAATGCATTCGTATCTCTGTCTTTTTCGATATAAGTTTCACAGAATAATTTATAACCGGATCTTATTATTTTATCACTGCCCGGGATATTATGATAAAACGAAACATTGGCTGTATTTGCAAAGAAAGTAAGACTGTAAAAGCTTCCTGATTGTTTGGCAGTTAATAGTATCTGATTGCCAATATTGGTGATGCTAAAGTATTTTTGCAGGAGAAAATTTTTATTCAGTGTAGCTGTGAATTCAGCAGCATTGCTGCCTGAAAGTATAACACTTCCATTGTCATCAGGCGTTGGAGAAGTTGTAAAAACTACAGATTTGTCGCCAAACAAAAAGCTGATTGTATTGCCTGTTACAATTGGAGCATTCACATTGATTGCCAGTTCCGCCTTATTTCCATTTGCAGCATACGCCTTGTCTGACTTTAGCTTATAAACTAATCCATTTCCACAAAAATCTATGGCAGCAGCCGGTCTGATAATTGTTATCATGGATTCCAGTTTTCAGGGACAACATCAAAAGAATGAGGCGATTTTATATCTACCAGGCAACGGACTCCAAAGTTTTTCCCATCCGTAACCTGATGCGCATCTATGGAGGAAGGATCATAAGAAATAACAGTGCTATTAAAGCCACAGCGGGCATTGTTCAACTTTGAAAGGATATCATCAACTATGACTTCACATTCATCAAAAGCTGCTGAAATGGCTTCTTTATTAATGATGGTTAAGGATTTAACGATGATAAAAGCGACTTCCCTTATTTTGAAAGCATTGTCGTTGTTATTGCCATCGTACTTTAGCGGCATTACTTCCAGTATCATGTTAAATCCTTTGAAGCCACTTACACCTGCAGCAAAATCATTCAACTCCATTCGATAAAAATGTTTATTCGTGGATGAATGATTAATCTTCTTGTGCGTTTGGGTCAATTGCTCAAAAAAAGCTGCTATTTCTGAATTTTTAACTGCCATGTAGTAGAATTTACAAGGCAAAAATATTGAGGAGGAAGGTGAAAAAAAAGGACAGGAAAAATCGAATAAGCGATAAGTTACAAAAACGGAAAAAGTTAATAACTATTTAGATATCCGTTTAGAATAATTTTCATTTTTAATCGTAAACTGTGGCTTAAAAGTTGGTCTTCTGTTCACCATAAAAAAATTGCTTTCCTGCCAACATTTTTTGAGACTACTTTGAAACTGTATATGGTCAAACGAGCTGATTTTGAGTTTGTGCTTTCTTAAAGGTTGTAAATAGAAAAAATAATTTATTTCAGAGTTAACTATAAAAACTCTTTGACAAAATTTTGTTCTGTGTATTAGCTTGAAGGGCTAAAGTAAAATGCTTAAATATTAGTTTGCTACTCTATAAATCCATACTTTTTTACTTTTTTTAAATTAAGTTCAGCTATAAATAAATTCCTTTCAGTGAGTGGATTTTTCCCTTCGGCAAGATTATACATAAATTGGAATTCGTAACCTTTAAGTTTTCGATTCTTTTTATCCCATATTATAATATCTTTTATTATTTCCAATGTTATTATTGATTTCTCATTAATTGAATTTATCTCATTTTCATTTAGTTCATCAATATTATAAAAAAGCTCAGGTGATATTTGAGTAACAATGTCTAATATTTTATGAGAATTTTCAATTTCAATTGCAGTTAATTCACGATTAAGACGGAGACGACTTGAAATTGTACTAGCCATATCACATAAGTATTTACTCAATTTATTTTCAGACCGCCCCCACTCTTCAATATTTTTCCAGATTTGATAATGTACGGATTTAATCCTGTCAATTGATTCAGCAAACTGAGCTTTTGCAAGTTCATCATCTGAAACTCTTTTTCGCTTAGTTGTATTTGCACTTGACTCAATATCTTCTTTAATAATTATAAAGTCAATATTGAAATTTTGTTCTTTAACGGAATTCCAACAGTCTTCTTTTTTTGCATATTCTCCATAAAGTGAGCCCGGAGCATTTTTCTTTATATATACTTCAATGACTTGCATTATTTTGTGCAAAAATTCTCTTAGTTTATCAGATATAGATTGATTCTTCCAAATTTTATAAAGATCAAGCTTGTATTCGAGCTTGTAACCCAGCCATGCAATTGAATAAGGTACTGTAATGTAACGCATATCTCCAATTGAATTAGGTTTAACTCCATATGTTTTTTCGGCGGCTCTGAATAAAATTGCTTTAGCTATTGCATCTTCAAAAAAAATATTGTCAGGCTTTTTTTCAAAATTATAATTCATGAATTGCACATAGTTTTTCTGATTGCCTCTAACTACAATGTGAGGTCCAATTACTATTTTTTTTCCATCATATATTTCTTGCCAACAGTTAACGTATTTTGCAAGATCCTCTTTTGTGAAAACTTGATGCTTGGGATTTCTTGATTCAAATGCCTTTTTTTTAGAAGGACTAAGCCCATATTTCAATATAGCATTTTTATATTGACCTCTTGCACGCTCGTAGAACCAAGTTGTTTGTTGTGTCTCTCCTATCTTTGGAGGAGCCCAAATATTTCTTGACACCTTTTCGAGTTCAATGTGAGAGGGCTTATTTGAACTTAGGTCAACAACTGAAACTTTATTTTGTGTATTTGCATATTCAGAAATTCTACCAACTATTACACTGAATATTTCCTTCTTCTTAACAACAGAAAGCTTCACAGGGACAAATATTTCAGCAATATTTGCTTTGTCTTTTTTCCATGTATGATAAATAGATGCAGTTGTCTGACCCCCATTAACAATTTGAAGGTCTTTTACCAATGCAATTGCTTTTCCTTTACCTTGTGGTAAGTCAATTAGTTTTACTTCTTCAGCTGTTGCTGCAATACCATTGTTAAATGCAAGAAACATGTGAGGTTCTTCTAAAATGGTCTTACGAATTCCTTTATTAATTTTTCCTGTGAATTGCAAAAAAGAACGTACATTTTGTTCAAGTAAACGGGAGCCAAATTGTTCATAAATGTTAGCCAACACTTCCCCTGAGATTATTGAAAGGTAAGATTGGTAATCTTCGTTTTGATTGTTTGCAATGATACAAGGAAGAGCAAAGCTATTTGCTTCAAAATCAATTTCAATTGGAATTCTAGATTTTTCAGAAAGATTGAAAAGATAATTGATATCAATTACGCGGTAATAAATTGTATAGCCAGCAATTTTTTCTGAGGTTTTGAATTCAGCTTTTACTTCCCCATCAGTGAGAAGAAAAATATTTACTCTAGTTAAAAATTCTTTGATTTCAGGAGCATTAGCAATAGTATGTGCAAGGTCAAAAATTTCGGAAGAATCTTCAATTTCAGAAACATAATCTTTATAAGCAGCATTCTTAAAAAATTTCATCAGCCGCTCAATTGCTTTGTCAGCATCTGGTTTTGAAACAACTTGAACTTTATCTGAATCGTTGTATATTGTAATAAATAAGTCCAGTGTTTCATAGTTTTCAGAAAGTGCATAAGCATTTATCTTATGCTCAACTCCACGTTTACTAATCTTTTCGTCATAGCAAAGCCGATAGTTTTCCGTTTCACCAGAGTCAGAAAGCATTGATAAGCTCAAATCCGTAAATACTTCCTCTGGAGTCGTTCCTTCTTCTGCTGTTTTAAAAATAGATTTTACTTCCTCCTGAAGTTCAATGAAGAATTTTTGAATTTCAATATTTTCTAGTGCGGTCATTATTGAAGATTAATGTTTTTGAAAAGTTCAATTTCTGTTCTAACAAAAGTTAAACAGTCCGAAATAATAATTGAATACTTTACATCGCCAACACCATTGCGAATTTCATCCTCCATTATACGAGGGAATTCACCTTCCACTTTGTAAATGCTTTCCTGCCGTATGCTGTATCCTGTGTCTTGATAAATTGGTTTATGAATATCAAAATAGCCAACTTCAAAAAGTTTTAATCTGAATGAATTTAATTCTATCACATCTTTTGCTAAATAATTTTCTACCCATTCAACCAAATCATTCAAAGTAACGCCATGATTATTTCGTATATCAAGTGATATGTGAAATAGAAAAATATTTGAAATTACTGAATTATCCAACTGTCTTTCACTACTAATTTGGATTTTCTGATGATTGTTTCCGTGAGTTGTTTTCACTTCGACCGCCCAATTGCCATGATGAAAATCTTGAACTGTGTTTGAGGGAACTTGCCATGAATTAATACAATAGCTTATGTCTGCTGAAATGCTTAGAAATTTTTTCAGAAAATAAAGTTCGCCAAACAATCCTCTTTGGGCTTCTGTTGTCATGCCTTGCTGACCCAATCTTTCAAATAAGGTTTGCCACTTGGCAAGTCGATTAAGCAAATCCTTTATCAAAACTTTTTCGTCAAGAATTAAAGCTACTTGATTTATCAAATCTTCACAGAGAACAGAAAAAATATCTTTGTGCTGTTGATTTAAAATCAAAACCAATAGATAAGACTTTGTATGGTTTCTATCGTCTTTCAAGACTTCAACTTTAATGTCTTTCAGTTTATTCCAGTTCTCAACAACGGGTGCGTTTTCTTTATCAATATGAGCCGCAATACACCTTAATTTTTCAGGAGCACGAAGTGCAACATAGATATTAGGCAAAACAGATGCAGAATATCTTTTAAGTAAAATACCAGAACGAAATGTATCATCATTTTCAAGATCTGTCCAAATATTATCAATCTTCGTCATCGTATATTTCTGTTTCATAATCAAAATCAAAACGGTCAAGCAATTCATCCTTCACTGCAAATGCCACAAAAGCATTGAAGTTACTTTTGGGGAAACTAATTGCATAACCAACAATCGGATTAGATGGTGTTGATAAAGATTTGAATAATTTGTCTTCTGCACCAATTGGGTCAAGTAGATAAATTAACAACAAAGGATTGTTTGGATTTCTGATTTCATTTCTCACAATTTGACCATTTGGATAAGATGGCGTTCCTTCTTTTTTCTTTTTTTCCCAAAACTCTCTTGTCAATTGCATTGCTCTTTCATATTCCTCAATTGACAAGTCAATGAATTCATCTTTAGGACTGAGTATGTGAGACTTTTTTAGATAATAAATATCATCACTTGAATTGTTGGTATCCATTGTTCTCAACCAACAACCAACATTTATATTTTCATCAATGAACGAAATCGGATGATTTGTTTCAGTATTTCCTTTTGACATAAGAACTACCGACCAATTTGTTAATTCTCCATTTTGCAATTGCAAATCAATAAAACGAATGAGATTATGAGGTTCGTACGCTTTCAAGTTTTCAAGTAGCTGAATGTTTTTTAAATACCCTTTCACTTGATTTGCTGAAACAGCTTTCCACATAAAGTTGCTACTCTTTCTTTCATAGTTATTGGGTAGCGAGGCAATGAAATTATTTGTAGCAACAAAGTTATTATCAATTGCATCCTTACTTCGTTTCAATTCATATGATTCAACTAATCTGCCTGACCATGTTATCTGAACCTCTGTTGTGTATTTCATTTTGTTGGAAGATGTAATCTGTAAAACACCTGGATGTGTTCGAACTTTCAATGCATATTGCTCTGGTGTTGAACCTGCAACATCAGCCATATAATCAAATTCCTCTCTTAATTCCTCTGATGCATGTGTTATGTGGCAGAACCATTCATTCAATTCGCGGCTAGTAAATAATCTACACAAGTCAACATATCCTTGTCTGTAACCAAACCATCTTCCCATCTGCATAAGTGTGTCATACATGGTTGATGCTCTCAAATAATAACTCACACACAAACCTTCAAGCGTAAGACCACGTGAAAGTTTATCTCCACCTATTGCAATAACTGATAAACCATTCGGATGGTCAACATAATCTAAAATATCTCCCGAACCACCGTTGATTGCTCGGACTTCAATTTTAGTGGCAGCATCTTGAAGGTGAAATATAACATCTTTCCATTCATGCACCTGAATCATTGCATCTATGTCAGATAAACCTGAATTCAAAATATCTTGCGAAATAGTTTTGTAACTCTTATATTGATAACCATCTGAATTAATATCTTCTTCAAAAGTTTTTCTCAATTCCTCTATAACAATTAAATTATTTTGATCAATACCTAATTTGTAATGATCAAAAACTTTTGTAACCAATTCTTGAATATGATTTTGCCATGTAACATATCTTGTAACATGCACGAGCATGGAGTTGTGTTCTTTGACTTGTCCTCTTAATCTTCTAATTGCACAAGTGAGAATAAAACACCTTATTGCTCTTTTTAAAGTATCAGGTAAAGCAGAAGGTAGTTGGTCTCGCATCTTGTGTTTATTCGGAATGTAGTTTTGATAATCATTAATACGATTTACAATTGGCAAAACCGTTTCTGAGGTTTCATCATCTGTTACTGGTCTGAAACCAAAAACTTTTTCAGGACCAATATAATTGGAAGGTGCTGGAAGATTAATGATAAAATCACGGGGAAAAATATCATTCTCATTGAACGGAATAAAAATATTTGCAAAAGGTGTAGCAGTATAACCCACATAACCGCTTTTTGTGAATAAACTTAATATCTGTGTTATTGCACTATTGATAGCACTTCGCTTAGTAGGATCATTTGAAACATTGATTGAAGCATTGTCTGCTTCATCATCAATCAATAATAAAGTTTTATCATTAATTTTTCTATTTCCGTTTAAATCTTCAGTTCCATGACTATGAAGCCATCTGTAAAGATTTTCAAGACGTGTTTTATTTTTCTTAACAACGGCAATAATTGGTTCGTTTGTATGAAATGAATATGTTCCTCGCTTACTGAAATCGCCCCCTTCATCACTTGATGTAAATGAATGGGCAGGATAAATTTTTTGTCCAACGCCTGCCCCTATAATGCTGTTACCAGTATTAAAGGCACGCTGATACTTTGTGTCAAAACCAAGGAACCCTTCGTCAAGCCTCAATTGCGTTTGTGTTCGTAAATTATTGTGCATTCCTGCAAGGATAATAATTATATCATAACCTGCATCAGCCGCTTTACAAATTAGACCAGTATAATTAGAGGTTTTTCCTGATTGAACCTGCCCTACAACTAGACCTTTTTTATCAAAGCCAATATCAGCTTTAGGATTGTACAAACCATCAAGTGTTTTGTTGGTAAGACGGTCAAGATGTCCAATTGTTTCTGGTGCAAAATTCTTCCTATACTGTAAATAGATTTTATATCTCTCCCAGAAATTCCAAGTGATAAGATTTTTATTGTCGTTTATCCAGTGGCTTCTTCTTTCACTCGCTTCTATCATTCTGAATTCCTCAACACGAACTCTGTAAAGTGATTCTACTTCACGAATGAGAAGATTTCTGTCATATTCTTTGAACTGCACATTTGTTAAAACAAAGTCAACCTGTATTTCAATTTCTTCCCTTGTTACTGAACCTGAGTCAGGAAGCAATGTACGTATTGTTAATATGGCGTTTTTAATCATCATTATTATTTGTTTAGTATTCAAGATATTGTGGATAAAAATTAAATGGTTCTATACTTAGAATAATTGCTTTTGCTTGTTCATCATTTTTTCCTTGCTTGATTAAATTCTGATACATATCCTTCATAGTTACCTGCACTAAATCATGGCTTGTTCCCTCAAATGGTTGACCATGTGGAATTTCATTTTCATTTTCTTTGAGAGTGATTAAAGGAACGGGGATTGTTTCTTCAATGAAACGTAACGCTTTTTCAATTTCAATTTTACTTATGTTTTCACTTTCTAATAATTGTTTCAAAACCGGATGTTTCCTGTTTAACTTGTAATATCTTTTATCGTGTCGTTTGTAATCTTCCCAAAGAAACTGATCTTCAGACTGTGAATGTTTCCTTCTGATAATATTCCCCTTGTGTCTGTATACATCAATGGCCTGTACTCTCACATCTTTTGCAACTGAAAGAATTTGCTCACGGAATTTTAGTGGTGGACGTGCAAGAGATTTCTTAATATCAATCTGCCATTCATCATCACAATTATTTGGAAGGTCAATCATAATTCGGCACAAATCATAATGAACTTCTCTTTTGAAATTACCTATTCCTAACCAATCACCTGCAACAAGCAATCTCTTATTTCTGTATACATAAAACCCCTGATGTGCAGTCCAACTGTCCTTCGGTCCTTTGCCATAATTATATTGCTCTGCAGTAAGTTTTGAACGATGAGGAAGAACAAAACCTTTAATCATGATTCTTTTATTATCCAAATAAACATCTGCTTTCAATTGCAACCCATCAAAACCTATCATAAATGGATCCCATTGTTCAATTTCTCTATCTCTAAAATATATTTTCAAACCGGCACTCATGTATCGATGAAATACCATTGATAAATGCTTTTTTACAATATCCATTGATCTCATGAATTTATCCATTGAATCTGCATTATCTGCTTGCATTCCTTTTGTCAAACGGTCGATGTCCCACCAAATAACAGCTGTACCTTTTGCAGACTGTTTTATTTTTTGAACAATAGAATCATTCGGAAAATAATTTATCAATGACCATGATTTGACAATATTTACAAATTCCAAATCCCAACACCACCAAGAAGTTTCCCCACTTTTTATTTTCGAAATGACAGAGAATTTTTTACATTGAGAAAACGATGCTGTCTTTAGCCCTAATCCAAATCTTCCCAAATCTTTTTCTTCTCGATTGTCAAGTGGATTTTTACTGCCAGGTCTCATGGCATTTATTAACTCTTCATTACTCATTCCGTTTCCGTCATCAATAACAGAAATGGTTGTTGCTTCGCCATTCCATTCATAATCAACCCAAATGTTTTTCGCACTTGCCGAAATGGAATTATCAATGATGTCTGCAATTGCTGCTTCCAAAGAATAACCAATTGCTCGGAAAGTTTCAATCATCGAACTTGCTTCAGGTATGGCTTGTGTTATTTTGTATGGCGAGTAATCTGTCATAGAAAAAGTTCTTTTATTTTTTTTGCAATTGCCTGTGCCATAAGAGGAGGAACTGCATTTCCAATTTGTTTAAACGCAGCTGTCCTTCCTCCTTCAAAATAATAATCATCAGGAAAAGACTGTATTCTTGCTGCTTCACGTACTGAAATAGAACGAACTTGATTGGGGTCAGGATAAATGTAATAATGACCATCTTTAGCAATATGAGCAACAACTGTGTGAGAAAGTCCGGTTGGATCAACTACTTTATAACGATCGAGAAAAGCTTCTATGTTTTTATGAGTCTGTAATCTTTCATGGAGTTCGTTATATTTCAAACGTTGCTTTCCACAAAGCCATTTGTCTATTGCAATAGAATAAATTTCAAGGTCTCTTTCATTATGTTGGCGTGAGATATGTTGAGTGACAAAATCAATCCCATTTCTTATTTCACTTATTTTCAGATAGTTATTTAATGGTTGAGTGTATTTAGTAATGGGAAGCTCTTGACCAGGTTTAAGTGAAGGTAAATCAAAAAATAAATCTTTTTTTATCTGCCAGATATTTTCAATTTTTGTTAATACAGGAAAAATTAATTTTGATTTTCCTTTTCTTCCAATAATGATTACACGTCTTCTGCGTTGTAATACACCATATTCTTCAGCATTTAAGACAGTAAAATCAGCAGAATAACCTATTTTAGCAAACAATTCTAACATTTCATTCAAATACTTAGAATTTCCAGCAGTAAGTAATCCTAAAACATTTTCAAAAACAAAAAACTTAGGCTTATACCGAATGAGAAACTCGGCATAATGTCTAAATAAAAAGTTCCTTTTATCGTATATCATTCTATTAGGATCCCGACTTCTACCAACTAATGAATATGCTTGACAAGGAGGTCCTCCAATAATTAAATCAACTTTTTCTAAACCTAATTTATTATCAATTTGAGTAAATATATTTTTAATAGTAAATTCTGAAATTTCGTCATTTATAACTGAATTCAATAAGCTTTCGGGTATTTTTTCCCAAAGAGTGTCTCTTGAAATTTCATTTTTTAAATATGAATAATAAGTTTTTGTTTCTTTTTTCTGTTTAAGAAAGTGAAATGCTAATCTTGTTTTTAGAGTATCACATGCCTCTGTATTCATTTCAACATGAGCTATGGGATAGTAACCTTCTTTAATGAAACCTTCTGATAAACCACCAGCTCCTGCAAAAAGGTCAATATAATTTAGTTTGCTCATTTTGATTACTTTAAACCTATTGATAATTAAATAAATGATTCAAATATTTGAATTTTATAAGGGTTCAAATATAATAAAAATTATCAGTGTTTAGATAATAATTTCAATAAGTTATCCACGACAAGTTGTTTGTTATTCTAATAATTTTTGTTATAAAATTATTAAAACAAATACATTAAACACTGTTATATTCGATTATTTTTAAATAACCAAAACTAACTGAATATCAAACTATTAATAATACAACTATAGTAATATTATTAAATTTGCTTAAATTCTATACTTTTTTCAAATGAAAAATAATCGTTTTATAAAAAAATTTATTTTTTATTTCACATTCCCAAACAATAATAACCTTGTAACCTAAATTAATTAATTTAGAATGTTTTTCAAAATCATTTATCCTATTTTTTTCTATTTTTTCTTTCCACCATTCTGTTCTTGTTTTTGGTGTCCTTGCTTTTGATACGGCTCATATTATAACTTCTTGTCTGCTTATCATGAACATCTGCCATAAAGAATCATCTACTATATCATTTGAACATTATAAAATTTCATAGAAGTTTGCAATTTCAGAATTCTGAACAGAATGAACTTTAATAAATCTGAGTTCCTTTTCAATATATTTTTCTGCATCTTTTTTACTTTTAAACTCTTTAAAGGTGGCATTTGAAGATTCATTTGATTTACCAACCCATTCTTTTACAATTGTTTTCATAAAATATTAAATTTAAAGCTTTTGAAGTTGAATATCAAAATCCAAGAATAAAGATAAACGTTCAAGATAATCTATAGAAACAGCAAATTTGCCATTTTCAATTTTGGAAATAGTTGAACGGTTTACTTTCATCAAAACTGCCAACTCATCCTGACTATATCCTTTTTGCTCCCGGAAAGATTTAACAGCGAAACCAATTTTACTGCGAAAGGATTTAGGTATATATTCATCGGAAACAATAATACTATTCATATTTTAAACTTCATTTGGTCTTACAAACAATGTACCCCTGTGCTCAACACCTTTGCTGTCAATAATAGATAACAATACATTGGTTTCAACGCCATCTTGGGATTTTGTTAAATCTGGTACTATACCATCATTGTAAATTTTAACTACTTTTCCTTCAACTCTAGTACTATCAGATTTTTCAATCATTACAAAATGCCCTAATAAATCTTTCATGCTTATATCTGCTACAATAAGCTCATTGACCAGAACGACTTTAGTTGATGGAAATGGTAAACCGCCATTAAGTTCCTTAAGAAATGCTCTAGGCTTTTCTACATCAGTATGCAATTCTAATATTACATATAACTGATCTGGATTTTCATCAGGAAACGGAGTATGGAATTTTACAACCTGACCTTCTTTATTTGGTTTCATATTTTTTAATGCAGAATATTAAGTGTTGCCCCCACTTTTATATGATACAAAGATAATAAAAATAGTTCAATATATTGCACAATTATTTGAAAATTCTAAAGTTTAAAAATACATAATTAGTTATACATAATAATTTTAATCATACAAAGGAACTATACTTTCTCAAAAATAACTTATTAATATTTGATAAATAAAACTATTGCAGGGAATTTTGCAGAAAAAAGAATAAGATTATTTATTTTTTAGTTTCCTTTTACAAACATCGCAAATATCCATCTTCTCATTATCTACGCTTTTTATAGTACCTTCAGCATCCCTCATCATACAATTTGGAGTTGTACAATGATCCAATCCAAAATTATGCCCCAGTTCATGCAACACTACTTTAATTAGCCTTTCTGTTAGTAAACTGAAATCTACATTTTTCTTCAATCGTAAAGTAGATATAATGCAAGCTTTACCAGGCATAAAACCCAAACCGAAAACACCCCAGCTGGAAGAATTATTGTGGGAAGTACAGATGTCTTTTGAAGTAAGACCAACTATATAATTACAATAAGTAGAAGATATATTCTTTTCCTGAAAGGCCTTTTGATTGAGTATGAATTCAAGTAAACTATCTGCTATATATCGGTCACGAGAAATCAAATAAGCCGTTTGAGGTAAAGCTTGCATTGGCAACTCTATTACATTTACCTGATAATAATTGGCAATATTGGCTTTAACAATTGTTATTAGATTTTGATCAAATTCGCCCAATGGTAATATGCCTACAATAATCTTTTTTTTAACAGCCTCTACCTTTTTAACAGCCTGCATTTTATTGACTGTTTGTGTTTTATTTTGAAACTTTTTTCTTTTACTGCCGTTATTACAGGAATACAATATGAAAATTAAAAAAATAATAAATGTGCTGATTATTATAATTACTCTTCTCATGTCATATATTTTTTGATAAAATTTTAATTAATATATTTTACTATTCTACTTAAAAACAATGTTTTGCTTTGTGTTAATTTTTGTTTTCAAGAATAGGTTTTCTTACTATAAAATATACTATTAGACCAATGATAAGAATGAAAAATACAAATAAACCCCAACCCCATTCATTCATACCTCTTTTTTTAGCATCTTGACCAACAAGGATTGCAGCAATAAACGAAATAATTAATCCAATAAATGCTCCCATTTTAATGAAATTTAGTTTTCCTACTCATTAGGCTTTTCGGATATGCCCCGTTTATAATTGTGGTTGCTGGACTCCACTTTAATTAAAAATATTTTATTCAAACGTTATAGTTTCATTTGAATAATCAACTGAAATTTTACCAAATCTCTGAAGAGCAGATTGACCCAGTAATAATGGAGCTCCTAAGTTGTTTACAACGGAAGCTTTAACGTTATTGATTGTCTTATTGCCTATTTTAATAGTTTTAAGATTAATAATAGTACCAACGGAAATGTCTCCGTTTGCATCCATAAACTCATTTTTCCCGATAAAATCTTCGTCAGCTAATTTCCCTTGTTTATATAAAAATAAAGCTTCTGTATTTGAAATTGAAATGATGCTTGCGCCTGTATCAAATATGAATTTCATCGAAATTCCGTTTATTTCGACGGGTATCTGATAAACATCATTTTCTTTTACCATTTTTATTACATTACTTTTAGAGTCGTCTTTAGAAATTCTGTAATCACGATTTGATTTTTCTGTATTTGATATTATGCTTCTTTCTCTTGCAGCTCTTATCCTTCCTGAACGAGAGCAACCTGAACACGAAGTAAGAAATATTAATATTGTAATTAAAAAGTAATTTATTGTTTTCATAATATCAATCTACCTTCCCGATTTTTGGAATTATTTGTATTATAAACCTTTGATTTTTAGTTTCATTAATCATATTATTATCAGGATCTCTCATATAACGACCTACACCTCCCCACCCATTTCCTGATATTTGGAGATCTATTAAACCTTGATATTTATCAGATTCAAAATCAATACCTTTTTGAATTTTCCAAAAGTACCATAAATTATAAGCCCTTTTATAACTTAATTCATAATCATCTATTTGTTGACCAGACAAAAGATGTGATGATGAACCTGAGATAATAAGTAAGTAGGATACATTTTTTAATTCAGAATTATTATTTCTACTAATAATTAAATTATCTATTGTGTTTTGTAATTTTTCACCAGCATTAATAATGCTACCTTTTGTTTTATCATAATTTTTTAATTCCCCTTTAATAATTTGATATTTGTTAACTTCAAATTCAACATCAAACCCAAGTATAAAACGCTTATAATCTAGTTCATAATGGAATAATGCAGAATCTTCTTTTAATGGTTTTAGGTTTTGTTCCACTAAATCATAAACTCTTAGTTTCTTTTCTAAATCAATAACGGTATTTTGTTGCATAGTATAAGTAATAACAAATAATACAAGCATAATAAAAAATAAACTTGTCATTAAATCTGTATAACTCGGCCAAAAGAAGTTTGTTTGTTTTTTCACTATACCTTAAATGGGGTTTGTTTTTATTTTCTGAAGAGTTTAACAAAAGGTCTTTTTATCTTCTGGAAAAAAGATTTTTTCCCAACGGCAATTATACTTCCTCCATTTATACCAGTAATTGGTTTCACTACGTTACCTTTGGATAATTTTTTATTTAGCTCTGTTAATTCTGTGTGAGTTTTGCCGAGAATGGCATGGATTTCATTGGTTTTAAATGACTTTATTCTTTCGTCAATGCTTGTGAGTGTATTTAATTTCCTAAAATGATCCCCTTCAGAAAAAATCTTGTTTAAATTGTCTTGCTGAAATCTGAAAATTTCATTTAAATGATCCTCTTCAACGGTCATAGCTTTTTCTAATGCAGAACTTCTTATTTTAATATGTTCTTCAAGACTGCTCATGGATTTTTGAATTGAATCGTCAATTCTTGCAATTGCTTTATTAATAAAATCTTCTCTGTCTGTTATTTCTGAAATATGGCTGCTTAAAAATATTTGTAATTTATTGGCATCTTCAACATTTTGTAAAAAACGTAAGGTTATGCTTTCTAAATTGTTTGTACGGTCCAAAATACTATCTAATTTATTGTTTAACAACAAAGAAGCATTTAATGTATTGTTTATGCTTTGTACATAAGAATTAAATTTGTCAAATTCAACGATATTTGTTTCAAGTCTTTGAAATAAATCAACATTCATTTGTGTTAAACGCTGAGGTTTAAGCTCAATAATACGTTTCATTACTTCATTTTGTATTTTAACAGCAGCAAAGTTAGAGTTTACTGCGTTTTCTAATCTAAAAATGTTATCTCTAAATTCAGATGTAAATTTCTTCATCCCTTGATTTAACTCGACAATTGTACTGCTGATGCTTTGAGAAAGAGATGGTAATAATTCAGTTTGAATGAAAGTATAAAACTCGTTTTTTTTCTTTTCTATATTTGTTTTTGCACCTTTGTATAAAATACCGGAATTTATTATAGTAAAAACTAAACCCAATAAACTGGCAATCATCGCAATTTTAACGCCTCCTAAAAGAACTGATATCTCAATACTGTTCGCTTTATTAGTAAAAAGCTCTGCAATGTTAAAATTGAATAATCCGATAATAATACCTGCCATGGTTCCGGCTAATCCCAAATAAATAGGAATGGGTAATTGAATGTTAATCTCTTCATCCAATGCATCACAGTTGCGTTCAACTATGTCTTTCATTGTATTGTAATCTACTACTTTACTTTTATCTTTGATTATGTATTTGTTAATGGAAAAAACAATACTATCGAAGATTTCATCATTTTTCTTTTCCTTTGGTCTTAATAAATTAAATTCATTATCGGAAGAATTTAGTTTTTCTTTTTTCTCGCCTAAATAAAAACTGGTAATTAATTCATTTGCATTATTATTTAATTCTTCTTTTGAAATATAAGCTGATTCAACTGATATAAATTCAGAATTTTGAGGAAAAATACTTTTTAATTGGAATATCTGATTGGCTGTTTTAATAAAAAACACAAATTGTGTAATACCAACTATAAGAATGATAATTACTTCTACTATTTTTAGATTTTCCATTCACTATTCAAATTTGATGTGTATTTTTTTTCCGTCTTTTATATACCATTTATCATCAATTAGTTGAGCTAACCCAGGTTCAATTGTTTTTATTTTAGTATATGATTGAGAATAAGAGTTAATATAATTGCAAACAGAACCTAAAAATATTTGATGATTCATTAGAATGTGTGATTGAGTATTTAAATCATCAATAACATAAACTTTTGCAATGTCAATTTTATCAGGTTCTATTTCAAATTTAAAATATTTACTTAAACTTGAAGAATCAAAAGAGATTGTTTTATGGGTATCTAAAAAACTACCATCGTCATTTGGAGTAGAGAAATAATAAATTAATTTAGACTTGCTTTCAATCTTATTTGGTATAGAGGAAACTTGAGGCTCAGGTATTGGATTAATAGTAACTGGAAATTTATATTTATTTAATTCTGTTTTAATTTTTTCAAAATCTTGCTTTAATTGAGAAATTTCAGATTTTAATTCATATACTATTCTATTGTTTAAATTTTCAACATTATTACCTGATCTTAGATTGTTATTTTCGTTTTTAATGTTTTTAATTGATCGCTTAATATCTTTAATAAAAATATTTTTTTTGTAATCTAAAAAGTATAAATAAATAATAAGTACAAACATTAAAATTAATGAACCAAATAACCAATAATTTGGCTTAGTTTTTTGTTCTCCGTTAGGCTCTTCTGGTTTTATAATTACTGTAGGAACAGTTGGATTTATTGTTTTTTCTGATTTTCTGATTTGTTCTATATACTCTTCAAGACTGTCTTTTATGTTTTTTGATAAAGATTTAAAATCCTTTTTATCTCTGTTATTCTTAAATTTTTTGATAGCTTTGTATTCAGAAACATGAAATACATCATCCGTTAAAAAGGAAATTAAATCCTGATAATCTGATTGTTTAAATTTTTCTTTAGAATTATCTTTAATTTTCTGAATATCATTAAATAAAGCAATTGAATTTTCATTTTTATTCAAAAAGCTTTTAATTTCTGAGATATTATTGATTGTAGATTTCCGAAAGTTACGATCATAATCATCTAGTGAGTCACCTTTTAAGGTATAAGATACTAATTGAATTGTGTAATAATCAATAATGTCATCAATTGTATCCTGATATAAAGAATTTTCTTTTTGAGAATATATATTGTATGATAAACAGATTACAATTATAATCAAAATAACTTTTTTCATACTTATTTAATTTTATATATTTTGAATCGTTTTATATATATTATTGATTAAAGGATAGAAAAATAGGGTTTCATCAATACTTGTATTTGTATCAGCTAATTCAGATTTCCTGATTTCTATACCCTCTTTTATACTTTGCATAACATCCTTTTTTAAATATTTAATTACTGTGTCTAAATTTGTATTTGCAGAAAAGTTTATACTAAAATTAAATCTCTGATTCAGCTTATAAAAGAAATCAATAAATTCAAAATATTCTTTTTCAACATTTGATAAAAGACCAGAATTGTCTAATATATTTGAATAGGTTATGTCACTTAAATCAATATCTTTATCACTTAATAAAATACTGCGATCAACATTTTTTAAAGTGTTATTTATTAGCAAGCCACCTTTACAGGTAGTTTCTTTTGGTTTTTTATCAATAATTAAATCTAAGCCATCTAAATCATATTTTACACCAAGTATTTCTTCAAAAATTATTTTCGTATATTCTTCTAAAGTATCTGAAGAGGAAGGACTTATTAAATTATTAATTTTTGAACCAGTACCGCTGAAACATATATAACGTGGTAAAGTAATTCCTTTCTGCTTAAATAATTTAGCAATGTGATATATAATTGATGTATAAAAGACCAGAAAAACAATTTTTATTTTATCATTTTCTTGCAACTTTTTTGAAAAAGAAAGATTATCAACATCATTATTTTTTATTATTTCACTGTTTTTTTCAAAAGAAAAAAATTGCGAAATAATTTCAAGTGTATTGTTGTTTACAAGTACGTTATCATAAATCTGAGAAAGATCCTGATAACCTTCAAGTTGAGTTTTGAAATCTTCTTTAAATGTATTAATGAACCAATTTGAATTTGCAATGTTTAATTTTGAAAATCCATCCCCGAAAAGTGCATTACCGGCAAATCGGAATGATGTCTGGAATAAAGGGTGATTATTCTTGTATACAACAACATCTGTTGTTTCACCTCCGATATCTATTAAAAGAAATGGATTTTGAGCAGCATTTAAACCATGCATTGAACGATAAAAATAAAATGGAGCTATGCTCTCTAAAACAGGATACTCAATTTCTTGTTGTTGATTGATATGCTTTTTGTAAAGTGTTGAAAATACATGATGTAATTCATCAATTCTACCTTTATTCATACTAGACGGATAAAACCATTTTATTTTTGTCAGGGCTAAATTTCCGTTATTTAAGAGCACTTTATTTTTGATTAATAAAAATAAAGTTTCAATAAAAGCATTTACTTTATTTCTGTTGATTTCATTGTTAATATTGGACCATTTTAAATTGGTTGTTGTGATTGAACCTTTTGCAATTACATTTTTTTCGTAAACAAATGGAATATTGGCACTAGCCATACTTATTAAAGATTGACCGTCATTGATACTCTCATGATTTGAAAGTACAGTTCTGATTGGGAAACAGTAATTTTTTGTTTCGCCTAAAATCTCCGGCATTAATTCTTGATTGATATAGTTGTATATATCAGTTGCACCGCTACCATGTAAACTTTTATCCTTTTGAATAATAATAGTATCCATTAATGATCCTATCTGGACTTCATTTTCATTTAATATTTCAAATGGCTTTGGAGTTGGTTGGGAAACAGTATTGTATTCAATATGTGTGTTTGTAGTTCCGAAATCAATTGCAAAAGTAAATGTTTCAGCTCCGTTTGTAGTTACTTTTCTGAATATTGGCAAAACAATTCCTCTTGCAACCCCATTGTCAATCTGAATAATGTCAAATTCTTTATTAACAATGATATATCTTGTCCCTGAGCTATGCGTGTCCTTTGTAAACCTGTCTTTTTTTATAGTGTCTGCAATTTTCTCACCTTCATTGTTAAATAAATTTACATAATAATCATGATGTCGAGTGGATAATGCCACATCCCTGTCAATAATTTGTATTCTATAATTCGCATTAAATAAAGGATCATTAGTTTTAAAAAACGGAAATATTGTTATACCGAATTGGCATTCTAATATTGCTCCTTCATTGTTTGTTTCATTGGGTGTTGTTTTGTTAAAATATATTCTATCGAATTCAATATAACCTTTTTCAATTGGGATTCTTAATGTTGCCCTGATATTTTGGTTGCCAACTTTATTAATTTCATAGATTCGTTTTCCATCAGGGAAAATATGATTCATTAAATAGTTTGCATCAAAATAATCAAAGAAAATAGTTTTAATTGGCAATAAAAACCCTTTTTCAATTTCATTTTCTTTTGATTGATTTCCGTCAAAATACTTTTTATTGTCAATTGGATAAACCAATCTGACTAAATAGGGTTCAAAAAAATCACTTACAGTAAGCCAAGGATAGGGGATTCCTAAATGAGGTAAATGCCTGTTGTCTATTGTAAGTTCAGAAGGTTTAAAAGGTACATTGTAATTATTTTGCCAATCTCCGTCATTTACATATTTTCTAACGTTCCCTTGTGAGTCTAAACCGTCAAAAGAATTTTTGAGTATTAACGGTAATCTAATGTTATTATCAATTATTCGATCTGGTTTAATTTTAAAATCACTGGTAAGAATATTGTTAGCTTTTTCTTGTTTAAGCGGAATGTTGAAAATTTCAAGCAGACCGTTTGGTAATATTATATTCTGTAGTTTGTTTACATCATTATATGTTGCAGCTAAATTATTTGAATTTGACAATAAATTATAAAGGACTGGGTTTGTTTGTTGTATTTTAACATATACTGCACCCAAATAATTATTTAGATTATTAAAAAGTGTAGTGAAATTTGGGAAAAAAGCTTTTAATGCATATAAATAAATTATAAATTCTTTATCTCTTTTATATAATGGAAATAATATGTTGTCAAGTGGTACATCACCGTTTGGGAAAGTAATGTCCAATCCTTGTAAACTATTTTTAGAAGAAAAAAATAATGTTAATGGAGAAGTTCCCCCTATAATCTGGTTCTTATATTTAATTATATACAAGCCGTTTAATTGGCTGAAATGAAAATACGAATTATCCTGATCGATATATAATTGTAGTGTTTCTCCGTATTTTTTATGTCCGACCAGATCTGAGCTTATTAATTCATTGATATCAGATAATTGCCATTTAATAATTTCAATATTTTGGTTGATATTAGGAAGATGATAATAAAAAAGAATTTCAGCAATATCCAATGCTTCTGAAACCATTCGGTGAAAAACAGTAACTCCTTCAAGATCATTTGAATCGGCAACAACCTTAAATGCAGTATTAAACAAATCAATTCTTGCAAAAGGTGAAGGAATCGAGGTGGGAACACTTCCTAAACCACCGTCAGGGTCTGGTATTGCATCAATTAAATTGGGTGTGAATTTATTGCTATTAAACCAATCATTTGCCTGAGTTAAGCCTGGTGTATTATTGTCTTGTAATCTGAATACTTTACTCATAATACTATAGTTTTATTTCTTTGGTTACTAAATTATCAGTCGCATTATAAAATAATGTCATTAATTTATCATTTAAATTTTTACAATCTAATTCTCTTTCTGATTTATTCAGATATTCGTCAAATAAAACATAATTGGGCTTCCATTTCTTAGAAGATGAGGTGTGTTTCATTACCAATCCAAGTAAGTTATTTTCATTAATATTGGTTTCAAAAGGTGTAAAAGAAGGTTTATTATTTGATATTTCATTTAACCAATCTTCATATATTTTATTAAAACTACATATGCTTTTATAAAAGGCCCCGTTGATAAAATCAGTATTGAAAACTAACTTTCCCCTATTTGTCCAAGGTTGACTATTTATGCTCTTATCAAATAATTGACTAAAATAAGAAGATAATAATTTGTATTGAGTCAATGGTTTGGAAATCTGACCATTGGTTATTTCGCCCAAATCATCAAAACTTATAGTTTGATTACTTGCTTTTTTAACACCGAATTCCTTGTAAAGATTTTTCGGATTATCTAAACTCATAAAATCAATGATTGATAATGCAGATGCCATTTCTACAATATGTGCTTTGTTTTTCTGATTATTGGAGCCTGGTTTGTTGTCATAGGTATCTATGTCGTCATTAAAAGCTGTATAATAAAAAGCATTGACACTTGAGTTCAGATTATTGTTATAATAATATAAAGCTGCTTTTGTTTTTGAAATAAAATCTTTACTGTCAATTTCACCGGGGTTTAATTTAAAATAGGGTAAAACAGTTATACCACCGATACAGGCATTGCTTAGTAATTGAGATGAAGGAATGCTACTGTCTGCATTTCTAATGTTTTTTATTAACAAAGGAAAACCTGCAGCTCCTGTTCCTCCAAATATTGAGCTTATAATAAAAATCCTATCGTTTGAATTGAAATTATTAGCGAAAGTCAAGAAATCAGAATTCATATGATTGAATTGATTTAAAGCAACACTACCTATATTGGGGTTGCCCTTGAAACCTACCTGCATATCCAGATTAAGATTTGACTCAGAAAACAACAATTCTGTCAGAGCTTTATTGGGTGAATTGGAAGATAAATGATCATAACCAATGTATTCTTTAAATTTCTGAGCTTGAATTTCAGCTAAGTCCAAACGAAATTCCTTACCGTTGGTTTCATTTAATGTCTTGAATTCTGTTTCAAAAAAATGATTGTCTGTAAAATTACTGATACCGCCTCGAACTTTACAGTATTCTTTAAGCGTATTGATGGTTAATTCTAAATCACCGTTGTTTTTATCGGGATCAATAATAATGGGATAAATTATGTCTGTGTTTATTTTTACGCCTGAAGCCAATAACATAACAAGAGATTTTATAACTCTCGAACCTGTTCCTCCGATGCCAAAAAGATATAGTGCCATATTGTTTTATTGTTTGTTTGGTGTTGTTGAAGAATTAATGCTAATTAACTGAAAGATAAAAGAAAACCCGACGAAAATTATTGTTGAATAGAATACATTTATTAAACCAAAATTTACACAATCAAATGTTGAAACTTGATCAATTATATTTTTGCAGATTAAGCCGTTTGATAAATCAATATAAGGTGGATAAAATGCTATAACGAAATTGACAATTGCATTAATTAATAAAATTAAAAACCAATGTTTTCTTTTGTTAAATCTAGGATGATCGATTAATTTATAATAAGAGAAACATATAAAAATTGATACAAGTACCATTGATAATCCTACAGAATTATATAAACAATTATTAGTAAAATTCTGACAATTGGGATCTGTTGGATCTAAACCGTATAAATGCTGACCCAAGGCTTGACTATAAAGACTGGGAGCTTCGTAAATTGTTGCGAAAAATTCATTAATAATCATAATCTTATTTTTTTGATTTTTTATAAAAATAATATGCGGCACCTCCTACTCCTAAAAGCAAAAAGAAACCGTAAAATAACTTAGTTGATGGTTTTGACTTTGGAGAATTTACGCCGAAAGGTATTTGAATTTTAAAGAAATATGTATCATATTTTTCTTCTTTATAACAGTATTTTTCTGCAATTCCTTTCATTAAATATGAAAATCCAAAGGTTTTCTCTGTGTTTGTAAGAATGTCACTGTCATTATCATCTTTCAATATATTATATTTACACCAATCAGGGATTATCTTGTTTAATGTAATTGAAATATTCTGGTTGATTATTGAATTAGATTTTAATAGAAATAAATGAGAGTAATTATCACCAGTTGGAGTTGGTTTGATTTCTAAAGTATAATTACTTGGAATAACAGTATAATTTTTAGAGTCTGTTAAATAAGCTTCTGTTAGTTTTATGTTATTCAATTTTACTTTTATAGGTATTTGTAACTCCTTACTCCTGCTATCAAGGTTAATTGATTTTAATGCATTTTTATTAATTCTGTCTGTACATTCTATTTTGCCCTTATTATCTCTAGTGCCGATTTGTATCTGATAATCAGTCAAATCAACTTTATTGGGATTGTTATAGAAAAGACATTCTTTTGCATTAAAACCATTTGGTAAATCTAGCTGAGGTTTTATTTTTGAATAAAATTCTAGCACTTTTTCAGAATTCCCGAATATAAATATATAATAGGGAAATACCTTACTATTACTTGATGGAATAATGGGTTGATTAGAAATAGCCCAATAAGTACCTTTAAAATTTGAATAAAGTTTTAAAACCAAGCAATCATATTTAAATTTAGAAAAAACTTGGGTAATCTCATTCTTATAACGGTTTAATATAGTCGAAGTTGTACCACCATTATATATAAAGTCAGAAATAAATAAACTTATATCATCTTTTTTATAACCATCAATTATTTTTTTCAGCATATCTGGGATAGGAGTGCTTACATTTGGATTTACAGGTATATTATTAAGCTGATTGTTTAAATTAAACAGAGATGTAGCAGCATCATTTATTAAATATCCATTTAAATTAGCAGTTTTAAAAAGAAGAGGAACATTTGTTTTAATATTAGAAATAGTATTATCACAATTTGTACCTAATTCAAAAAAACCCTTCATACTACCCGAGTTTTCGATATAAATATTTATTTTGTTTTGAGAAAAAAGATTAAAAGAGAAAGCCAACAAGAATAAAAATATTGCAGATTTCTTTTTCCCTTTTATGGTTAAAATTTTATTCGTGTCCATAGTTTTTTTTATTTTAACATAAATATTGATTATTAATATATTCATATTTTTTTAAATTATAATAGATACCTATTCTCTAATTAGTTTTTATAAACAGAAGCGGGAATTTTCAAATGAATATTTTAGAAACATAAATAATTTTATGCAACAAATGTAAATAAATAAAACACATAGTTAACAAATTTTAACTAAAAATTGAAAATAAAAAAGCCGGCAACTTTTCAGCAACCAGCTTTTAAAAAATATATTTTAAAGAAACTAAGTATTTGCCCTTATAGCATCATTCAATTCATCAAAAAAGGTATATAAAGGCACAAAAAATATTTCCTGAAGTTTTGTAATATCTCCAAAACACATGCTGCGCATAACCTTATCCCAACCGCTGAATTTATTATTTTTTTCGGCAGAAGATTTCTGAAAAATCCAGATGTATCTTTTTTCCAAAACTTCCCTGATAATTGAATAATTAAAAGCAGCAGCCAGTCTTTTTTCTATTGGCATTTTTGAAATTAAAGCAGCTCTTCTGTCAATATGGTTTTCGTTGAAAATGATTCTATGATCCCCTTTCCAATCCGGAGAAGATTCATTGTCTAATGAATCAATTTCACGCATCATGACAGCAAGAAATTTATTTAAGTAATTTTCATCTTCTGTTTCTTTAAAGGAAGTATAAAAAGTATCTGCAAATACAAATTCACCACAAACCATATTTTTAAATTCTGCTGCAGGGCCTATTAATTCAATACCATCCAGCACAATAGACTTCAAATACCATTCAGGACTTGGTTCTGAATGGATGAAGTATGTTAAATATTCAATATCTGCAATTCTTTCACCAGGTATTTTTAACTTAAACTTTTCATCCCCGGAAAGGAAAGCCCAGAGCAATTCAGCTTCACCAATATGTTGCAAAACATATTGGTGATAAGCAGTCCATTGGTCAAAGTTAAGGTCTGAAAATGAAGCAGGAAAAAGAAAGTCTTTCTTTTTCCTGAAAAATATATTATGAATCTGAATTTTTATCTCGTGCATTATTTTCTGAATTTTAAATAAGCACCAATTACGAATACTACAATGCTTATTAAACCCAACCAGAAAAAAATCTTCTGAAACATACTCATTTTAATGATAGTTTTGGTTACAGTTAGTGTAGTATTTATTCTTCGATTAATGTAACGATCAACACAAGGATGAAGTGTTTTCTTTTCATCTCTGTTGGTTGAGTAATTCAGTATACCATTTTCAAAATTAAACTGAGTATTTAATTCATTTGTTTTAAAATCTTTCATTTGAGCAATGTATACATTGCCTAAACTATCGCATTTGAAATAAGCTTTCAACCAGCTGCTGTCTGCAGGAGTTGTAATTGTATCAAATCTCAAAGTTTCAATATAAACTAAACTGTCATTCTTTTGAATAACAGTATCTTTTTGCACTCTGCAGCTCAATAAGCTTAATGCAAACAATAAAAAAATCAACTTTTTCATATTAGAATTTTATTACAGATTGAGGATCGATATTTACTCCTTCGGCATTTCTGACAGCAAAATGCAAATGTGGACCCGTTGAAGCTCCGGTACTGCCAACTTTTGCTATTTGCTCACCTTCTTTGACCAGCTGGCCTATTTTTACCAATTGAGCGGAAAGATGGCAATATCCTGTAGAATAGCCATTAAAATGTTTAATCCGGATGGATAAACCACCACCAAAAACTGTATCATTCCATACATCCGTAACTTTGCCATCTGCCGGAGATACTACGATTGTTCCCAATGGAGAGGCAATATCTACTCCATTGTGCATTTTTTGTTTTTTGGTAATGGGATGTATTCTCATGCCAAAACCACTCAGGATTTTACCTGCTACCGGTACTTTCATTTTGATCTGAATTTTGATTATTACTTAAATTAACTGTATCTTTTGCTTTCTTTTCGAATAACTTATATAATTTTATAAATACAGGTTCGTTGGTAATTTTACTGATGTTTTCAAAGACAGATTTAATTTCCACCATACAGATAAAACCACCGCAAATCTGAGCCATGTGACTCCATTGCATTGCAAAAGTATTTTCCATCATGTGCGCCATGATCACAGCCACCATATACCAGATCAGTTTGCTGACTGTCTTTCTCATTTTAGAACTTTCAATAGGGATATTGGCTTTTTTAGCTGCCCAGATACCGGAAATTAAATCAATCAGAATGAATATCAGCATTACATGAATGATAGTAGCTATGGGTGCAAAATAGCTAAGGACGAAAGTGAAAATTTTTATAAATAAATTGCTGTTCATGCTAATAGAAAGTTAGAAGTTTTTTATCTGTGTTGTCTAAAGGTGCTGTTCTGCTATCAATGAATGAAGGGAATTGATTTATATTTGCTCTGATATTGGAGCAAAGCAAGCCTACATATTTTTCTCCGGTATTTCTGCAATCAGCAATAAGTTTTGATAAATCAGGCTTTGAAATTGTTTCAATATTGCTGTTAAAACTATCTCTGACAATAAGGCGAGCACCATCTTCCACCAGATTGATACTGCAGGCTTCAATACCTCTTGCTATAGCTAAATTTGCCAATGCTTTTCTCATGGCAGGAATTATCAAAGTAGCATAACTGCCCTGTGTTGCATTGATATTGGCTTTTGTATTTTCAAACAAAGCATTGCCAATAGCCGGAATAATATCAAATACTTCAGCATCGTGAATAAAAGGCTTTAATTTCATGAACAAAAGCATACTGCCACCAATATTGTAATGCTTATTAAAGATGGTAGTGTTGGGAATAATATCAGTCGTAAGATTTTTATAAGATTCTGAAGTGAGAAATTCAGTAAATATGGTAATATTCTGAACAACATATTTCAAGACATTGTCCATGGCATTAAAACCTCTTTTCCTGTAAAACTCTTTGGCAGAAAGTTCCTGGTATTGATAGGCAGATTTGCGGGTTGTCCCTCCCATTTCACTTTCCAGGCGATGCAAACCAATGTCAGACAAAGAAATACCTGCAATGGAAAGCCAGTCAAAAACAGCAATATGAACAATAACGCTGTTTACTTTATCAAAAAGCACGTCAAAAACAGGTTTTTGGGTTAATTCCTGCTGACTGTAGCCATAATTACTAACATAAACCAATTTATCATACAATGGACCCAATAAATCAGGCAAATAGGTTTCCTGCGCCCAGCATAAATGAGGTTTTAGGATGTCAAAGTTGAAATCGGCATTGATACCTATAAATTTCTGAATTTCAGAAGTATCTTGTATAAAAAACATCAGCTAAGGGTTTTAGTGCCGGCACCAGTGTCGAGCGTGGTTAATATTGTCTTTTTCACTCTGATTTCGATATCTTCACTGTATCCATTGAACCTGAGCATGTGTTCAATGGGATAAATGATATGCTGCTGATCCACCCAGGCAAGCGCATTGTTCACCAGAAAAGCTTCGCGAATATTGCTGCCCCCTGAATTCTGAGCATAAGGACCACCACCTGAAGGCATGGCTCCGACCACTGCAGGATTGACCAGAATTGAAAATAAAATTTCAGAATTGGCAGCTGCAGAAGTAATCAATTGCTGATCACTTTTGAATTTATCATCCAGGACTTCCACTTCCCATTTTTCTTCACCTTTGCCAAAATCGTTGATCGCAAAATGAGTAACCAGCGTTTTCTTGGCGTTTTCAGTACCGATAAGTGTGGATTCAATCTTCGCAATCTGTTGTGAAATTAATTCCCTGCGGATTTTAACGTCAGGATAATCTTTTACAGGATAAACTTTATCCCAATAACTGTATGGAATACGAATCAAATACGTAAGTGAAGCTTGGTTTTTGTAAACATTTTTAATAAAATCCGGTACTTCCTGACTAATGTCCAGCCATCCACTCTGACGGGCAGTATCCCAATCGGGCAAAGGATAAATAACATTGTTGGAAAAACGATTGAAAAGCGGATAAATATAGCTTTTCCCTTTGGTTTTTCCTGCCATTTTCAATCTGTTCAGGTCGGCCAATGGATCATAATGATCCAGGATAGGAATAAACTTTGTATTTTCTGAATTGGCTATCGTTGTGGTTCCTTCCCAATATTCAGAATAGGCAACATATTGTTTATCGTTGGTAAGGCGACAAAAGCGGGCATTGATGATGTTGATACCATCCACTTTGCTGCCATCTGCAGAAAAAATCAATTCAGGAAAACAAATTCCAAATTTAAAGATATCCCGGTAAGCATCCAGCATGTAGTTGAAGACTTTCCGATCTCTCAGGCTGCGTTGTAACTGAATATCAGGAACTACAGTAAGGATATCATTGCCATTTGCATCAATTCCACTTTGATTGGCAGCATAAATACCCTGGGCAATCGTAGCCATCCATTTATAACGCAAGCCACTGTTTAAGACAGTAGATTTACGAATGTATGCTTCAGCAATGGAAGGATAATTGTTCTGATCTCCCCATCTGACAATCTTGCTTTCACCCATGATTATGGGAGAAATATCTTCAGCAGGTGAAGCAGATGTCAAGGTAGGACCGCCTTTTGTTACTACCATTATGCGTTCACCAACAGCCAGTAAAGGAATATCTTTTTTATTAAAACATACATTCATAAAACAACTGTTATATTATTATATTCAACAATATGCCAGATTTTTACGGCATAAATATGGCCTATTGGCTTAAGTTCTGAATCGACCGGTCTAACACCTCTCATCGCATTCTCTTTAAGATTAAAATTCAGGCCGGTTTTAACTGCTCTGTTCAGATAAACACTTTCTCCATTACTCTTTATAAAGCGAATAGAAAAAGAGCGTTGTGAGCCATCAGGATTAGAAGAAATATCTAAATCGTTCAAAACATAACTCAATTTTACAGCATCGGGATTCATATTGAAATATTTGCTGCAAAAATATTTTGAGGGAGGAGGGAAAAAAAGGACAGAAAAAAAAGCCGGTAGCTATATTTATCTGTCCTCATAAAGTTGGACGAAAGAAAATTTGCCCGTTAGATCATTAATACTAAAATAATAAATAAACTTCAAGCGAATACTAGTTTTCCTTATCATCAAAAAGGAATGCTAATTTCATTGGAAGCAAAATCAGCTAAATTACACTTCCTTTGAGTTAATTTTAATTTAAAATCGCCTGATATGCATATTGTTGATGGATGTGACTCTATGCATTTGTATTCACCGGAAATCTCATTAGTATTTCGGTTAAATTTTATATTTGTTGCAAAATTTGGCCTATTGTATGAAGTTGCACCCAAACCATATTTAATACCTTTATAGCTCTCGTCTAAATAACAAGACAAGAAATAAAACCTGATACTCTCATCAGACAAAGAATTTTTATCAATACGAAAACCAATGAATATTTCTTTGAGCTTTTTTATACCATGAACCTTTATTACCATTTCATTGCTTTCATAATTTACCGAAAACGAATTAAAATACGGTTTGCGTTCAATATAGATATATGCAATGAAAAATTCGTTTACTACTATATTATTAATTGTTATGCCTTTAATATTTATGGTAACAAATCCATTTTTTCTATTAAAATTCTTTCTTTTGACTATTACTTTTGGGATTGTTTTTGCCTTTATCATTTTTTAAGTATTTAATTTGGGGCAAATGTATTAAGTCGGTTTTGTTTTTGAAAACCGTAGGTATAAAACTTTCAAAAAAAAATCACAACAAATACATATTGCTGTGATTTTTAACTTAGTAGATATATTTTTTTAGATTATTCTTAAATATAACCATTATCAAACATAAATTTTCTAATTATATTTCCAATCGGTTTAAGTAAATCGTCCGGAGCTACACTTCCACTTAATTGATGAGTATGAATTACAAGTTTGCTCCTTTTTTCATTATAATGAACCCAGAAATCTAAATCATTAGAACTTTCCTTTTCACAAAATTTTACATTAAAAACATCATCAATTTGACGGTCGTTATCATCATTTTTTATATAGTCCCAACATGCTAAAATAACGACAGGAAATTGTTGGATAAATTCGGATTTAAAAAATGTATTTCTTCTTAAATCTAATTTAGATTTTAAATCTTTCTTCTGCTGGGCATTCTGTTTCCTTTTTGCAGGAGCATCACTCATTTCTGTTGTAAAAACATTTTCAAGAAAATCAATTCTAAATTTTTCATTCCCATCTAAAGATTTATTGTCTTTGTCAATAATAGAATAATTATGCAATATTTGATATTTTCGCCAGGTATGTCCTGTCATTCTCAATGCTTTTTGAGAAGGATTGTCTTTAGAAGGAATAAAATTTAGTTCGTTTTCTTTTAGACTATTATTATGAATATTTTCTTTCCAATATCTAACATTCTTTAAATAAAAAGCTTTATTCTCATCATCATTTGACCCAATTGCTGCTTCTTGTCCGACAAACAAGATTTTTGCATTTGGATTTCCTAATCCAATGTAAAATTTTTCTTCTTCACCTTTTTCTACTAATTCTTTAAATTCTTTTGAATACATATTTTAGTGTTTTAGTTAATATAATTAGTGTTCAGTTTATTTCAATTTATTGGGTACTTTTTACCCGACAAGTTATCTCAGGCTTTGCAAATAAATTACAGCTATTATTTACAGTTATGAAATTTTGAGAATTTCCGATTTATGATCTTGCAAATGCAAGTAATTCTTCGAAGTTATTTTTATCAGCTTTTCTCAATGCTTTCAAATATTTTGTTCTGGTTTCACTTTGTTTCACCAGGTTTCCGGCACCCCATGAAAATACCGGTAGTTTGAAAATTTTATCAATAATAATGTCAGCCATTAACCGGCTATGCCTTCCGTTTCCATTTGGGAAACAATGGATGCTTACCAATCTGTGTTTAAAACGTATTGCAATTTCATCAGGGGGAAATGTATTATGTTCTATCCAAAATATAGTATCGTCCAGTAATACTTTCAGTGCTGTAGCTATATGCCATTTATCAATACCAATATTTTTATCTGTTTTCCTATAGTTTCCGGCCCAGGCCCAAACATTTCCATACATACGTTTATGAAGCTTTTTTATAAATTGCTCAGTAAGGATTGCCTTAGCTTTAAGTGAACGGGTGAGTACCCATTGCATAGCTTCTTCAATATTTTGTTGCTCAAACTCGTCTAATTCCGCACGAGTAGCAATGGTATGGATGATCAATTCATCTTTTTCATCTTCATCCAATGGCGTTTGTCCATTGATATATTCTAAGTCTAATCCCATAATATTTTAGGCATTTCGTGTTTAAGCATGTTTGTACGTTCTTCAATAGCATTATTGAGTCTGTTCTCAGAATTTTCCTGATCTTCCAATTTCATAGTGTTTGACGTTCTGGAGACTATTTTGGTAGCTAATTCCCTGGCTTTACGGTCTATCAATGCATCCAATGATCCATCTTTTGGAACAAAACCATATACTAATTCCATATCAAGCGCCCGGGCAACTTCTTTCAGAGATTTTAAGGAAATTGAACCATCTTTTTCCCTTTGTTCCATCTCCTGAACACTTTGTTTTGTAATTAAAATACGGTTTGCCAATTGTTGTTGTGACATTCCCAAGGCTAAACGGACAGCTTTTATCCATCCTGTCGGAGGAATAACTACTTTTGTTATAGGAGTGAAAACTTTAATCTTAGCATCCAATTGTTCTATTTGTAGTTTATTCTTTTTCATATTATAAAATTATTACCTGACATTATGGCGACAAAAGTAAGGCTTTAACCTGACAAATAAAAATAAAAGTCAGGTTATCTCCTGACAAATAAAAATAAAAGTCAGGTTATCTCCTGACAAAATATCTAGAATGTCAGGTTATAGACTGACTCTATTTAAATTTATAATAGTATTATAAGTAATAATTGTTTTATTATCAATTGATTGATTGAAATTTTTAAAAGGATTTGAAAAAAGACAAACCAAAAAAGGGAATCCTTTCAGATTCCCTTTTTTAATTTTTTAAAATTTACTTTTTCTTTTTTGATGGAGGAGTTGGTTCTTCAACTTTATCTTCTACTTTTTTAGACCAATAGCAAGTATGCGTATTTTCAAATTGATCTGTTTGCTTAAGATTTGCAATTTCGAAGTAAATGTTTTTAGAAGTTCCTGCTTCTTTTATCATTTTTTGTAATTCTTCGATTGAAAGTTTAACTTTTACGATGTCTAAGTTTTCAACTTTTTTCCCTTTTCCGATGTAAATTTTTTCGAACATGATTTTTTGTTTTTGAGTTATTAATAAAAAAATTATACCAGTTTGTATGTTCTGAAAGCAGGATGGCAATGGAGGAATTGGAATACCGGAACGCAGTGAGGATATGCCGAGAAAATCCATTGTCAGGACTCCTGCTGTAGGAACAAAACTTTGTATATATTTTTTAAAAGATAACACAAAAAATCTGTCGGTTAAAAATACCGGATAGAAGGAAAAAAGAAAACTGAGCCGTAAAAATTTTCAGAATTAAAAAAATGATTAGCAGAAACAAACATTGAAGTGCAAATTATTTCAAGCAGTTGAAAACATATTCCTGCTGGTTTAAAAAGGAAGCAGCTGAAGTTTGGAAAATAAAGAAAAAATAGTTAAAAATCAAAGAAGGAATAAAGGTGAATTTGCTTTATCGGGACCATTAAAAAAAACAGGAGACGTGTAAAGAGCATAAAAAAAGGCCATGAAATCCACAGCCTTAATTGTTTTGTATTATTTTTTCACTTTTTCGGACCAAACATCAATGAGTTTTATTAATTCAGATACATCCTTTTGATATTTCAATGGAATATCATTGGGCCGGATTCCGGATCTATCTCCATTTGTAAGAAAGCGACTCAATTCACTCCAATTGATAAGGCTTTTTTTATAAACAATTTTTGATTTATTTTCTTCCATACATTAGAAATTTATAGATTGATTTTAATAAGAAAATAGATTAAATCTGAATGCAAATTTAATCTATTTTCCTGTTATGTGTTGATTATAGTCTTGTTGCAAATGAAAAGCGGTATAGCGAGTATAGGATTGTGAGCAAAACCTATCAATTTACAAGAAAAGAAGCAACTAACTGAAACTTTTCGAATACCAACAAAACACATATTAACTTTATTACGTGATATGCACAGATTTATTTTTCTTCTGATATTTTAATAGCAGTTACGATATAAGGACCATCTGAACTTGGACCATAAGTAATAATAATTGTCTTACCTTCAACTGAATAATGGCTGTCATGAGTAGATAAAACATCCCCTTCGTTTTTTACAAAATATGATTCGAGATGTCCTTGGGGTATATATGCATCTTGCCCGACTTTTAACAAAAAACCAGCTACATTAAATTTTTTAACACTCTTGAATTTTAATTTTTGGGGGTTCTCCGAAACTTCTTTGGTATCAACATGTTTTACATGTATTTCTTTGATTCTATATGGACCAGGATCTACAGGTCTCGACATTATTATATTAATAAATTTGTCTTCCATCTTATAGTGGTAAGTAATTAAAAGACTATTCAAATTGTTTGGGTCTTTTAATACATCCTTCCCAATGTTTTCTTGGTCATTAAATATTTTCTTCCCTGTTGTAACTTTAAAAAAATCATCTGATAACATTCCAAGAGAAATAGTTTTGTCACGAACAATAATTGAATTGACACTTTGGAATTGATTTACATCAGGAATCTTTTCTTGTTTTAATACAACTGTTTTCAAAGAATCATTGTCATTTTGCAATTCATTTTTTTGTTTGCAACCAAAAATTACTATGAATGCAAAAACAAAAAAGAAGTGTTTAGTAAGTTTACTAATCATAAAATTTTCCATAAATATTAAATTTACTTGGTATATTATTAATATTTGGCAGACTTATATAAAGTAAGCCACTTGGGGTGGAAATGTATGACAAATGTCATATTCCCCGACAAATTTAATAATTATTATTTAAAAAACATCAAATGGTTATTTAATTTTTTCTTTTCATTTACATTTGTGTATATTTCAATTGATCTCAAACTTTAAAATCTAAATTGAAATTTTGTAATTTAAAATTTCCAACATATATTTATTTTTAAGCATACAAATTATTTCTATTTTATTATCCATGCTTAAACATAAATTCAATAAAAGCTTTCAGCAGGAAAACC
>JBMOKG010000104.1:0-13218 GCA_049315385.1 Bacteroidales bacterium
TTAACTCTAAATTTGTTTAACCAAAAAGTTGCATTTGTGACTTGAATTCAGCAACCACTAAAAGAAGCAAAAGTAAAATCTACAGTGAAGTATGTTCCTCCTGTTGTGAAATCTGAGTATAATCTTTCTGCAGATGAGAATGGTGCAGATATAGAAGAATCGGATTTGACTATTGATGTGTCAAAAATTAATAAGAAGAAAATTATTAAAGATGGTGATATTTCAATAAAAGTAAATAATATAGATAATGCTAAATTAGCTATTGATCAGCTATTGAAAAACAATACTTCTTACTATGAAACTGAAGATTTCCAAAATAATGACGATAAAATCTCTTATGAATTAAAAATAAGAATCCCATCTGATAACTTCGAGAAATTCATGAATAATATTGAACGTAACGAAGGTGAAATTACTTCTAAAAATATACGTGCCCGTGATGTTACTGAGGAGTTTGTGGATTTGTCCAGTCGTTTGAATAATAAAAAAATATATCTTAAAAAGTATAATGACTTATTAACTAAAGCAAAAACTGTCAAAGATATTATTGAGATACAGGAAAATATCAGAAATTTGCAGGAAGAACTTGAAAGTACAGAAGGCAGGTTAAAATACCTTAATGATCAAATTAGTTATAGTACATTGAATGTCATCTTATTCAAAGATAAGGATTATACTTTTAAACCTCAGAAACATATCAGTTTTATTGAACGATTAAAAACTTCAATAAATAACGGCTGGGCAAGATTTGTTGATTTTACATTGATGATAATTCAAAACTGGGTATTAATCATAGTATTTTTAGTTTTCACTTTACTTATCAGAAGATTTATAAAGAAAAGACAGGCAAAAAAATAATTTTATATATCACAAAAATATGAAAAATAATCATCGCCTGTATTATATTCCGGGAATGATCAGTTTGATTATTTTGCCGATAA
This sequence comes from Bacteroidales bacterium, assembly GCA_049315385.1. GTDB lineage: Bacteria > Bacteroidota > Bacteroidia > Bacteroidales > JACABE01 > JACABE01. The sequence goes on from JBMOKG010000104.1 coordinate 942, forward strand.
TTTGTATTTGCTATTTAAAAAGATTTCATCTAAATGATGATGAGAGAACTTTAGAATTAGCTATTCCATGTAAATACAATCCAAACGATAAGAGCGAGTTACGTTTTGATACAACATTATTATCTCAACCAGAAAACAAAAGAATTTATCAAACTTTTAAGTTAAACGGGAATAAAAAAGAAGATAAAGCAAAATTAGATAGTTTTAGATTAAGTGTCAGGAAGATGCTATTAACTGAGGATGTGAAGAATGGAGTTCATCTGCTTTTTCTCGACAGTACGAATTATGGTTCATTTATTGAGGCTATTAATATTTGTAAAATTGAAGGTGCATTAATTTATGTTTCTTATAATGATAACTTTTGGGTATTAACACGTTCTGGATTTAAGGAGCTCTACAAAAAGCGAAAAAAAGAACTTATTAAAGAAATAAAATCAACAAATGAAAGAATAGATGAGGAGAAAAGTAAGAAAGCAATAACTCCTTTTGATTGCAATAATCTGTTAAAATTTTGGCCGGTATTTCTTGTCTTTTTAATTTTGTTTATTTTATCCATATTAAAATTGAAAAGAACAGAGAATTAAAATAAACTTCCTTTAATATACTATGCATTTTAAATTTTAAGGTAAGATTAATCCTTTCATTAATAGCGAATTAGTTAAAATATTATTATTTTTCAATATATTTGGCTGATAAAGAAATACGGCGTATGTTTGCCATGATAAATATAAACAAATTAACCTTAATTTTTATGCAAAAAACACTGAAAATTTTATTACTTATAGCCATAATGGCTATTTGTGGAAAAGCTTTAATTGCACAGCCCTGTGATATCAAACCAGATGACTTGCCTGAATTGAAGAATCGAATATTAATTGTTGATTTTCAAAATGATTCAATTAAAGAATGGTTGCAGGAAAACTGGAAATTAAATAAGAAGATTGAGTTTAAAACTCAAAAGGAATGTTTAAACATTCCAAAAGATCAACGGGAAAGATATTTGATAATGGGGAATTTTTACGAAGAAATGCATTATGAAGGAACTGAATCCGGTAAACCTAAAAGAATGCATTCATCCCATAGACTAAGTATAATTGGCTTAATTCGTCTGGAAGATTATAAAAAAGCTTTAAGTAGTAATAATCCAGATAATATGGTTATTGGAACCTATACGCCTGAATTTGAAAAAGATAAAAATTTAAAGGAAAGATTAACCAATGAATTCCGAAATGAAAATCATTCAGGCTATGATTTTGAACCTGAACGTCTATATAAAACTGCAGAAATAAAACTTTGTGTCAAGATTTTACTTAATCAATTAAATGTAATACAAAAGGAAAATAAGAAAAAATACAACACCCGCGATTTGTCTAAAGATCAGTCAGACGTGAATTGTGAAAATATCTCAACTAAAGATATTTATATTGATAAAAGGTTTATAAAAGAACCAGCAGATATCTCTGAATTTAAAAAGAATAAAAAATTTAAATTATTTGTGGTAAACAGCGAAGAAATAGATAACAAAATTTTAAACGAAGAAGATGTATTAATAGCTTATAATTCACCTTTTGGAATCCAGGGTGCTAATGATATATTAATCTTTACTCATTTCTTGGTAAATCCAAAAGATGGTGTTTTTTATTACGAATCTGGCAGAAGTCAGTTTACTATGCCGGGAGCCTATTTCCGTAAAGCAGTTTTCAAGGAAATTTTGGATTGTATAAAATAATACAATAAACCTGCTAAATGCAGGTTTTTTGTTTATAAAAAAGAAAAATACATTAATTTTGTTTAATCTAATCTTTTTCAATTTAATTTAGTCTTAAATGCTACAATTCATAGTTAAACGACTGTTTTATGGTTTTTTGGTTTTACTGGGTGTAATTACTGTTGTTTTTCTGCTTTTTAATGTTTTACCAGGTGATCCTGCCCGAATGATGTTGGGTCAGCGAGCTGATATTACTTCTATAGAAGCTATAAACAGAGATTTGGGTAGAGATAAATCTCTAACTGCACAATATTTCAATTACCTGAACGATTTATCTGTACTATCTATTCATAATGTTACCGATCCTGGAAATTACTTCTATCTGGATTCAACAAAATATACTTCAGCAATTAAGCTTATACACATTGGGAATAATGCCCTTGTATTAAAAACTCCTTACTTACGACGTTCATACCAAAGTAAACGAATGGTAACAGAAATAATAACAGAAGCATTTCCTAAGACAGCATTACTTGCCGGAATTTCAATGTTGTTTGCATTTATAATTGGTGTTACTGTTGGTGTATTTGCAGCTATTAAAAAGGATGGTTTTTTCGACAGGATTTCATTGTTATTGTCGGCCTTTGGTATGTCTTTACCTTCTTTTTTTGCCGCTATTCTGATTGCATGGTTTTTTGCTTATGTATTGTCAGCATATACAGGTCTAAGTATGTTTGGTAGTATGTATACAATAGATGATTTTGGCAATGGAGAACACCTTGATTTAAAAAATCTTATATTGCCGGCATTTACATTAGGAATAAGACCTTTAGCAGTAATTGTTAAATTAACCAGGAGTTCGATGCTGGATGTGCTTTCTCAGGATTTTATAAGAACTGCAAAAGCAAAAGGTTTATCATCCTGGAATATTATTACCCGGCATGCATTAAAAAATGCGATGAATCCTGTAATTACTGCGGTTTCCGGTTGGCTGGCGTCTTTGATGGCCGGTGCAGTTTTCGTTGAATATGTGTTTGACTGGAAGGGAGTTGGAGTTGTAATCGTAGATGCACTCGAAAAATATGATTTTCCTGTTGTTATGGGTGTTTTACTTTTTATCTCAATTATATTGGTAATTATCAATATCTTTGTAGATGTTTTATATGGATTCATAGATCCCAGAGTTAGATTATCTTAAATAAAAAATATATAATAATGAGAAGAAAAATTGTAGCAGGAAACTGGAAAATGAATAAAACTTTTCAGGAAGCAGATGAATTAATCAATGAAATTATTGAAGGTTTAGAAGAAGCCAATAATAAAAATGTGAATGTAGTTTTGTGTCCGCCTTTTACTTTTATGGAAATGACTACCGATTATTCACATGAAAGTGACTATGCTGTGGGTGCTCAAAATGTAAGTTGTTTTGATAATGGAGCTTATACAGGCGAAGTTTCTGCAAAAATGTTACATTCGATGGGAGTAGAATATTGTATTATAGGTCATTCTGAACGTCGGAAATATTTTACTGAATCAGATATTGAGCTTACACAAAAAGCTGAATTATTGTTGAAAAATGATATTTTACCTATATTTTGTTGTGGCGAATTATTACCTGAAAGGGAAGCCGTCAAGCATTTTGATATTGTAAAACAGCAACTTGAAAATGCATTGTTTGGACTTGATCCACTTGATTTTGCGAAAATTATTGTTGCTTATGAACCAGTATGGGCAATTGGAACAGGCCTTACTGCTACTTCTGAACAGGCTCAGGAGATGCATGCATATATCCGTTCATTGATTTCAGAAAAATATGGCAAAGAAATAGCAAAAAACACTAGTATTTTATATGGTGGTAGCTGCAATGCATTAAATGCAAAGGAATTATTTGCCAATCCTGATGTGGATGGTGGTCTGATAGGCGGTGCAAGTCTGAAAGCCGAAGATTTCTTGAAAATTATTGATTCTTTTTAAATTAGTAGAAATGTTATATATAGAACTGAATGTAAAAATAAATCCCGAAAACCCATTGATGGAAATTGTCATGGTTGAATTGGGTGAACTGGGTTTCGAGAGTTTTGTTGATACAGAAGATGGGATGTTAGCTTATATACAAAAGGCTGATTTTAATGAACAGTTCATTAATGAACTGCAAATTTTAAAAGCAAATCCCGACTTGTTTACCTACACTTTTCAATTAATGGAAGATAAGAACTGGAATGAAGTATGGGAAAGTAATTTTGATGCTGTCGTTATTAACAACAGATGCGGAATAAGAGCACCTTTTCATCCTGAAAATAAAGATGTTGAATATGATTTAGTCATAATGCCGAAAATGTCTTTCGGAACTGCACATCATGAGACAACTTCTACTATGATTGAGTTTTTGCTTGAAGAAAATCTTCAGGATAAGTCAGTGCTTGACATGGGGTGTGGAACTAGTGTACTTGCAATACTGGCTGCTAAAAGAGGTGCAAATAAAGTTGTTGCTATTGACAATGACGAATGGGCCTACAATAATTCACTAGAAAATATTGTTAAAAATAATGAACCTGAGATTCAGGTTTTTCTTGGAGATGCTTCTTTGTTAACAGGAATGTATTTTGACGTAATCATTGCAAATATTAACCGAAATATATTATTAAATGATATTCATATTTATGCTGCTTCATTGAAAAAAAATGGTGTTTTGCTGATGAGTGGTTTTTACGAACAGGATTTGCCGGTAATAAAAGAAGAAACTGCAAAATATGATATCAGGTTTGACCGTTTTATTTCAAAAAATAACTGGGTAGCTGTTAAATTTATCAAATAAAACTTTTTATAATGTTTCTAAAACGTTTCTTTTTCCTGTTGGCGATAGTTGTAATTATTTCCAATCAATCTTCTTTTTCTCAAAATACGAGAAGTTTTTCAAAAGATAAAAACTTCTTCATAGAAGAGATTAAATCATTTTTTGGAGATGATAAAAATGCAGATAAAGACCAAAAAGCTTCCTTCGAAGTAATGTTGAAAGATTTTGAACCATTATGGAATTCAACAGCAATTGATGATAATCAAAAAAAAGAAATATTAACAGCAACTAATCTGATGTTGAAACTTAAAATGAAGGCATTCCCTAATTTTTATAGTTTCTTTATTGCTATTATTGATTTTAAAAAAAGTAATCAAACTCAAAAAAGTTATAATGCTTGGTTTAAAGGTGTAAATAGCCTTCTTGATTTTAAAAGACAAAGATATTTTCTTCCTTATTTAGAAAATACAAGCAATTTGTTAAAATTCAATTATTTGTATACTTCTAAAGCAATCAGATGGTATTCTACTAATAATGAATTCTATTTTGAAAACGATACAGCAATCAGGATAATTTTTCCTTCATTAGATTTAATTTGCCAGGCAAATAAAGATAGTTCTGTAATATCAAATACTAAAGGTGTTTTTTTTCCATTAGAAAATAAATGGTTTGGCGAAGGAGGGAAAGTTAGCTGGCTAAGAGCAGGTTTTGATACAGAAAAAGTATATGCTCAATTAAAAAATTATGAAATAGATTTCAGGTTTGCTAAGTATTCTGCTGATTCTGTTCAGTTTTATTATACAACATATTTTTCTTATCCATTGTTAGGTTTTTTACAGGAAAAAATAATGGCAGATATAAGTGATGAAGAAAAAGCATCTTATCCCCGTTTTAATTCCTATGATAATAGATTAATTATCAAAGATATTTTTAAGAATATTGATTATGAAGGTGGCTTTTCATTAAATGGAGCAAAACTAATTGGATTTGGCGATAAATATCAGGATGCTTACTTAAAATTCAATCGAGAAGCTAAGGAGTTTGTTGTAATTGCTTCAAAATCATTTGCAATAAGAAAAGATAAGGTTTCTTCAAATCTTGCTTCTGTTACAATTTATTGGAAAGGTGATTCTATTTATCATCCGGGGCTTGAAATGAAATACATGGATTATACGAAAGAATTAACTTTAATTCGTGGTATGAATGATCTTTCAGAAAGTCCTTTCTTTAATACTTATCATAAACTGGATATGTATTTTGAAGCCATGTACTGGAAAATTGATGAAACAAAAATTGATTTCAGCATGATCAGATCTCCCGGAAGAACCAGCAGGGCAACTTTTGAATCTTTTAATTATTATTCTGAAGCCCGTTATACTAAGTTACAGGGTATTGATGAGATTAATCCTTTGTACCGGATAAAAAAATATATCGATACTTATGGAACACAACAAATATATGTCAGCGATCTCTCTTATCAGATGAAAATTGAACCAGAACAGGTTAAAGCAATGCTCATTAAATTATCAAATATGGGTTTTTTAATATATGATTCTGATGATGAAGTTGTCTATGTTAAAGATAAAGTAAATGAATATATAAAGGCATTAAACAGGAAAACTGATTATGATGCACTTCAGTTTCATTCTATAGTTGATAACGATGTAAATGCATCTTTGAGCCTGTTGAATTTTGATTTGAAAATTAAAGGAGTTCCTGTAATTTTATTAAGTGATTCTCAAAATGTATTTATTTATCCAAGTAATCAGGAAGTCTTACTGAAAAAGAACCGCGATTTTTTATTTACCGGCAGGATTCATGCTGGCCGTTTCGATTATTTTGCAAAAGGATGTAGTTTTATATATGATGATTTTAAACTTAATTTACCTGTAATTGATTCTATGAGTGTTAGAGTTTTATCTTTTACTGAGAATGAAAAAGGAGAGAGACCTTTGGTGAAATTAAATACTGTAATTCAGGACCTAAAAGGAGAGCTTCTTGTAGATAATCCCCGAAATAAATCTGGTTTAAAATCATATCCTGAATACCCTCAGTTTTCAAGCAAAGAAGAATCTTATGTATATTATGATAAACCAAGTATTTTAAATGGAGTATATCTGAAAGATAAGTTTTTTTATAAAGTGAAATCTTTTAAAATTGAAAATCTGGACAGAATTCCAACGGATAGTCTTAGTTTCAATGGTAGTTTAACTTCAGCCGGAATTTTCCCCTTAATAGTTGAACCACTTAAAGTTCAACCTGATTATTCCTTAGGATTTATAAAGAAAACACCCAATGAAGGTCTGTCTAATTATGGTGGGAAAGGGAAATATTATGATAAAATTGACCTGAGTAATCAAGGTCTTAGGGGGCATGGTAAATTAGAGTATTTAACTTCTACGTCTAAATCTGATAATTTTATATTCTTCCCTGATTCAATGAATTCAATTGCTCAACAATTTGATATTAAAGAGCAAACTACTCTGATGGAATATCCCCAACTAACTTCCTCAAACGTAAAAGAACACTGGAGGCCTTATAACGACTCTTTAATTGTAACACAACAGGATAGTGCATTTAAAATGTATAATCATGAATCACAGCTTAGCGGTAATGTAGTTTTAACACCACAAGGTCTTACAGGTAAAGGAAGCATGGTTTTTGAAAAAGCAGAAATGGAATCAAATATGTATCAATTTAAGCAACATTTATTTGATGCCGATACTGCAAATTTTCGTTTAAGATCTTATGATCTTACTGATCTTGCTTTTAATACTGAAAATTACAAATCACATATAGATTTTAAAAAGCGAAATGGTGAATTTAAATCAAATGGTGGCGTTTCAAAAGTTAATTTCCCAATAAACAGATACCAGTGTTATATGGACTTATTAGATTGGTCAATGGACAAAGATGAAATTGCATTAAGAAATACAACTAAGCCAGGTTATGAAGGTGTAGATAAATTGTCATTAAAAGAATTGCTATCTGCAGATTTACCTGGTTCTGATTTTGTTTCAACACATCCATCTCAGGATTCATTAAGATTTAAATCTCCAAGGGCAGTATTTAATATGAAAGATTATATAATTACTGCAGAAGATGTAAAACTGATAAGAGTTGCAGATGCAGCTATTGCTCCAGATAAAGGTAAGGTTGTAATACTTCGTCAGGCTGAAATTCAACCTCTTGCCAATGCATCAATATTAGCAGACACAGCTACAAAATACCATAGTTTTTATCAGGCTTTAGCTTCTATTCACGGTAAGAGATCTTTTATTGGCAATGGAAATTATGATTACATTGATGAAAATGAAAATAAACATCAGATTTATTTTAACAATATTTCTGTTGTAGATGGTCAGACAATAGCCAATGGATCTATTTCAGATTCTTCAGGTTTTGCATTATCTCCTGCTTTCGAATTTACTGGTAACGTTCAGCTAAATGCCCCTGATGAATTTTTAAATTTTTCAGGTGGAAGCAGAATTCGTCATTTATGTGGTCAGGAAGCACTTACATGGTTGAAATTTAATGCAAAAATTAATCCAAAAGAAGTAATGATTCCTATTAGTGCTGATCCGCAAGATATTTTCGGAAAGAAATTGACAGCTGGGATTCTTGTTTCAAATACCGGACAAATTTATACATCTTTTGCAGGACCTAAAAGATATTATAGTGATACAATAATTTCCGCAAGTGGTTTTCTGAAATTTTATAAAGATAAAAAAGAATATAGAATTGCTTCAGTCAACAAACTTAATAATCCTGATACTGTTGGGAATATGTTGGTTATGGATATAAATAGTTGTGTAACTGCCGGCGAAGGAAATATTAATCTGGGAGCCAAGCTTGGAAGGCTTGAAATGAGTAGTTTCGGTAATGTTACTAATAATATGAGGAGCAATGAAGCTACTTTTGATTTGGTAATACCTGTTAATTTCTTCTTTCATCCTGATGCATTGAAAATGATGGGTCAAAGTTTATATACTAATAATAGCCTTACTGGAATCGAAAATTCTTCCAATGTAAAAGTAAAAAAAGCTTTTACTGAAATTTTAGGTGAAAAAGATGCCGAGAAAGTTGTTAACGAGATTAATATGTACGGTTCATTACGAAAAGTGCCTGATAAACTCGATTATACTTTATTGCTTACTGATGTTAAACTCAGATACGATTCCATTACGAAATCATTTATTTCGATGGGCGAAATAGGAGTGGGGAATGTTGGGAAAACTCAGATTAATAAGTATGTAAAAGGATATCTGCAAATGATAAAGAAACGCAGTGGTGATATTTTTACACTCTATTTAGAACTGGATGAATCTGAATGGTATTTCTTTAACTATAGCAATAATCTTATGCAGGCATTTTCTTCTATAAAAGATTTTAATGAATTACTTATAAAAGAAAAACCAGACAAACGAAGATTAGAAGCAGAAAATGGTTTGCCTTCCTATTCTTATGGTCCATCAACAGAACGTAAGCGTAATGACTTTATTAAAAGAATGGAAGCTGCAGGTGCAACAGGAGAAGAACCATCAGTTCCGGAACAAGAAAAAACTACAGAATAAAAATTTGATAATTTATTGAATTTCAAAATTCGAAATACACTTATTTATCAATCTATAGCTTCTTTTTCTGCAACAAGTACACCATTTATTAGTAATGGAACGACATTTGCTGTATCTATTTCAAAAGTAAATTCCAATACATCATCAAGATTAAGTTTTTTTAACCGGGCACGATGCGCTGCTTTTTGAATGTATTCCAGTGGATTATTCATTGCAATCTTCCATAAATCAAGGGAAGCTTCTGCTGCATCACAATCCATTTTAAAGTCAGAAGAAACCAATAATCTTTCTGTTAAAGCACCTGCAAAGATTGAATCTTCCAGATTGAATTTATTTTTCCATCCTGCACAAAGAATTACCACATTTGAGTTTTGTTTGATTAAGTACTTACTCAATGCAGTTAAGTTTGAAAATGAACCTATTACAAGTCCCTGTGCGTTTTTTGCCATTTCAATTGCCTGAGTACCATTAGTTGTACTGTAAGCAATGGTCTTTCCAATTACAGCTTCAGTCATAAAATTAAAAGCTGAATTTCCAAAATCTGCAAAACCGAGAACAACACCTTCTCTTTCGGAAGCTACCAGAAAACCTTTTTCTTTATATGCTTTTGCATCTACAAGGGATGCAACAGGAATTATTGTTTCAACTCCATTTTCAAAAGCAGCACAAATTGAAGTACTTGCACGTAATATATCAACCATTACTACAATGAAATTTTCTTTTGTGATAATCTCGCTATAAAGTTTAGGTGTAAAACAAACTTCTATTGTATTCATATTGTTGTATATTATTATAAATGCAAAGATAAAAAGAAATGTTGAATGATGATTGTATGATTTTTACAACTGTATTAATTTAGAATCAGGTTATTACAAATTACTTTTTCTTTATCTTTCATATTTCCAGTTTTTAAGAAATGAAAAATCAGAAACTTTTTCAATTAAAATTAGCTGCAAAATAATTTCGAGATTAAAAGTGTTTAATTATACAGCTGAAATTATTTGTATTGGATAAAATGTTTTATTTGAATAGTTTAAGATATTTTTTACTTTTTATTTCCAGTTAATACACCCGAAACACACCAATGGCTGAAGCTTCCTCCTTCAGGTTTACCCTGATCTATAGCAATCTGAAGAATGTGTTTGCCTTTTTTAATTTTTTTTAATGGAATTATAAAAGGAGGTGTAAGAGTGCCGGGACACCAGTTGGAACGGCTTATATCACTTGATGATAATCCATCTGGGAAATTACCGGATGCCGGATTTAGAAGTCGATAAGTACCACAATCTGTTCTCCATGGAATATGTTGAAATACTACTTCCCCATCGATTAATACCTGGTTAAGTTTTGGGACAAACTCATCTCCATTTTCCCAGCCACCATGGCCGGTAGTTGTAAATAGTAATTTAAGATCTTGCAATGAATCAGGAATTTCAAATTCCATTTTAAGACTATCATTCTCAAATAATTTCCCATAATTCTGTCCTTCAGCTTCCATAATATTAACTGTACTAAACAATGGGAAAATCCATTTAGAATTAGAAGTCATTTCTGAATCCGGATAAAAGTTAAGATTTAGACTTACTTTATGCCCACCTTTATCATAATTTCCTATAAAAACGCCTAACCATATTTCTTTAGTATCAATTGGTATCAAGGAAGTTACATCTTGTTTGAAAACAGCAGAATCACTCCAGTTATAACCAGAAATAATTCTTTTGGTATTAAAATAACCAACTCCGAAAGGAGTGAAAAAACGCATTAGTTCTATTGCAGGAGAATAATTTGCTGTGGCTGAAATTCCCTGATAAATATTCATGTTTTTATCCGAAAAAACTGGCAGTTTATTAATTCCGTTACGCAAAGCATTAAGCATTGTTCGCTCATTTTTAACGGAGAATGTAAAAACAGATCCAACTCTGTCGTATGCATCTCCATTAGACCAATCAGATAATTGGACAAAAAACAATCCTTTATCGCATTTTTCTGGAAGTTTTATTTTTTTTACTATCACATTGCCTTTTGAAAATCGATAGGTTTGATTAAGTATTTCCTCATTCAAATTTGTAATATTATTCTCAAAATTTATCTGTTCTTTCTCAAAAACAGGGATGCTGATATATCTTGATTTTATCTGAACTGCAGCAAAGCTAGCATCATCAATTTTTACATAATCTTTTGTTGGAAATTCAATAATTTCATTATCGGCAGTGATTGATTTCGCATTAATAGTTCTGTTGCCATTAACTACATATTTCAATACCAATCCATTTACAGGTGCAAATGAAACAGAGGGACTTCCTTTAAACCATGGTTTATCTGTATACCAGATTTCAATTTTATTGGAAAATACATCATATATTGCATTTTTACAGACATATCCAAGAATTGTATCTGTTTTATCTCTATAATCAGCTTGACTGAGTGTATTAAAAGAAGAATAAACTGCGTATTTTTTTTCTTGAACAATAGCTGTTTTTATTGTTATTTTTTTGCGATAATCTATATAATATCTTTCTGTTGCAGAAGAATTGGAAATAGTTGCAGATGATTTGTTGCACTTTACAGTTAGTAACTTATTTGGAATTTGCTTTCCATTTTCAAACTGTTCATATACAATGCTGACAGTTTTATTGGATTGTGCTAAAAGATTATTTATTGTAAGTAACATAAACGTAAAGTAGAGCGTGTTTTTTAATTTTTTCATACATTTATTATTTAAGCAATTGAATTCGTTTGTAATATAAATATATCTAAATCAAAAATGACACAAACGAGAATTTGAAAAAGAATCAGAAAAATAAAATAAATAATATTTTCCATTAAAACAACGAATCTAAGGATTTGTAATAGTATATTTATTCCATCTTCATGGTTTTCCAGTTCCTTTAATAATAATATCTTTGATATATTTAGAAGCCGCTTAATTGATCAGAAGCTGCATAAGTTATCCCGCAATATTTTAATCAGCTATAAAATCCATCAAAAATATAATTCATTTCATCATCCTGTTTTCTTTTTCTTGAAGCCAATCATAGAAAAATATTTGAATTTTCTATTTTTTACCTTTAACAAAATTACATCTAAATATATTATGATAATCGGAAACTAAGAAGTTTGTTGAGTTTCCTTTAATAAGATCAGATTTGTTTTCAAATTAACTGTTTCATCGCAATTTTGGTTTGACTTATACAAATAACT
>JBMOKG010000036.1:0-45957 GCA_049315385.1 Bacteroidales bacterium
ATAAAGATAGTTTTACTTTCTTTTTTGCCAGTTCTTTGATGAATTCAGGATAAGATAATTTATACCAATCTTGTAGTTTATTTGGTAAGTCTTCTATTTCAAACTTCCGTTGAATGGTTCGTTGGAATTTTTGGATTAAGTGCTGTAACTCCTTGTTTTTTATTAAAATATAATCTACTTTTTGTATTAATTGTATTTGATTTTCTTCAGAAATATCAGGAATTGGTATTTGTTCAAAATATTGTGGCTTCACTTCAATATAGCCTCCACTTCTAACAACACAAATACTTTTTAAAAAATACCAAATAAGTTTTGAATTAATTATTCCCAGTAAAAATTTCCCTTCTGAAACAGGATTATTTAAATGTGCAAGTGAGAGCATCACTGCTGGAGCATTCAAATAAATACCATTTTCATCTAAAGAAAATTTATTACTGTTTTGTAGATTGGGAAATATAATTTTAGGTTGTTCAAATAAATGATAGTAAGCACAATTTCTAAGTTCCCACCAATAGTCACCTTTATCGAATCTTACTTTCGCTTTTTGTTCAAATGGCAATAAATGTTGTGCAATTTCAGGAGCTGATATTTTTACTTTTTCAAAAGCATTGGATTCATCAAGATTACCATATTTCGTTATTGTTGATTTACTTTTAAATAAAATCAAAGATTGTTTATATTCCTGATTTGACCATTTACTTAATTCATAACCTTCATAAAATGGTTTCAGATACTCATCATTATTAAATTGCCCTTTGGGTATTATGAATGCTTCATTTAATCCAGTTATTAACCCTCTATAAGTTTTCCCATATTTTTTATTTATTAAAGGATTTTGCTGTAACTTTTTAATCAAAAATACAGATTGATTATTTTTAAATGTCCAGTTTTCTTTTTCAAGAATATCTTGATCAATAAATTTAGGATTATAAAATTCAATTCCTTGTTCATTTCCTTTTATTATCTTAATATATTGAAACTTGCAGTTATTTTGTGTTTGATTATTTGCAATAAATAAAATTGGATATGTAGTTGCTCCTTCAAAAATCTGAACATCGGTATAATCAATATATTTTTCAATGCATGTATTGTTTTTCAACCAATCTCTTAATACAATTGCTGCCTTTGTCTTATCAAATGTATTTGAAATAAAGCCAAATAATCCTTTAGATTTAAGTATAAAGAACCCTAATTCATAAAAATATGTAAACAAATCCGCTGCTGGTTGAAATGTTTTGTAATTACACTGAAAATAATCTATATAATCCGAAATTAATTCTGCTCTAACATAAGGCGGATTCCCAATCACAACATCAAAACCCCCTTTGTATTCTGTTCGTAAAGTATATTCTAAGGTAGAGGTCATTTTATCAACAAGGGGTTGCAACCCCTTGTTGATGTCTGTTAGCTGATGTTTTTCCCTGTTGGTTCGGATGTAGTTTATCTTGGTGTTTAATTCGTTTTGAGTTGTTATTGTATTCCAATTAAACTTTTGAGCCCATAAGTGAAACGTTTCTTTTTTACCAAGCTGGAGGTATTCTTTAAATTTTTGTGCAGATTTCCCTTTTAACTTTCTTACTACTTGCGGTAAATCTTCTTCACTGCATACCAAAATAATATGAACATGATCACTACAAACATTGTATGCAAGACAGTTGAAGCTGTTTTCAAGAATAATACTGCAAATTATTTCAGTAATCTTTATTACTTCTTCATCTTTAAAATAGTAAGAACGATCAATATGCATTTCCCCATTTGCTTTAGGTTGGCGTACTTTATATTTTATCATTCTTTCAGAAGTACGCGAGTCATGTGTTACCCAAGTTACATGCCAGATTTTCTTTTCTTTAGGAGTAAACACTTTAGGGAAAGAAGTCTGCCAATTAAATGCTTTTTCACCTGCTACATTCACATCATCAATCAGTGAGTTGCCACATTTTATATTGTTGTTCAAGTCATTCAATTTTCTATTTGGTTGTGCAGTTCTGAGCCAAAGGGAAAGTTTGGCAATTTCCACACTTTCTTCATTTATATCTACACCAAACAGATTGTTTTCCAGAATGCTGTTTTCAATATCACTCAACACCAAAGCATCGCCAAAAAGTTTGGCTTGTAGTTCATCTACATATTTGTGTTCGTGAATCAAAAAATCCAATGCCTGATTTAAGAAAGCTCCCGAACCACAGGCAGGGTCACAAATGGTTAATTGTAACAACCATTTTCTGTAAGTTTCCAGTTTTTCTAATAATGGTTGTTTGGTTTTATTGGTTCTTTTTTTGTCGGAGGAATAGTCTTCTTCAATCATCTGAAGTGCTGCTTTCTTTTCCTCACATAACTTACCAACCGTATTTTCTACAATGTATTTGGTGATGTATTTGGGGGTATAAAAAACACCGTCTTTTTTTCTTTTTGTTTTGGATTTGTCAATTACCTGACCTTCCAACTCTGCTTTAATTTCATCCAGCTCATTCAATGAGTTTTCAAAAATATGACCTAAGATGTTAACATCTACTTCGCTGGCAAAATCATAATCAGAAAGTTTAGCAATATGAATGAAAAGCAACTCATCATCTATTTTAATATTATCCAAGACTTCATCCGGCTTAAACAGACCACCATTGTATGCAAATACATCATATCTTTTGCCTTTAAAACCAGTATTCAAATATTCAAAATACTTTTTAAATCTGTTATATAAGGGGATTTCAACCTCTCTTTCCTGTAAATCTTTCCAATCACTCAATATCAATCTTACAGAATTGGGTGGTAATAAATTTCTGTCTTCACCAAAAAACAGGAATAAAAATCTATCCAGTAATTTTTGTGATTTCTTGAAAAGCAGCAATGGGTCAAAGTCAGGATTTAAGTGTACCAAATTCTGATGCAATTCTCTTTTGAATACAGAATAATCTTTATACAGTTTTTTAGTTATTACATCCTCTTCACTTATTGATTCATCCTTAATTTTCTTAGCAATGTTCTGTGAAATATTATCATACGCCAAACATAAATAAAAAAGCTGAAAATCTTCTTCTGTAAGAGCAAATAAGTTAAATTCGATATGTTCTATGGCATTGTCAATGTAAAAGCGGAGTTTTTCAAAGTTGGAAGTAATTACATACACACATTCAGGTTGATTGTTCTTATAATTAAAAGCCTGTGCTTCAACTTTACCCAAATCTATGGTGTCACAGCCTTTCAGTTCTATTACTGCTACAACTTTATTGTCTATAATAATAGCACCATCAGCCTTTTTAGCATCCTTTACATTTTTATATTCGGTAGTTAGATTGAATTTAGTTTCTGATGAAGAGGCTGGCTTTGTGTAACCTAATATCTTTACAAATAAATCTTCCAGAAACTCACCTTGGTATTGTTCTTCTTTCAATTCCTTAATTTCTTCCTGTACTTTTGGATTTAAAAAATGGGAACAATACATTTCCCATTTTAAACTAACAACTTCCTTGTTTTGTGTTTTTAAATATTTAGCAAATACTGATTTTTGAAAGAGGGGCATAGGATTTCTGTTTTATTAGAAAAACATTATTTTAAAATTACAAAAGAAGATAAGACAACTAAATTTAATTGGCTAAGCTTAGCTTAAGTAATTATTATTTTTTACAAATATACATTTTTTTAACAAATATGGACTTTTTAGAAGTAAAAATTATAAACATTAAGATTAATTTTATTCATAATTATTATCTGATAAAGTTAAATACACATCTGCAAAGAAAACAATTAATGACTGATAACCTAAATTTCAATCAGTTATGCCTTTCAGGCTTTTAATTAAAGCAAATTGCCCTATAGTCAAGGCTTTCAGCTGGCGTAAGCCATCAACTAACTGGCGTAAGCCATCAACTAGACGGCGTAAGCCATCAACTAGACGGCGTAAGCCATCAACTAAACGGCGTAAGCCATTAACTAAACGGCGTAAGCCATTAACTAAACGGCGTAAGCCATTAACTAGACGGCGTAAGTCATCAACTAAACGGCGTAAGTCATCAACTAGACATTTTAAGCTAACTAATTTATTTATAGTGTTTTCTTCTAATTCAAGGAATTTTCTAGTCTATTTCTTCTTTATTAATTCATTTTTTAAAAATTAATTAAATATTTTTTAATTATTTGAAAATAAAAAAAATATTGCTTTTATTTATAGTATATTTGTTGTATTATAAATTCTTACTAAAAAATAATATCCTATGGTAAAGCCAAAAGAAGAGGGATTATTTTTTACCCTCCCTGTAGATGAAATGCTACAGATGAACACCGTAATGATAAGCAATTTTACAGGAGATAAAGCTGTATTTATTGCAAAAGTTTCCGATTTAATTGACCCTTTTCTGGATAATTGGAAACTAAACACTTCTCAACTCAGCACGATAGAATCAGACAGTGATTTTCTCGACACACAAATGTTAATGACTCAAGCTATAAATGAATTAGAAGTTATAGCAAGAGATCAGTTACAAACAATCTATTTCTACTTAGATCGTGCCTTTCCCGGCAATAAAGCAGTACAAAGCTATTTTGGGAAAGACCATTACGAAGCAGCCCGCAACACTCCACAAAAATTGATTAATCTATTATTGAAAGCAAAAGAAGCTTCAGAAAAAATAGATTATAAAGATGCATTAATGGCAAAAGGATTAAAACAAACTGTAATTGATGATCTTGAAATAACTTCAGATAAATTAAAAGCGAAATCGGAAGAAAGAGAAATCTACATTAGCAGCAGAAAATTAGCAACACAGAACCGTTTTAAAATACTTAACAAAATATGGAACTGCATGTCAGCGGTTAATGATGCTTCGAAATTAGTGTATAAAGCCGATTATGCCAAACAACAACAATACTTATTGTATTACCCAAAAACCAAAAGTATTGATAATACAACTAAACCACCTGAAGTAGTTTAAGTGGCTAATATTAAGTGTAAAAGAAAATAATTAATGTGAAAAAACCCGAAGATTATTAATAATCTTCGGGTTTTTTGTTAACAAAAGGGTGAACAATGATTTATATCAATAAAAAGAATAATTTTGAGGGATAAAGCAGCAATAAAAAACATCATGCATGACTATTGCAGTAAGCTTTCATGAAATTGAAGCCTTACAGAAAAACCTAGCTCCGTTGGTGTTTATGTATGGAAGTTACAATATCATTGGGAAGGTGATTTTAATATGTATAGCTATGGAGAAAAAAAACGGGAATCTAACATTGATAAGGTAATTAGTAAATTCTATCTCATAATTTCGTCACTATTTTTATTTAATCTGTTTCCCATTAATATCTGTAATTCTGCTTTTTACATCAATATTGAGAAAATTTCGTCATATTTACGTCACTTCTGAAAAATGGCATGTAAAATAGCTTGTTTTTTCACTTAGATTTGCAACGGAAATAATTTTAAAAATACCATTTACAGAAAATAAATAAAATAAATATAAACTTATGAAAATTTTAAAATTGCTTTTATTGATGTTGATTCTGCTTGTTATGGATGCACATTCACAGAAAACGCCAACATCTTTTTTGTTACCCTCTTTTACCAATGAAAACACATTGGATAGAGGCCAAGAAGATCCAATTTTAGATTTTAAAAGAATCGTAGGTACAATTAATGGTGAATATACGGTGAATGAAAATGGAGCTGCTGTTTACTCAATTCCATTGTTAATTCCTCCAGGATCAGGAGGAATGCTACCTAGCGTTAATATTGTTTACAATAGTCAATCAGGAGACGGATATCTTGGGAAAGGATGGACTGTTTCTGGCTTTTCAGCAATTTCGCGAATGGCTAAAACCTTTTATCTTGACAATAAAGTAGAAGGACTACAATTTGATAATACTGACCATTTTGTATTAGATGGCAATGTATTAATACCAATAGTAGGTAACAATGGTGCAAATGGAACCGAATACAGAACAGAAGTTGAAACTTTCTCGCAAGTATTCTCCTATTGTGCCTCAGGATCTGTTGAACCTGATTATTTTATAGTGCATACCAAAGATGGCAGAATAATAGAATATGGAAAGACATTAAATAATACAAGTAATTCACGACAATACTTACCTGGTTTATCAAAGACCTTATGTTGGGCAGTAAATAAAATTTCAGATGCTAATACAAATTATATCCTTTTTTCTTACAACTACGACAATGCGAATGGGAAATTTTACCCTGATAAAATTGAATATACAGGAAATGATAATTTGCCGCAATTACCTTACAACACAATAAAGTTTGTAATCTCAAATATAACTCCAGGGAAAATTTTCTATCTTTATGGAACAAAATTCTCACAAAATGTGAGAATGAATGAAATACAGATATTCAACGAAGCATCCCTGGTAAGAAAATACGAGTTTACCTATGAAACCGACTTTAAAACCATGTTGAAAAAAATAACTGAGTTTAATCGCTCTGGTGAATCATACAATCCTACTATTTTTAATTATACTTCAAGAGGATCTTCGGTTTTTGGATATTTGACAAATTTACCTTTTTTTGCCGCTGATGCATATGCAGGCGATTTTCATGCTGATAATCCTCGATACATGGCAGATGTGAATGGAGATGGAATGGATGATATTGTTGGGTTTTCTAACTTGAATGTTTATGTTTCTTTGTCGAATGGAACAGGGTATGATTGGTGGACACCATGGTATATTAATGGTTTTTGTGTTAATTCTGGTGCTTGGCATCAGGTATTAGTGGATAATGATCCTACTGATGAATATAATCATCCAAGGAGAGTTGTTGATTTAAATGGTGATGGTATGGCTGATATTATAGGTTTTGGATATAGTGGAACAAAAGTTGCGTTATCAGATGGAAACGGATTTAATTATAGCTCTTCTTTAGCTTTCTTTGACGTAGTAAACGATTTTGATAATGATATTAAGAATCCTAGATTTTTAGCAGATGTTAATGGTGATAAATTGCCTGATATTATTGGATTTCGATATGATGGAATATGGGTTGCAATAAATAACGGCAATGGGTTTTTTCAAAATCCAACTAATTGGTTTCCAAATAATACAAGCTACTTTATTTGGGACGAAGATTATAATGAAGAAAAATTTATAAGAACAGTGGCTGATGTTAATGGAGACGGATTAGCAGATATTGTATTATTTTTGGAAGATGGTGTAAATGTATTTTTATCAAATGGTAGTAACCATTTTATTATCGAACCTACAGGTAATCCCACTGGAATGTGGATAGCAGATTTTGGACATGGCAATAGTGCTGGTGCATGGAAAACGCCATCACATCCAAGATTAATGGCAGATGTAAATGGAGATGGTAATGCTGATATAGTCGGTTTTGGTCAATACGGCGTAGCAGTGGCTTTATCGAATGGTAAAAACCAGTTTATAACACAACCGCTTTGGAATAGTAATTTTTGTGTATATTATGGATATAATGGTAGTGATAATCCTCGTTACCTTGCTGATGTAAATGGCGATGGTTTGCCCGATATTATTGGTTTTTCGGATTTCGGAGTTAATTTTGCATTAAATACAGGTCATTCTTTTATTACTGATTTTAATGTGAACTTAGAAGGTCTTGGAACTAATAATTTTGGTACTACTGCCGATCATATTAGAACAATTGCAGATGTAAATGGTGATGGACGTGCTGATATTATTGGTTTTGGGCACGATGATGTAGTTACTGCGGTTTCAAGATTAGATGATGACAGAAAAATTGATAAAATAACCAATGGACTTGGATTTAGGGTGGGGTGTTCCTATCAGCCAATTGTAAATAATACGGCTGTTTATCATTATACTGGTCACGAAAATTATCCTTTTTTAAAATTTGCCGGTTCATTAAAAGTAGTAAATGCCTTTAGTATTGAGAATGGCATCGGAGGCTTTAATATCACAAATTATGAATATCAGGATGCTATGGCCCATTTAAAAGGAAAAGGCTTTTTGGGATTTGGAAAAATTATAGCAAATAATAACGATAATATTAATAGTATTATTTCAACAAGCATTAAAGATTATTCTTTTGATTATAACTATTGTTTTAAATCACTTTATAATTTACAAACCCGGGTAAACGCTAACTTAGCTTCAACAACTAATTATTCTTACGATGTTTTCCCCAACGTTAATAATAGTATTATATATTTTACAGGCTTATGTACTAGCACTTCTATTGATGATATCCTAAAGAATAAACTAACAAAAGAATTTTGTCTTGATAGTGAAAAACCACCTCTACAAAGTTACCCTGGTTATGATTTATGGGGCAATCCCCATACAATTAGAAGTACATCAACCAACCTATCCAATAATACTGTTGATCTCATACAAACCGAAGAAATTAGTTATAACAGCTCAGGAAGCTGGTGTGATAACAAACCCGTATATATCAGGACAACAAAAGAAAAACCAGGTGATCCCATATTAAATATAAGAGAAAAAGCATACGTATATGACAATTTAAATGGGAATATACGAAAAGAAATATCAGATCCGAATGATGCAAAAACAACTACCATCGTTTTCGATGACTATGATAAATTTGGAAATTTTCGAAAAAAAACTTTAACAACTTTATCTTCAAATCAACTTGCTGATATAACCAACACTTATGAATATGATTCTAAAGGACGGTTTTTAACAAAAAAGATCAATCCATTAGGGCATTTCCTTACAAATAAATATGAAACAAAGTTTGGAAATATTACGCGAACTATTGATGAAAATGGTATTATAACTGACTATGAATATGACGATTTCGGAAGTTTGAAAAAAATTATAAATACTACAGAAGGTGGTAGCTTCACTAAATATGGATGTGAATGGATCACAACCACAGGTCCAGATATTCCATCTTTTGCACTCTACCGGACTATTTCTACTTCTTCATGTGATCCTAATTTACCATCTGTTACGATGTATGATAAATTAACAAGAGAATTACAATCTGAAAATACCAATTTTAACCTGAAAAAAATATTTACCAGAAAAGAATACAACAACAGAGGTGTAGTTGCAAATGTATACCTGCCTTATTTTGATATAGCAAATGCATTGTGGACAAATATTTTATATGATGAATATGGTAGAAAAACAATTCAAACGAATCCCGATGCTTCAACTGTAACAGCTGCCTACAATGGAAAAGAAACAACTGTTATTACTCAAAAAAACAATTCACTGCCACAACAGGAGGTTAACAGCGTTAATTCATTAAATCAAACTACTCTAAGCGCAGATAATAATGGAACCATAGTCGAAAAAAATTATTTTAGTTCCGGTTTATTAAAAACTACGGCTTTGGGAACAATATCAGGAACAACTGTAAGTATCGACCAGCATGCGATAACTTCTTTTGATTATGATTTGCAGGGAAACAGACTCAGTATTACAGAACCCAATAGCGGAACTACAACCACCTTATACAATGCTTACGGACAAGTGATAAAGCAAAAGGACGCAAAAGGAAATACGACTGAAATGAAGTATGACTTATTGGGCAGGATCACTAAAAAAACAATAACAGAAGGTGATATCGATTATGTGTATGATATTGATCCGCAATCTCAACAAGCCTTGCCGGAATATCTTGGTAAAATTTCTTCGGTAACTGCAAATTGGAGCAATGGAATAGTAAAAGATGAATTTTATTACGATAATCTGGGGAGAGAATCCAAAACTGTTGAAATAGTGGATGGTATTCAGTATGAAGAGAAAAAAGTTTATGATGATTGCGGAAGACTCGATAAATTAACGTATCCTGATGATTTTGTGATACAGCATATTTATCAGAACGGGCAATTGTACCAGCTTCGGGATTTTGAAGCCAATAAATTAATCTGGCAGGCTGACAGGGAAGATAATTTTGGAAATATAACGCGATTTAGTCTGGGAAATGGCGTTATTACAACTAAATTGTTTGAAAATACAACCGGAAGATTAACAGATATTAAAACCGATAAATTAAGTTATCATATTCAGGATTGGAATTACACCTACGATGATGCTGGAAATATTAATTTCAGAACTGATAATATTCCAAATCCTGCTCAATCAGAATCATTTGAATATAGTGATCATTTAAATAGATTGAATAAAATTATAAATAATAATAGTACTAGTGTTTATGACATTATTTATGATAAATATGGCAATATTACCCAAAAGGATGGAGTAGGTAATTATGCCTACGATGTTAATCAGATAAATGCGGTTAGAGAAATAATCAACAACCCCGGTAATATCAGTAAAGTGCAAGATATTACTTATACTTCTTTTAATAAAGTAATGCATATAAGTGAAGATAACGGACATAATCAAATAGATTTTATTTATGGACCCGATTTTTCCCGCCGCAAAACGTATTATTATGATAATACCAATCAAAGCATTAGCAAGTATTTTGCTTTTGGTAATTATGAAGTAGAGAATCAAACCGCAGGTTTAATCAGAGACCATTACATATATGCAGTTGATGGGTTGGCAGCCATTTATCGTTATACAGAAGTAAACAATACTTCAAAAATGTATTATATCCACAAAGATCATTTAGGCTCTTTCGACAGGGTAAGCAATGAAGATGGTACTGTGGTTGATGCTTATAGTTTTGATGCCTGGGGCAACCGCCGCGATGTGAATGCCTGGGATCAGCCCGATGTTACTACCCATCTTTTTGCACGGGGTTACACCGGGCACGAACATTTAGATAAGTTTG
This sequence comes from Bacteroidales bacterium, assembly GCA_049315385.1. Lineage (GTDB taxonomy): Bacteria > Bacteroidota > Bacteroidia > Bacteroidales > JACABE01 > JACABE01. The sequence continues at coordinate 10,724 of JBMOKG010000036.1, forward strand.
GCATCATCAACATGAATGGCCGCCTTTACGATCCACTTTTAGGCCGCTTCCTTAGCCCCGACAACTACGTACAAGCACCCGATAATACCCAAAACTTTAATCGATATAGCTATTGCCTGAATAATCCGATGAAATATACCGACCCAAGTGGGGATTTTATATTTTCTGCACTTATACCTGGTGTGGGGGTATTATTGGATGCTGCTTGTTGGGGAGCAGTTATTAATGGTGCTAGTTATACTGCGAGTGTTGCATTTAGTAATGGAGGTTTTAAAAATTGGAATATTGGAGATTTCGGGAAATCTGTTGCATTTGGGGCAGCCTCTGGGGCTTTGACTGCTGGAGTTGGGCAAATATTTGGTCCAATTGGTAGTAGCGGGTTTAGTGGGGAAATAGGTAGAGCTTTAACTCATGGAGTCTCACAAAGTTTCCTTTCTGGGATTACAGGATATGGGAATCCGATGACTTCTTTTGTTTCTGCTGGTCTTGGTTCTATTGCAGGATCTGCATTTATGATGTATGGAGGCGAGTTTGCAAATAGTGCAATAGGTAATTATGCATTCTCTGGTGTAGCAGGAGGAATTGGAGCTGAATTAACTGGTGGGGATTTTTGGCAAGGTGTTGCAATGGGAATAATGACAGCTGGGTTAAATCACTTGCAACAACGATTGGCACGCCCCTCTTTTGATGATTTACTTGCAAATTATCCAAAGAATGATCTTGGTGGTGATATGCCTGCATCAGATGTTTATGATCTAATAGGAGGAGATGTTTCGTCTGCTCGAAATTCTAATCCGGATGCTTATCAAAATGCTTGTGCATTAAGAGTTTCAAGGGCTTTAAATTATTCAGGTGCTAAGATTCCCAAAATGGGTAGCACATACAAGGGTGCTGATGGTAAGTATTATTTTGTAAGTAGTGAAAAATTATATAAATGGATGTCTGCAACCTATGGAAAACCCAATATCTCAACAAGCGATGCATCATTACTTAATAACAATAAAGGCATTTATATTATGCAGGCTAATTATCCTGCTAGATTTGGAGCATGGGGTCATGCTACATTATACAATATGAATGGATGCATTGGTAAGTGTTACATCGGACCATCTGCTTATCGTTATAATCTTTGGAAATTTTAAATTATTTTAATATGAAAAGAACAATACACAGAGTCATTGTTATATGCTCTATCTTTATTTTATTCATTTATACAGCTAATGGACAAAGAAGTAGTAGCATAAAAAAAAATAGGGATATGCTAAAAGAATATTTTTTATACTCATGTATTAGATATGGGTTTGAAAGTAAGAACATTTCAGATATTGACCATTCTGGAGCTGTTTATATAGACTTATTAAGGTATGACTTAAAAGCAATAAATATAACTGATAGTTTAGCCAAGAACTTTATCAATTCAATTGAATCTTCTAATTATGAAGGACATAATACAAAGGGAATAATAATATTAAGTATTGAAAAATATAAAAGCAATGAGTTGGATAAGTTTATAAAATCTATGGATAAATACATGATTAAACAGGATAAATGATATAAAATACTATTTTATCCAAAAGAAAAAGAAGCTTTGAATACCAACAAACATTATTAAGCTGAAAGTAATTATAAATTTTTAATATCGTGATAGGGAAAATGAATCAAAAGTTGAAGGAGTGTCTTCCGACTTCTAACCTTATAAATTATCTATAAACAATATACATTAAATATGAAAACAAAAACAATCTTTATGCTTTTTATGCTCTTACAAATAGCAGTATCAGCACAAACTGTTATACATTATGAATATGATGCTAATGGCAACAGATACAAAAGGTGGATGCCACCGCCACAGCCTGTAGCCCTACCGCAAAACAATTCAACTTCAAATAATCCCACAGTGGCAGAAGATATATATAGCTTACTTACGGCAGATAGCATTTACAACGCAGAGGAAGCAATAACTAATACAAATAGTATAACAGTGCTTACAGAAGGAGATATTAAGGTATTTCCCAATCCGATGCAGCAAAAACTAAATCTGCAGTTTAAGGGTACAGCAACGCCCGAGGGTTGCAGCCTGCAACTCTATGAAGGTAGTGGTAAGCTTTTTTACAGCGAAGGCAGTATGAAAACGCTAACAGAAATAAATATGCAGCAGGCTAAAACAGGGGTTTACTTCTTAGTAGTGGTGGATAAAGAAGGCAAAAGATTGTACTGGAAATTGGTGAAAGAGTAAACCTCACCTAAATTTCCGATAAATCGGAACAGGCTCTCTCCAAAGGAGAGGACTTAAAAGAAGTAATTCTCATTGTGCAAGATTGCAAAGAATGAGCTGTTAAATATCTGCGTAAATCTGTTTAATCAGTGTCATCTGTGTGCAGTTTTTTAGTTCATTTTTTTATTACTTTTGTTTCTGCGGAAATTTGCGTAAAAATCTGCGAAACTCTGCAAGAAATATTCTTTTTAATATCATATTCAGTTGTACTTGAAAACAATCTTTAAAATATCAATTATTTTCATCTTTTGCTTTTTGTCTGCTTCATTGTTTGCCGGAAATAAAACTATAAGTCCCGATAAAGAAGCAAAGCTAAAGCAATGGCTCCAAAACCAGCCCCTTGCCTTTATCGAAAACAAAGGACAATTTACCACCACCGATGGCAATGCCGCCGACTATGTGCTATTTAAAACTACTTATGGTAATTGTGATATTTATATTACTACCGAGGGATTGAGTTATGTTTTTGTGAAGAGGGAAGGCGGAAGAAAGAAGTCGGAAGACGGAAGTCAGGAGTCCGAAGATAAAAGAAAGGAGTCTGAAGCCGATAAGCGTAGAAAAGATGAATTTGGAGCAAGCGAAAATGAAGATGCAAAAAAAGTTTCTTACTACCGCCTTGATATGAAATTAGAAGGCGCAAATATAGATAAGGCCAATATACTGAAAGAACAGCCCGGCAAACAAGGCCATTATAATTATTTTTATGCCCATTGCCCCCAGGGTATTTACGATGTGCAGGAATACGGAAAAATAACCATCAAAAATATTTATCAGGGGATTGACTGGGTAATTTATACCAATCCAAATACTAAGGACCAGCCCTTGAAATACGATTTTATAGTACATCCCGGTGCAGATTATAAGGATATTCAACTAAAATTTCTGAATGCACAATCCACAAGTTTAAGCGACAAGGATACAAGACTTAAAATTGAAACCATAGCCGGAACTATTGAAGAAGGAAATTTGTATGCTTTTTTAAAAAATGAAAAAAATAAAACTTTTACTGAGCAAAGCCGAAGTGCAATAAATGATAAATCTGAAGTAAAATGCATCTATGCAATTTCAAATGATTCTTCTATCTCATTTGAAATTGCAGCTTATGATACTTCCAAAACTTTGGTCATAGATCCTTTGGTTTGGGCTACCTATTATGGAGGAAGCGGTCATGATACATTTAATTCAATTACAATAGATAGTCAGGATAATATATATATAATGGGTTATACGAGTTCAATTAATTTTCCTTTGCAATATATGAACGGGGCTTATAACCAATCATCTATAATTAGCAGTCCTGATATTTCAATTTCAAAATTCAATTCTCATGGGCAAAGACTATGGGCTACCTATTACGGAGGTTCAGCTTCTTTTATATCTATTTGTATGGATAATCAGGATAATGTTTATATTAGCGGTAATGTAAATTCTTTGGTTTTCCCTACGCAATCAATGACCGGAGCATATAATCAGTTAACAAGCGCAGGTAGCATTGATATTTTTATATTAAAGTTTAATAATCAAGGACAAAGACTCTGGGCAACCTATTATGGTGGAGCAGAATCTGAAACTATTCAATCAATCTGTTCAGACAGTCAGGGGAATATATATCTAACAGGTCAAACTTCTTCATTAAATTTTCCAATCCAGCAATTAAGCGGAGCATACTGGCAAGCAGCAAATACAGGAGTTAATGAGGATGCCTTTATTATTAAATTTAACAACCAGTGTCAGCGGCAATGGGCTACTTATTATGGCGGAAATCAAACGGATAATGCTAATTCGGTTCATGCTGACAGTCAGGACAATATTTATATAACAGGAGAAACTTATTCCGCTATTTTTCCTACACAATCATTGGCAGGAGCTTATAATCAATCAAGTATTGCAGGAAACTATGATGTTTTTATCTTAAAGTTTAACAGTCAGGGACAACGCTTATGGGCTACTTACTATGGTGGAAACTATCCGGATGATGGATATTCAATTTGTTCGGATGTTTATGATAACATATACATTACAGGATATACTGATTCTCAGGATTTCCCTATCCAACAATTAAGCGGTGCTTATAATCAGACAGTTTTTGCCGGAGGAGCTGATATTTTTATTTTAAAATTTAACAGCCTGGGACAACGGCAATGGGCTACTTATTATGGAGGTAGTAATAGTGAAGTCGGTGTAAAAATCAAAGTAGATAATCAGGGAAATATTTACATTACCGGAAATACCTCATCTTTTAATTTACCGGTGCAATCATTAGCAGGTACTTACAATCAAGCGAGCAATGCAGGAAATTTTGATGCTTTTTTTTTAAAATTCAATAAGCAAGGTGTAAGACAATGGGCTAGCTATTATGGTGCAAATTATTTAGATAATGGAAGAAGCATTGCTGTTGATAGTCAGAACTCAGTTTATTTTTTAGGAGAGTGCTGGGGAAGTGGTGCTTATACTGTAGATTATGGCAACGGAGCTTATTATGATAACAGCTGGAATGGTGATGCTGATGGCTGTATTTTAAAATTTATATTTTGCAATGTAGAAATGCCAGTTTCAGCTTTAAGTAGTAGAAATAATATTTGTGCCAACGATACCGGAAGTATAATATTAACAGCTAATGGTGGGATAGGAAATAATTTATGCTGGTACACTGGCGGTTGTGCACAAATATATGTCGGAAGTGGTACAAGTATTACCATTCCCTCACCAACACAAACAACTACTTATTATGCAAGCCGGGTAAGCTGCGATACTTCTTATTCGCCTTGTGTGAGTGTTACTATAAATGTAGATACATCAAGCTCATTGATGCCGGCTTCGGTACAAAGTAACAGAAATAATCTTTGTATCAACGACAATGGAAACATTATCTTAACTGCAAACGGGGGGAGTGGTGATACCTTAAAATGGTATACCGGAAATTGCGGACAAACATATATAGGCAGTGGTATCAGTATAACACTTCCTGTTCCTCTTGTAAGTACCAGCTATTATGCACGCTGGGAAAGTATATGTGATACATCAGCCTGCAACAGCATTCTTATTAAAGTTAATCCAACCCAACAAACTGCTTTACATCCAATTATTTGTCAGGGAGAAGTATTTCAGGTTGGCTTGCATAATTATACATCATCCGGCTTGTATAAAGATACTTTATCAACTTATCTGGGTTGTGATAGTATCGTAACTACAAATTTAACGGTTGCACCCAAAAAACAGATGATCTTAAACCCTGTGATTTGTCAGGGGGAAGTAGTTACAGTTGGCACTCATGCTTATGCTGTAACGGGTAATTATAAGGATACGCTTACAACTTATATGGGATGTGATAGCATTGTAATAACAAATCTGACAGTGAATCCAATCAAACAGAGCAATCTGAATGCTGTGATTTGTCATGGCGAAATTTATACGGTAGGAACACATCATTACACTATTACAGGAATTTATACAGATGTATTATCCACTACATCCGGTTGTGACAGTACTATTACCACGAATTTAACGGTTAAACCATCGCCGGTTTTCGATTTCGGAAAAGATAATGTAATTTGTGAAGGAGATAGCATTGCATTAATCATAAATACAGGCTATACAACGTATCAATGGCAGGATGGAAGTACAAACAATCATTTCATAGTTAAACAGCCCGGTATATTTTGGGTAACTGTTAATTATAACAATTGTATCAAATCAGATACCATTACTTATGTATTGTGTGAACCGCCTTTAAATATATGGGTTCCCAATGCCTTCACCCCCAATGGGGATGCGCTCAACGATATCTTTAAAATTGAATCTGCCAATACGATAAAGGATTTTCATTTGTACATTTACAATCGATGGGGGCAGTTAATCTTTGAATCGGATGACATTCAAAGAGGCTGGGATGGAAGTTTTAAAGAAAAGCTTAGTCCCGATGGCGTTTATGTATGGAAGTTGCAATACCATTGGGAAGGCAATTTTAATACCTATAATGATGGAGAAAAAAACGGGAAGCTAACATTGATAAGGTAAAAAGGCAGTTAAATCCTGTTCATTTTTGCTTTATTTGTTTGCAGAAAAAAAGATAAATTATATCATTGTCAATCTCTTGTAAAATATTATCATTAATTTATGTGAATAAAAAAGCCTGCATCTTTCGAAACAGGCTTTTTTGATATTGGTTATTTGTTATTAGGTTATGGTACTATTTATTAATTTTCAAATTTTAATAAATATGATATTTTCCTATTCACTATCGTTCCCGGAGCTGCAACATCTTTCTGATAGATTTTGTACAATAAATTATTAAAAGTATTTATAAATCAGTTTGCTTTAATATGAGAGTCCTTTTTGAATATTAGATTTGCTTTATGTTTATTTTTTAATTTACTTTTTTTGGCGACACTTTCTAATAATTAGCTATAAAACAGAATTTTTTGCAGAAAAAGATTGTATTCATGAAATGTGAGATATGTATAAATAAAAAGGGGTTGCTTATAATTAAGCAACCCCTTTTTGTTTTTTTGTTTTAGCTTAATTGATAATTAGCTTTTTAACAATTGTATTTTCTCCTGAAGTGTATTTTACAAAATAAATACCTTTTGAATAGGAAGTGAAGTCAAATGAAGTTTTTGAGATTCCATTCATTAATTGTTCAAATATTGCTTTACCTGTAATATCAAAAATACTTAAACTTGCAATTGTATTAGCAGGTAATGTGAAGTTAACAGTTCCGTGTGCAGGATTTGGATAAATATCTATAGAATTATTAGTATTCTCATTAGTATTAATACCGGTAACAATCAGGTTATTTTTATATTTAAGAATACCATTAACAGTAGCATAATTGCCAACCCATCCATGATTAACATCAGAAAATCCAACACCCAGGCATTGAATATTTACACCAGATGTTTGAAGTAAAGTATGTGTAAAATCTGTCCAGCTTGCACCATTATCATTACTGTATGAAACTCCTTTAGCAGTTGATAAAGGAGATGTAGATACAAGCATATTATTTGAATAAGGGACATAAGTCATTGCATAGGAATAAAAGTTTCCTGAAGGTGAATATGCTGACCATGTTGCACCACCATCTGAAGTTTGCATCCATGTATAAGTAGTAGCAGATGATGCCATTCCTGCAGCAATCATTTTATTTGCACCTGTAATATAAATTTTCCCGGTTCCGATTGCTGCAAATGGAGCTGTAGCTGTAACGGTCCAGTTTACACCATAATCAGATGTTTTGTAAACTCTGCCCATATTTGTTATAAAAGCAGCTTTGCCACCTTCCATCTTAGCGGCACATTCATAACCATTATATCCGTATTCTCCGGTTTGAGGAACTGCTGTATTAGCTGCCAAAGTTGGGGTCCATGTGGTTCCACCATCAGTAGTATAATAAATGTCAAATTTTCCGCTTACAGGATCACCATAGCAAAAACCTTTATTGGAATTCCAAAAATGGACACCATCGGCAAAAGTTGTAGAACCTGAATTCATAACTCCGGTAACTAATGACCATGTTGCACCACCATCAGTTGTTTTCCAGAAAGAAGCATATCCTCCGCTTACGGTATCCATTGCAACCGCAAAAGCTTTGGTGTAACTAACTCCGCATAATACCTGAGGGAATACTGTAGCACCAAATCCATTATAGCTTCCGGCAACCCAGTTTGTTCCACCATCCTGTGTTCGTGCACATACTTTTGCTCTGCTTGTAGTACCAGAACCATTAAAACCATTGATCCATACAATATTGGAGTCAACAGCCGATACCTGATCAACCCCTGTAGAAGTTCCCGGCATGTTGGTTACTTGTTGAGTCCATGTTGCCTGTGCATTCATGCCTATACTTAATAGGATAAATGCAGAAAAGAATAAAATTTTTCTCATTTTAAATAGCTTTAGTTAATAATACACAAAAGTAGAAAAAAAAGTTTATTAAGTTTAAAAAGTTTTTAGTTTATTTTGTTGAATGCAACTAAGAATTCCTAATTGAATAAAGCGATAAGAATTTCAGACTTATGTAAGGGAAATCACAAATTTGTAACTTTATTTTTATATTAACACTTTATCCTCTATCCTTTTTTACTTTTTACTTAAATCGGTATCGTCATTGTCCATTTTAATGCCCAGTTATCAGCGTTGTTATCAAAACGATAGGGTCCAAAACGTAAATATGCACCTATACCAAAGCTGCTAAACCCGCTTTTTAGCAGATTATTAATACAAATACCTGATTCAAAATAGCCTTTGTCCGGTGCTTTTAATGTAATATTCCGATGACTCATACTATTATCCAGACTTCCTATCATTACATTCGTCAATATAACAACTTCAGGATTAAAGTTATTTCTCCGAAATAACAGTGAGCCGAAACTATGTCTGAAATGCAGTGATGCATAACGATTTGTTGCAAATTCATTGTAATGCATGGTATTGAATGCATTGGGAATATCGATATAAGCATCGTTATATGCTGCTCTTCCAGCAAAAAGAATACTAAAGGGGAGATTATTATCTGCATATCCACTAAAAGCTATTAGCGTTGTTTTTCCCACATAATTAGTGTAAAAATTTTTCTCAATCTTCATTTCAATTTTCCGGTAATTGTATTCTCCATCTAAAAAATCTCTTATTCCTTTAGTGAAATTGATCCATACAACAGGATATTTAGTGGGGAAAGCTATGAGTTTGTTTCTTACTTTCATATACTTTTCCTTATAAGCATAACGCAAGCCCAATTGAATATCAGTATAATTAAACTGTTCAGGTAAAAGACTAAAATTTTCTTTTTGTAATACAAATTCATAATTGTAAAGTGAACTGCAAATCCTTTTTTCTAAAGCAATTTTTAGTTGCATATACCTGAATGTTCTAAACCCTATTGCGATTGAGGATTGTTCTGTCTTATCAAAATCTTTGGCGAAAAAATCCTTGTAATTACCTTCAAAAAAAGATTTCTTTTCATTGTAAAAGACTGAACTGCCACTTTCCCTGATGTCATTTGAATAAGTAATCATACATTTCAGATCCCATGGTTTGTAAAAGTAAAGAGATGCATCTCCTCCATATTTAGGGACTTTATCACCAAAACTATATCCCCAGTATGCTCCAACCGTAAATCTTTCTGAGAGTTTTTGGCTGGTATGTATGCCAAGACCTAATCTGAATTTTTCATATTCATTAAAACTAATAAACTTATCAATATCCAGATTGATAATACCCCATGGAATTTTATTATCCATTAAAGCCTGAATAATATTCAGTTTTTTCTCAAAATTATACTTATTACCCAGACTGTCTATTACATGATAAGTTTTTAGTTCTTTATTTGTTAAGGAATCAATCCGGTGTAAGTTCCAATATATTTCAGGCTGTAAACCTGCGCTGTCCTTAATTTCTAATTCAATATTACTGAAAGTTTTTTTAGGGATATCGGGTGATAATAAAATTTCTTTCAGATAAGCACGGGCATTGGCAATCAAAGGATAAGGCAGGTTGTCCATTGTAAATGACAAATCGGTATTCAACTGAACAGGAAACCATTGTTTTCCATCTATCAATTCATATTTTTGCTGTATGTTTATATTTAATCCTTGTTTTTGAGGAATGGCTGGCTCGGCAGTTGCATTTTCAATAGCCCAGTGAAAAGTATTAATGTATAATAATCCTTTGAGTCCTTCGAAATTGGTATTGTTTTTTGGACGGTATGAAATGATGAAAGTCGTATCTGTTTTGTTATCTGCATATAAAGTGTCTTCCAGCTGGAAATAATATTTCCCGGTACAGCCATTACTGATAGGATTGATGTAATACTTCTCAAAAATGTTAAACCTTTCATTATAGAATGAAAATGACTGTAATTGCGAACCAATAAATGTAAAAATTGGATTTTTAAAACCTGAAATTCTTGATGCAATCACTTCTTCGAAATTTTTATCAGGCTGCAGGAATTTTCGTTTTGTAACACTTTCCATCATAAGCAAATGTTGTTTTTCGAAGTAAGCCTTCATTTTAATTGCTGTACTGTCTTTGACGATATTATTTTTAACAACAATGCTATCGGTTTTTGAGGTGAAAATTAATTTATTATAAGAAGTGTAGCTGAAAGAATGTTGCTTTTCCGGATTGTTGAGATCACGATTTTCCATTACATTCCTGATAATACGATGCGCAGGATTTTCGCCGGCAACGATAACGACTTCTTTGAGTTCTAATTGTTTTTCCTGAAGCCGGATGATGAGATCATTCTTATTTCCGGTAATAGTAACTACTTTAGTTTCGAATCCTACATAGCTTAATTTTAAAGAAATTATAGGTTCATTTTGTTTAAGGCTAAACTTACCATCAATATCAGTAGAACATCCTTTGCCTGAATTACTGGCAATAAGATTGACAAAGGCAAGTGGTTCACCGGTTTTTGCATTGACTACTTTGCCTTTCACTAAATTTTCCTGTGCAAAAGTAAAAAAGGATGTTAAAGTAAAAAATAGAGTGAGTATATAAATTTTATTATAGTTTTGCATGAGTTTTCTGCATTTTTTAATCCTGCTTTGTCATAATTTCTCTGATAAAGCCTTCTTTAGTTGGTTTACTCAGGATAATTGTATCCCCGTTAATCTCTACAATCCGTTTATAATTAGCATTTAAAAAACTCCCTTTGTCAAGAACAATAAATAATTCATTGTTAAAGTCGTAAATTTCCCATGGATAATAAGATTCATATTCAGAATGAATGAGTCTGTTATTTTCAGAAAATCTGATTATGCAGGAATCCTTTTTGGTATTTAAAGACCATTTTCTTTGTTCAATCAATTGATTTAACACATCAAATTTATTGTATTTTTGAATTTGTTTACTCTGTTTGATTAAAATTTCTTTTGTATATTTCTTATTATCAGAATTTGTTGGCTTTGAACACAATTCTAAACTATTACCATCAGTTTTAAAATAGGCAAATAGCGTTGTGCTGTCAATAATAATCTTATCTTTCTTGATTTTATAAGGCATGCAACATTTATATGAATTTGATTTGCAAAAACTGTTATAGCCAAATTCAATAATTGTCAATGAATCTTTTGTAAATGTCATTAATTTGGGAAAGGACTCATATTTGAATGTAACAGAATCAATATCAACAAATTTAATATATTTTACGCCTGTGGACCTGAATTCATTTTCATCAACTAACTCAGTACTATCCAATGGAAATAACTTAGTATAATGTTTATAAGAATCATCATCTTCATATATTTTAAATTTAGTATGCGTTATTAGTTTATACACTCCAATCCAGTTACCAATAATCTTAGTGGGTTGAGCATAAGTAACTGATAACAGGTTTGTCAGTAATATTATTACAATTGTAATGAATCTTTTATTTTGTTTTGTTGTCTTCAAATGTATCGTTTTCTTACTATTCATAAATTGAATTAATTAATTGCAAAAATAAGATATCTTTACAAAGAATATCTGTTTTCTAAAGAAAATCGAAAATTCTTTAATTAAGAGTAAAACTTTGTAAAGATTTTTTAAATTACTTGATTTTATAAAAAACAACCAGCTAGTTTTTTAGTTAAAGATTATGGATGTATAATAATCTTAGTTTGTAGTTGAACAATGTCATAAAAGGAAAGCAGCTCATTATTGTGCATACTTATACATCCCCAGGTCTGGTTTTGGTTTCCATCAGCAGTCCATTCTCCATTCCATCCATGAATAACTATACCGCCGCCTAGTTTCGTGCTTTTGGGTGAAGGTTGTTTAGCTTTATTTGCAGCAATAATTTGATTCATTTCATTTTGATTAATCAAACCTTTTTTATAGCCGGAAATTGCATCAAATGTATTTGGATAACTTATTCTGATTAATCTTGGTCCTAAATATTCTGAGAATCTACCGGAAAACGGAGCTTTTTGTTTTTCGGATATATAGTATTCACCTTCAGGCATTTTCAAATCCCCGGCTTTTTCCTTGTGACCAACAGGATTTTGACTTAAGGCAATTTCATACTTCTTCTTTAGCTTCCCTTTTTCATAATAGTATAATTTATACGAATGCTTTATGGCAATAATTATCTTTTCTTCTTTCAATGGACTTGTAATTTTTCTATGAGTATTGATAAATTCCAGCGGATCTTCATAATATTCTTTTACCCATTTGCTGTCTTTTTTGTGTGAACCTGGCCAATAGGTTGCAGCATAATCTTTCATTTTTTCTTTCCTGATTTCCAGATGTAAGTGAGCCGGATAACTTCCTCCTCCTGTTCCGATTTCACCTATTTTTGTTCTTTTATTTACATAATTTCCTTTACTTACTTTTAAATTTTCAAGATGAGCATACAATGAAAAACAGAATTTTAAATGTCCATTTTCAAGGTATTTGTGTTTAATTAATACAACATTTCCCCATGGAGAGCCATAATCTTCAGCCTCAACAATAATTCCCCCGGCTATTGAATAAACAGGCTGACCTAAATCAGTATTGCCTCCGCCACTTCCATTCAGATCAATCCCCGGATGTATACCAAGACTGTATTTCTCCGTAAAAATAGTTGAAATATACCATGAATCATATACCTTCCCATTTGTTTTTGAAGTGTATTTTCCTTTTCCATCTATATTCCCAACAGGGAAATCAAAACCATCAGCAATCATAGTATCAGTTAATTCATCAATTCCAATCAGAGAACTATTGGTTTTCTGATTGGAAATTTGAGTAGCGGTTGATTGATTTTGTGTTTCATTTTTATAAACACATGAAAGAAATAATATTGATAGAATAATTAGAGCTGCAGTAAATTTCATTTTAAGTATCTTTTATTTTAAATTGGATGCTTTAAAACGATATAAAAAGGAAAATATTGGGTTAAGAACAAATTGTTGAAAAAATGCATAAAAAAAGAGGCAAACTCAATAGAGCTGCCTCTTTTTAAAATAAAAAAATGAATTACTAATTTTTACTGATTGTTTTAACGATTACTTCGTTGTTTTGACTTATTTTAATAAAATAAATACCTGTTTTTAAACTTTGAAAATCAATTTTTACATTATTGCCTGTTAAAGCTTGTTTGTAAATAATTAACCCTTCCAATGAATAAATTTCAACAAAATCGTTGTCTGTAAAATCTGTTAATGAGGTAAGTGTAATATTATCAATTGCAGGATTTGGATAAGCAGAAATATTGCCTGATGCTGATTTGCTTGAAGAAAATGAATTATCACTGATGATAGGATTCGCAGTACCAGCTTGCTTAATCTGAATAAATTTAGACATGGATCCAGGTATTGAAATTACAAGCCAGCCTAGCCTCATTTGAGCAGATGTATTTGCTGAAGCAGTTACAGTAATGCTTGCGTTATTATTTCCACTTGATGGTGAGAAACTTAGCCAGCTTACATCAGTTGTAATAATCCATCCTGAATTAGAAGTTATATTAAATGTTTTGGAAATAGAAGGTATTGCATCAAACATCAGAGAAGTTACAGATAAGTTGAGAAAAGGAATATTACTTAAACCTGCTGCTTGTTTTACTTCTATGGTTTTTACTAAACTTCCGGAAGTAACTTTAACCAATGCTGTTCTGAAAGTTGTGGAAGTATTGGGTGTTGCATTCAAATGAATGATTAAATTATTTGAACCTGCTGTAGGGTTGACAGTTAACCATGTTATAGGATTTCCGCTGCTTACAGAAGGAAATACACTTACAGTCCAGATTACATTAGATGTTATTTTAAAAGTATCAATACACGCATTTGCTGAAGGAAGTAAAATATTATTTCTTGAGACATTTAAATAGGAATTAGTTGCAGATGATGTCGGTTGTTTTACTTCTATTGTTTTCACTAAAGTACCTGACGTAACTTTTATCAATGCAGTTCTGATGGCATTGGTAGTATTGGCTGTTGCAGCCATGTTGATAATTAAGTTATTAACACCTGCAATTGGATTAACAGATAGCCAGGTTGGAATTGTAGTTGAACTGGCTGTACCCGTAATTGAGATTGTCCAGTTTACATTTGAAGTTATTGCGAATGTATCACTACAAGCATTTGCTGAAGGAAGTAAAATATTATTTCTTGAGACATATAAATAGGAATTAGTTGCATTTGCTGCTGGTTGTTTTACTTCTATTGTTTTCACTAAAGTACCTGACGTAACTTTAATCAATGCAGTTCTGATGGCATTGGTTGTATTGGCTGTTGCAGCCATGTTGATAATTAAGTTATTAACTCCTGCGACCGGATTAACAGATAGCCAGGTTGGAATTGTAGTTGAACTGGATGTGCCTGTAACTGCTATTGTCCAATTTACATTAGATGTAATTTTAAAAGTATCATTACAAGCATTTGCTGAAGGAAGTAAAATATTATTTCTTGAGACATTTAAATAGGAAATAGTTGCAGTTGCTGCAGGTTGTTTTACTTCTATTGTTTTCATTAAAGTACCTGAAGTAACTTTTATTAATGCAGTTCTGATGGCATTGGTTGTATTGGCTGTAGCAGCCATGTTGATAATTAAGTTATTAACACCTGCAACCGGATTAACAGATAGCCAGGTTGGAATTGTAGTTGAACTGGATGTGCCCGTAACTGCTATTGTCCAGTTTACATTTGAAGTTATTGCAAAAGTATCAGTACATGCATTTGCTGAGGGAAGTAAAATATTATTTCTTGAGACATTTAAATAGGAAATAGTTGTACTTGCTGCAGGTTGTTTTACTTCTATTGTTTTCATTAAAGTACCTGAAGTAACTTTTATTAATGCAGTTCTGATGGCATTGGTTGTATTGGCTGTAGCAGCCATGTTGATAATTAAGTTATTAACACCTGCAACCGGATTAACAGATAGCCAGGTTGGAATTGTAGTTGAACTGGATGTGCCCGTAACTGCTATTGTCCAGTTTACATTTGAAGTTATTGCAAAAGTATCAGTACATGCATTTGCTGAGGGAAGTAAAATATTATTTCTTGAGACATTTAAATAGGAAATAGTTGTACTTGCTGCAGCTTGTTTTACTTCTATTGTTTTCACTAAAGTGCCTGAGGTAATTTTTACTAATGCAGTTCTGATGGCATTGGTTGTATTGGCTGTTGCAAATAGATTGATAATTAGGTTATTAACTCCGGCTATTGGTGCAACTGTCAGCCAGGTTGGAATTGTAGTTGAACTGGCTGTGCCGGTAACTGTTATTGCCCAGTTTACATTTGAAGTTATTTTAAAAGTATCACTACATGCATTTGCTGAAGGAAGTAAAATGTTATTTCTTGAAACATTTAAGTAAGTTGTTGTTGGACTGAGAGCCAACTGCTTAATGTGAATAATTTTAGACGTTGAGGCAGATGAACTATATGCAGATGAAACTGTAATTATAGCTTCTCTGATAGTTGTGCCTGTATTTGAAGTAGCTGATAAATTTACAATACCATTGTTCGTTCCGCTGACAGGACTAACTATTAACCATGTTTGATTTGAAGTTACTATCCAGTTAGTAGTTGATTGAATTGAAAAAGTATCTGTACTTGCAGCAGCATTGAATGTGATATAAGATTTTGATACAATTATATCATTGGTTTGTGCAAAAGAACCAACAGAGAAAAGCATAATAAATGCTAATACAATAAACTGATAAACAGGAGAAAGAATAATTTTTTTCATTTTTAATAAATTTAATTATAAACACAAAAGTAATAAAAAAATAAACAATGTTTGTAAAAATGTTCAATAAAATTAGATTAAAATTTGTTGGGAAAGTTTAATCCGCTATGAAAAAAAATTATAAAAATCAAATTATAGAAACAGGCTTTCTTTTAGTCAGATTTCTAAGTTGCTTTATTAATCGTAAATAAGTTGTGTTTTTGATGCTTTTTCCTTTATAATCAACATCAAAGTTAAAACATAAACCAATATCAGTTTCTTCAATTAAAAACTTAAGTTCTGCTTTCTTTTTTATATAACTTAGTGAAGATAAAAATAATTTTTCATCACATAAGTATGAATCACATAGTGTATTGCAATGCTGTTCATCTACTGAACCAAAGTTTGACCAGATTGCTGCAAACAACAGATTCAATGTTAACGTATCTTTAGATTTACAATAGTATGAAGGAAAAAACATTAAAACTGATTCATATTTAGTGTCAAAATTACTGAACATTGAATAAGAATACGCTATTGACTTTAAACTGTCTGTTTTGTTTTTAAAATGTGTATTTTTCCCTTGTGTTAATTGAAATTGATTCTTTTTATCATTCAATTTCTTAAAATCTATAAATACACTTGAAATTATCTTTTTTTGTTCATCAAGAGGCATTTCTTCAATAAAACGGACATGGCTTTTATGTATAAATCCATTTAACTGCTTTCCATTTTGAAAACCATTTTCATTGAATTGAGGTGCATCAACTATATACCATTCTGTTTTATTTTTCTCACAATAGAAAAACACATCAGTTTTAATTTGACCAATTATATCAAATTCCGAACCCATTCCTGCTCGAATATTTGTAAATCCATCCTTATCATTTGTTAAAGCCAGTTTTTTTTGAGCAGATGTGTTAAAATGAAATAAAAATACAACTATCAGAATACTAATTACTTTATACATGATAATTTATATGCTTTTGATTGTAAATTGAAAGTATTCAGGTAGTTAAAATAAAATCCCAAATAGCCTTAATGTTATACTGCAAAATAGCTTTCCAGTTGTTTCAGCGTATTCTCATCAGTATGTAAATCCTGAACAATAATACCTTTTTCCAGCACATTGATGCGCTCACAGACTTCAGTAACATGCATCAGATCATGGCTGGAAATAAGCATTGTAACATCATGCCTGGTTTTTAATTCAGTTAAAATTTTCTTTAAACGGATTTGGCTGCTTGGATCAAGATTAGTAAAAGGTTCATCCAGAATAAGTATTTCGGGATTTCCCATCATGGCTGCTATAATTCCAATTTTCTTCTGATTCCCTTTTGAAAAATCACGAATGTATTTTTTTTGCTCCAGAATTTCTTCATTGAAAAAGTCGGCATATTGATTTAAAAATTCTGCAATATCTCCTTTTGATAAATTATGAAGTTTGCCGATAAAATTAAAATATTCCTCAGCAGTTAGGAATTCAATTAAAAAAGCTTCGTCCAGATAGGAACCGGTATAATGTTTCCAAGCTTCATTGCCAGCAACATTACTATCTTTTGAAGTTACCTCACCACTGTTGGATCTTATTAAATCCAATATCAAACGAAAAAAAGTGGTTTTCCCTGCACCATTATTGCCAACTAAACCATAGCTTTCACCTTTATTAATAACAAGATTACCAATGTTTAAAACAGTAGTTCCATTATATATTTTTGTAAGATTATTTATTTTTATCATGATTGTGAAATTTAAAAATCTGTAATTAATTAACGTTGTCTGAAACCTTCAGCCATTTCATATTTCTTAATATAAAACCTTCGGATGATTATTTTGTGTAATGGTTTGTGTAATGCAACTCCAAGTAAACCAATTCCGCCGATTATCATCCAGCCAATTTCAGGTATATCCAAAAAACTAAAAGGAAGGTAAATGAATATAGGTATTAACATCATTGGAAGTGTTACAACAAAATTAGAAACTCCAACACCCTGATAATTAAAGGTAGCACTCTTGCTCAAATCGAGGTATTTCTTATTGTTCATCGCAAAAAATAATACCAGATTAATATTAACACCAATGTTGAAAAGAAAACAGGCTGTATTGATATATAATAACTTGATGTCGAAAAACAGATAAGGGATCGTTAATAGAAAGGAAATAACTGTTACGGTTGCCAATAATGTATATTTAGCTTGAAAATATTTTCGGAAGTCGAAACTCTTGGTAAGTAATGCATCAAAATAGCTGCTTTCCCAGCTGATGAGATAATTACCATAAGTCATCATAAAACCACCGCTAATAAAAATGCCGACAAAGATGAGCATTCCTCCCATATTCATATAGATATCCTGTGGATAAAAAATAAAACCATACAATAGAAAAAGGGGCGTCATGTAAATGATGGATTTAGGGCGTTTATTACGCAACATTAATTTGATTTCCATATTCATTAATTCGCCGATTACACCAAAACGATCGAAAAAGCTAATCCCAGCAGTACTGACAGTTTTTTTAGAATTGTTTTTGCTTAAATTTTCCAGATAGGCATTCTTTTTGAGGAAGATGAAATTAATGAAATAGATGCATACTGTTGCAAATATAGGAATAACAATATATACAGGTTTTAAAAGAATGGCAGTAAAGATTTGTTCTGAAATGGTTTGTAAAGAGAAAATCTTATAACGATCTAATAAAACAAACGTTACAATTAGCAAACCAAATGCAAGTGCAATAAAAGGTTTACTTCCCAATTGACGTTTGATATAAGTAATCAGGTAATTGTCGAAAAAAATGATTAGGAATAGCAGAAATAACCAGTTTAAGGCTGTAACCGTGCTATAAAGAGGCCCAACTGCTTTGAAGGCAAATGGTATAAAAATTATAAAATAAAAATAGTTAACAGGGTTTACAACAGAGCGTCCTAATAAATAATGCATTAATGAAGATCTCTTTACAGGAAGATGCAGATAAGGTTGAATGCTTAAAGTAGGAACCGTTTGCCCCAGAAATCGGATCAATAGATCGATACCTATGAAGTACAGTAGAAAACTGTTGAATTTATTCACTGGATTTTCATCAGGATAAATTCCCATTAATATTGAGTCAGCAAATAATCCTACAATCAGGAAATTAACTAAGAAATAAAGCATCAAAACCCCTAAGATGATGTTCATTGCCATGTTTTTTTGCCAGATGGACGATCGCAAAGATTCTTTCCATTTGTTTTGGTAAAGCCATTTGTAAATCATAATGAATGCTTAAATAATTTGTGTACGAAATTACTATATTTGAATTGAAGTTGATAAGTTTTTAGATAAATATTGGAAATAATCTGTTGAAATGCACATTTTGTTTGTTAAAAAAGATAATAAGGTATTAAGTTTGAAATGACAGACTTTTGCAAAAATCCGGAAGCTAAGCTAAATTTTGAAGGTTTTGATTCTGAGAAAATGTTTAATGGAAATTCGATGGAAATTTATACCCAATCAACAACTGGTGAAAGATTAGTTATCAATACGATTAATACAATTACCCAAACTGTCATTCCGCTGGGTATAAATGGAAATGCAGGTAAAAAAGCAAGAATTACCGCATTTGGTTTGGAAACAGCTGAAAATATATATCTGGAAGACCGCTTCAAAGGAAAACTGATTAGCTTGTCAGAAAATACAACTTATGAATTTGAATTTCCGACAGATCATATTATTGGTAGATTCTTTATTCGTTTTGGAGATATTAATACACGATTAACTTCATCGGATGTGAAAATTTTTGAAAGTGATAATATATTGAATATCATTGCTCAAACCGGTGAAAATATTGAACAGGTTGAGGTTTTTACAGTAACGGGTGCCCGAGTTTATAAAAAAGATGCCGGCAGTAATATGTTGACAACAAAATTAGAATTGACCACAGGAGTTTATCTGGTGAAAGTTAAAACTAATTTAGGTAATCAAAATGTGAAAGTGAACTGGAAGTAAATGTGAATTTGAAAATTTGAAAATTTGAAAATTAAGACATTGAAACTAAAGTAACTTAATAACTTAATAACCAATAATAAAAGAACCTGTTTCGAAAGATGCAGGTTTTTTTATTCATTTGTTATAATTTAAAATGGCATTTCTTTTCTACTATAATATCCGAAAAATTATAATATTTCTGAGTGAGGCTTAATTATTTTTAGTATTATTGCCAATTCTTAAAAATTACAATAATTTACTTATTATCTGATGTTCAAAGAATACATTAAAATATATTTTTTTCTTTTAATAATTTTTGTATTTTTGGCTTGTATAAGTTGTATTAAACAAGATGTCAGTAGTCGTAATAATATTCTAAATTATAAAGCAGAAAAACTAAATCAAACCTATAAAGAACAATATATTCAGGATCCTGATTCTGCTGAAGTAATAGCATATCAGTTGATTGCAATTTATGATTCATTGCATAACTATCAAAAAAAATTTTATTTTTATGATCAATTAACTGAACTATATCAGTTCAGGAAAAAAAATGATGTTGAAGCCTTGAATACCATTTCAAAAGCTTTGGAAATATTTATTTTACATCCTGATATGTCTATTGATGATCCTTATTTTTATATTAATACAGCTAATATATTAAATCAGTATGATTTATATGAAAATGCAATTGATTTATATAAAGAATCTTTTAGTAAGTCAAAACAAAACAATAATTACTATGCTTCAGCTTTATCATACAGTAATATAGCTTATGTATTTCAGGAAATGCAGCAATATGATTCAGCTTCATATTATTATCGACGGGCATTAAATGAAATTCCCTTTCCTAATGATATTGTAAATGCAAGATATATCAACTGTTTAGCTTCCGTGTTTTTAGAACTTGGGAATAAAGAAATTGTAACAAACTTATGTAAAAAGTCAAATCTGATACTTTGTAATTTTGAAAAAGACAGTTTAAATAGAAAAGTCATTGATAGCGAAAGATACCGGATAGCTTTTTATGAAATCAAATCTGTCATGTTCAGAATAATGGCTGAAAATGACACTTCTGCTAAAGCTTATGAAAATTACTTATCTTCGTTAATCTTTGCACGTAAATCGGGTTCAACCTCAAAAATTGGATTAGCGTATTTTAATTTAGCCAGAGAAAACGCAAAGCTAAATAATTTAACCAAGCTGGAACTCTATGCTGATTCCGCTATGCAGAAAGCTAAGAATACATTGGATTTTTCTTTTCAAAACAGGATTTCTGATTTTTTGAAAGAATATTATTCAAATGGAAGCAGTAAAAGAAAATATTTTTTTTATTCTAAACTTTCTGAAGAACTCAAGGACTCTATTAAAAAAAACAGTTTTAACGATAAAATATTGAAAAATAAAATAATGTTGGCTTCTACTCCAATATTAATTAAAATAAGGAATCTTAAAATATTGCATGAAAAAAACAAAAGGATTATATTGCAACAGTATTTAATAATAGGATTATTAATATTAGTCATATTGATCTGGACTTATATAGTATTGCAAAAACGTAAACTAAAAACAGCAAATAAACAAATTGTAAAAAGTACATCAAAACTTATCCGCTTAGAAGAGGAATTATCGCAAAGCAATGCAATGCATCGTTCAGATAAACTTTTTATGAAGCTTGAGAAATTAATGAAAGAAGAAAAAGCATATATTGATAGTGGTATAACCTTAAGTATATTGTCCAATAAACTTGATACAAATCAGACTTACTTATCACAATTAATCAATAAATATTATGGAGTTAATTTTAATGATTATATTAATGAGCAGAGAATTAAGGAGTTGTTAAAGTATCTTAATGATGACAACTATAAAAAATATAAAATAGATTACCTGGCTGAGATTGTTGGATTTAAAGTAAGTTCAACTTTTTACAATGCTTTTAAAAAATATACAGGATTAACCCCTTCCGCCTTTAAAAATCTTAATTTAGAGATGATGAAAAAGGATAAAAATCACAATTTATCCGAATAAACCGAAATAAGAAGTTACATAAATCAATTGCAATGCTTTATATTTACTCTCGAATCTTTAATTTTAAAGATTTGAAAGTAATTTGTTTTAATATAAACAGATTAACAATATAACTTTGTTAATAATGATGTTTTTGTATTGATTATTTTTGATTTTTGTCAGAATAGCTTTACTGAAAAATAAGATATACCTTACAACTTATTGGATATTCAAAGATTACTTTTACCATATTATTTCCAGTTGAATTTAACAAATAACTTTTAATGATTATTAGTTTTAAAAAATAACCTAAAAACCAAATATTATGAAAAAAATCTTACGTATTTTAATTGCTGCAATTTTTTTAATTGTATTTTTTTTATTTAATCTTTCAGCTCAGAATTACATTGTAAATCCAACTACTGATGGTGGTTTTGAAGGCGCTAATGGTTGGACAATTTTAAATACCAGTAATGTTAATAAATGGATGGTCGGGACTTCAGAAAAATCAGCCGGAACATCGGGTGCTTATATTTCTAATAATAACATTACAAATACTGTTACAAATCCACAAACTACAAATAGTAAGATTTATATTTATAAAGACGTAATTGTACCGGCAAATGCTACATCTATTTCAATTTCATTTAAATATAAAAATGCCGGTACAGATAATCCTCCACCAAGATGTATGTTTGAAAGAACAGCTGCATTTCCTGCATTACCCACCAATGGAAATTCTAGTTTGATAGGTGCTGAATTTTTGACAGTATTAAATAATAATTCTAATTGGGTAACTTATAATAATTCCCTGCCTTTTTCTACAGACAGACCTCTTACTTATTCCAGTGCACCTTTGATACCAGGAACAAGCTACAGGATTGTTTTTGAATGGTCTGCAGCCTATCAGACCAGTTTTACACAGTTGCCTCCAATCTGTACTTTGCCAACCGCTGCCAATATTAGTGGAAATTTATCTCCATTACCCAATTCTACTGAAATATACAACATTATATCTACAGGTGGAAGTAATTTTGGTTATACCTGGTCAGTAACAGGTGGAAATTTAGTGTCAGGACAAGGTACAAGTCAAGTTTCAATATTTTGGCCTGCCGGTTTTTCTTCAGGCGAAATAAGATGCAGTCTTGGATGTGCTGCACCTACTTATTCTTCTAATGGTAAAACAAGTGGACCATTGGCAATAGATGAAGTATCAATTACTTATGTGCCTACTCCTAAAATTATTTCTTTTTCACCTGCTTCTGCTGAAGTTGGAAGTTCTGTAACTTTAACAGGTGAATATTTTGGTGCAACTACTTCCGATAATATTGTATATCTTAATGGCATGAAATGTGTAATTTCAGCTGCCTCACCAACAAGTATAACAGTTACAGTTCCTCCTCATGCAAGTTTTGGATATTTTACAGTACTGAATACCACTACATCACTAAGTTGTGTTTCTTCTGCTAAATTTGTTCCTAAAAATAGCAGTTTAGTCGGAAATATATATTCAAGTGTTCAGAACTCATCATTTGAATCAGTTCAAAGTTTTTCAACCTCATTTCCTACAAGTTATGACCAGAAATTTGTAATGGCTGATATTGACCTGGATGGGAAATTGGATATAATGAGTTATTCTCTGGCTGGAGTACCTCAGATATTAAGAAATACTGCAACATCAGGAATAATAAACTCAGGAGCTTTTGCCGCGGTAAGTTCAATATCGGGTGTTACACCTAGTTTCGGTGGTGGTAATACATCAAAAAATGTATTAATGGCTGACTTTAATAATGATGGGAAAATTGACTTTGCTTCCTCCAACAATGCCAATGATGGTGGTTTTGCCAATATAAATTCTTCTACATCAGGAAGCCCGGCTTTAGAAAATGGCACTGTAATTACTTCATCAAATCTTGAGTACAGGGTAAATTCCGCTTTTTTACCTATAGATATTAATCTTGATGGAAGAATTGATATGATTGGATTAACAGGAAACCTATCACAAGCCTTAGTATATTATACAAAGAATACAACAACAGCTGCTGTGTTTTCAGTAACAAGCGGAAATACGGCTAATACTGCATCATACAACAAAAAACTTGCAGGTGGAAATTTTTATTCCGGAGCAGGAGGAGATATTGATGGAGATGGTAAACCCGATGTAGTACTGGGTGGTACCAATCAGATTTATATATTGCAAAACACTACCAATCAAGGTTATCCTGACAACAAAGGGTTTAGTTTTTCTGAACCTGTTAATAAACCAACAGTAAGTGGTTACAGCTATAATATAAAACTGGCTGACCTTGATGGAGATGGGAAATTGGATATCATAGCAACAAATTCCGGCTCTCCTAAAATATCTGTATTTAAAAATAATTCAGTTTCATCATCGGTTAGTTTGAGTGATAGTTTGAATTTTACTGCAACTGGTTTTACAGGGACTTATGGTTTGGCATTTGGAGATATGAACGGAGATGGAAAACCTGATATTATTGTAAGTGATAATGTAAGCAGAATCGCCTATTTTGAAAATACTTCCACTTCAGGAAATATCTCTTTTGCAGCTTCCATTACAATTATCAATGGTAACATAGCATATACCCAAATTGAAATTGCCGATATTGACGGAGATGGAAAACCTGATATCATTGCAGCCAATGCAACCACATCCAAGATAGATATTTTTAGAAACAGAGTCAATGAAGCTGGTATTATTGCTGCTAATCAGACAATTTGTTATAATACAACACCAGCAGCTTTAACTTCCACTTCTGCTGCAAGCTTTCCAAGTGGGGCCATAACCTATAAATGGCAAAAATCTACATCAACAGATTCAACCGGATTTTCTGATATAGCAACAACGAATACAGTTGGATATACCATTCCATCTGCATTAACAGCCACAACCTGGTATCGAAGGGCTGCCTCAAGTTCTGATGCACCTTCAGTATGGTATTATACCAATCCGGTAAAAATAACAGTTACTCCATTACCCACAGTTTCAAGCAATACACCCGCTAGCAGTTGTGGTGCAAATACCACAGTAAGTCTCGCAGCTACTGCATCATCCGGAAGTATCAACTGGTACGATGCAAGCTCAGCCGGTAATTTGGTCGGGAGTGGATCTCCATGGGTAACTCCCTCACTGGCTGTAACAAGGAGCTATTATGCAGAAGCTGTAACTGCTAATGGATGCAAATCTTCTTCCCGAACAACAATTGCTGCAACAATTATTACAACAATTCCTACAGTAAGTGGAACGGCAGCTAGCCGTTGTGATGCAGGGATCGTTACTTTGTCAGCAACACCAAGTCCTGCTTATGGAGCAACTGTTAACTGGTATGCTTCAGCCTCCGGAGGAACATCATTGGGTACAGGAACATCATTTATAACACCTTCCATCAGTGTAACAACAACTTATTATATAGATGCAACCAACTGCAATGGAACTACAGCTTCACGTACAGCTGTGGCTGCAACAGTTGTAAATACACCCACAATTATTTCAACAGCTCCAGCATCGGGTTGTTATAATACAAATGTGACATTAAGTGCAACTCCTTCCTATTCTTCCGGTGTTACTTTGCGCTGGTATGCTGATCCAACAACAACAAGCTACTCTACCGGTAATACAAATAATGCGTATGTAAGCACTGGAAATGTTACCAAATATGTAACTGCTATTAGTGGTACATGCGAAAGCCCCAGAACAGCTGTTCTGGCTACCATGATTCCATTGCCGACTGTAACAGCAACAAGCCCAACCACATTGTGTGGATTGGGAACTGCTACTATTAGCGCTACTCCTTCAGCAGGAACCATTAAATGGTATGATTTAATCAGTAGTGGCACCTTGTTATTTACAGGCACTTCCTATACAACTCCTTCAATAGCATCAACTACGACCTATTATGCTGCAGCTGTGAATTCAAGTGGATGTGTTTCTTCATCAAGAACTGCTGTGGCCGTGACTTATACAGGAGCATCTTCTTCAACAATTGCAAATTTAAATGCAATTACTAATAGTACAAATAAAACTTTTGTGGCAACTACGCTTTCAGGAAGTCAAACAAGTTTTGTCTGGCAGCGAAGTACAGATAATGGGACAATATGGACTGATATAACTGCCAGTCTGGATGCCGGAATTGGTATTACCTATTCAGGATTTAGCGGTACTACTGCTAACAGTAGTACACTTACCTTAAGTATTACTCCTCCTCTTGCTCACGGATATCAATATCGATTGAAATTAAATAAAGGTGCCGGTTGTGATAATTACAGCAATGCAGCTACTTTATTTGTTGCTGATGTCTTTGGAAGTTGTTCGTCTTCTCCAATGCTGACATTATCTGCACATTCTTCATATACTACATTAAATACATCTCAAACTGTCTGGAATTTTACATGGCAAAGTTATATTACATATTCATATCAATTCGGAACATTAACTGACAATAATAGTACTTCTGGATTAATTGTTGATAATAATGGTGCTGGTGGTTCTGCTTATATAGGTGTTGATCTGGGATCTTCAAAACTTATCAGCAGGGTGTATTTACAGGGATTATATGCATGGGATCCAAATATGGGTGGAGATTGTGGTGGTAATCCTTGTGGTGCAATGATGCATTATGGAGATTGGGATGGCGGTGATATTCAGGTGAGTACAGATAACAGCAACTGGACTACAGTATATACCAATGTTCAGGGTACCTATGATGGTGGTGATTATTTCTCATTTACTCCTGTAACAGCAAGGTATGTCCGTGCATATAGACTATCAGGCAGTAGTGCATTATCAGAATTCCATGTATATGCTCCTGATTTTGCTGCTCCTTATATCAGATATGCTCCTGCAGCCAATCAATATATTTCTACCGGAGGTGTTTTTAATCAGCCGGTTATTGTTACAGCTGCTTCCGGTAAAACCATAAGTAGTTATCAATGGAGCAGCAGTTCAGATAATTCAACATTTTCAAATCTTTCAAATACTTCCGCTATAACAGGTGTTACAACCAATACTATAAATATCACTAATTTTCAATCTGGAAATGCCTTGTATTATAAAATTACATCTAATCAGAATGATGGATGCAGTGTTAATTTCACTACCAGAACTAATCTGGTAGCACCATTTTATACGACAACAACTGGTTATGCTTCTTTACAAAATACATCTTCCTGGACAACCAGCTCCGGTGGGACTGGTGGATCTGCTCCTGCAGATTTTGGATCAGATAAATTCTTTATTCTCGCTAACGCTGGTGTAAATGCTTATTCTCCAGCTAACAACTGGACAGTTGGAGGAACATTGAGGTTAAATGGAAATAAATTAACATTGGGGAGTTATAATGCTACTATTGGAACTGTTGTGGAAAGTAACTCAACAGCTTATGTTAAAACCAATAGCACAGGAAAACTAATCAGCAATGTAAGTACAACAGCTAAAATTTTTCCGGTTGGAAATTCGAGTTTTAATCCTGTTACTATAACCAATAATACAGGTACAGCAGATGACTTCTCTGTAAAAGTTGCAGACGAAGTATTAGTTGACGGTACATCAGGCAGTAGTATGAGCAATGTGGTTAACAGATGTTGGACCATAAATAAAACCAATGCCAATTCAGGGGGAACAGGCATAATACTTAGTTTTAAATATAAAGCCGGAGATATTATAGGTACTGTGGCTTATCCTGTTTTATATGCTTATGTTTCTGGTACTGGCTGGGTAGCACAGACTGCTAATATTATTACCCGAACAGATACAACATTAACCTATACTGGTTATACCGGTATTCTAAGTAATACGCTATTCATGCTGAGCAATCCTGTTCCAACCATTACATCTTTTACTCCTACGGGAGCAGGCAATGGAATTACAGTTACCATAACAGGTACCGGATTTACAAATGCTTCAGCAGTAAGTTTTGGTGGAACAGCTGCCACTTCCTTTAATGTGATAAGTGCAACGCAAATTACAGCTGTAGTAGCTGCAGGATCTTCAGGTTCAGTGAGTGTAACTACTCCCGGAGGCCCTGCAAGCCTAAGCGGCTTTACTTGGTTAGATGCTCCTGTAATATCTTATTTCCAGCCTACTAAAACCAACAATGGCAATACCGTAACCATAACAGGAAACAACTTTAATACAGCCACTGCTGTAAGCTTTGGTGGAACAGCTGCATTCTCATTTTCAGTTGTAAGCAATACACAAATATCTGCTGTGGTAGCAAGTGGTACTTCTGGTAGTGTAAGTGTAATTACTTATGGTGGAACAGCAACCAAAACAGGTTTTGTTTATGGATTACCCTATTCATCCATAGATGTCCTGGCTGGATGGAATCAGGTTAATACTTCATCTCAAAGTTATCCTTATACAGCTACTTATGTAAAATCGACTGTAGTAAGCAGTGCCTCGCAGAACTATAGCGGATTAACTACAGTAAACAATGTTAACAACAAATGGGCAAACCCAAATTCGAGTGTTTCACTTGACTACAATACCGCACCTTATCTCTCTTATTCTATTACTACAACTGCTAATACACGATTCGACAGATTTGTATTTCCGGGATTAAATATGAGTAGTTCGGGTACACCTTCCACCAAAATTCAATTAAGATGGAGTGTGGATAATTATGCCACTTCATTGGGAGAATTTACACCGGGGACTTCAGCCAATTATTATCTTTCTTCGATTGATTTGTCAGGTACATCAGCTCAATCTGCAGCTGAAATTCAGTTCAGGGCTTATATGTATAATGGAAATACTGATAATATTGCCAGTATTGCTGGTAATTCTTATACTTCATCAGATTATACTCCTACATCATACAATAATACTTATGCTGCTGCTATTTATGGTGCAATACGACCAACTCCTACATTGGGAACCATGGCAGATGTAAATAAAAATGTTGGAGATCCTAATTTCTATATTACACCTCCATCATCAAACAGCAATGGAACGATTACATTCAGTAGCAGCAATACGAATGTTGCCACTATTTCAGGTTCCAGTGTTACAATTGTTGGAGCTGGAACTTCTACTATCTCAGCTTCCCAGGCGGCTACTGCAGATTACAGTGAGGGGAGTGCATCATTTACTTTAACTGTGAAAACCATACCTTCAATTTATTTCTCAAATCTTAATAAAGTGGTTGGTGATGCAGCAGTTACTTTAAGTGCAACATCAAATTCATCAGGAGGATTTACATATACAAGCAATAATGCCGGAGTAG
This sequence comes from Bacteroidales bacterium, assembly GCA_049315385.1. Taxonomy (GTDB): domain Bacteria; phylum Bacteroidota; class Bacteroidia; order Bacteroidales; family JACABE01; genus JACABE01. Next base: position 39,841 of record JBMOKG010000036.1, read on the forward strand.
CTTCAATATCAGGAAGTACATTAACAATAGGATCTGCAGGTATTGCAACAATTATTGTAATTCAGGCAGCCAATGGTAATTATACTTCAGATACTATTTACGGATATATAAATGTAGGTGCAGCTGCTTTGATAAATCCTACATATGGACCTTTTGCTACTATAAATAAGGTAGTAGGTAATCCTGCATTTACAATAACAGCTCCTAGCAGTAATAGTGCCGGAGGATTTACTTATTACAGCAGCAATCCTTCTGTAGCAACAGTATCAGGTACAATGATAACAATTACCGGTCCAGGAATTACAACGATTACAGCTTATCAGTCTACAAGCGGGATTTACAGATCAGGAATTGTTTCAACAGTAATGACCGTAGGAATTAACGGAACTAGCAATCCTGTAATTTCTAATTTCCCTGATATGACAAAATATCTGACAGATGCTCCATTTACACCAACATCACCAACAAGTACGAGTAGTCAGCCATTTGTATATTTCAGCAGTAATCCGGCGGTTGCTATTGCAGCAGGAAATACAATTACAATATGTGGTCTTGGGACATCTGTTATTACAGCCACTCAACCAGGAGGTGGAGGCTATAATCCGGGAAGTATTTCGTCAACTCTTACAGTAACCCATGCCCCGGCAGTAATTTCTTATTCTTCACCTAATAATTATACTATTGGGACTACAATAAGTAATTTAACTCCTTCATCAACAGGTGGAGCTGTTATAAGTTATAGTGTTAATCCTGGTTTACCAAGCGGGTTGTCGTTGAATACAACCACAGGAGTAATAAGTGGTACACCTTCAGCTGTATCATCTTCTAAAACTTATGTTGTAACAGCCACAAATACTTATGGAAGCACAACTGCCAATGTAGTAATAGCAGTTAATGATATCGCTCCAACTTCATTATCATACACAACACCCAATGTGTTTTCTGTAGGTACATCAATCACTGTATTATCGCCCACAATTACCGGAAATGTTGATATCTATTCTGTGAATCCTGCATTACCATCTGGTTTAGTTATTAATAGTTCAACCGGAGAGATAAGTGGAACTCCTGCATTAATGTCTTCAGAAAATACTTATGTTATTACTGCTGCTAATAGTGGAGGAAGTACAACTGCAAATATTGTTATTACAGTTAATGACTTTTCTCCAAGCGGACTATCTTATTCTTCTCCCAATGTATTGTCCAAAGGAAATTCAATTGTACCTATTGTTCCTTCTTCTGATGGAGGAATTATCACTAATTACAGTGTCAGTCCTTCGCTACCTGCCGGATTGTCATTGAATTCTACAACCGGAGAAATTACCGGTGTTCCTACAGCTGTTGACCCAATGGATACCTATACAATAACAGGTACAAACTCTACAGGTAGCAGCAATTCAGATATAGAAATATTAGTCAATGATGCTGCACCCAGCAATATGACGTATCCAACTCCTAACATCTTTAATAAAAATATTACTATAATTCCAATTTCACCATCGTATGATGGTGGAGTTCCATCCAGTTACTCTGTTAGTCCACCATTACCCAATGGCTTAACATTGAATACCACAACAGGTGATATTAGTGGTACACCTACTGATATTTTAGCAGCAGCTACCTATACTGTAACCGCTACTAATTTTATTGGGACTACTACTGCGGATGTTGAAATTGCTGTTAATGATACGCCTCCAATTGGTCTTTCATACACATCTCCAAATGTTTATACAAAAGACGTAACTATTGCTAGTTTAAGCCCAAGTGTTTCAGGTGGTGCTGTTGTCAGTTATGGGGTAAGTCCTGCTTTGCCGACCGGATTGTCTTTAAATACTTTAAGTGGCGAAATTAGTGGAACACCAACTTTGGTTCTTGCAGCAGCTACTTATACGGTTACTGCAACTAATTCAGGAGGTAGTTCTTCGTTTGATCTGCTAATTACTGTTAATGATATTCCACCAGTTAGCTTATCTTATACTTCTCCAAATATTTATACAAAGGGAACTCCAATTACAAGTCTGAGTCCTTCGGTTTCAGGAGGTACAGTAATAAGCTATACTGTTAATCCAGCATTACCTAATGGTATTTTATTAAATACCTTAACAGGTGAAATCAGCGGTACATCAACAGTGGTTCTTGCTGCGGCAACCTATACTGTAACAGCTACTAATTCGGGTGGAAATTCAACATTTGATCTTGAAATCACTGTTAATGATATAGCTCCGACAGATTTAGTATATGCATCACCTAATGTATTTACTAAAACTGTTGCTATTTCAAATATAACACCAACGAATAGTGGAGGAACTGTAATTTCTTATAGTGTCTTACCTTCTTTACCAAGTGGTTTGTTATTGAATAATTCAACAGGAGTTATAAGTGGTACACCTTCAGTTCTTTCGCCACAGAATACTTACGTTATAACAGCAAGCAATACTGGTGGTTTTACAACATTTAATGTTATTATTACAGTGAATGCAGTAGCTCCGAGTACTTTGCATTATACACCCGATTCAATTGTCGCCACCAAAGGTGTAAGTATAATAATCAGCACCCCAGGCAACAATGGTGGAGATATAGTACATTACAGTATTAACCAGACTTTAGCTTCGGGATTAAGTTTTGATACGTTGACAGGTGTTATCAGTGGAACTCCAACAATATTGATGACCACATTAACAACTTACACAATTACCGGAAGCAATACAGGAGGAAGTACTCAATGCAGTTTTAAATTAAAAGTTAATGATGTTCCTCCATCCAATATGACATATACACCATCTTCACTAATTGCAGCTAAAGACGTAACTTCTATCAGTGCTTTACCATCTGCTTCGGGAGGTCCGGTTGTAAGTTACAATATCACTCCTGCCTTACCTTCAGGTGTGAGTTTGAATACTGTAACTGGTGAAATATCAGGAATCTCAACGGTACTATCTTCGCTGACAACTTATACGATAACTGCCACTAATTCAGGAGGAAGTACTACAGCAGACTTTACATTAACTATTATTAATTGTGCAAATCCTACCAATGGTGGTACGATTGCTTCTGATCAGACTATTTGCTATGGAGCTTCACCAACAGATATTACAGGAACTTCCACACTTACCGGATATGCCGGAACACTACAATATCAATGGCAGAGTTCGTCTGATAACGTTAGTTTTTCAAATCTTGCATCAGGAACTTATTCGTCAACCACATATAATCCAGGTGCTTTAAATGATACAACTTGGTATAAACGATTGGTCAGGGTTGGTTGTGATTCTGAATGGAAAGAGTCAAATGTTGTTAAAATTACAGTTCATTTATTATTCACAGCAGGAAGTATCGCAACTACCGGAGAAACCATTTGTTACAATGGCAATCCTAACGAAATAGGAAGTACAACTGCTGCAAGCGGAGGGAATGAAACCATCACTTATCAATGGCAGAGCAGCACCAATGCAGCCTTTACATCACCCACAACAATCAGCAGCAATACTGCAGCTTATGATCCACCAACAGGCCTGATAGTTACTACCTGGTATCGTCGTCAGGCAAAAGATGGTGTTTGTAATACGAGCTGGAATACATCAGCAGAAGTATGGAAAGTAACGGTTTACAATAATTTTACTGCCGGTGCAATTGCCAATACCGGTGAAACCATCTGTTATAGCGGCAACCCTGCAGAAATAGGCAGTACTACAGCAGCAAGTGGTGGTAATGAAATCATCACTTATCAGTGGCAAAGCAGTACAGATGCTGCCTTTACATCACCCACAACAATCAGCAGCAATACTGCAGCTTATGATCCACCAACAGGTCTGACTGTTACCACCTGGTATCGTCGCCAGGCTAAGGATGCTGTATGCAATACATCCTGGAATACTTCAGCAGAAGTTTGGAAAGTAACGGTTTACAATAATTTCACAGCCGGTGAAATTGCCAATACAGGAGAAACCATTTGTTTTAATGGCAATCCGGCAGAAATAGGAAGTACAACCGCTGCAAGTGGTGGAAATGAAACCATCAGTTATCAATGGCAAAGTTCCACAGATGCAGCGTTTACATCTCCCACAACAATCAGCAGCAATACTGCAGCTTATGATCCACCAACAGGACTGATAGTTACTACCTGGTATCGTCGTCAGGCAAAAGATGGTGTTTGTAATACGAGCTGGAATACATCAGCAGAAGTATGGAAAGTAACGGTTTATAATAATTTTACTGCCGGTGCAATTGCCAATACTGGTGAAACTATTTGTTATAGTGGCAACCCTGCTGAAATAGGCAGTACAACTGTTGCAAGCGGAGGCGATGAAAATATAAGCTATCAATGGCAAAGTTCTACAGATGCTGCATTTACATTTCCGGCAAATATTATCAGTAATACTACAACTTATGATCCACCTGCAGGATTAACAGTGACAACATGGTATCGCCGTCAGGCAAAAGATGGAAGTTGTAATATAACGTTTTCATCCACAGCAGAAGTATGGAAAGTTACAGTCCGTCCAGAATTTACAAGCGGAGTAATAGCATCAGCAGGAGAAACTGTTTTTTATGATGGAAATCCAGCGGTTATAAACAATTTAACTTCTGCAAGTGGTGGCAACGAAGTAATTTCTTACAAGTGGCAGCGGAGCACAACAAGTTCATCTTCTGGATTTATAGATATTCCAGGAGCAATTGCTTCAACTTATGATCAGGATACTATAACAGCTACAACATGGTATCGACGTATGGCAAAAGATGGATTGTGCAATATAACATTTACAACTTCCGCAGGAGTATGGAAAACTACTGTTGTAAATGCACCTAATGTTTTGGTCAGAAATACGCTGAATATCGGTTATGGCTCATTAAGAAACGCTGTTGCAAATGTTGCAAATGCAGGAACGATTAGTTTTATAACAGGGATTGATGGTCAAACCATTGGCTTAACCTCAGGAACGCTGATTATTGATAAGAATATTACTTTAAACAATAGCAACCATACCACAGGTATTACAATAAGTGGAAGTGGTGATAATATTACTATAAATACCGGTAAAAAGCTTACCATAGCGGGCAATAGCAAAATTACAGTTATTGGTGCGATAAAGAACAATGCAGGAATCAGCGGTCTCCAAATTGAATCCGGAGCTTCATTTATTCAGAATAATATAGATTTAGCAGCGACAGTTAAAAGAGAACTGAGCAATAAATGGCATTTGTTTGGCTCTCCATTCAAGAAAAATGCGGGTGCAGTACTTACAAATATAACGCCTGTTGGCGGGAGTGTACAAATGAAACCTTATACCAATGGAACTGATTGGATTACAAATGTGACTTCGCCTAATTATTATTTGTTACCGACACAAGGATATGCGGTAAAACCAAACATAACATTTACAGCATCTTTAAGTGGGAATTTGTATTATAGTCCAACTTCTTTTGATTATACGAATACATTGGTTTACAATGGAACTTCTTCTATTCAAAGCTGGAATCTGATGGCAAATCCTTATACATCCTATATTGACTGGAAATTATTAGGGAAAACAAACCTGAATAATTCACTTTATTTATGGGATAATACTTTGTATGCAAATATTTCACCGGTTGCCAATGCTACATATTTCAGAACTTTTAATGCTCAAACCGGTATTGGAGTTCCTTCGGGTACATTGCCGTTTATAGCACCTCTTCAGGGATTTTTTGTAAAAGCAATCAGCACAAATCCAAAACTTAACTTTACACCTTCAGCCCGTGTTCATAATACAGCAACGTATTATAAAGAGGCAACTACAACAGAAATTCTACTTCGTTTGAAAACTGAAACGGATGAAGGCATTGATGAATTGGTGATCTGTAAAAATCCGGAAGCTAAACTTGGTTTTGAGAAGTTTGATTCTGAAAAAATGTTTAATGGTAATCCTCTGGAAATGTATACCCAATCAACAACTGGTGAAAGATTAGTTATCAATACGATTAATACAACCACCCAAACTGTCATTCCGCTGTGTATAAATGGAAATGCAGGTAAAAAAGCAAAAATTACCGCTTTTGCTTTGGAAACAACCGAAAATGTTTATCTGGAAGACCGCTTCAAAGGAAAACTGATTAGTTTGTCTGAAAATACGAGCTATG
>JBMOKG010000208.1:0-2913 GCA_049315385.1 Bacteroidales bacterium
TTTCCGTGATCAGGAAAACGATAGTAATACATTAATTGCCCAAGACAAGTTGCTACACAACCAGTTACACAATGTCCTCCAGGTCCATTAGGGTCAGCCGGACATTTGATATTAAAATTTTCATCCTGATTCCATTTTGATTTTACAAAAGGACTTATAGAAATAGAAGAAGTTTTCGAAGGTGTGTTGTTAATTAGGTTTATCCATTTATTTTTGATTTCTTCATTTGCCAACAAATTATTTCTTCTGGAAAATAAAATACTGTTTTTATATTCGTCCATCCACATTTTAAATGCAGGAGCAATGTTTGTTGGATTATAAATACTTTCAAAAGAATAAGCCAAAATAGGGGTGGTGTTGTCTTCAGCTGAAATAAGTATATACCCAAAATCAGCAATATTGAAAATATAAAAAACTGCAATATTATTATCGTTGATAGTATAAGTATTTTTAATAAAAATATCTTTTGTATTTATTTGAGGTTTTTCTTCTTTTATTTTTTGTAAGTAAAAATTTAAAGCAAGTTTTTTTGCAGTTTCTAAAGGCACAATAGCTGCATATAACATATTGATTGATAACAAAATAAACAATAATAAAGTAATTTTTTTCATTTTCAAATAATTTTAATTTCTAAATAATAATATTAATTCTAATTATTACGACAACTTATTGAGAATTATTCCGAAATTTCATCGCTTGTAATGTCGTTTTGTATATTACGGTCTTCAATTTTCAGTATGGTATTTTTCAATAATCCGATATTTTGCATATTTTGAACATTAAAAACTTCATTAAGTATATTATAACTAATATTTATCGAAGTTTTGCGGACAACTATCGCTGCTTTTTCGAGTTTATTGATAGCATCATATAATAAATTTGCGTTTCCAGCCATTGAGGCCAATGCTGCCAACAATACTGAAGTTTCTTTTAGTTTTCCAAAAAATCGGGTCCAATTGGTGCGTTCACTGTTTAAATCACGAATAGCTTTTTCAAGATGATTGTTTAGTGCTTTTTTGCTTGAATCAGTAATCGAAGCATCTTCTGAAATTAATTCAATAGCTTCTTTAATTAATTCTGATATTTCTGTTTTGTTTGATTTTGTTGGGTCATAAAAATCGCCTAGCTCTAGTTTGTCGTAAATGTAATCCTTTTGAATAGCATCATTTACTAAAGACATGGTTGCGGAATATACTTCGTGAAATACATCCTGTATTCGATATATTTGTTTTTTTCGATTATTGAAAAACGGAAGCATTTTCAATATAAATGATTTACGTTCAATATTTTTCAATTCCTGAAGCTCTTTTATTAAGTCATCCATCAATTCCTGATAATCTTCACGCTTATAAGTTTCAAAATAAGTAAATCGCTCTATTGAATTAAGAAATTTATCACTACTACCTTTAAGTTGAAGTTGTTTATCTTCAGGGTAATTAGCTGAAGATAGTTCGCCAAGAAATCCTAAATAATAATTAAATATTACTTCAATATCTTGGGCATCTGTATATAAATATTCATTAAAAGTCATGCTCTGTAAAAATTATTAAATTTCCAGCAAATATATCAAATTTAATACCAATTTACATAAAAACTTTTATGTGAAGGTTAAAGAATTAGGTTGTATATTTGTTGAAAATTAAAAATAATTACAAATGTTTACTAAAATTAAGAATGCTTTATTTGGCGAAAATAAACAACAAAAATTTAATAAAATATGTACTGTAAACAAAATAAGCCTTGAATATAACTTGAATAAAAATGAGTTACAGATATTATCTGATATTTTTGAAGGAAGAGAATATTCAGATTATTTTCCTTTTTACAAAAAAGTTACTATAATTGACATAGGTGCTCATTATGGATATTTTTCAATTTTTGCTAATAAAAATACTAATAATCAATCTACTATATTTGCTATTGAGCCAAGTAATATGAATTTTGAAAAAATGACTTCTAATATTAACAAAAATAAGATTAAGAATATCGTTGGCTTAAATTGTGCAGTGGGAACAAAAAATGAGAATGCTAAACTTTATATTGGAAATACTTCAAACAATTCTCTAATTCGTGATTACTCATTACTAAAAAAAGAAAAATCTATTGAGGAAATTGAAATTAAAACCTTAGATACAATAATATCAGAAAATAAAATTGAAAAAATTGATTTCCTGAAAATGGACTGTGAAGGTTCTGAATATCTTATTTTAGAAAATATTATTGCACAAACTTTTGACAAAATATCAACAATATCAATGGAATTTCATGATTTAAAAAACGAAAAATACACTGCTGAAACTTTACTTAATATTCTTATCAACAACAATTTTAAAATTCTTAAGTATCAATATAATAAAACTTCGATGGGATTGAATTATGGGAAAATAATTGCAAGCAAAATATTCAATTAATAGGTTTTTTAAAAAAATACATTTAATGAAAATTTCAATATTTTGGTTTAGAAGAGATTTAAGAATTGAAGACAATACTGCTTTTCATCATGCTTTAGCATCAGAGTTCGCTGTATTGCCAATTTTTATTTTTGATCAAAATATATTGGATGAACTCTCAAAAGACGATTCAAGGGTGAGTTTTATCCACTCTACGCTACAATCTATTAATAAGAAGCTTTTTGATAAAGGTAGTTCACTTCTCTGTTTGAAAGGGAATCCTGAAGAAATTTGGAATGAGCTTATAAAGAAATATGAAATTGCCAAAGTATTTGTAAATAAAGATTATGAGCCTTATGCTTTGGAAAGGGATAAAAAAATCACATCGCTTTTAAACAAAAATGGAATCGATATCATCACCTTCAAAGATCAGGTAGTTTTTGAAGAAAACGAAATAGTAAAAGTTGACGGAAAACCATATACAATTTTTACTCCTTATAAAAAGAAATGGTTAGAACATTTT
>JBMOKG010000037.1:0-45664 GCA_049315385.1 Bacteroidales bacterium
AATTCGATGTTTATAATTCTTTATCATCTAATTTATCGAATTAAACTAATTTTAATTTGCTTCTCTTTTAGTTCCTGTATTTAATTATCGACGTTCATAATCTGGAATTAAATTGTATTCACTTTGAATTGAGAAAAGATTTGATTTTACTTTTTATTCGTGCAATTCGTGTAATTCGATGATTTTAATTCTTTGTCATCTAATTTATCGAATTAAACTAATTTTAAAATCGCTCTTTATTGTATGCCAGGGATATAGATAATAATGATTTCTTCTACTGGAATTATATTTGGAATCATTTTGGTATGAAATGCAATTTGATTTTACTTTTTATTCGTGCAATTCGTGCAATTCGATGATAATATTTTTTTGTCATCTAATTAATCGAATTAAACTAATTTTAATTTGCTTCTCTTTTAGTTCCTGTATTTAATTATCGACTTTCATAATCTGGAATTAAATTGTATTCACTTTGAATTGAGAAAAGATTTGCTTTTACTTTTAATTCGTGCAATTCGTGCAATTCGATGTTTATAATTCTTTATCATCTAATTTATCGAATTAAACTAATTTTAAAATCGCTCTTTATTGTATGCCAGGGATATAGATAATAATGATTTCTTCTACTGGAATTATATTTGGAATCATTTTGGTATGAAATGCAATTTGATTTTACTTTTTATTCGTGCAATTCGTGCAATTCGATGATTATATTTTTTTGTCATCTAATTTATCGAATTAAACTAATTTTAAAATCGCTCTTTATTGTATGCCAGGGATATAGATAATAATGATTTCTTCTACTGGAATTATATTTGGAATCATTTTGGTATGAAATGCAATTTGATTTTACTTTTTATTCGTGCAATTCGTGTAATTCGATGATTATAATTCTTTGTCATCTGATTTATCGAATTACTAAAAATATATAAATCGTTTAGTTTGCTTTAAAAGCAAAAGTTGTATATATAAATAACTTAAAAAAGCTAATCAGATTTTCACAGAGCTGTTTTCAAAAATCAAAATTTCAATAATTGTATTTCAATCACTTACAAGACAATTTAGTGAAGTATGTACACAGCTTCGCCTTGTTAGTTACATTAAAAACAATGTCCCAACAAGGCTAAAACGAATGCAAAAATAATGAATTATTTTAACTTATTCTTTGCTTCGTTTATTTAAAAGATAAATATATATCAATTATACACTTAATGGCTTTTAAAATTAAAAATTCAAAAGCAAAATTTGGTTTTAAGATACAATCCAGTTTTACGCAGAATTATTTATGCTTTTTTACCCTTTTATTATTAAAAAAAACTACTTCTACACAAAAATTTTATGGATATAAAAAAGAAGTTTTTTTAGTTTATACACAGTAAATCTGTATAATACAATGTTGTATTTATGATTAACTTATTTAGAATCATTATTAATTAACGTTATTTAACATTTTTTTAGTAGGAAAGTTATTTTTACTAAAAAAATGTCTTACTTTTACGAATTCATTCATAAAAACACGGAAAACAAACATATTATTAACGCAAACATCTTGTTATGAGCAATTTAAACAAAGCTTCGCCTTAAAAAGCGCCTGCTTTTATTATCTTATTTACATAATTAAAGCACTAAAAAAATTATTTAACACAATTTTATTAATTAAATTTTTATTCTTATGAAAAAATTATTATTTTTATTTATTGCGATGTTGTTCTTCAGTAGTCTTAGCTGGGGACAGAGTCTGGCAAATTACACTTACACAACCAATACCACCGGTTCTTTGGATGCGATGGTTGGTGCTACATCTTTTGCAGGTTCTGGATCAATAACAACGGGCTACAATGATGATAATCCATCAGGCTTAGCCAACATTGGATTTACCTTTTATTTTATGGGTACACCTTATACTCAGTTTTCGGTAAATTCTAATGGTCAAATGAGATTGGGAAGTACTATCGTTGCAGGTAATGCTTCAATAACTGCTTCTACTCCACTGATTGCTCCTATGGCAGGTGATAATTCAGCCGGATTAGCCGGCGACCTCGACCCTATTAGCTATGTGGTTACAGGAACATCTCCCTCAAGAATTTTAAAGATTCAATGGAAGAATTTCAATATTCCATACAGTTCTACTGCTAGCGGTGGAAATATGCAGGTATGGTTGTATGAAGAAACTGGAAAAATTGAAATGATTTATGGAACTATGACTTGTAATAGTGCTACAACAAGATCAACATTTCTTGCTTCAAGTAATACTGCCACAACTGCTGGTTATATTACTTTAAGTGCTACTCCTACCTTTACTCTTGCTGCAGCTGCTGTTGCAAATTCTTTTACATTAGGAAATATTGCCAATCTATATTCAGCTACTGACGGTTCACGCAGAGTATTTACTTTTAATCCACCTACTTCTCCTTTGGCTCCTACCTGGGCTGCAACTCCATTTACAGCAGTTACCGCAGGTGCTACTACCCTGAACTGGAATGATCTTTCATCCAATGAACTTGGATTTCTTATTTTCCGTTCAACAGACGGAATCACTTATACCAATGTTGCTACTGCTGCAGCCAATGCTACATCTTATACTGTTACTGGCCTTACACCATCAACTTTGTACTACTGGAAAGTAGCTGCTTATAATGAAGGTACAGCTGCTTATACTTCTGTAAATACACAGTCAACTACAGCTCCTGTAACCTACACTTGGGCCGGTGGAGCTACTGCTTCATGGGCAGCAGCTGCAAGCTGGACACCTGCAAGAAATATACCTGATGCTACGGATATGCTCGTATTTAATGGTGGAGGCGGTGTTATTGCAACTGCCGTTCCTTCACAAACCATCAGAAGTCTGACCATTAGTGGCTCGACCAGTGTTAGTTTACAGGCAGCAGCTACTTCTACTTTAACGATAGCTTCAGACGGAACTGCAGCGGATGAATTATCCGTAGCCAGTGGTTCAGGTTTAGCTATCAACGGCAGCACTGCTGCGTTGACGCTTACTTACAGCGGTACAGGAAGTACCGGTACTATTGCCGGCTTTTTGGAAGTATTGGCCAACGGATTTGCCAACACTGTTAATTTAACGGGTGGTACTACTCCAGTTACAACTGTTTCCGGTTATTTAAGCCTGTATCAGGCTTCGGGCACTGTTGCACCTGTTATTACAGGCAGTTTAGCTACCCTTGTTATGACGGCTACAGCTAATTATAATCATAATGTTGTCTCAGTTGCCGGAACAATTCCTACTGCTACCTGGAACATTGCTTCTACTTGTAATGTAATCGGATACACAACTACCAAGCTGGTTCCTTCCGGTTTGGGTCAGACATTTGGTAATTTTAAATGGAACTGTACAGGACAAACGGTTACGGATAGCCTACAGTTAAGCTCTACTACATTTAATGTAGCAGGTACTTTTTCTGTTTTAAGTACCGGTACCGGCGACTTAAGATTAGCCTCAACAGGATCCTATACAATGAATGTTGGAAATCTGGTTGTAAGCGGTGGAACACTTAATCTTATTTCTGGTTCTTCAGGTACTCCTTCTATGAATATTACCGGCAGTTTAACGCAAACTGCTCCCGGTATTATATTATCAACAGCAACAAGCACAGGAAATCCTACCCTTAATTTTAGTGGTTTAACTAATCAAGCCATTAGCTTCGCTACACATCCTACAGGACCTATCACTTTCAGAGTATCCAATCCTTTGGGTATTACGTTAAGTGAACCCAATACAAATTTTGTAATTGGTAACGGAACTCTTGGCGGTTTAAGAATTTCTACCGCTTTTGCTACTCCTATTACCCTGGCAGGAAGTTTGACAGCCATACAATATAATGCTGCCAATACAACTTTAACTTTTGATGCTCCCGGTATCACAACTGCAAGTGCTCTTATTTATCCATCTGTTTTAGGACCATTAAACCTTACTGTTAATACAGGTGCAGGTTCTGGTGTGATCATTCCTTTTGACAGGACTATTTCAGGTACAGGTACACTTACTATGACTTCCGGTGATATATACATGGGAACTTATACCCTTACCTTAGGTACCGGTGTAGCTGCGATGGGTACATTACTCCCTGCAACACCCGGTGGTAATATTATCGGTAATTTTAAAAGATGGGTTGCTGCAGCAATTGCTTCCAAAGAATATCCCGTAGGTGTTCCATTATCTTCCCGTAGAGCAACCATTAATTATACCGTTGCACCAACTACTGGTGGTACACTTACAGCTAAATTTATTGCTACAGATCCCGGTACAACTGGTCTTCCTTTGACACAGGGTATCATCAATGTAAATACAGTTGCCAAAGCCGGTTACTGGAAAATTGATGCCGGCGATGGTCTGACAGGTGGTACCTATACAATTTCTTTAATTGCAGCCAATATTCCAGGAGTAAATACATACGACAGTCTGGTAATGTTGAAACGCCCAACAGCTGGCAGCTGGATACTTGATGGTACACATGTAAAAACTACAGGTTCCAATGCTAGTGCTACCTTAAGCAGATCAGGTATTACCACTGGTTTTTCCGAATTTGGTATAGGTGGAGATGTATTGAGAAACCCAATGGGTGGAGCCAATGTATTTTCTGTTGCTACAGGTAACTGGGGTGATGGTGCAACCTGGAGTACCGGTGTGGTACCAGGTGCAAATGACTTTGTTACAATATCACCCGCTACTGTGGTTACAACAGCCGGAGGAACACCTCCTTATGTTTGTTTTAATCTTACTGTAGCTGCTTTGTCAACTTTAAATGCAAGCAGTACACTGAATATTGGTGGAATATTAACCAATGCCGGAACTTTTAATTCAACAGCCGGTACTACTACCGTAACTGCAGCTTCTACAACCGGTATTACCAATGCAGCCGGCACAGGATTTTTTACTATTAATGGTGGTACTGTTACATTGGGACCTAATGGTGGTTCTAACAGAACTTTTGCCAATAGCGGTACAATGACTGTTACAACAGGAACTTTAAATATCAATGGTAACTTCAGCAATACATCTTCTACCGGAAATGTATTTACCCAAACAGGTGGAGATATCAATGTAGACGGAAATGCAGCCGGTGTAGCAGCCAATTCTGTAGCTTCCGGCACTGCTTTAGTAGCATTCTCAACAGGTACACCTACTACTTTAATATTAAGCGGTGGTAATATTACCATTGTTGATCCTCATACTTCTGCAAGTAGTTATGCATTAAGTGGTGGGGCGTCAACTGCAACCAATTGTAGTTTAGGACATACCTTTATTTTCGGTAACGGTGTTTCAACAGATAAAGCAGCTGGTGGTTTTTATGTTTATTTATTCCCTGGAGCTAGCTATCTTCAATTAGGTAATGTAATTGTCAATGGTGCTCCAGGTATGGATAGATTTGTACTTATGAATTCTACCTACGGAATTTTGGGTAACTTAACCATTAACAGTGGTGGTGATTTCAGGACCAGTTCCAGCTCCAATTATTTTGCAGGTAATATTACCGTAAACAGCAATGGAACATTTACCAATATTAATCTAGTACCTGTATATTTAACCAGTTATGCCAATGCAACTACAGCTGCAGTTACCACACCTCAAACCATTACTGGAAGTGGTAAATTCAGGGATATACTTCCAAGTGCAACTATTGGTTCAGGTGGAACCGGCTATACAGTGGGTGATGTACTTACTGTAAGCGGAGGCACTTTTACAACTCCTGCCAAATTTGTAGTTAATGCAGTTTCAGCGGGTGTAGTTACCGGCGTTACTGCCATCGGTTATGCCAATTATTCAGTAGCACCCACTACTCCTGCTGCTACTACAGGAGGTACAGGATTTAATTGTACATTGACACCTTCCGGCTTAACACCAGCTGCCAGTTTGTATTCTCTTACTGTAAACAACACCAGTGCCGGTGGTTTAACATTGGGATGTCCGTTATCTGTAAGTGGAACTCTTACCCTCACCAACGGTTTTGTTAATACAACAGCAACAAATTTACTTACTGTTGGTACAGCATCTGTTTCCGGAGGATTAAGCGGTGGTTCTAAAACTGCTTTTGTAAACGGTCCTTTGGCACGTACTTACGGTTCAAGCCGTACTGCAAGCGGAACTTATTCTACATCAACGCTTTATCCTGTTGGAAAAGATGGTATGTATATGCCGCTTTGGATTGACCCAACTACTACTTCAAGTGGTGCTGTGATAATGACAGGTGAAGCATTTACAACTAATTCAGGAACTATGGGTTCAGGTGTAACCACTCTTTCTCCTATGCGTTGGGAAGCTTTAGTAAAAACCGGTATTGCAAACCTAACAAATTCTTATGTTAGAATTGGTGATTCAACCATGGTAACAGGTCAAAAAATCCTGAAATCAACTACTTCAGCCGGAAGTTATGGTGCTATCATTCCTACAACCACTTTTACAGCAGCTACTCCAGCCAATACACAGAATAATCCAAATACTTTAACCACTGCATCTCCAATTCTGGCAGCAGATTATACAGGGTATTTTTCTTTTGGAACATTGGTGGTTTGTAGTTTACCTGCAGCACAACCTACAGCGTTGAATTCATCATTGGTAACTTCTACAGGTTTAGTTGGTACATTTACCGCATCAGCAACTGCAAGCAATTATCTTGTAATTCGTTATGCTGCCGGAGCAACTCCTACACTTCCTGTTGATTATACTTTATATTCAGTGGGAGCTGCTGCTTTAGGTGGTACAATAGTATCAATAAGCAGTGCAACAACATTTACACAAACCGGACTTACAATTGGTACACCTTATACGTATTATGTATATAGTTATAATAACTCAGCTTGTTTTGGCCCAATTTATTTAACATCAGCACCTCTTACAGCTTCATTTACAACTTGTGCTGCAGCTGTTGGCGTTCCCGGAACTCCTGTAAGTTCTGCTATAACTACCGGAAGCTTTACTGCTAAATGGACTTCTTCAACAACTCCTGGTGTAAATTATATTATTGATGTAGCCACTGATGCTGCTTTTACTTCATTAATTTTAAGCAGTTATAATAATGGTATTGATACTTCTTACAATGTAGGAGGTTTATCAGCAGCTACTTATTACTATTTAAGAGTAAGGGCTGTAGATAATTCTACTACTTGTTACAGTAATTTCTCAAGTACGCTAACAGCAATGACCTTATGTTATCCTATAGCTGCATTCCCTTTCACAGAAAGTTTTAGTGCTAATTTAGGTTGCTGGTCGGCTTATGAAGCAGTTGCAGGTTCTTCTATTCATTGGACTACAGTAACTGCCGGTACAGCTAACGGTGCTTCAGCACCTAAAGCAGGTACACATTTTGCGTATATAAATATTTATAATGCTTTAATTGCCAACAATCCTTATTATCTTGAATCTCAAAGCTATGCTTTAGATGCTACTCCAAAACAACTTAAATATTATTATTGGTTGGGTGCTAGTGGTTATACAACAACTCCAATTCCTCTTTCTGTTCAGATAAGTACAGATGGTGGCGCTACCTGGCCTACTACACTTTATGCACATACAAGTTTAAATTCTACAATGTCTGCATGGACATTGAATAGTTTGGATTTAACAACCTATGCAGGACAAACTGTAAAATTTAGATTTGTTTCTAATTCAAATTATGGAAGTGGTTTAACCGATCAGGGAATTGATGAATTTTTAATTACTAATATTGTTGCTCCTACCGTAACTACTACCAAAGCTACTGCAATTACAGGAGCTACCGCAATCAGTGGTGGAAATGTTACAGACAATGGCGGAAATACTGTTTCTGCAAGAGGTGTTTGTTGGAGTACTTCAGCCAATCCTACTATTTTAGATCCTAAAACTTCTAATGGTACAGGAAGCGGTATTTTTGTTAGTAATATTTCAGGCTTAACAGGAAGTACAGTTTATCATTACAGGGCTTATGCAACAAATACTGTCGGAACTAACTATGGTGGAGATTCTGTAATGACTACACTCAATGTTTATCCTCCAACTGTAAGTATGATTGGTGTTACGCTTGTAAAAGATTCAACTGTAACTGCACATGGAAATGTTACAAATGATGGTGGAAGTGGTCCGATTCTAATGAATGGTTTTGTATGGGCAACCACAGCTGCTCCATTATTTAATGGTGTTGGTGTTTTACAAGATACAGTTCTTACACCTGGATTAGGCGTATTTTCTATGGGATTAACAAAATTAACTCCCGGAACACTTTATCATATCAATGCTTATGCAACCAATAGTGTTGGAACATCTTATGGTACAGAAACTACTTTTACAACAGTTGGAATTACAACTACAGCAGCAACTGCTATCGGTTCATATAATGCTACCAGTGGTGGTAATATTAGCAGTGATGGTGGCAATGCGATAACAGTACGTGGTGTTTGTTTTGATACTGTTGCCAATCCTACTATACTTTCAATGGGATATACCACGGATGGAAGTGGAACAGGTGTATTTGTAAGTAATCTTACATTACCTTATGCCAGTAAAACTTATCATATAAGGGCTTATGCAACCAATGCTATAGGAACTTTCTATGGTTCAGATCTTAATTTTAAAACACTTTGCGATCCGGGTTCTATTACAGGAACAACTCCTGCTACACTTTGTGGAACAGGAAGTGTAACGGTTAGTGCAACAGCAACAACTGGTGTAACTATGAAATGGTACTCAGCGTTAACAGGTGGTTTAAATTTAGCTACCGGTGGATCATTAACCACAACAGTAAGTGCAGATACTAATTTTTATGTAGCTGCCACACAAGGAGAAACATCATCCTATGTAGGAGCTCCTAATACAGGAATTTCAGCCTCAATGTCTGGTCAATCAACTACAGCTACAGGTATTATTTTTAGTGTATTAGCTCCTACTGTAAAAATAAATTCTATTGATATGTATCCAACTACAACAATAGGTACATCATTTACTATAGTAGTTACTTCAGGTTCTACAACCATTGCATCCTATACCGGTTTAACAACTGTAACAGGTACAACAACAACACCTGTTGTTCAAACTGTACCTGTTAATTTCGAAATACCAACCGGAACAGCTTACCTGATGTCATTTACATCTAATCCATTAACAATCAGAAACTCTGGAGGTGATGCATTCCCGTATACTATTCCTGGTGTAATTTCTTTAACCTCAGCTTCTTTAAGTGGTTATTATTATTATTTATACAATTGGAATGTAACTGTTGGATGTTCAGGTTCACGTACTCCGGTTCATGTTACAGTAACAGCTCCACCTGCATTAAGTATTTCAGGTAATCATCAGACTGTATGTAATAATGTACCTTCTACAGCATTAAGTGTAACTTCTACTATCGGAGATTTTGATGCTTACGTTTGGACACCTGCAACCGGTTTGTTTACAGATGCTTCAGCTGCTACTCCTTATGTAGCCGGTGCAAGTGCAACTACTGTATATGTAAAAACTGCTACTGCCGGTCAGCTCATATATACCTGCACTGCCAGCAATGCAGCTTTATGTTCCAATATTGTAAGAGATACTTTAATGGTTCGTGAAGGAACAGTTATTAATATTACTGCATCACAAAACCCAATCTGTGCAAGTAGTCCAACTATCCTAACCGGTATATTCGGAACAGCAGGTGGTACTCAAAACTATACTGCTCCTCCAGCTGTTAGCTCCCCAACTTCTGATGAAGATCTTGGAAACATAACATTTGGTAGTTTGAACAATACGACTCTTGTTAATTCACTGGTTGGAACTATTGGTACTGCAACAGGAACTGTCGGAAGCTATTCAAATTTTACCGCTTTTGGTCCTTATAATTTTACTGCAGGAAGTACTTATACTTTGTCTTTAAGTTCTGTTACTTCAGCAGGACCTTACAGTAATGCATTTGGTGTTTATATCGATTACAACAGAAATGGTGTGTTTACAGATGCCGGCGAAGCTGTTTATCTTTCTACTGTGACTGTTTCCGGCGTACATACCGAAACTGCAAGTGTTACAATTCCTTTAACTGCTTCAGGAGGTGTTACCCGAATGAGGGTAATCAGTAACGAAGGTTTGGTTACTTCACCTACTCAAGCTGTTTATTATGGTGAATATGAAGAGTATTCTCTGAATATACAAAATTTCGGTGCAGGCAATACATTTGTATGGGATGATGGCAATGCAATTGTTGGTTCTACTAACCCTATTACCGTTTCACCTGCTGTAAATTCTACTTTTACTTTAACAGCAACAGATCCTAATGGATGTAGTAAAACAGCTTCAATTGATGTTATTATTTCTAATGGAATTACTATGAATGTTCAACCAAGCCCTGTTACAAAATGTGCCGGTAAAATTGCAACATTTACTGTAGATGCAACAGGTTCAGGTCTTACTTACCAATGGAGAAAAAATGGAGTTGAAATTTCTCAACTTGACAATCCAAGTGCTATTACAAATACTTTGGTTTTGGATACTGTTTCTTTATTTACTGCAGGCAGTTATGATGTAAGTATAACATCTTTGTGCGGAGGTTTACCATTAATCAGCAGTGCTGTTGCATTAACTGTTAACCCACTTCCAACAGCTGTAGCAACAAGCAATTCAGCTATTTGTGCAGGTAGTACACTTAATCTTACAGGAACCACAAATATTGGTACTTCATACAGCTGGACAGGTCCAAACTCATTTACCTCTATCAGCCAGAATCCAAGTATACCATCAGCTAGTTTAACAGCAGGCGGTATTTATAGATTTACTGCCACTTCTATCGATGGTTGTGCTTCTCTAATAGGTTCAACTGTTGTAGTTGTAAATCCAATTCCAACAACATTAAGTATTGGTCCTGATGCTGCTCCAACCGTTAATTATGGAGTTAGTCAGCAACTAACAGTAAGTGGTGGTCTTGTAAATGCAACTATTTTATCAGAAAATTTCAATGGTGCAGTTACAGGCTGGTCTGTTATTAATGGATCTACAGGAGGATCAACACCTGCAACAGGTAATTTCCTTTTATACTTACCTTCTCCAACATTTAAAAGTAATGACAGTTCTATCTTTGCTATGGCTAACAGCGATGGTCAAGGTAGTGGTGGAACAACTCTAACTGCTTTGATTTCTCCTTCATTCAGTACAAGTGGATATACATCATTAACGTTGTCATTCTGGCAATATTATCAAATTTATTCTACAGATGTTGCTGTTAAAGTTGAAGTATCATTAGACGGAGGATCATCATGGGAAACTACTCCATTAGCTGATTATATCGGTGTTACACAAGGAACTGCAACAGCATTTTCAAATGCAGTTATTGATATGTCAGCCTATATTAATAAGCCCAATGTAAAAATCCGTTTCTATTATGAATCAGCATGGGGTTATAACTGGGCAATTGACAATGTAAGTATTACTGCTTCAGGAACTGCAACAACAACCTGGTCTCCTGTATCTGGTTTATTTATTGATGCTGCAGGCCTAACTCCTTATACCGTTGGTAATGCAACTACAGTTTATGCAAGACCTGATGCTACATCTTCTTATACAGCAACAGCTACTACTTCAACTGGTTGTACAAACAGTGCTAATGTTTTAGTAACAGTTATTTGTCCTGTTCCTACTGCTTTAAATACTATAAGCTTAGGAACTGATAATGCAAAAATAGGCTGGACAAGTACTTCAGGAGATTTCGACCTGGAATATGGAGTTGCTCCTTATACTTTTACAGGAACACCTACTAAAACAGGCATTGGTGCTAATTCTTACACCATTACAGGTCTTGCTGCTTCAACTACCTATCAATACAAAGTGAAAGCTAATTGTAGTGTAGCTAGTGTAAGTTTATGGTCAGTTATGGGTACATTTACTACAGATGCAAACGCAATTCCTGGTTTATGGACCGGAGCAAACAGTACAGATTGGTTAGTTTCAGGCAACTGGAGCGATCTTACTGTTCCTACAGCTGCTGTTAATGTTGAAATACCATCTGCTCCTGTTAATCAACCTCATATTACCTCAGCATTTACAACTCCTGCTGCATGTAATAATTTATTGATTCATTCAGGTGCTGTATTAACAATAGATGCTTTAAAAGCATTAACTGTTAATGGTATTGTAACCAATAGCGGTGGAACTTCAGGTTTGGTTATTAAATCAACTGCAGCCGGTACAGGTTCATTAATTCATGCTACAGCTTCAGTAAACGCTACTGTTGAACGTTATATTCCTCACACAAATACAGAAGAATTCCATATGTTGGCTTCTCCTATAACAAGTCAGGCTATTGCACCATTCTATTTACTGGATGGTTTCTATACCTGGAATGAATTGAGCGGCTTATGGACATCTTATGATGATCCTAATTTTGCTTCTGTTAACGGAGGTCTAAACTTTGTTCCTGGTAAAGGATATGCTGTTTCTTATCCTGCTGCAATTACAAAAACTTTTGCAGGTACCTTGAATCAGGGAGCATTAAACATTCCTTTATCATTTACATCCGGAAATTTTGAAGGTTGGAATTTTGTAGGAAATCCTTATCCATCATCAATTAACTGGGATGCTGCAAGTGGCTGGTCTAGGACAGATCTTGCAGATGCCGGTGGAAGCGAAAACGCAATGTGGATATGGAATGCTGGTCTTGCCAATTACGGAACTTACATTTCTAATGCAGGTGTTGGTACAGGAACTAATGATGTTAATGCTGATATTGCATTAGGTCAGGGATTCTGGGTTTATGCTATCAATACAGGAACATTAGGCATGACAAATGATGTAAGATCACATTCATCTCAATCATTTATGAAATCAGCATCAACATCTGATATGATTCGTTTATCAGTTAGCGGTACTGCAAATACTTACGGTGATGAAATCATTGTTAAATTTGGAAATTCAAATGATCAGGGTGGTGCTCAGAAAATGTTCAGCATTGATGCAACTTCTCCTAGCTTATATTCATCTAAACTGAATAAAAACTGGAGTATTAATTACCTGTCAACTGTTGCTCAAAATGCAATTGTTCCTATTGGTTTCAAAGCTGGTGTAAATGCTAATTATACCATAAAAGCTTCTAATCTATCTAGCTTTAGTACTCCAACTTACGTTTATTTGAAAGATTTGGCTACAAACACAATTACTGATTTGAACCAAAATTCAAATTATACTTTTGCAGCTAATAACACTGACAATGCAAACCGCTTCCAATTGCTATTTGCATTATCTCCTTTAAGTATTTCAAATAATGCTACACTTAATACAAGTATTTATTCTAACAACAATTCAATTTATATCAATAGCAATGAATCTATTAAATCAATTGCTATTTACAATACATTGGGTCAGTTAATCAAAACCGTTGCAAATACAAGCGGAACGATTACAGTTAATATGAAGGATAATGCAATGGGTTATTACATCGTAAAAGTTGTAACAACTAAAAATGTATATTCTGAAAAAGTGTTGGTAAAATAATAAATATACTGTCTCTAAGTCCCTTTCATTTAGAAAGGGACTTTAGAGATTCAGTTTATTGCAAAATTTTGTTCTTTAAACAATATGATCAAATGATTTAACTTTAATTCTTCTAGTTATAGAAAAAACTAAAGATAAATCGTATAACATTAGTAAAAAAATGAAAAAAATATTTTTAACTGCATTAATAATAATCAGTACAAATTGTATATTTTCACAACCATTGCCACCAGATTATCCACATGGACAGGCTACTAATGATCAACCTGCTGCAGCACCAATTGATGGGGGCTTAAGTATTCTGTTAGTACTGGGAGCTATTTTCGGTGCCAGAAAAATATATATTTTAAAGAAAAAATCTACTAAATTGATATAAGAATTCAGCATAATATTTATTATGTAATTCTTTCATCTATAAATAATTAAAAAGCTTCGTTGGTTAATCTATACCAACGAAGCTTTTTTTAGCACATAAAATCAAAAAATATTTAAAAATTTCATCAATCAACCGCAAGTTTATATTTAGAATAGTGTCTTAACTTTATATTTAATCAATAATAATAACATAAATTTAAAAACATGAAAAAACTATTTTTATTATTCGTTGCAGTTGTATGCTTTGCATTTATTTCTATGAATTTAACAGCTCAAACAAAACCAACTACAGAAAAAACAACTGTAAAAACAGAACAAACAAAAACTACTACCTCTAATTTTACAGATAAAAACAAAAATGGAGTTTGCGATAAACATGAAACAAAATCGAAGGATTGCAAAGCAAGCTGTGATAAACAATCATGCAAGGGAAAAGCTGATTGTAGTGCAAAATGCAAAGCTGATTCAAAATGCAGTGGTTCAGAAAAAGGAACAGCTAAATCATGCGGAGATCTTAAAGGCAGCGGATGTGCTAAATCTTGCAAACATTAATTATAACTCAATACAATTTTGGATTTATTACAAAAACCTTGTTTTCTAACAAGGTTTTTTTATTACTTTTACAATCTAATATTAAAATTACTTTGCTAAGAAGATGTCTGAAAACGAACTGGTAGAAGGGATTCTTAAAAAACAAGAAACAGCATTTAAAGAATTGGTAAATGTTTATCAGAGGCAAGTAATTAATACTTCTTATGGTTTCGTTTGTAATTATTGTGATGCCCAGGACATTGCTCAAGATGTTTTTATAGAAGTTTTTCATTCTATTGAAAAATTCAGAAGAGAGGCTAAACTTTCTACATGGATATATAGAATCACAGTCAATAAATCTATCAATTTTAAACGTCAGGTTGCGAGAAAAAAATGGATAAGGAGCATTGAAGGATTTTTAGGAAAAGAAATAAATGAAACTCAAAATGTAAAAGCAAATAAAAGCGATGAACCTAATGATGCTTTGGAAGAAAATGAAAAAAAAATAATTTTGCATCAGGCACTTAACAAACTTCCTGAAAACCAAAAAATAGCTTTTACATTGAACAAATTTGATGATTTGTCATATAATGAAATTGCAGATGTAATGGATACAACATTAGCGGCTGTTGAATCTTTGATACACAGAGCTAAAATTAATCTGCAAAAATATCTGGTAAATTATTATAAATAATAATTTATGCAAGAAAATGAATTTGAAATTGTCTTATTAATATGAAAATGAAACAAACGAATTGCGAAGAAATAGAAAATAATCTGTTGTTTTATATAAATAACGAATTATCATCAGAGTTAAAAAGCTCAATCACTTCACACTTAACTGAATGTGAACACTGTAATTGTCTTGTAAATGAAGTTTCATCAACCATGCAAATTATTGAAGCTATGAAAATAAAGGAAAATGATCCTTATTTTTATACACGTTTAAATCAGCGAATGGAAAGCCAACATACAGAAAAGGACATTTTTGCATTTTTCCCAAAACGCATACTACAACTTGCTGCTATTTTTTGTTTGCTTGCTATAGGAAGCTTTACAGGAATCAGAATCGGTAACCAATATAATCCTAAAAACGCAGAAGTAACTGCTGAAGAAACAAGAGCTTTACAATTGAATGCATATTCAGAAGAAAATTATATTGCTGAAATCAGCAATGAAGATATTGAATCTTTATTTACTTCAAATCAATAAATTATGAACTATTTTACAAAAAACAGAATATTAGTCTGGATAGTAATTGCTGCATTTGCAATAAATATTTCAGCTATTGTAACCATTTTATATCACGTAAATAAGGGCAAAGCTAAGTTCAAAAACGAGAATTCAATTTGTCAGCATAAATCTCATGATTTTTTCAAGAACGAATTAAATCTAAATCCGGAACAGGAAAAGCAATTTATTGAAATTAAAGAAACTTCAAAGAAAATTGCAGAACCAATCGTTCTGAAAATGAAAGAAAAAAAGATAGCATTGATGGAAGCTCTTCTTGAGAAAAATCCTGATTCAAACAAAATTTTTCAGATTTCTAATGAAATCCAGCTATCACAGGCATTATTGTTACAACATACTATCAAACATTATCTTGACCTGAAGAAAATATTAAAAGTTGATCAACAGGAAAAACTAAATATTTTATACCAGGATTTATTTGGCTGCCCCAGAATGCAAATGGATAAAAAGTGTGGAGATAATTGTGGAAAACATGATGGTAGTGGTGAAGGAAATGGCGATGGAAGTGGTGGTGGAAATGGAGAAGGTAAAAGACATCGCCATGGAGGAAACCGGGAATAATTTAAATTTAAACTAATTCATTCCAATTTACGAATTCACAGCTTAAATTAAACCATCCGTGTATTTTTTGCTTATTTACAATTACTATCCCTCATTTTTAATTTTTTTAATCCATTTTTCCTGAGAAGGTGCCTGATAATTTCGCATCTTTTCTATTAAATTTATTGGATTCTCATCATCTAAAAGCATCTGACGATGAACCGCTTTCATAAATTGATCATTTTGCATACGGTCAACCTGAGCAATCAATGGATTGTAAAACAGATTGGTATTTAATATACCTACAGGTTTTTTGTGTAAATCAAGCTGAGAAGACGTCATCATTTCAAACAATTCATCCATAGTGCCAAAACCGCCGGGCATGGCTATAAATGCATCGGAAAGATCAGCCAGCAAGGCTTTTCTTTCAGCCATAGATTTTACATAGATTAATTCTGTGAGTTGAGTATGTGCAATTTCTTTATCAGAAAAAAAATCAGGAATTACACCTATTGTTTTCCCTCCATTGGCAATAACTTCATCAGCAATGATACCCATTAATCCTACTTTTGCCCCACCATAAATCAGGGTAATATTCTCATTTACCATTAATTTACCCAATTCTTTTGCAGCCTCAGCATATATTGCATTTTCACCAGTACTGCTACCGCAAAAAACACATATTGATTTTATTGTATTCATTACCATTGATTATTATGAATTCTTTCTTCTAAATAACGCAAAGGGACTGGCTTTTGTTCATCAGGATAACCAATTGCTATAATAGAAAGTGGATGTATATTATCCGGCAAATTAAAAAGATTAGAAATCGCTAAAATACGTTCTTCACGTGGATAAACGCCCAGCCATACTGAACCAAGATCCATTGCCTTTGCTGCTAATAAAATATTCTGAGTAGCTGCAGAACAATCCTGAACCCAATATCCTTCAGTCTTTTCAATAGTATCATCAGCACATACCACAACTGCCAGGGGTGCATCTTTCAGCATATTTGCATAAGGATGTGACTGCATTATTTTATTGAGCATATTCCGATCTGTTACAACAATAAAATGCCAGGGTTGCTCATTACGGGCTGAAGGAGCATACATAGCAGCCTGTAATAGTTTATCAATTTGTTCTTGCGACACTGCTTCAGTTTTGTATTTTCTGATACTCCTGCGGTTAACTATTAATTCTTGAAAGTTATTCATTTTATTAATTATTTTTAGTGTGCAACCAACCAGTTTTCTCCGGTATTCATTTCAATTTCAACAGGAACTTTTAGAAGCATTGCATTTTTCATTTCATTGTAAATAATTGGTTTAACAATGTCAATTTCATCTTTATGAACATCAAACACCAACTCATCATGTACCTGCATAATCATCTTGGTTTGTAAATTCAGTCGGGAGAACTCATTGAAAATGCGAATCATGGCAACTTTTATCATATCAGCTGATGAACCTTGAATAGGTGCATTAATAGCATTTCTTTCAGCAAATCCCCTGATTGTGAAATTACTTGAATTGATATCTCTTAAATATCTACGTCTTCCTAAAATGGTTTCTACAAAACCATATTGCCTTGCATTAGAAATACTTTTATCCATGTATTCCTTAACTTTTGGATATTTAAGGAAGTATTGTTCAATAATCTGTGCTGCCTCTTTTCTAGGGATACTCAATCTTTCTGATAAACCAAATGCAGAAATACCATAAATAATTCCAAAGTTTACTGTTTTGGCATTTCTTCTCATTTCAGATGTAACTTCATCTAAACTAACTCCGTATACATTTGCAGCTGTTGCGGTATGAATATCAAGATGGTTTATAAATGCATCTATCATGTTTTCATCTTCACTCAAACTGGCGATGATTCTTAGTTCTATTTGTGAATAATCTGCT
Organism: Bacteroidales bacterium; assembly: GCA_049315385.1. Lineage (GTDB taxonomy): Bacteria > Bacteroidota > Bacteroidia > Bacteroidales > JACABE01 > JACABE01. The sequence continues at coordinate 18,043 of JBMOKG010000037.1, forward strand.
GAAAGTATCACATAATCTTCATTTCTGGGAACAAATGCTTTTCGTATTTCTCTTCCTTTTTCAGTTCTAATTGGAATATTTTGTAAATTTGGATTATTGGAACTTAGTCTTCCTGTAGCTGCTACTGCTTGATTATATGAAGTATGTATTCTTCCTGTTCTGGGATTGAACATCGTTGGAAGGCTATCAACATAAGTTGATTTTAATTTAGCCAGTGAACGGTAATCCAGAATTTTCTGAATAATTGGATGCTTGTTTAGTAATTTTTGCAAAACTTCTTCACCTGTAGAATATTGTTTCGTCTTGGTATGTTTAGGATTATCAACTATTTTCAAACGTTCAAATAATATTTCACCCAGCTGTTTAGGTGAAGCTATATTAAATTCAATCCCTGCCAGCTCAAAAATTTCTTTCTCTGTTTGCTGTATTTCCACTAAAAGTTCAGCAGAATAATTATTTAAAACCTTGGTATCAACCTTTACACCTTCGGCTTCCATTGCTGCTAATACCGGGATTAAAGGAATTTCAACTTCATTGAACAAATTATCAACATTAAATTCGTGCAACATCGGTTCAAAAATTTGCTTTAGCTGAAACGTAACATCAGCATCTTCTGCAGCATATTCCTTAACAATTTCTATATCTACATCTCTCATATTGGATTGATTCTTACCTTTTTTGCCTATCAAGGCTTCAATTGAAACCGGAGTATAATTTAAATATGTTTCTGCCAATAAATCCATATTATGCCTCATATCCGGTTGAAGAAGATAGTGAGCAATCATTGTATCGAACAATTTTCCTTTTACCTCTATATCATACCAATTTAAAATGGCAATATCAAATTTTATATTTTGTCCAATTTTCTGAATATTTTCATTTTCAAAAAATGGTTTAAATTGACTTATGATTTCCATTGCATCACCATAAGCTGCCGGAAGTGGAATATAATAAGCTTCTCCTTTTTTAAAACAAAAAGAAACACCAACCAGTTCACTATTATTTGAATCAAGGCCGGTTGTTTCTGTATCAAAACAAACACTTTTCTGAAGTAAGAGTTTTTCTATCAAAGTATTAATTTTCAATTCAGTATCAATCAAGGAATAATGATGTGGTGTATTTTGTATAGTATTTTTAAATTCAACAGTATCAATTTCTATATCCTGATTTTCATCTAATATTGAAAAAAGATCAGGGACAGTATTTTTTGTCTGAGCAGGAACTTCGGTCAAAGATAAATCAGTAAATACTCTTTTAGCAAATGCCTTAAATTCAAGCTCATCCAAAAGTCTTTTAAGTGCTTCCTTATCTGGTTTTTCAAGTTTTAGATTTTCTTCATGAAATTCAATGGGTACATCCAGAATTATTGTAGCCAGATTTCTTGAAACAATTGCCTGATCAGCATAAGTTATTACTTTCTCTTTTATTTTAGGATTGCTTATTTTATCAGCATTGGCAATTAAATTATCGATGTTATCAAATTCATCCAATAATTTTCGTGCTGTTACTTCACCAACACCCGGAATTCCGGGGATATTATCAGATGCATCACCCCATAACCCGAGCATATCAATAACCTGGGAAGTTCGTTTGATACCAAATTTCTTACAAACTTCGGCAATACCCATTATCTCAGCTTTCTCTCCCATTCTGCCTGGTTTGTAGATCAGGGTTTTTTCGCTTACCAATTGTCCAAAATCTTTATCAGGAGTAACCATATATGTTATATAACCAGCATCTTCTGCCTTTTTAGCAAGAGTACCTATAACATCATCAGCTTCATAGCCTTCTGAAAACAAAATCGGAATACCAAAAGCTTCAATTAGTTGCATGATGTATGGTATTGATTTCACTAAATCTTCGGGCATTTCCTGTCTGTTAGCTTTATAAGCATTAAAATCAATATGGCGGACTGTAGGTGCATGAGTATCAAACGCAACACCTATATGACTTGGTTTTTCATTTTTAATTAAATCATACATAGAATTTGCAAAGCCGAGAATTGCAGAAGTATTCAGTCCTTTTGAAGTAATACGGGGGTTTTTATTCAATGCATAGAAAGCACGGTAAATCAAAGCCATTGCATCTAATAAATATAGTTTTTTTTCTTCGGGCATATTTTTTTAATTTGGGGTAAAATTACTTAAAAATCTTAATGGAAATTAAACGTTCTTTGTAAATAATTGTTATCATTGTAAACAAAGGTAAAATGAGAACTTATACTATACTTTTAATCTTGATTGTTATGTTTGGATGTAGAAATTATCAGAAGATGGAAACGGTGTCATCCGTTGATTTGAAGAAATATGCAGGTAAATGGTACGAAATTGCTGCTTATCCGACTATTTTTCAGAAAGGATGCACCAATACCTCAGCGGAATATCTGATTACAGATAAGAATTATGTAAAGGTAATCAATCGCTGCAATAAAGACAGTGTTGACGGGATCGCTAAATCAATTGAAGGAAAAGCTTTTATTGTTAAAAACACAAATAACTCAAAGTTAAGAGTTCAGTTTTTCTGGCCCTTTAAAGGAGATTATTGGATAATTGGACTAGCAGATGATTATTCATGGGCCGTAGTTTCTCATCCAAACCGCAAGTATTTATGGATACTTTCCAGAACGCCTCAATTGGATGAAACTGTTTACAAGAAAATCATACAATTAATTGTAGATAAAGGCTTAGATCCGGAAAAGCTAAAAAAAACCTTACAAAAAGAATTAAGATACAGATGATTTATCAATGATATTTTGAAATTCCTGTTTATAGTTACTTCCAATTGGTAGTTTTTCATCTTTTACTTCTACCATATTGCCTTCAATAGATTTAATTTTTGAAATAGATACGATAAAAGATTTATGAATTCTTGTAAAAGATGCAGAAGGTAAGAGAGCTTCAATCTTCTTCATAGATTGATACGTAATAATTACTTTATCTGTAGTATGGATTTTTACGTAATCTCCCAATGCTTCAATATAAAAGACATCAGAAATATTGACTTTATAGGTTTTCTTATTTGATTTTACAAAGATGAAACCTTCTTCATGGTTTTGTGAAGTATGAATTTCATGCACTTGTACTTCTTTTATGTTTTCTTTCATCCTTTCCTGAGCCTTCTGTATGGCTTTCAAAAAACGTTCAAAAGAAAATGGTTTCTTAAGATAATCAAGGACATCCAATTCGTAGCCTTCAAGTGCAAATTCAGAATAAGCTGTTGTAATTATACATAACGGAGGATTTTTAAGTGTTTTTAAAAAATTAATACCACTCAATTTTGGCATATTGATATCCAAAAAGATAAGATCAATTTCTTTATCATTTAATTCCTGCATAGCTTCAAATGCATTACTACATTTTGATACAATTTCTATTGTTGGAATATCTTCCGAGTATTTTTCGATAATACGCTGAGCTAGTGGCTCATCGTCAACTATCAGGCATTTTATTATATGGCTCATGGTTCTATTATTAGTTCAACTCTGAATATATTTTGATTATCAGTAATTTTTAATGAATATTTCTCAGGATAAAGCAAAGATAATCTTTTTTTAACATTTTCAATTCCAATCCCTGAATACATTTTATCTACAAATTGTTCCTTATTATCTTTAGTATTTTCTATCATAAACTTAATAATTCCAATCTTTTCCAAATCAAAAACAATTCTGATAAATGAAAAATCCAATTGTTTATTTACACCATGCTTAAAAGCATTCTCAATAAAAGGAATAAAAAGTAAAGGAGCTATTTGCTGTAAACCAGTACTTCCCATGATTTTCATTTCTATATTTGCCTTCTCTCCTATTCTTATTTTTTCAAGTTCAATATAATTCTTAATGAAGTTTATTTCTTTATCAATCAAAACATAGTTATCCCTGCATTCATATAGCATATAACGCATCAAATCTGAAAGATGCAATATCATGGAAGGCGTTTTTTCTGATTTGTCTAATGACAAGGCATATAAATTATTTAGTGTATTGAATAGAAAATGAGGATTAATCTGCCCTCTTAATAATTTGAGTTCGGCCTCTAGCTTTTGACGTTGCGTTTCCTTGAATTTAATAGAATCTTCCTGATAATCTATCCAATCGCGTAAAAATTTTAAAAAAGAAGTAATACTTAAAAAAAGACTGATTAAGACAAATTCATATAAAAATTCTATAATTATCAACTGTAAGTTGAATACACTTAATTTATATTCAAGTAAAACAGATGTAAAGAAGTTTAAAAGAAAAAAAACAAATATATTCAGCAATTGAATCAATACAAAACTAATGTATTTTTTTTTCTTTAAAAATCTTGGTATCAAAAATATAAGATTAATATAAACCGCAACGGCAATGTAAAAAATAGTTGAAAAGGTACTTAAAATACGGATAGAAGTAAAACTGGAAAAAGAAAAACCGCCAAGTCCAAAGAACAAAAAGAAGATACTAAAAATTAAAATTGCCCAAAATACAAGATGTTGAAATAAAATATTTTGTGTGATTTTTTTTGAAATCTGCTTCATAAATCCAGGGTTTAATTTTATAATTTAATAATTCAATCTGTTGTTATTCTTTAATAAGTAAATTGCTTATTTTTAACTCTTCCCTACTTAAAGAATATTTTTTAATCCAACAATAGAATAAATTAAGCGTCAAAAGTATCAAATTATCGGCGATATTGCAATTTTATAAGACAAACCCCTTAAAATACAAGTTAAACTCAAGTAATCAATCGTTTTAGTCGATTTTTCGCTTTTATCTTTCACCCAAATAGTTTTAAGCAGAGTTATTATAATGTTATCTAATAAACTTGCATACATTTAATTATGATATTAATATTGCATCATCAAATTAGAATTAACAATAATTACTAAAAAATAAAGCAATATGAAAACAATAAAAATCATCACAGTAGCTATCGTCATAATAATGATAAGCGGATTTGCAAGTTTTGCAAAAGATAATAATAAAATAGTTCAGAAAAATGAATTACGAAATCTTTTATCAAAGGAAGTTAAATATCCTGCTTTTGCCTCAGAGAATTTTCAGGAAGGCAGTGTTTTAGTTCAATTTACAGTAAATGAGGAAGGAAAACTCGAAATCAAAGCTATCAATTTTCTTGATGTTGAATTAGGCGAATATGTAAAAGAATGTCTTGGGAAAATTATCATAGAGAAAGATGATATAAGTATTGGCAAAACACAAGCTATAAAATTTGATTTTAAAATCTTATAGCTATATAAAGAAAAAAGTCAATGTTCTTTAGCATTGGCTTTTTTCTCATTTTTAGTTAAGTTTAAAGTGCGGGAATCTGAAAATTATTTAATTTAAGATTCCTGTATTTTATTTTAAATTAGCCCTAAGCTTTATAGGTAATGATAATACTACAAGGTCATAAGAATCATCAATCCAGTTTTTAATTAAATCATCTCTAATAGATCCATCAATTTCAACAGTATTCCATAACTTTTTATTCATGTGGTAACCTGGTTTTACTGCAGGGAATTGTTCACGAAGTTCAACTGCTTTTTCCGGATCACATTTTAAATTAATACTTAAATCACCATCAAGATTTGTCAAAGCAAACATTTTTCCACTTACTTTGAAAACCAACGTTACATCATCAAAAGGAAAACATTCTATTGTTCCCTTTTTTAACAAACAATATTCACGTAATTCTTCAATATTCATATCTTTTACTTTTCAGTTAACTTCACATCCAATGCATCGCGCAAACCATTACCGGCTATTATAAATGCAAGTACAACAATCATAATTGCAATACCGGGGATTATAGCAAGATAGGCAGAATCAAGAATAATATAAGCATAATTTTCTTTGATCATACTACCCCATGAAGGCATAGGTGGTTGAACACCAATACCCAAAAAACTTAAACCGGCTTCCATTAATATAGCAGAAGCAAAATTGGCAGCAGATATTACAATAACTGCACCCATTACATTGGGAAGTATATGCCGGAAAATAATCCTTCCATTGCTAAATCCTAAAGCTCTACCAGCTTCCACATATTCCTTTTCGCGTATACTCAGGATCTGACCTCTAACAACACGAGCAACTTCAACCCACATTGTAAGTCCGACTGCTATAAAAACCTGCCAGAAACCTTTTCCCAAAGCAAAAGTAATAGCAATGACAAGTAATAATGTTGGTATTGACCAAATTACATTAATAAACCAAACAATTAAATTATCAATCCAGCCTTTGAAAAATCCAGCCAATGCTCCTAATACTATTCCAATAATCAATGAAATAATTACTGATATAAACCCAACAGACAAACTAACACGTGTACCTATAATAAGTTGACTAAGCATATCTCTGCCGAACCTATCAGACCCTAAATAAAAATGTTTTACATAAAAATTATCTCTTTCGATAGTCTTTCTGATTGAAGATATTGTTTCTTTATGTAATCTCCCATAGATATCTTTAAATTGTAAATTATTATCAATTTGAATTACAGTACTATTATAATCTAAAGGGAAGACAACGTTTGCAATATTAATTTTCTTTTTTTCGCCGTCATTTGGGGTAGTTCCGGTATAGGTTTCTATTTCAATATATTCTTTTTCAAACTTATAGCTATATATAGGAATTCTTAAAAAAGGTGATTTTTCACCATATAGCATTTTATACAGTAAATTTGTTTTCTCTTCTTTTTCATTTTTTTTTATTTGCAACATCTTAATACTAAAGCCTGGTTTTTTGGTTGATAGTTCCAGATACTGTTCATTTGAAAATGGAGTTTGGTCAGGTGTAATTAAATAACCAAGTATAGCAATTAATGTAAATAAAGCTATGATAATGAGTGAACAAAGCGATAATTTATTTTTTAAAAATCGTTTTCTGGCAATTGAAGAGAGCGAAGCAGCTGCAATGTATTTTTTCTTTCGATAAAACATTTTTATTATTCAGTGTTTGAAAATATGTGTACAAACCTAATAGTTTTTTTTCAATAAACTTAAAAAAATGTAAAAAAAGCAAGCATAAATCCATAAACTACCTAAACATTTGTATTTTTGCATTAATAAGCATTTAAAATTGAATTTATCAGTAAAGCATTTTGAAAAGAAATCAATAATCAAAATATGTTATAAATCTGATTTGCAGCTTACTCATAACAAAACAAGAAAATGAAATTAATTATTCCCATACTTATATTTTTATTAATCTGGAGCAATTCAGTAATCAGCCAGAATAACAATTTTGTTCCGGAAGAAGGAGATATTCTTTTTCAGGATTTAGATTGTGGAGATTTTTGTAATGCGGTTGAAAAAGTAACTATTGGTTATAAAGGAGCCAGATTTTCTCATGTAGCTATGGTTGTAAAGAATGAAAAAGGTGAAATAGTTGTAATAGAAGCTGTATCGAAAGGAGTAAGTATTACTGCTTTTGATCTGTTTCTAGCAAAAAGTCATGACAAAAACAATCATCCTAAAGTAATAGTCGGAAGATTAAAACCTAAATACCGGCATTTAATTCCACAAGCTGTGAAAGAAGCCTATAAATTACTGGGACGACCTTATGATGATGTCTTTTGTATCAGCAATAATAAATACTATTGTTCTGAATTAATCTATGATGCTTTTAAAAATGCAAATAATGGGAAACCAATTTTTAAATTATATCCGATGACTTTTAAAGATCCTGATACTAAGCAATTTTTTCCTACATGGGTAGAATATTTTAAAGATTTGAAAGTTTCAATTCCTGAAGGAGAATTAGGAAACGGTCCAGGAGGTATTTCAAGATCAAACAAACTGAAAATAGTTCACAGCTATGGAATTCCTGACGGTTGGAAATAAATTATAACATACTTTAAATTATTTTTGTTTTTAACCAACTATTTAAAAGATTATCTTTAATATTCTGATTATTTGGTATTTTAATTCTTAATCCTTAATGAATGCATAAAACAAATTATAATTGCAAATTGTACTTAAATATTAATATAATTTTGAACAGAAACATTAACAGATTTGCCACTTACTTTGGTATATATGCAGTAATTTTTTTACTTTTTGTATCCTGTGCCAATATTGTCAACCCTTCCGGTGGACCAAAAGATACGAAGCCACCTAAGCCTATCAGAAGTATTCCTGAAAATTATTCAGTTCATTTCAATAAAAACAAAATTGAAATTCTCTTTGATGAATTTATTGTCCTCAAAGATATTAAAAATCAACTACTTATTTCTCCTCCATTTAATGAGATGCCTGAAGTTAAAATTAAAGGGAAAACATTAGTTATTGAATTCAATGAGAATTTAAAAGAAAATACAACCTATACTTTATTTTTTGGTGATGCAATCGTAGATTTGACTGAAGCTAATGCAATTTCTTCTTATGAATATGTGTTTTCGACAGGTAGTAATATTGATTCTATGACAATTACAGGAAAAGTTGTTGATGCTTTTACTCTAAAACCTGAAAAAGATTTTTTTGTAATGTTATATGATCTAACTTATGATTCAATCCCTTATAAAACAAAACCTTATTATCTTTCAAAAACAAAAGAAAATGGTGAATATATTATAAATAATCTGAGAAATATCCCTTATAAAATATTTGCATTAAAAGATGCAAATAATAATTTTAAATTCGACCAGATTAAAGAAAAAATTGCTTTTGATGATTCTCTTGTAATTCCTCACCAAAAGCCAGTTATCAAGATTGATTCTACCCTGAAAGATAGTTTGCATAATGATAGTTTAAAAACAAAGATTTCAGTTGAAAAGAACTTAGCATTTAATGATTTGAGAAGTTTCTCTGAAATTGATTCAACACAACGCCTGCTAAAAGCTGAGTTTGTCAAAAAAGGCAAAGTATTATTTACATTTCGTTATCCTGTAAAAAATCTAAATATCAGTTTCTTAAACAGATTAGAAAACTACGGCTGGAAAATTGAGGAATGGAATCCAGCCAAAGATTCACTGATTTACTGGATGCTAAAACCTGAAATTGACACATTGAATATGATAGTAAATGACAACAATCAATTGATTGATACAATAAATATCCGTTTAAAACAAAAAACTACCTTAGCACCAATATTAGATTCTACAACAACCCATACAAAAGGGAAAAATACCAAGCCTATTCCAATAAATATCCCAAGGGTTTATCCGATGTGTAATCTTTCTCCGATTTCTGATTTTTTTACTAAAATAAACATTTCATTCCCTAACCCAATACTTAATTATGACTCAATAGCTATCCTGTTGATTGAAGATAAAGACACCTTAATAACTAAGGCTGTATATACAGACTTAGTCCATCGTAAATTTCAGATTAATAAAGAATTAAAACAGGACAAGGAATATAAATTAATTTTAAAACAAGATATTATAACTGATATTTTTGGAAACAGCAATGATAGTTTAGTTGTAAATTTCAAAACAAATACAACTGAAGATATTGGAAATTTCTTACTAAGTGTAAATTTTAAAGATACTGTTAATTCATATATTATTCAATTGCTTTCCGAAAATGAAACAATTATTGATCAAAGATTTATTAAAAAAAACACTAAATTAATATTTAAACATTTAATGCCGGGAACTTATTTTCTAAAGGCAATAAAAGATGTAAACAGTAACAAGAAGTGGGATACAGGAAATTATCTTAAAAAAGTTCAGCCTGAAAGGGTGATAAATTTTCAATCAAAAATAACAATAAGAGCCAATTGGGATTTGGAAGAAATCTGGGAACTATAAACAAAACAAAAAAATAATTGATTATCTACAACAAGTTAGTTGACGATTTAATCAGTAAGAAATTTATTTTGAATAATATGAATTCTAATTAATCAATCCAATTCATATTTTAGTTCCAGTTATAAGGGACAAAAATAATTGCAAAATCTCCAATTTGTCAAAATATTGATATCATTGAGTCAAATCAAAAGTCATTGATGAAAATAATGCTATTTATTAATTGAAATTGTTTATTCTTTAATTGTCATTTCATTAATTAAATTAGTTGCTCCGGCATATTTATCAATGATAAACAAGCAATAACGAATGTCAAGCGTAATATTACGGCATTGATCAGGATCATAAATTACATCACTCATTGTACCTTCCCAGTTTCGGTCGAAATTAAGACCTATAAGTTCTCCGTTTGCATTTAAAACTGGACTGCCGGAATTGCCTCCGGTAGTATGATTAGTAGCAGTAAAGGCGACCGGCATTTCACCGGATTTACTGGCATAACGCCCATAATCTTTTGTTTTGTATAATACCTTAAGTTTTGGTTCAACAACATAATCATATATCGTACTGTCTTCTTTTTGCATAATCCCTTCTATAGTTGTATAATACAAATAATGTACACCATCACGGGGATAATAATCATTTACTTTTCCATAAGCAACCCGTAATGTTGAATTTGCATCAGGAAAAAATCTTTTACCAGGCTGCATTTCCATCATGGCTTTGACATAAATCCGGTACAAGCTGTCAGTTTTATCATTTAATGAAATTATATGATCCTGAATATTGTTAATGTAATTTTCATAAATACTCAATGCCAGTTGATAAGCAGGATCTTTTTCTATTTTACGGTAATCACTGGCTTTATAGTGCAATAAGAAATTATTTAGTTTTTCTTTAGACCCCATCAATGATTTATTGTAAACCATATCAGCATATTGATTAAAATTATCTTTGAATTTACTTTGAATATTGCTAAAAATAGCAGGGTGGTAAGCTTTATCACAATCGTTATAATACAATTTTATGAGTTCAGTAAATATTTTCTGATCAGTATTAATATTATAGTTTTTAAAATATGCAGCCAATCCATTAATAAATTGATTTGTTGTTTTTTGAAGTTCATCCGCTTTGATAGATTTATCTTTGCTTTGATCAACCAGCTTTTTAAAACCATAGGCAAAACGTATGATTTCAGGGGCTAGTCCGGCTTCTGAAAAATATACACTTGCCATAGTATAAGGCTTTAAAATCTTATACGTATTTTCAAAATCCTTCATCAGATTGCCATATTCTTTCTTTCTAAGTTCGTCCTGAGCTACCCAATCTACAAAAGATTTTTCAAATGCCTGTTTCTTTGTAACCGCTTGTAATCTTTGTATTCCTTTGTCTTCTCCTATCCATTTTTTCCAAGCATTAGCTATTCCTTGATATTTAGCAGAATATTGTATGCGGACTAATTTATCATTATTCATATCATTGCCAATAATTTCGAGGCGTTTGTCTCTCATTTTTATACGAGCAGGATTGTCAAAGTTCGATAATAAATCCACTGCATAAGAAGTTAAGTATTGTTGAGTTCTCCCCGGGTATCCAAAAACAAAGGTGAAGTCATTTTTTTCTACTCCTTTTAATGATATATCCAGATGCTTCTTAGGCTTATAGGGAACATTATCAGGAGAATAATCTGCTGGTTTGCCATCTTTTCCCACATAAACCCTAAATACAGAAAAGTCACCGGTATGCCGCGGCCACATCCAGTTATCAGTATCACCTCCAAATTTACCAATATTAGAAGGAGGCGCACCAACTAACCTCACATCCTTAAAAACTTCACTTACGAACAAATAATATTGATTGCCATAATAAAATGGTTTTACACTGGCATTATAATGAGTTCCTTTAATGGCATCTTTCGCAATTTCTTTACTTATTTTTTCAATAGCTTCGTCACGTTGAACCTCAGTCATACTTTTATTTATTACAGCCATTACTTTTGTTGTAACATCTTCCATTCTTACCAGTAAAGTTACTGTTAAGCCCGGGTTAGACAATTCTTCAGCCGTTTTCATGGCCCAAAAACCTTTGGTTAAATAATCTTTGTCCAATGAACTGTGCGATTGTATGGTTCCATATCCACAATGATGATTGGTGAAAATTAATCCCTGACTGCTCACAAATTCTGCTGTACAACCACTTCCAAAAAGCAATATTGCATCTTTCAGGCTGGAATGATTGATACTGTATATATCTTCTGCTGTTATCTTCATTCCCATGGTTTGCATTTCCTTTTGATTCAATTGTTCTAAAAGCATTGGAATCCACATTCCTTCATCTGCTTTTGCTGAAATTGAAATTAATTGTATTGCTGTTAAAAGTCTAAAAATAAGGAATAATTTCTTCGTATTCATATTATTAATTTGATTTTAAATGCAAAAATAATGATTTTTCCTGAGATGATCAATCAAATATCAATTTATCAACAGAAAACTGTTAATAAAAAACTAAAATCAAAAATAAATTTTGAACATTTATATACTAATATTGTGTTGTTAATTCAAATTATAAATTAAAATTTAAAAAACTATGAAAAAATTAATGACAATTGTATTGGCGGTTGTATTGATAGCCGGATTTACTTCTACATCAAATGCTCAAATCAGTATTGGTGCTAAAGCAGGAATTGCATTACCAATGGGTACTTTTGGTGATGCAGTTGGTATGGGATTTGGTGGCTCTGCTATCGGAGAATATACGTTAAACGATAACATGACACTTGGCTTAAATATTGGAGTATATTCTTTTGCCGGTAAAACAATTTCTCTGCCTTTTTTGGGCGATATTACCGGTCCTTCTTCAACTATAATTCCAATTATTGCAGATTTCAAATATTATTTTTCTGCTGAGAATTTTAAACCATATGCTGGTGCTGGTCTTGGCATGTATATGTTTAATAATGGCGGTGGTAGTAATTTAGGTATTTCTCCAAAAGTAGGTTTTTGGATGGGAGATGGTTTTCAATATGGTGCAAGTATTGATTATAATATGATTTTTGTTACTGGCGGTTCTAATGCATACTTAGGTATAAATGTTGGAATTCTTTATCCATTAGGAAAATAAACCTTAAGCAATTATAAAAAAAAAAGAGCTCAGATTTGAGCTCTTTTTTTATAGAGATTTCTGTAAAATTTAAAAATATTCCATATACTATCTTCATCACCATTGCTTTTACATTTCTTCAAAATCATTTTTTAAATATTTTTGATAGAAAATGGATATAATTTGCAAAAAAAGTAGTATTATTGTACTCTGAAATATTATTACTAAATGCAATAAAATTATGAAAAAAATTTGGACTCTTATATTGGTGTTTTTCTTAATAGCTGGTTTTTCATCTGTTACAAATGCTCAGATTAGTGTTGGTGTAAATGCCGGAGTTGCTAATCCCATGGGTAGTTTCCAACAAGGGTATAATATGGGTTTTGGTGGTTATGCTACTGCTGCCTATACATTGAACGAGAAAATCGCTATTGGATTTAATACTGGTTTTTACACTTTTAAAGGAATTGATTACCCGGCAGGATCTAATTCTTCTACCCGAATCATCCCAATTTTTGCTGATTTTAAATTCTTTTTAAATACAGATGGTTTTATGCCTTATGTTGGTACTGGTTTAGGTCTTTATCTTGTCTATTCAAATTATACTACACCTGCTTCTGATGCTGTAACTGTTGGTGGCGTAATTTTAGAGCCTGCAAAACTATCAATAGAACATGCAACTAATGAGAAAAAATTTGGTGTTTCTCCAACAGTAGGTTTTTGGTTGGGTGATGGACTTAAATATGGAGCAAGCGCAACCTATCATATTACATTTTCTGATGCTTCATATATTGGCATTAACATTGGAATTATCTATCCATTAGGCGAATAAGCATTTTGTAATCTTTAAAGGAGTTTAATTCTGAGCAACTCCTCTTTTTTAATATATCCTCAAATTCCAATATTTTAGGACTATTTTTATTTTTTAAAACAATCCTCTTTAAAATATAATTTCATTCTTCATCCATAGAATGCCTTTAGTTTTGTATTTTTGTAAGCTAAATAATTTAGATGAATGAGAAAGAAAGTTGATTTTTTAATTATTGGTTCGGGCATTGCTGGTTTAAGCTTCGCACTTAAAGTAGCTGATTTCGGGAAAGTTTGTATTATTACAAAATCCAAAGCTGAAGAGGGTTCCACTAAATATGCTCAAGGTGGTATTGCTGCTGTAATGTATACTCCTGATACTTACGAGAAACATATTAAAGATACCATGATTGCTGGAGATGAATTATCAAATGAAAAGATAGTTCGTATCACAATTACAGAATCTACTGAAAGAATAAAAGAGCTTATTGAATGGGGTGCAAATTTTGATAAAAATGCATCCGGAATGTATGACTTAGCAAAAGAAGGTGGGCATTCAGAATTCAGAGTTCTTCACCATAAAGACAATACAGGCAATGAAATTGAAAGAGCTTTATTAAATAGTATTGCCAACCATCCTAATATTGAAATTCTTGAAAATTGTTTTACAGTTGATATTATCACTCAACATCATTTAGGAATTGAAGTTAACCGCCGTACAAATGATATCAGATGTTATGGTGCTTATGTCCTCAATGAAACCTCCAATGAAATAGATACTTATTTATCTAAAATAACATTAATTGCCACCGGTGGCAATGGCAATGTATATAATACTACCACTAATCCGGCTATTTCAACAGGAGATGGTATTGCTATGGTATACAGAGCAAAAGGAAAAGTTGAAAACATGGAATTTATCCAGTTTCATCCTACTTCATTGTACAATCCTAACGAAAAGCCATCATTTCTGATTACTGAAGCATTAAGAGGTTTCGGTGCGATATTAAAAAGCCATGACGGGAATGAGTTTATGCAGAAATATGACAGAAGAGGATCACTGGCTTCCCGTGATATAGTAGCAAGAGCTATTGACAGCGAAATGAAAATAAATGGATGGGATTACTTGTATCTTGATGCACGTCATCTCGATAAAAACAAACTGATTGATCATTTCCCTACAATTTATGCTAAGTGTCTAAGTATTGGCATTGATATTACCAGGGATATGATACCGGTTGTACCAGCTGCACATTATAACTGTGGAGGCATTAAGGTGGATGAATGGGGAAGAAGTTCTATTTTTAACCTATATGCATCGGGTGAATGTGCTTCTACAGGTTTGCACGGAGCTAATAGACTGGCTTCCAACTCACTGCTTGAATCTCTTGTTTTCTCAAACAGAGCTAGTATAAATGCGTTACAACAAATAAATAATATAAACTATTGTGACGAAATTCCTGATTGGAATTCAGAAGGTATGGTTATGAACGAGGAAATGGTCCTTATTACACAATCACTGAAAGAACTGCAATTGATTATGTCAAATTATGTTGGTATTGTCAGATCTAATCTGCGTTTGAAAAGAGCTTTCGACCGATTAGACATTTTGTATAAGGAAACTGAAGATTTATATGATAAATCAATTTTAACTACTAAGCTTTGCGAATTGAGAAACTTAATCAATATTGGTTATCTTATTATAAAAATGGCCATGGAACGGAAAGAAAGTATTGGCTTGCATTATTCAATAGATTACCCGAGATATAGAGAATAGTTAATGGTTATTGGTTAATTGTTAATAGAAAAAGGAAGAACGTAAAATGTAATTTTAATAACATAATTAAATAATCCAAAACATTAAAACTACTCAAAATATAATCAACACATTAACAAAAAACAAAAAACAAAAAAGCAATAACCAAAGAAGATGAATAGTTTTGAAGATTTGGATGTATATAAAGAATGCAGCGCATTACGAAATTCAATCTGGGAATTTTCTAAAAAGCTGCATAAAGAAGAAACATTTAGATTAAAAGATCAGCTAATAAGAGCATCAAGATCAGTAACAGCTAATATAGCTGAAGGTTATGGCCGGTTTCATTATCAGGAAAACATTCAGTTTTGTCGTCAGGCAAGAGGTTCTGTCTATGAAACACTTGATCATCTTATTTGTGCTTTTGATTGCGGATATTTAACAGAATCAGAAATGAATAACTTTAGGGAGAAAATAATAATTTGTTTAAAAATGTTGAATGGTTATATTTCATATCTCAAAAAAGCAAAAGAATCAACAACATAATAACTCAAAACCTTTAACTATGTGATCCTACTTTAACTATTTCAACGAACCAATAACTAATCTCTATTAACCAATAACCATTAATAAATAACTAAAAACAATGAACATATTTGCAGTTGTTTTATCTGGATGTGGTGTTTACGATGGAACAGAAATCCATGAAGCTGTTTTAACAATGCTTGCTATTGTTAAAAATGGAGGGAGCTATCAAATTTTCGCTCCAGATATCGAACAATACCATGTAATTAATCATTTTAACGGGAAAGAAACAAATGAAAAACGAAATGTACTAATTGAATCTGCCAGAATTGCCAGAGGAAAAATCCAGGCATTATCTACATTTGATGCAACTCAGTTTGATGCATTGATTTTTCCCGGTGGTTTTGGATGTGCCAAAAACCTTTCTACATTTGCATTTCAGGGTGCTGATTGTACTGTAAATGAAGATGTTGTTAAAGCAGTAAAGGCTATGCATACTGCTAACAAACCTATTGGTGCATTATGTATTGCTCCTGTTGTTATCACAAAAATTCTCGGTAAAGTGGATGTCACTATTGGCGTTGATGAACAAACTGCTTTGAAAATAGAAAAAATGGGAGGAAATCATCATATAACTCAGCAGGCTGAAGTTATAAAAGATACTAATTTCAAAGTATTTACAACTCCCTGTTATATGCTTGATAGTAATATAGCTCAAATAGCAGAAGGTGCAGAAAACATTGTAAAAGCAATGATATGTGAAATTGGGAAATAAAATTTCATGTTTACTATTCAGCTTTAACTAGTATTTTCAATTTACAAATCATGGAATCAGAAAGTAAAAGACTAAAAATTAAAACTGAGATTTTACAGTTATTCATTGTATTGACTTTTTTATTAATACAAATCAACAATTTTTGTTACTCACAAACCTATGATTATGTCTTTGTAAAAAATAATAGCATTCAGGTTCAGGACAGCATTGGAACTCCGCTGCTCTATCCATGGACAGGTGGTATGAATAGCTGTCAGTTTTCTTCTATAGATTTAAACTTTGATGGGATTAAAGATCTCTTTATTTTTGATAAAATCGGGAATAGAATTCTGACATTCATTAACACTGGAACAGCAAATTTAGTAAGCTATAACTTCGCACCTGAATATGCTGTTCAGTTTCCCCGCTTACAAAGCTGGGTAGAGCTTTTAGACTATAATAATGATGGTAAAGAAGATATTTTTACTTATTCCAACGGAGGTATTAAAGTATATAAAAACATATCAACTACTTCACTGCTTTTTAAGTTAGTAAAAAACCCTATTTTATCATCTTACAATGGTATCTATACGAATCTGTTTTGTCTTACTGAGGATTTTCCAGCAATTACAGACATTGACAATGATGGAGATTTAGACATTCTAAATTTTTGGGTGCTTGGTAAGTATGTAAATTACCATAAAAATCTTTCTATGGAAAAATATAACACTTTAGATTCACTTGATTTTAAATTAACAGCTGAAAGCTGGGGGTGTTTTGCAGAAAGTGAAGCTTCCAACGTTTTACAACTGGATAGTTGTTATACTGGTTCCAAATCATTTGTTTGTAAGAATAAAACCAGCAGTAAACATTCAGGTTCCACATTGCTGGCGATAGATATGAACGGAGATGGATTAAAAGATCTTTTAGTTGGAGATGTTGATTATTCTAATCTAGTAAAACTTACAAACGGAGGGACAACCGATACAGCTTTTATAATAGCTCAGGATACTAATTTCCCTTCTATTACTAATAGATTAAATATTCCTTCTTTTCCTTCAGCACAGTATTTAGATGTTGATAATGACGGTAAGAAAGATTTATTGGTTTCTCCTTTCGATCCTAACCTAACCACTGCAGAATCATTTAAAAGTAGCTGGTTGTATAAAAATACTGGAACAAATTCAATTCCGGTTTTTCAATTTCAAACTGAAAATTTTTTGCAAAAAGAAATGATAGATTTGGGAACAGCAGCTTATCCCGTTTTATATGATTATGATAATGATGGACTTATAGATTTATTTGTCAGTAATATTGGCTATAGAGATTCTACCTATTTGCAAAATGGAATTTTACATTCTGTTTTCATTTCTAAAATAGCATTATTTAAAAATATTGGAACGACAATAACTCCGGTTTTTAAAATGATTACCAGAGATTTTGCCCATATTTCTTCTTTACATTTGCAATCAGTATATCCTACTTTTGGTGATATCAACAATGACGGAAAAGCTGAAATGATAATTGGAAATTTAAATGGTAAACTATATTTATTTTCAAATAATTCGACTCCGTCAAACCCTGATTTTGTTCTTGCTCAATCAAATTATCAGAATATTAATGTTGGTGAATATAGTTCTCCACAACTGTTTGATTTAAATAAAGATGGCTTATTAGATTTATTGATTGGTGAACGCCAGCAATTATGGAAAGATGCTTCCAATAACATCATAGCTCGTAAAGGAAATATTAATTATTATAAAAACACAGGTACTTCGACTTTAGCAGTATTTAGTTTAATTACTGATAGTTTAGGTAGCGTGGATGTTACTAATTACGATATTTCAAACTACGGATACAGTACACCTTGTTTTTTCAGAACAATTACCGGAGAAACCAGATTAATTACTGGAAATGATGAAGGCAAGATTTATTATTATAAAAATATTGACAATAATCTAACAGGGAAGTTTACGTTGACAGATACCTTGTTTTTTATTCAGAATTCTCAAAAATATCAGATTAATGATGGCATCCGCTCAGGAGTTGCAATTGCAGATATTAATAATGATGGATATCAGGATATTTTTGTTGGAAATGCCGCAGGAGGTTTGTGCTTTTACAAAGGGAATTCTTCAAGTATTTCAATTTCAGAAACTAAAAAAGAAGATATTGTTCCTGAATTTAATATATTCCCGAATCCTGCAAAAACACAACTATATATTCAGGTAGTTGATGGAAAAGAATATAATTCATATACAGTTGAAATTAACGATATTTACGGCAAGCAATTATATACTAAAGAATATAGCTTTTGTAATCAAATAAAAATACCCATCGCTGATCTTGGAAATGGCATTTATTTCTGTAACATTCATGTTTTTAATCAGAAAACAAAGACAAATATTTTCAAAACCCGGAAATTTATAGTTTTACATTAAGTATATAAAATGTAACTGATTATGGAAAGAAATATTCTAAAAGAAAAACAAATCTTCATATTTGAACAGATATAAACAGCTTGCAAATAATAAATTTCCCGAAAATATTTTTGGTAAACTAAAACAATAGTGTCCGAAATAAATTTTCAGATTCTTCGCTTTGCTCAGTATGGCAGCTTATTACAACTTTTTTTGCTGTGTGGGTTATGAAAGCGGCGAAGCCGCTTTCATAACCCACACCAAAATATAAATAATTGATTGTCATTTTGAACGAAGTGAAAAATCTCAATTATATTTCTGTTTTAAAAGTTTATCTGACAATAGTAAACTAAACTTTAAAAAGCAAAATCTCCAAATCCAGACAAAAACAGAATCTTAGTGCTTTTTGGCAAAATTATCAGATTAAATGCGCACTGATCAGATGCAAAAACTCCTGGCGTGTTTTATCTGCTAAAAAAGCACCAGTAAAATCAGAAGTTGTCGTAACAGAGTTTTGCTTCTGAATTCCCCGCATCGACATGCAAAGATGTCTTGCTTCAATTACAACAGCCACACCCAATGGTTTTAAGGTTTCCTGAATACAATCCTTGATTTGCGTGGTCAATCTTTCCTGCACCTGCAAACGGCGGGCAAAAGCATCTACTACTCTTGGTATTTTACTTAATCCAACGATATATCCGTTTGGAATATAAGCTACATGAGCTTTCCCAAAGAAAGGAACCATGTGATGTTCGCACATCGAATAAATTTCAATATCCTTTACAATAACCATCTGGCGGTAATCTTCTTTGAACATGGCTGATTTTAGAATATCCTGAGGATTGGCATCATAACCATGAGTCATAAATTGAATGGCTTTGGCAACTCTGGTTGGAGTATCCAGTAATCCTTCCCTCTCAGGGTCTTCGCCAATTAATTTTAAAATTTCATAATAATGATGGGATAATTTTTTGATAGTAGAAGGATTATAAAGATCCAGTTTTTCATATCCATCAAGATGGTGTTCCTCAAAACACTCTTTTTTAGTTTTTTTATCCATAATTTTATTATTTAGCCAAAATATTCAACAAAGTTATTCTCGGTTTCAAATAATTTAATGCAATGTAATGTTGCACCTAAATCTTTTATAGGTAATTCAATTTCATCCCATATAGCTTTAGCAAGATTTTCAGTAGATGCTAATTTTCCCTGCATAAAATCTACTTCCAGGTTTACATTTTTATGATCCAGTTTATTAATAACAAATTCATTTACTATCCTGCTTAAGTCCTTTAGATTGATTAAAAAGCCTGTCTCTGGATTAATATTTCCTTTAACGGTTACAAAAAGTTCGTAGTTATGTCCATGCCAATTAGGATTAGAGCATTTACCAAACACTTCCATATTCTTTTCATCCGTAAAATCGGCACGAAAAAGCCTGTGAGCAGCATTAAATCTTTCTCTGCGACTAATATAAATCATAGGTGATTTTTTTAACAAATGTAAGGTAAATTAGAATACAGTATCTATTTTTTGTAATTTAAATTAGTATTTTTGATGAAAAATAAACAACTTTAGCTTTATTAAGTTTGAAAAATAAATTTTTACTTTTTACTGTTGTAATCCTGTTGAGTCAATTTAATCTGTTGAGTCAAACTAAAACAACACGTTGTCAACAGTTTAACAAACTAAGTAGACCTGAAAAATGCTGGGTAATCAGTCATATTTTTGTTGCTGGAAAAGCCTGGAAAATCACACAATTTGTACGTTTACAAACAGACTCTGTCCAAAAATCAAACATTTTGGATGGTGATGCGAACGGAGGTCAGGTGGATGCTTTCCGCCATGCTTTTTGGATGGCATCCCTGTCACAAAAGATAAATTATCGAAAAGCAATTAAATTGGGAAATGCACATGAAAAAGGAAATTATCTGGACTACAAAAAACATCGATTGGAAGATGGAAGCTTTCCTGATAAAATAAGCTCAGATATGGATTTTTGGAACAATGATATTGGTTTACAAATTGGAAAATCTTTCCCTAACATTTCCCAGGATAGCTTAAAAAAACTTGTCATTGAGTTTATAAGTAATGGAAAGATGAAAGTAATTAAGAAGAACAATTTTGGTCAGTTTTTAGACAATGAAGGAAAAATTATTGAAAAAGATTCGCTAAAAGGAAGATGGGAGAATGCCAAAGTACTTATTAATTCCAATTTTAAGAGAAATTAAAAAAGCTAACAAAATTTAATTTGTTAGCTTTTTTATAATTTTATTGAAGCTGATTTGCAATACTTTGATAATGCTGAGCCTTTTCATTATCTCCCTGTTGTTGATATATTTGTGCCAACAACATATAAGCAGGTTTAAATCCCTGGTTTTGCTCTAACAATTTTTCTAATGATTGTATTGCTGCAAAAGAATCATTTTTACGCATATAAGCATAAGCCGCAATATAATAAGCCATATAGTACTTTACATTATTCTTGATAATACGTTTTGTAGTAAGCAATGTGTTTTCAATATCATTTTTATAAAAATATATCACAGCCTGAGAATACAAAGCATTATCAAGTTCCGGGTCAAACTTCAACAATCTTTTAATGTAAAGATCAGCACTATCCAGTCTTTGCATTTTTGTATATACATCCGCAAGATTCAGGAGAACCGTTTCATTTGTAGGCACATACTGAAGTGCTTTGTTAAAATAACGAATCGCATTTGTAGTATCATTTTGCTGCATTGCCTGAGCACCTAATAAATCGCTTCTATCAGTTCGCTTTAATACTACACAGATTGGTTTTCCATCTACATTTATGGTATGAACAGTATTAGCCGGAGGCCAGCTGCCATTTTTTAACGGTGCTGGATTTATACCCATATTTACAAATAAAGCATAATCCCAGTCTGTATTCCCTTTTTCGTAATAACGGATAAAAACAACTTCAAATTTAGCAGTATCTTTTCTGAAATAATAAGAAACAGGGGAAGTAATCCATGCACCAACTTTAATTTTCCTTCCTGTTATGTGGCTATCTTTATCCGCATTTTCTTTTACCCATTCAGCTGCTTCTCTTAAGCTGTGAACATAATAATCCATTTCATAATTTCCATAAGCTCCTTTAACACCACCTACCAATTCGTTATAATACACGTATTCAAAAGGATGATTTTTTATTGTATGTCTGATGGCTCCTGAAGTTAATAATACAAGAATTAAGGCAGTCCCGATTTTAAGATATTTGTTTTTAAAAACATCAATCAAACTATTGAAACCTAAACCGGCAGCAACTACCAATGTTGGGTAAGTAAACATAGCATGACGCCATCCTCCGTAAACATTGGAATGTTTGTACGCAATATAAAAGATAGGAAAACCAAAAGCAAATAAAATTACAAAAGCCCAGAAAAACTGAAGATCTTTCTTTTTCAATAAGAATATATATAAAATAGCTCCAACTATCACAGAAACAGGGATTGAAATCATGATATATTTTATAGTATAATACCAGGGTACTTTATCACTCCAGATAGAAACACCTTCATAAATCTGACGAAGACTTGCATTAAAATTCGACATAAAGGCTAATGATTTTAGCGGATTACTGATAGGTGATTCAAGAGCATATGGCCATAAAAGTAATCCCATAAAATAGCCTACAATTGAAATAATGATAGCATAGATTAAAAGTTTTTTTATTCTCCCCATACTTTCTGTAGTAAACCATTTTTTAATGTTGGTTGTAAACAAAAAATAAAATCCAACAAACATTACCAAATAAGCGACCAATAATAATCCTCCGATACGAACACTAATTGCCATCGCAATACCTAATGCAAGATAAAAGCTGATCTTTTTTGTTGGTTTTGGAAACTGTTGCAAAAATCGAATAATATAATAAATGGTAAATATATATGCCATTGCAAAGGGAATATCTTTGGGATTATTGAAGGAATGACCCAGAAATCGGGGCGAAAAGAACATCATAAAAAAAGTAATGAGGGCAGCCCTCCAGTTAGCCAACCTGTATGCCAATAATCCACAGAAAAGCATAGCAAACCATCCTACCAGAGCATTCATTGCATGACGAGATTCAAAAATTTTATCAATATTAAAAATTTTATTCACTACAACTGTGATTACATCGAAAGACATACCATAGTTTTCCATACCTTCAACACCTTTATAAGTTGTGTCTTTCCCTAAAGAAGTATAATACTTGAAAAGCTTTAAAGCCTGAGGATACTGGTAAAAATCTTCGTCAGCTGAATTACCTGTATAATAAGCCATCATTGGCATAGCTAACAAAGTAATAATCGCTATACTCGCAAATGCTAGCCTGAAAGCCGAAGATTCTTTTAATTTTTTAGGTAATGTTTCACTAATAGGTTTTGATTTTAATTCTCTTACCGGAATTATCAGAAACCAATTAATAAAGTTTAAATAATTTTTCAAGACATTGGTAATAAAAAAAGGTTTTCTTGTCTTTAAAAAAGGATTTGCCTGAAATACAGCAATTTCTTCAGTTTCAACTTCCAATTGCTTAAGCTGGTAATTGATTTCAAATTGATAGTCGTTTTTGGAAAAAGCAACATTAGAAAATAAATATGAAAGCAATGCTTTTTCTCCTAATAACAAAGAATAATCTAATAAATCTCGCTTTGTTTTTTCTTTTTGCTGAAAAACAGGAATCCCAATTTTAGCAATCAGTTCTTTCTTTATTGAAAATAGATCATTGATATTAAACGAATTATTAAGTCTATCTATATCAAAAACCAATACAAAATCTTTAGTAGCATTTTTAATTCCAAACTGAATTGCTTTTGCTTTTTTAAGTAAACCGCTTGTTTTATAAATCTTAACTACGTTTTGAGCACTTAAAGATTTATAAATTTCATCCTGTTCGATGGTTTGAATCATCTCATTTGAACATTCATTATTGACCAAAATCAATTCAAACTTTGCATAATTTTCTTGCTTGATTTTCTTTATACTTTCAAGGAAAAAAGCAAGTTGATTATGTTGAGCATTCAATGGAACAATAATAGAGAAAGTAATTGCTTTTGCAGGAGTATTCACATTCTCCTTTTCATTTACTTTCTTGATAATATTCGGATTTTTGTATTGTATTGTTTTACTCATATTTCTATTAATTACTCATTAAAATTAATTTTTTCTGCAATTACAAATTCGGGGCGGTTTTTTACTTCATCAAACAAACTACCAATATATTGACCCAATACTCCTATTGTTAAAAGTTGTACTCCTCCAAAAAAGATAATTACGATAATTGTTGATGTCCATCCACTTACCACATGTCCAAATCCAAAAATCTGACTTGCAATAATCATTAATACATAAAATAATCCGGCAAAAATACTCAGAAATCCAACAGAAGTAGCAAGTTTTAATGGTTTTTTGGAAAAGTAAAATAAACCGATAGAGGCAAATTTAAGCATTTTACTAAAAGGGTACTTAGTTTCACCTGCGAAACGGGCTTCACGTGTATAATAGACCGGGCATTGTTTAAAGCCAAGCCATACAATTAATCCGCGTATGTATTTATTTTTTTCGTGCAGATTATTGAAAGCATCTATCACTTTGCGGTCAATCAAACGAAAATCTCCGGTATCTACAGGGAATGAAATATCTGACAATGAATTTAATACACGGTAAAATATTTTAGCAGTCAATAATTTAAAAAAACGCTCTCCTTCTCTTTTATTGCGAACACCATATACTACATTACATTCTTCTTTCTCATAAACTTTTAACATCTCAGGTATCACTTCCGGCGGATCTTGTAAATCAGCATCAATAATCACAGCGACACTTCCTTTACATTCTTTCAAACCAGCAGTAACAGCAGCCTGATGCCCAAAATTTCTTGAAAAATTTAGTAATTTCACACGAATATCTTTTGAAGCAATTTCTTTGAGAATATACATTGTTCTATCGCGACTACCATCATTGATAAAAATGAGTTCAAAGTCTTGTAAATTATTATCTTTGAAGACATTTATCAATCGTCTGTAGCTTTCTGCAATTACTTCTTCCTCATTATAGGAGGGTATAACAATTGAAATGAGCATAATAATTATTTTTTGAAATAAATCAAATAAATTAGATTTCGGGCTATGCCCATTGCCAATGCCATAGTTTTCGAAAACATTTTATCAAAAATACTAATATGATAAATTTTA
Organism: Bacteroidales bacterium; assembly: GCA_049315385.1. Classification (GTDB taxonomy): domain Bacteria; phylum Bacteroidota; class Bacteroidia; order Bacteroidales; family JACABE01; genus JACABE01. Next base: position 43,335 of record JBMOKG010000037.1, read on the forward strand.
TCGGCAAACAATTTATCGACAAAAGTATTAAAAAGTTTGACTTGTGCAAAGCCAATATTTGTACTTAAAGATTGTGTAGAAATTCTGAAAGCATATAACGTTTTGTCAATTACAAATAAATCCCCAAACTTTAATATTCTAATCCAAAGGTCAATATCGATCATATAAAGATTTTCGCCATTATAATAACCGGTATCTTCAAGTATTTCTTTTCTAAAAAGTCCGGCAACAGGTTCTCCAATAACATTAGTTCCACGATGTAAACATTTCTTAATTGCCGTTATTCCTTTTACCCTTCCTTTACCAGGAAATTTACGATTCAAAATCACTTTTCCATTCTGATTGATAACATCTTTAAAAGATGTAACCAAAACAATGCCTTTATTATTAATATCTTCAAATACTTTCAGTTGCTCTTCAATACAGTTTGGATAAAGAATATCATCAGCTCCCATCATTTTACAGTATTTGCCTGAAGACAATAGTAAAACTTTGTTCCAGTTTCCTTCAACACCAAGGTTAACTTCATTTTGATAAAGCAATATCCTCAAATCCGAAAAACTACGAATGACTTCAACAGTCTTGTCTTTCGAACAATCATCTACGATGAGAATCTCAATATTTTTATAAGTCTGATTTAGTATACTTTGCAATGTTTCTCCTATATATAATTCAGCATTAAATGTTGGAATACAAATACTAACCAGTGGAGAATCTATCATAAATTATATTTTTATTTTTACCATATAACCCATAGATAACAATGGGAAGAAAAATTCAACACCATTAATTGTTTTTTCTATTAATGTAATTAATCCTTTCATTAACTTGCTTTTGGATTTAAGTTTCATTTCTGTAGCAAAGAAATGATAAGGAATTATTTCCCATTCCTCAAATTCTGCTCTTTCACATAATGTATTTAATGTTTTATACGTAAAAACATGTAAATGATCTATATGCTGAACTTCTCTTTTTATTAAACCCATTAATGTATTCCCAAAATTTAGCCCATTTGGTGTACTTAATAAAAGTTCTTTTCCATGAAACTCACTTTTAATAAATTTTAAAAATTCAGATGGACTAGGTAAGTGCTCTAATATTTCACCGGCAGTAATTATTTCCAAATTAGGTTGAAAATTAATATTTATTTCAAAAACGTCTTTCTTGAAAATCGAAGCTGATTTATATTCAATTGATTCTTGAGGTAATGCAATATCAATCCCGACCAATTCTTTAGTGTTTTTTTCTAAAACAGAAAACAACCAATAATCAGTATCTGTTTTTAAGTTAAAAGCTGTTTCATCATAACTTCCGAGATCAAGTACGCATTTATTTTTACAATATTGAGCAAAATATTTAATCCTATAAACAGGTTTATTTAGTTGTAATTTTTCAAAATTGTCATAAGTCAATTTTTGCATAATTTTATAATTTAGTTAATATTAATTTATTTTCATTCAAAATCAGTAACAATAAATTTTTATTAAATTTTCTTTAAAGCTAATAAGTATCGTTTATCTATTCCTTGTGGACCTGATACAATGTCAATTTTGAATGCCTCATTAATAAAATAATCAGTGATATCTGTGCCAAACGTCCAAAACACAATACATCCATTTTTGTTCAGTGGGTCGTAATGATATTCTGGTTCTACTATATGATGCAATTCATCATTAACAAATTCACATCTTTTAAAAGTAAGACCATCATGTATTGGAACTGTGAATAAATGAATCCCTCCTTTTTTAAGTACACGGGCACTTTCTCTAAATGCCTGCTCTATATTATGAACATGTTCAAGTACATCAGAAGAAACAATTAAGTCAAATTTATCATTTTCAAACGTTAGATTAGTTATATCCTCACATCTGATACCATTTTTGAATGTCCCAACCATATCGAATGGAGAATAATAAGTCATAATATATTCTTTAGAGTTTTGCAATAAATTTTTCAAAGGAGAATTAAAATCTAATTCTAAAATATTAGTGGTGCTTAAGTTGTTTGCAAATTCTTTTTTAACATACTCTGAAATAATCTCATACCTAAGATTTGCCAAACAAAAAATGCACCTTTTTGATTCTTCACCCTTGCCTAAAGAAATAATAAGAGATAAGTTTTCACAACATTTGCATTTTCGAATTTTTGTTTGTAAAATATAAACAATATTTTTTACAGGAAACCATCTAAGAAAGCTTATAGTTTTGTTTACTAATTGATTTTTTTTCACCATAAGTTATTCTATTAATAATTGAATTGGTTTTGTTGCCTGTCCTTTATTTCCTAAATTCAAGTAATTAATGCAACTTTTACGAGGAAAATAAAGTTTA
>JBMOKG010000001.1:0-257823 GCA_049315385.1 Bacteroidales bacterium
AAAAGTACAAAACTATTTTCTAAAAAAAAGCACCATTTTTGACCACATTGCCTATTTTTTAGTTAATTCATTTAAAACTTAAATTTTTATATTACCTGTTATTTGCAATATTTTATTCTAAGTGCTTTTCTGCAACCTGTAATATTTCGTAAGTATCTGCATCATAAACAAAGGCAACTACTGTACAGTGCTTACTTTTCCATGATGAGTCAAAAGTAAATAGTATATTTTGAGATAATTCTGTTTCAATGGGAGTATTGTTCAAACCATCTGTTAAAACGCTTCCCCAACTTCCATTGATAGCTCCTCTCATCATATGCCGGTGGATATAATTAGGCACCGTAATATTTCCGTCTTTTTGAGGTGCAACAATACTATCTTCTGTTAATACTATTTGTAGTTTAAGTTTTTTCCTGATTGTTTTCAGGAATTTTGTTTTAACATTCCCTGTTAAAGTTTTTGTAGTAGAATCATAGATAGGGGCAACAGAAATTTCAACTTCAGGAAGCTCAGTCATAATGCTTCCCACTTTAGCTGCCCAGGCTCCGGGTCCCAATATCTGTGTTGAATTTGTAAATCCTTTGCGATTAATCATGCCATAAGGATTTCCTAAGAAGCCAAAAAATTTATACCAGATTTCACCGGCTGTTGTTCTGAAATCTTCTGGAAATTCAGGTAATACAGGTTTGGCAAAATAATCAGCATGAACAGAAATAATGATAACTTTATCCCCGTATAAAGTTTTAATATTAGCTGCAACTGCAGCAGCTGCCGGACAATTAATACAAGTATGACCAGTATAATCTTCTAATAATATTCTTTTTCCATACCAATCTTTTGCAGGAACCGCAGAAGTGTAAGGTTCATCCACTTTATCGCAGGATAAAATAATAACAGATGATAAAAACAGAAATACAAAATATATATTTTTCATAATATTAGGAATAAAAAATTAAAAACTACTGGTAATTGTAATGTTAAAGCCGTAAGCAGCTGGAACTAATCGGCATACCCCACCAACACATAAAATCCCTTCGCGCTGTTTGCCATAAGAAAGTTGCACTCTGCTTGAACTTCTGTTAAAACCAAATCCGAGGTTATAATAATGAATTTTTTTAGCATCTATTTCATTTCCATAATTGTACTGATCAGAAACAGAGAAAAACCATTGAGGTGCAATTGAATATTCTAACATTCCCATGACCCAATTTCCTTCATCCTGTTTAGTGCTCAAGTGCTGTATTTCTGTTCTTAAAGATTTAACAGGTGTGATTTTATAATTGATATCAGCTATTAAAATATTGGCATAAACAGATGGTAAACCAGGATGTCCTTCAATTACTGCTTGATTATATATTAAATTCACCCATGAAAGACTACCTTTAATTCTATTATTTATTTTTTTTGAAATTTCTATATTAAAGTCCTGAAAATACAAATCTTTACCAAATTTAAAAAAGCTGGAAGTATATCCCTTTGTACCTTTTTCATTAATGGCTGTAGAATCATTTAAAGCCGTTTTATCTATAGAATTTGCTCTGGAATAGTTAAGCTTTATTTCTGTACCATATTTACCACCAAGTATTGTATTTTTAGGAATAGTATATACTATTTCACCTTGAACTCCCATTTCGCCGTTGGGTTGAGTAGCATAAGGATAAATTGCCGAAAGGCTGTAAGCATGTTGTTTGGTTAAAGTTGGTAAATAATTTATATTTAACATTTTGCCGTCACTTTCTGTTCTGGATGATTTAAAAGCCATATTGTCTACGCGCTTACCTGATAATATGATGCCTAAGCCCTTTTTGGAATAAGAAGCAGATACTAATAAAGCTTCACCATGGCGATAAATAAAATTGTGTTCGGAATCTGCATGGGGATCACTGGTTTTATATGCATATTCAGCATTAACATTAATTTTCCCTCGCGAAACATTCATTCTTCCTGCAAAAGCAGCTACATTTTCTGGTAGATTATATTTTTTGGAAGCATCATATAAAATTTCTTCGGTAGGTTGGTATTTGCTTATTGCACTTCCACCTAACGTTATTCTGGTTTTACTTTCAGAAAAACTTGGAATAAATTCATTGATGGCAAATTCTGCATCCCCACCTCTTACAATACCAGGTCCAACATCCCAGAAAAAGCGTTGAGTACCGATGATGGCTTTCAATAAAATACCCTGAACAGGATTAAATTTTACCCGAATTCCATCCATAGCATTGTCATAACCCAGATTTCTTTCCTCATAGCTTCTGAAAATCATTCCGCTTCCGAATTGTTCATAAAAATTACCTACTGTAATTTCAAATTCATCAGCTTTGTAAGTAGCATAACGATAAGCAATTCCACTTCCTTTGTATCTTGTATCGAAACCGAGCATTGGATTTCGATAGCTTTCATATCTTAATCCTGTTGTAAAATTTCCATTTGTATAAATGATATTTGCAAAAGCATTCATCAGCATTTTTTCAGATACTTCATTTGCACCAATAGTACTATCTTTCTGATAATATTGAGCATCCAGCTGAAAATTACCCTGAATGCTTCCGGAATTTAAAAAGTTCTGTGAAAATACAGAAAAAGGCAGAATGCCCATTATAAGTATGATATTCAGGCTTTTAATGAAAATGTTTTTATTCATCTTTTATTCTTATTTATTCAAAAAATACTAGTATTGAATTAGTAATTAGGCGGCATTGATTTTATAATTCCAATGATAAATCAATCTTTAGTTTTGTCGGAAATATTTTCGCCTCTGTTTAATTTTCTGACAAGCTCTATTAATTCCAATTCACTGCCTTCGGCAAAAGAAGTGTGTTGCCATACTATTTCTCCATTTCCATTCAGCAGAAATGTATGAGGAATCATATTTACATTCATGGCTCTTTTAAAATCTCCATTCACATCGAGTAAGACGTCATAAGACCAGTTGTTGCCATTTACTGTAGGAAGAACTCTTGCAGAAGAACGGGCATCATCTATTGATACTGCAACCAGTTTAACACCGGTTTCTTTTTGCCAGTCATCATATACTTCAGCAATCGTAGATAATTCTTTTTGGCAAGGTTTACACCATAAAGCCCAAAAACTAATGATAATTGGTTTCCCGTTATTTGTTATTTCAGATGTTTTAATGGATTTTCCATTTACATCTTTAATAGTAACAGATGGTAATTTTTTTGATTTTGGTGCTGTAGACTGAGAAAAACTCAAAGTTGTTATTAATATGCAAGATGCAATCAGGATTATTTTTTTCATAATAAAACAGATATATATTTAAATTTCAAAATTACAAAAGAACAAAAGGCAAAATTAGAATTAACCTAATTTTAACAAGAAAAAAAAGCTGTCAAAAGACAGCTTTAAGTAAATTATTTTAGATTTAATTTCTTCTTTACCAAAGGAAGAATGTCATCACTTGCATCCTGATAAAGCAGACTGCCTACACCACTATCAAAAATATATGAATATTTATTTTCAGCAGCAACATCTTCTATTGCTTTTTTTGCCTTATCAATAATAGGTGTTAGTAATTTTTTTTCTTTATCCTGATAATCTTTTTGAGCGTTATCCTGAAAATCCTGAATTCTGGCTTGCATATCCTGTAACTCTTTAGTTTTGGTTTGTTTGATTAATTCGGACATTTGAGCTTGAGTTGAAGTAAATTCCTGGTATCTGGTTTCTAATTCATTTTGCATTCCTTTAAGAGTGGTTTCCAGTTCTTTTGCATGTTTTTCAAGCACTTTCTGAGCAGAATCGCGACCCGGCATAATCTTCAATAAATCATTGGAATTAATATGACCTAATTTAATAGCTTTTTGTGCGTTTGAAAATAAAGGCATGCTGAAAATGCCTAAAATTAGAATGACTTTTAATACGTTTTTCATTTTTCTATTGTGTTTTTATTTGTAAATTTTCAGGTGCAAAGATATAAAATTTAATGAATTAAATGAATACATCCTTTAAAAACTGATAATAAATTCTAATTACTTTCTTTCGCCCAATTTTTGATTTGGATTACGAGGAGAAGGAGATGATTGTTTATTATTTGTATCAGTATTTGTATTCGTATTTGTATTGGTATTTGAATTTGTTGTTTTTGGAGCTGCTTTATTTAATTTATACCCCATATCATTCAATATATCATCGCTGATATCGTATTTTGAATCTGCATACATTATGGTTAAACTACCAGCTTTATCAAATACGAAGATATAATTTTTATCCTGTGATCTTTTTTCAATGGCATTATATACTTTATCCTGAATAGGTTTTACTAAATCCTGACGTTTTTTGTACAAATCACCATCTTTGCCAAATCTTTTTTTCTGTAATTCTTTTGCTTCTTTTTCAGATGCAATGATTTCGTTTTCACGTTTTTTCTTTACCTCTTCCGGCAAAAGAACAGATTCAGCCTGAAATGATTTGTAAAGGTTATCAATCTCTTTAAACTTTTGTTCTATTTCTTTTTGCCATTGTTTTGATAACATATCTATTTCTGACTGAGCATCTTTGTATTCAGGAATATTATCCATAATATATTCAGAATCTACATAAGCATATTTTTGAGCATAGCTTACAACAGTGCAGAAAAACAGAAAAACGGTACTTATTAATATTTTTTTCATAGTAATTAAATTTTAAAATTATAGTATAGGTTTTGCAAATAATGTGCCAAATACAATTTTTTTATCTTACACTAATCAATAGATTGGTTAATAGAGAAATGGAACTGACCACCGGCAGCATCAGAAAATCCGGGTACTTTATCGAATCCGTAGCCCCAGTCTAAACCTAGCATCCCAAACATAGGTAAGAAAATTCTCACACCAAAACCTGTAGATTTGTACATATTAAAAGGATTGAATTGTTTAAACTCAGACCAGGCATTTCCTCCTTCAACAAAGGCTAATCCATAAATAGTTGCATTAGGGTTCAGTGATAAAGGGTATCTTAATTCAACAGTATATTTATCATATACATTTCCACCAATATAGCTTGTGCTATTTATTGAAGTTCTGGGAGTAAGTGTATTATTCCCATAACCTCTCATTGCAATTAACTCTCTGCCATCCATTGCGTAACCCGAAAGTCCGTCACCACCTAAATAGAATCTTTCGAATGGAGGATAACCAACATCTTTATTGTAGTAGCCTACAAATCCAAATCTTGCTTTGGTATTTAACACCCATTTCCCTGTTAAATTGAAAAACCAGGAAGCTTTAAATTTCCATTTATGGTATTCTAAAAATTTATATTTTTCCTGATCTGTCTGTGTTTTATAATCTTTCTTTGTAAAAGCAGAATAGGGTGGAGTAAATTGCATTGACAATGATAATTCTGAACCTGAACGGGCATAAATAGGAGCATCTATTGAATTTCTGGATATTGTAAGTCCATAGTTAATGTTGTTTGAATAGCCGTTACTAAAAGAGAATAAAGATCCATAATTGTTTAATGTATAATTTTGTAGACTGATAGCATGATAAATTGTAAAATAATCATCCGGCCATTTAACTCTTTTACCAAGACCAAGAGTAATACCGTTGATAGTTAATGAGGCATAAGAAGCATTATCAGAAGCCAGGCCGTTTGTTTGTTTGGAATGATATATTGAAACACTCAATGCATTTGGTTTTTTTCCACCCAACCATGGTTCTGTAAAAGATGCACTGACCGAATAATAGTATTGTCCGTTGGTTTGGCCTCTCAGGCTTAATTTCTGGCCATCACCGGCAGGTAATGGTTTCCATGCTTTACCGTTAAAAATATTTTTTGCAGAAAAATTATTAAAGGATAGTCCCAGAGTACCAACAACCATTCCGCCGCCCCATCCACCAGAGATTTCTACCTGGTCAGATGAAGTTTCTTCCACCTGATATTCAATATCAACAGTTCCATTTTCCGGATTTGGAGTAGGAACCGGTTTGATAGTTTCTGCATTAAAATAACGTAATTGAGCTAATTCACGGGTAGTTCTGATAATATCAGCACGACTGAACAATTGACCGGGTATTGTTTTTATTTCTCTGATTACTACATGGTCATTGGTTTTAGTGTTTCCTTTTATAGTGACTTTATTGATACGTGCTTGTTTCCCTTCACGAATTCTGATTTCAATATCTATAGAGTCATTGTTTACCTGTACTTCAACAGGAATTGCCTGAAAGAATAGATATCCGTCATCCATATATAATGAGCTGATATCATAACCATTAGGGTTGAAAGATAAGTTCTGATTCAAAGCGCTTTGATTGTAAACATCTCCTTTACGGATTTTCAAAATATCTCCTAATTGTTTTGAAGAATATTTAGTATTTCCAACAAAAGTAATATTGTTAAAATAAAACTTCTGACCTTCATGAACCCATATATCAAGGTTAACTAATCTATTACTGATTTTAGAAACGGAATCTTTAACTATTTTTGCATCTCTGAATCCCAATTCATTGTATTTATCAATTACTTTACCGAGGTCTGTCTTATAATCTTCTTCAATGAATTTAGAGGATTTAAAGATATGGTAAATTCGCTTTCTTTTGGTTTCTTTAAAAGCTTTTCTTACTTTGTTATCACTAAGAAACAGGTTGTCATGAATATATATTTCTGCTATTTTTACTTTCTTGTTTTTTTGAACATCAATAATCAGCATTACACTATTTGATACAGCAGTATCAGGAACTTGTTTGATTTGAACAGTTGTATTTAAATATCCTTTTTTATTAAAATAGCTAAAAATATTGTTAGAAGCCCGGGTAATAACATTTTCAGTAATAACATCACCACTAGTCAGTTTTATTTCTTCTCTTATTTTATCAGCTTCACCTTTACGAATTCCGGTAAATCTGAATTTTGAAAGGCGAGGTCTTTCCTGAAGATAAATATCTAAAAATATTGTATGACCCTGGATTTTTGTAGCTGAAATTTTAATATTCTCAAATAATCCTTGTTCCCAGAGTTTGTCAATTGCTCCGGATATTTTGTCGCCGGGAATCGTGATTTTATCACCAACAGCTAATCCTGAAATTAGTACCAGCATATTATTATCTAAAAACTGAACTCCGGTTACAGTAATTCCTCCAATCTCGTATTCTTTTGGAGTTGAGTAATCTATTTCTGATAAATCATTACCGAATGAAATTTGAGCATTGGCAATTGTTGCAGAAAAAATTAATAATAAAAGGAACAAAAATAATTTGAATTTCATCTTTATATAGTTAAATTGCTTATAAACAATTTTTTAGATTGTTGTTTGTTGGAATTGTTTTGATTTTAGTGATACTTATTCCGTTTTCCGGTAGAAAGTTCATGATATATTTATTTTCAGAATTTTTAGCAATGATCAATTCATCCGTTTAAAAGTTTAAAAGTTGTTCACTGGTCATTCCGAATCGTCTTTCTCTGTTTTGATAATCCAGAATTGCTTCGTAGAGATTTTCTTTACGGAAGTCAGGCCATAATATCGGTGTAAAATAGAGTTCTGTATAAGCTATTTGCCATAGTAGAAAATTGCTTATTCTGTATTCTCCGCTGGTTCTGATTAAGAGCTCAGGGTCAGGATAATGAGACGTAGTTAAAAATGAAGAAATTAATTCCTGATCAATTTCTTCAGATTGTATTTCATTATTTTTTACTTTTTCAGCAATTTGCTGAACGGCGTGTGTAATTTCCTGTCTCGAACTATAGCTTAGTGCCAGAATAAGGATCATCTTAGTATTTGAAGCTGTATTCTCAATAGCTCTTTGTAATTCATTAAAGGTTTGGATTTCCAGGCTTTGTAAATCGCCAATAGCTTGTAAGCTGATATTATTATCATTTAGTGTTTGCGTTTCCTGATTAATAGTTTTAACCAACAAAGCCATCAAAGCATCAACTTCGGATTTTGGACGATTCCAGTTTTCTGAGGAAAAGGCATACAAAGTTAAATATTTAACACCTATTTCAGCAGCAGCTTCAACAGTATCTTTTACAGATATAACACCACTTTCGTGACCAAAAGTACGATCGTGCTGACGTTGTTTTGCCCATCTGCCATTACCATCCATAATTATGGCAATATGTTGAGGTATGTTATTTTTATCTATTTGTTCCTTCAAACTCATTATCCTTTTTTTACGAAAATTAAATTAAAAATTAAATGTAAACTATTAAATCAACAATTAATAACTCTATTTAGTAATAAATATTTTCTCTGTAATTAAATCCTTTGTCAAAACAGCTTGGTTTCGATTTGTAACCTAACTTAAAAGTAATGGTAACGCCTGCAAAAGAATACCAATCTGTTGTTGATGAATTTCCTCTTTGTTCATCAGGTAAATGAGCGGGGCGATGAGCTATACTTAGAGGATCATTTGGGTCAACAAGGTATAAAAGTTCTGGTGTACGATCAGAAAGGTAACCTGCAATAAGACCTTTTTCGCTGGATAATAAATTTCTGTCAACATAAGTAGTACTTACATCATCAATATAATCGGCAAATGTTTTTCGTAATCCCCATTCTAAGCCAATACAGATAGCTTTAGAAACACTGTATTTAAACCCTATACCAAAAGGAACTGCAAGTTGAGTTAGACTATATTGTTTTCGGCTAGGGTAAGTAATTGTTCCTTGTCCTTCTGTTCCTAAAGGTTGTAAATCATGCCAAACACCAACACTGTCTACTGCCTGAGGATTATAATTAAAAATGGCTAATCCGGCAAAAATATAAGGTGAAAACCGATGACTCTTACTTCCGGTAAAATACTCCCAAAAATTTAATTCGATTTGAGTAGAAAATTCTAAAATATGAGATTTGAAACTTAAATTTCTGATTTCACCGAAATCAGCATCACTGCCTTCAACTGTTCCGTAAAGTGCATCAAATTTAACAGCCCAATGTGGACTCAGGTTATAGCGGTAAATAAGACCTCCGGCAATATTGGGTTTGTAAAACTGACTTGAAGGATTAATATCGCCTAAATAATAGGAAGTCCCTAGCATCAATCCAAGTTCTGATCGTTGAGCGTAAGTACTTATTGTTAAAAATATTCCGCAGATAATGATGATTATTTTCTTCATTTTCTTTACTTTAAATTATTGAAAAAGACTAAAAAACAGTGACTAATAAAGCTTATACTGTCTAAAAATCGGTTTTGTCATAAGTCAGCAAAAGTAATTTTTTTTTTAGTTTAAAACAATATTATTGAGATATTTAATCTTAAGCCATTGTGCTTTTAACATTTATTATGCTTTAAAGAAAGTGCTTTTGCTGCAGTAATCTTTTCAAATAAGTTTATCAATGTTATTAAAAACTTTAAAACTTAAATATATTATTTTTAAGTAATTGTTTAATTAATAGTATATTGGACCATTAATTTGAATGATTCCTATGCAATTTCGTATGCTATAACGCAAAAAGTTTTAGTTTCGTGCATCGTTACCCCATAAAAGTTTATGTCGTATGGTAGAAAAGAAGTTTTGATTGTTCATTTTCAATAAATTAATATGAAAAGACTCTTTCTTAACCAGAAGTTCTGTTTCTGATGGTATGCTAATAGAACGCGAATCGAGACTGGCAAAATAATCGGTTTCACGTGAAGCCAATTGTATTTTAATCAGACTATTATCGGGGATAACAATCGGACGAACTGTAAGGTTGTGTGAGGCAATAGGAGTAATGATAAAATTTTCGGAATCAGGTGTAATTATAGGCCCTCCACAACTCAACGAATAAGCTGTTGATCCGGTAGGAGTAGCAATAATTAAACCATCAGCCCAATAAGCATTTAAAAACTCATTATTCACATACACTCGGATAGTTAACATCGAAAGTGGATTTTTTTTGTAAACTGTCATTTCGTTGAGTGCATAATTGAGCTCCCCGAACAGATTATTTTCTGTATCAATTTTTACCAGCGTTCGTTTATCTAAAGTATAATTACCTTCAATTAATGCATGAATGGCAGGGATGATCATTTCTTTATTAATACTAGCCAAAAAACCAAGTCGTCCCAGATTTATGCCCAAAACAGGAACGCCGGAATCTCTTAGTAATGTAATGGTATCTAGCATAGTACCATCCCCTCCGATAGATAAAAGAAAATTAACATGATTCCTGATTTGAGTGTGGATAGTAAATGTTTCAACTGTCTTGTTTAAAGGTAAATGCAACTTAATAATATTAAAAAAAGGTTCGTAAACCATAATAGAGATACCTGATTGTTCTAATTTTTCGAACAAAAGGTTCAGATAATCTACGCTGTCTTTATTAATATTTTTTCCGAATATTGCTATTTTCATGTAGTTTTAGGTTTAATATACTGTGCGTGTAAAGTTAACAGTTATTTAGTTGATTTAGTTCATATAGCCTGTAAAGTAGTTTTAGTGTATTTCCATTTTCCTTTTATTCAAAACTTATTGCTTGTTAAAAGAAAGTTCAATTTCCCTTTTGAAGTCTATTTCTTTATTGTTCAGCCAAACGGTTTCTTCTTCCGGTTTTAGTATCATTGGCATTCTTTTTTTTGAATTGTGAATAATACTCATGGCTTCGTTGGCAACAGTAGTTAAAATTGTATAAGTGTTCATAATTTCACCTGTTTGCTGGTTGGTCCAGCTATTCCAAAGTCCGGCCATAGCAAAAGCTTCATCATCAGGCATGGTAATCAGATATTTTTGTTTGTTTTTCCCTTTTTCATCGAGCCATTGCCATTCATAAAATCCATCAGCCAATACCAGACAACGCTTAAATATTGAATTCCTGAAACTGGGTTTTTCTTTAATTGTTTCTATTTTGGCATTTAAAGTATTCTTTCTAAATGAAATATCTGTTGCCCAATCGGGCAAAAGTCCCCAATGAAAAAGCTGAATTTTGTTTTTTGCGGTATTTGTTATCACGGGTGTTTGAGGGTGACTGAATCCATTATAATGTTCAGTAGGAATATATATATCAATATCGATAAATTCTGCTTTGAAACGGTTTTCAAGAGCCTGTGCTTTTTTGCTTTGTTTGGAATGGAAACACATGATTAGGTATTTATTAAGATTACTTCAGATAATTTCGTCGTATACCGCGGTGATAATCTTTCCTGTTTCATTTTCCAGATACGATCACGGTCCTGACTTCCCAGTTTTATTTTTTGTTGTCCGATTGTAGAATTGATAGTATCCATGGTTTTCATCAAGACTTTGTGTCTCGGATCTGAATTATCGAATAAAGCTTGTTGTATTTCATCCTCAGCACAAAAGTCCATTACAATGATGCCTGCCTTTTTATAGAGATAGCCGTTTTTATAAATTCTTTTTAAGCCCTGGAGCGCAAATTTTGCAATTTCAATACTTGAATTTGTTGCAAAGGGAAGTTTAACTACTATATTACGGCTGTATTGCGGCATTTCTTTTCGAAAACCATTCGTATGAATAAAAACCATTAAAGAGGAACACGCTGATTTTTGTCTTCTTAATTTTTCACCACAGCTTACAGAAAAAGTAACTATCCTTTCTGCAAGTTCCTCAAAAGTAGTATAGTTTTTTTCGAAAGAGCGGGTAGTAGCAATGTTTTTTTTAGGCTGATGTTTTTCGATTTTTAAAGTAGGATTACCGGATAACTCATGTTTTAGTTTCAGTTCAACGATACTCATTTTTTTGCGGACAAATTCATCAGGAAGTTGTGTAAATTCATATGCAGTATTTATGTCTATTGCATTTAGTTTTTTGCTGAGTTGGCGGCCTATTCCCCATATGTCTTCAACTTTCAACCATTTAAGGGCTTTGATACGTTTTACTTCACTATCGATAAAATGAACATTAGAAGTTTGTTTAGGGTATTTTTTTGCGACACGATTGGCAACTTTTGCTAATGCTTTAGTTTCTGCAAATCCGATACTTACAGGAATACCTGTCCATTTGTGAACTTTTGCCGCAATTTCCTTTCCTAAACGTGGTAAATCATAATAGTCAAATCCACTGAAATCGAGAAATGCTTCATCAATACTGTAAACTTCAATTTCGGGACAATATGAGGACAGAATATTCATAACACGCATACTCAGATCGCCATAAAGTGCAAAATTGGCAGAGAATACATTCACTTTGTGTTCATTGAATAATTCCTGGTATTTGAAAGCGGGTGCTCCCATCGGAACGCCGACAGCTTTGGCTTCGTTGCTTCGGGCTATTACACAACCATCATTGTTTGAAAGAACCACAATAGGTTTGCCGTTCAGATCCGGACGGAAAACACGCTCGCAGGAAGCATAGAAATTATTACAATCGAGCAGGGCAAACATTGGTTAAAATTTTTTAATGACATGCACTACAATTCCCCAGATAATGAAATCATTTTCGGCTGTAACCTTTATGGCCGGATAGTTTTCGTTTGCAGCAATAAGCCAGCAACAGTCTTTTTCGATTTTAATTTTTTTCACCAGAAACTCTCCATCAATAAAACAAACGGCAATTTTCCCATCCTGAGGTTCCAGACTTTTATCAATGATAAGTAAATCACCATGGTGAATACCTACATCTTTCATCGAATCACCTTTAACCCTGCCATAAAAGGTAGCAATGGGGTTTTTAATAAGTTCTTTATTTAAATCGATGCTATTGTCCAGAAAATCATCAGCAGGAGAGGGAAAACCTGCAGAAATTCCACTTTCTACTACAGTTAGTTCCAATTCTGTTTCAGTATTTGGAGCATAAAAATCGAGTACTTCCGATTGATGTAAAATTGCCAGTTTCATTTTAATAATTTGATACTACAAAATTATACAATAATTAGAGAGGAAATGATATTTTACTGTTTTTTTATAATAGCTTACTCTTTAATTTCTTCAGTTTATTAAAAAGGATAGTATTTTGATTCCAGAGACTAATGAATAAAAAAACTCCCTCGATGGGGAGTTTTTTATTCATACGAATGTTAGATTTTGTTTTGTCAGTGTAATCTAATAATATTAACACATTTTTCTTGGATCTACCCATAATGTAAATTCCTCATCAGTCACAAGACCAGATTCTATTGCTGCCTGGCGTAAGGTTTTGTTTTGATGATGAGCTGCTTTGGCTATTTTAGCAGCATTGTCATAACCAATATGTGTATTAAGAGCTGTGACCAGCATCAATGAATTTTCAAGATTTTTATTGATAAAAGGCATATTGGCTTCAATACCAATGGCACAATTATCATTGAAGGAAATACAAGCATCGCCTAATAAACGTGCAGCCTGCAATAAGTTATAAATCATTACTGGTTTAAAAACGTGTAACTGAAAATGACCGTGAGTACCTGCAACAGAAATTGCTGCATCATTACCGATAACCTGTGCGCAAACCATCGATAAAGCTTCGTTTTGGGTCGGATTCACTTTTCCTGGCATAATTGAAGATCCGGGTTCATTTTCAGGAAGATGTAGCTCTCCGATTCCACATCTTGGTCCTGAAGCAAGCAAACGGGTATCATTGGCAATTTTCATCAGACTGATTGCTAATGTTTTTAAAGCTCCTGAAGTTTCAACTACTGCATCGTGTGCAGCAAGAGATTCAAATTTATTAGGGGCTGTTATGAATGGTAATCCTGTGAGTTCGGCTATTTTTTTTGCAACCAGCACATCATAACCTTTAGGTGTATTTAATCCGGTACCAACGGCAGTACCTCCCAATGCCAGTTCGGCCATGTGTTCCAGTGTGTTTTTTATAGCTTTGATGCCATGCTCAATTTGTGAAACATAGGCAGAAAATTCCTGACCCAGTGTAAGTGGAGTTGCGTCCATCAAATGGGTACGACCTGTTTTTACAATATCTTTAAATGCTATCGATTTTTCAGCAAGTGTATTTTTTAATTTTTCAGCACCCGGAATCGTAATGTCTACTATCATTTTGTAGCCGGCAATGCTCATGGCTGTTGGAAAAGTATCATTTGATGATTGTGATTTATTGACATCATCATTAGGATGGATTATAGTTTTTTCTCCTAATATGCCGCCATTTAATACATGTGCACGGTTAGCAATTACTTCATTAAGGTTCATGTTACTTTGTGTACCGGAACCTGTTTGCCATATTACCAGTGGGAATTGATCATCAAGTTTTCCTTCTAAAATTTCGTCACATACATTACTGATAAGTTCGCATTTTTCCTTAGGTAAAACGCCTAATTCAAAATTGCTTAAGGCCGCAGCTTTTTTTAATATTGCAAATGCCCAAATAATTTCCTTTGGCATAGAAGCGGCTTCTCCAATTTTAAAATTCTCGACAGAACGTTGGGTTTGTGCACCCCAGTATTTGTCGGCAGGAACTTCTATAGGTCCCATGGTATCTTTTTCTGTTCTTGTTTTCATTTTCTCTTGTTTTTGTTTTCTCTTGTTTTTATTTGTATGGAATTGATAGTATTATAAAAAATTATCCATATTTTCGACCGGATCACCCCAGATTGCAGAATGATCTTTTTCGATGATAGGCCGTTGAATTAAATTAGGAAATTCAGCTAAAATTTTTATCCATTCATCATCATTAAAGTTCTTACCCTTGAAACGTTGTTTGTAAATATCTTCCTGTGTTCTGATAATTTCCTGAGGTTTTTTGTGCAGTTTAGCCAGTAATAGTGTTATTTGTGATTCGGAGAGAGGATGCTTCATATAATCAATAATTTCAAAATTGATTCCTTTTTCCTCTAAATATTGTAAGCCAGCTCTGGATTTTCTGCAACGTGCATTATGATAGATTTTCAGCATATTTAAATTTTTCATTTGTAATTTGTGTGTAAATTTATAATATTTTAAGTTAGTTTTGCAAAAAAACAAGAAAAAATTTACACATCAAGAGCAGCTCATTGTTTGTTGAAGATATTTGTAAGTTTAGTGCTTGTTTTCTGAATAGTAATACTAAAATGAAATATGAAGTAGTCCAGTTCACTATCACTCCTGGAAATATAATATTTTTTAATGTTAAATTGATTTTTAATTGATATTGAATAAAGAACTGCTAAGCATTTTTTGTTTTTGATCGATATCTTGCTGTTTGTAAGATATTATAAATCAATTTTGTATAATCTTAAAGTTTAGAATTATGGCATGGATATTCTTACTAATTGCAGGTGTTTTTGAAACAGGCTGGGCAATTGGATTAAAATATACAGAGGGATTTACAAAACTCTACCCTTCATTATGGACAGGAATTTCGATGTTGCTGAGTTTATATTTTCTTTCATTATCTTTAAAGACTTTACCTATTGGTACAGCTTATGCCGTATGGACAGGTATTGGCGCTCTCGGTGCCTTTATATTCGGAATTATATTGTTCAAAGAGCCTATGGAATTCTGGAGGATATTTTTTATCAGTTTACTGATTATTTCATTGGTTGGATTAAAAAGTACTTCAGGGGCATAGCTGGCTCTTAATTAAAATTAATAGAAGAGCTCAACGCTTTGATTGAAAAACATTTAGCGTTTCTTAAATGAACTAATTTAAGCAGTATAAATTTTAGCGGAGAAGTGTAAGCGAACCGGTTTTATTATATTGTTTACCTGTAAAATCTTTATAAAAAACAGTGTAAACATAAATACCTGAAGGAGCTTCTTCATTTGATAATTTTCCATCCCATCCATCTTCAATAGTATCAGAAGTAAAAATCAATTGTCCCCATCTATTGTAAATTAACATGTTAAATTCTACTATACCTTCTCCATAAGCTCTGAATATATTGTTTAACCCAGGGATATTCGGAGTAAAAGCATTTGGAATGTAAATTTTCATGTCTGGATAAACTATCAATTCAATACTCGTAGAATCTACGCAACCACTGGCATTGCTTACTGTTAAACTTACATGGTAAAATTGAGCAGATGTATTGCTATATGTATGATAAAATTCACGGACATTGTTAGTAAATCCATCTCCGGTATTCCATATCCATGAGATACTACCTGTTGAAGCATCCATAAAATGAACTATCGGGTCAAATATTGAAACAGGATTCGGATTTGCGATAATAGCTGCATTCAACAATGGATAAACAATTATCTTCACAGAATCGATAGCTCTACATCCATGAATATCGTATGCAGTAAGCCGATATAATGTTGTATTTGAAGGTTTAACAAGCGGATTGTGCAATGTATCCTGACCTGAAAGTGATGGGTCTGAAACATTAGATTTCCATATATATTTTTGAGCACCTGTAACATTCAGTTGTACAGATTCGCCCAAACAAATAGTAGTTGGATTTGCAGTAATATTAATGTTTAAATCAGGATAAACCGAAATCAGAACTGAGTCTCTCGCAATCTGATTGCATTTGTCTTTAAGTGTAACCATATACAATGTCGTGACTGTGGGACTTACTATTCTTTGAGTATTAGTATCCCCATTGTTCCAATTGAATATATAAGGTTGGATACCTCCGTTTCCGCTGACTGAAAGATGAATATTGCTTAAACCGCAAATTGAAGTATCACCTTTTGCATTGGCAATTAATGGGAGATTTGGAAATATGGAAAAAATAAGGGTATCGTAATTGCAGGCTGAAGTCTTGATAAGGAGTTTTAGTATTTTCGGTGTTGTAAAGCTTGCATTGTTATAAGGAATTATTGTTAATAAAATTGAGTCTGTATTGGCAGGTATAAAGATGGTATCAGGGATGGCCGGATAATCAACATTGTTGATAGCAGTACCTTGTTTTATGATAGGAACCGGATAGTTATAACTAAACCGATGGGGTAATTTAAGTTTAATTACCGCATTGTTACAACCTCTGATCATGGCTGTGTCAGAAGCTGCCGGATTAGTGAGTTTTTTACTGACTAAAAGCTGAGGGCTGGTAAAACTATTGGCTTCCAGAAATACGCCTGAATCATAGATAGCATTTGAAATATCGCAAATTGCCATTTTTATATGATAAGAAGTACAGGGTACTACTTTTGCCCATGCTGTTAAAGGAACAGTTGCTCCCAGGTAAGTTAAATTCTGATTAAGTGTATGATAATATTGTGTATTGTTTAAATAACATGGAGATACTGAACCCATAGATGTCCCTCCATTGATAGTATTAATACTTACCGGAAGATTTGTTCCGGGAACTAAAGCAATATTTTGATTTACATAATTTCCACCTGCAGGATTGGCTCCTGAAATAAAGAATCCAAAAACATCATCAAAATTTGTACATACAGCACTAAGGTATTCATTGGAAGCAAATACATACCTGAATTTAATGGTATCGGAACTCGGGATAAAATCAAACTCAAGTCTTGCAATGTCATGTAATGATTTTCCGGGTTTCAGTGCCTGAAGCTGAGGATCTGAAATTATTTGGGGTCCTGTAATATTTAGCGTCAGATTCCCATTTGTTGCTACCTGTATACCTCCTGTTGAAATTGTTAATCCGGTGCCAAAACCTAAATTTGTTGGGGTTCCTGTAGAAAATGAACCTATTTGGTTGGAAGTTGTAATTGTATTGGGTGAATCGTTGAACTTTACATTGCTGACAACTACACCATTTCCTGCTAAAAAACTCTGTATTAATTGTAATGGGGTCAATCCAATACCACTTGCAATCGAAACCTGTGCAAAAGATTGAAAATTAATTAAACAGAGAAAAAACACGAAAGCAGACAGCTGCTTTTTTATAAACATAATAAAAAGATTAAGCTATAAAGCAACAATGAATTTATTTATAAGTTGCAAAAATACATGATTTTCGTGTAAAGTAAAATAAATTAACATATTATAAAATTCAAACAATAGGTAAGAATTTCAAATAGCTACATATTTTATCTTCCGGGGATGGCTTCTATCAGTTTTCTGGTATAATCCGAAGAAGGATTGCGGTAGATAGCATCTGCTTCGCCCATTTCTACAATTTCGCCGTTTTTCATTACAATCATACGATCCGACATAAATTTCACCACAGAAAGGTCGTGTGAAATAAAAATATAGGTGAATTTAAAATCAAGTTTTAGTTCATTTAATAAATTCAATACCTGAGCTTGTACCGATACATCCAGTGCAGAAACTGATTCATCGCATATAATTAATTCTGGATTCAGTGCCAGTGCACGTGCAATGCAAATTCTTTGCCGTTGCCCGCCCGAAAATTCATGCGGATAACGATTGAACTGGCTTTCACTCATATTTATTCTTTCGAGTAATTCAATCACCCGTGCTTTACGTAATTTATCTGAATCAAGGATGTTGTGTACTTTCATGGGTTCCAAAATGGCACTACCAATACTGATTCGTGGATTTAAAGATGAGTAGGGGTCCTGAAAAATTATCTGTAGTTTTTGTCTGCAGTTACGCATTTCTCCCGGTTTGAGTTGCGAAAGATCTTTGCCTTTGTATATAATCTGACCGCTTGAAGCTTCAATCAACCGCAAAATGCTTCTTCCAAGTGTAGTTTTTCCACATCCTGATTCTCCGACTAAACCCAGCGTTTCCCCTTCGTATACTTCAAAACTGATATTGTTAACTGCTCTAAAGTTCGCTATCGTTTTTCCTATCCATGATTTCCTGGTCGGGAAGTCAATATTTATATTTTTTACTTCTAAGATTGGTTTTTCTGCATAGATTATTTTTTGATTAACGGCTCTTTCAGCTGTTGTAATTTCAACGTTATTGAAAACTTCATTATTCATAAAATCTTTTACAGTAGGCAAATGAGCCAGTCTCATATCTAATTTGGGCCGGCATGCCAATAATCCTCTTGTATAAGGATGTTGAGGATTGCTAAAAATATCAACAGCTTTTCCTTGTTCTACAATTTTGCCTTTGTACATTACGGCTACGTTATCCGCAATCTCAGCCACAACACCTAAATCGTGAGTGATAAAAATAATGGACATTCCATGTTTAAGCTGAAGATTTTTCAGCAGTTCAAGTATTGTTTTCTGTACAGTAACATCCAGTGCTGTAGTTGGTTCATCGGCTATAAGCAACGAAGGCTGGCACGAAATGGCCATGGCAATCATGACTCTTTGTTTTTGTCCACCCGATAATTCGTGAGGGTATTTATTAAATACTTCTTCAGGTTTTGGCAGTAAGACTTCTGTAAATAACGCTAAGGTCTTGGCTTTGGCTTCTTTTTTATGGATTTTCTGATGTAATAAGATGGCTTCCATCACCTGTTTTCCACATTTCATCACGGGATTCAGAGAGGTCATTGGCTCCTGAAAAATCATAGCAATTTCATTGCCCCTCCAATTGCGTATTTCTTTTTCAGTAAGTTTTAATAAATTCTGTTGAGACCCATCGGTTTTATGAAAAATGATTTCACCAGAGCTTATATTTCCTGGAGGACAGTTAATCAGTTGCATGATTGCCAGCGAAGTAACAGATTTTCCTGAGCCTGATTCACCAACGATTCCCAGTATCTCAGCTTTCTTTAATGTGAATGAAATATCATCTACAGCTTTTTGCAGGCCATTGTCAGATTTAAATTCAACACAGAGGTTATTTATTTGTAATAAGTCCTTTTCCAATGGATTATATAAATTAAAAATATTCTATTAAACACTGCCAGTTTAAAATAAATAGTTGCTGATTAAAAAAGTAAAATTAGTAAATTTCAATGACTTTAAACAAAAAAGCTGCCTCTGGTTTAAGAGACAGCTTTTAGATTGGTTTTTGTTTTTATTTATTTAAAAGTATAAACTTAAAGCAATTATTATACGAAATAACCATTCTTTCAAGATCGCCCTATCGAAACTTTACTCATTCTCTCTTTCTTTACTTTCTCACTTCGTTCGCTTCATTCGCTACATTCGCTCTTTCGCTCTATCTTTACTTCACTCAGTCACTCAGTCACTCAGTCTCATCTTCTCTATCTTTCGCTCAGTTCGCTTCGTTCGCTTCGTTCGCTCTTTCGCTCTTTCGTAATTTCTCTCAGTCTCTCAGTCTCTCAGTCACTCAGTCTCTCAGTCTCTCAGTCTCTCAGTCTCATCTTCTCTATCTTTCGCTCAGTTCGCTTCGTTCGCTTCGTTCGCTCTTTCGTAATTTCTCTCAGTCTCTCAGTCTCTCAGTCTCTCAGTCTCTCAGTCTCATCTTCTCTATCTATCGCTCAGTTCGCTTCGTTCGCTTCGTTCGCTCAATCGCCACTTTATCTCCAATAAATTAATGTCCGGCGGGTCCTTTGTATTTTAATTTATCACCGGTTTGTTCTATGATTTTCTTATAGTACCACTCAGGTAAAGCAGGCTGGTCAGGAAAAGCAGGTTGTGTATATCCATTGTACATGAATTTTCCGTCTTTTTCTTTTTTAATATTGCCATCAACATATTTAACGAGTAAATACTCATACAATTCTTTCCATTTTCCAAAAGTAAGACTTCCCTGTTGGTTTGAAAAATCGGTAATCATTGCTATGGCTTTTGCATTGTCTGTTTTATAGATTTCTTCTGCTTTTTTATCTATTGAAGCTGTTTTTGTTACAAATCCATTTTCCAATTCAATTTGTACTTTGTGTATATCTTTATACATATCGTTGTAACGGGTATAGCAGTAATTTGAAACCTGATTAAATATCCAGAAACCTGAAGTAGGTGAATATTTTAACATGCTGCCATTGCCGACTTCAAAATTTACAGGTATTTTGGTAATTCCACAATACATCGGCATATAAACAGTGGTATAACTATCGTCAACACCAAACCAAAAAATACCACCAATTGCATTTGGTAACCATGAACGGGATTGTGCTACAAAAGAAAAACCGGTTTGCTGTGTTGAAATGGCTCTTTCGTGAATATAGCCAACACCATCCACTTTCCATGTCATGGGTCTCCAACGGTATCCGCTTTGGTAAGGACCTGCACCTATATCTTTGGTCATATCCATAGGAGTACCTTCATAATGATCTCTCATCATACCGACTACATCCTGTAAACTTAGTTTTTGATCAGGTTTTACCCATAGAGGCATACGATGCGTAAGGTTTTCTCCAGTAGCATAATCAACATAATTAGCCATGTCTTTGCAAACTTTGTTAAAGCCAGCCCAAACTCTTGCTTCGCTAAAACGGGCACCACCAAAATCCAGTGGGGCGTAAGTTGCAGAAAAGTCAAAGTCAGCGTCTTTACCGCTAAATAATTTTTTCTGACGGGCAACCGTAATTACGTCGTAAGCATATACTGTTTCAATACCAGGGTTAAATATTTTAGCTAAATTTTTGCTGGAGATAGAGGTTTTACCATCTTCCAATGGGAAAGTAGTAATACGTGCATGATTAGCATGACCGGAAATATATCCGTCAGGAATACGGCGTGCAACCCAAACAGCACCTTTGCTGTATTGTTTCGGATCAATTTTTCCGGTTTTATCATATACCGGTGAGCCTTTTCCGATAATTTCGAAGATCCATACTTCATTGGGATCTGAAATTGAAATAGATTCTCCGGTGCTATAATAACCATATTCAGCAACCAGTTCGCCCATAACTTTGATGGCTTCGCGGGCAGTTTTTGAACGTTGCAATGCCAGATACATCATACTGCCATAATCAATAATAGCAGTTGTATCCTGCATAGCTTCGCGGCCTGTGTAAGTAGTTTCACCAATAGCAACCTGGTATTCGTTCATATTTCCTACGACAGAATAGGTATGAAGTACTTGTTTTATTTTACCCAGAGGTTTACCGGTATCCCATTCGTAAATGTCCATCATGCTGCCTGCCGGATAATCTTTTGAAGGACGGTAATATAATTCGCCGTACAAGGTATGCGAATCTGCTGCATAAGTAATAAAGCATGAACCATCTTTAGAAGCCCCTTTGGTAACTAAAAAATTGGTACAAGCCTGGGCGTAAAAAAATACACCTGAAACATAGGCAATAATGCCTATTAAAGCAATCATTCTGAGTTTTTTCATACTATAGATTTATGTTATTTTTTTCGAACGACAAACCTACGTATTTTTTTCAATATTTTAGGTTTTTTTTGATGAAAAAATTCAAAGACGATGTTAAAAATGATAAGCTGAAGGCGGGATTGGGTGAAATAGGCGAACTAAGCGAAAAAGGCGAACGGAGCAAAGTAAAGTGAACGGAGCTAAATGAGGTGAAGAGACTGAGAGACTGAGTGACGAAGAGACTGAGAGAATTTACGATAGGGCGAACTGAGCGAAAAAGGCGAACTAAGCGAAAAAAAGCGATTGAGCGAAAAGAGCGTACTAAGCGAAAAGAGCGATTGAGCGAAGAGAAGCGAACGGAGCGAAAAAGAGCGAACTCGGAGAAAAGAATGGGAAAGATAATTAGAGAAGAAGATATTTAGAAATTGGAAATGAAATATTGCAGTTTTTATATGTGATAAATTAAGTAGAAAGTTTAAATGCGTTTTGATAAAAAATATTATTTTTGTTGTATGCAATTATTTTACAGAACTTACGGCGACGGTCAGCCACTTATAATTCTGCATGGTTTGTATGGCATGTCCGATAATTGGGTAACTCATGCAAAACACCTGGCAGTGAATTACAAAGTTTATATTCCCGACATGAGAAATCATGGGCAATCAGGGCATAGCGATTTTATTGATTATAAATTAATGGCTGAAGACATTGCGGAATTTATCATCGAACATCATATAGAAAATCCGATTATCATGGGTCATTCTATGGGTGGAAAAATAGCCATGCAGTTTACACTTGATCACTCTTATCTTGTTGATAAACTCATTGTTATTGATATGAGTATGCGCCAATATACTCAAAGCGATTTCAATTATCAGATCATTTATGCTTTGATGGCTATTGATTTTTCGACAATAAAATCCCGAAAAGAAATTGAGGATCAGCTGGATCAAACAATTCAAAACCAGCGCATCCGGATGTTTCTGATGAAAAATCTTTTTTGGACTGAAAATAAAACCCTGGCATGGAGATTCAATCTGAAAGCTATTTTCGATAATATGGATGCTATATTTGAAAGCATACGATCTTCTCAGCAATTTAATAAACCTGCATTTTTTATAAGAGGAAAGCAATCAGATTATGTTACTGATGATGATTTTGCACAAATACAAAAAAACTTTCCACAGGCAATTTTAAAAACCATATCCAATGCCGGACACTGGGTGCAGGCCGATGAACCCCAATTATTTATGGATGTTTTGCAGGATTTTTTGAGTTGAGGATAAGCGTTTAAGATTTTAGAAGTTCATCCAGATTTTCTTTCTTTCTTTCTTCTTACTACGTTATTCGTTTATCGTTATTCGCTATTTTTTTGATCTGAGAACAACGATCAACGATTTAAGATTTATGAAGTTCGTCAGCATCAAGTTTTTGTCGTAATTTTAAATTTTAATTCTTCATTCCTTCGCCACCTTCCTCACCGCTCTTCTACCATCTGCCAGTTTCATATCTACAAGATAAAAACCTGCTTCATAATTACTCATATCCAGACTTATACTATCGTTTTCATAAGTATTGCTGTAGAGCAGTTTTCCGGTAATGCTGTAAATGCTTAGCTGCATACTGCATAAGTATGGGTTTTCAACGATAAGTGTGTTTTTTACCGGATTTGGATAAACTGTAAGGTATTTGAGTTCCTGTTCCTGAATACCCACACCGTTTACCTGCATACATGCATCTTTGCTTCCGCAAATATTATATGTTTTTAAGCAAACATTGTAGTTGCCGCCTGTAGCATAAGTATGACTTACGTTGGTGTTTTGAGTAAGGTATTTCGTTTTGCTGCCATCGCCCCAAAACCAGTAAAGGCTGTCTGTTAATCCTGTGGCGCTTCCTTTTACAGTAAGTATATTGTTGTTGAGGCTTTGTAGTTGCAGTGATGGAATAGCCAGTGCACAACCGCAATTGTTGTTACTGGATATTTTGGCAATAAAGAAATCCGAGCTGCCGCCATGGGATTGTATCCCGCCGCCAAAACTATTGTAAATACTATCGGTAAGCCTTCCTCCTGCATAAATATTACCCGTATTATCCACAGTAAGAGCTTCTATTCTTGTATCATCCCCGCTTACTTTTGTGGCTATACCCCACTCAAATTGGGTATGGTTGGTATCAATCGCTACAACAAAAGGATAGGCTTTGCCATAAACACTACTAAATGGTTTAATTGTGTCTGTTTGATTAAGCATTACTGCTCTGCCTGCACTGTTTGCTAAATATATCTTATCTGTAATAGTAGTAACAGAAATAAAATCGCAATAATTGGTATTGTATAAATGTATTAATGAGATAAAATCTCCGTTGTTTTTATTAAAACAAATATTCATTGGAATTCGTTGATAGGAAATATTAAGATATGGATTATTAATAGTGTCTCCAAAAACACTAAGGTGGTTATTTGCGGCACCATTGATATAAACTTTATTATTTTTGATAATTGGCTTTCCAATCATCATTTTTTCGGTAAGATAACCTATCCCTGGTTTCCCGCCAAGTTCTTTGTACCATAGCAATCCTCCTGTAGCTGAATATTTAATTAATATATAATTTAAGTAATGGTCAATCGCATAAGTATTAACGATTATATTACTTCCTGCAAAAATTGTATCGCTCACCTGTGTATTCAGATAATAATTATTAGATTCGTCTATCCCAAAATATAAACCTGAAATGTTATCGGAAGCATTAAAATCTAATTTAGTAACACTCATTGTATTCCCGTTGTTTTTATCTACTTTTACCACATAATAACCTTTTTGCGGTATAGTATAATTACCCCAGTTACCGGTTTCATAAAATTTTATTAACATACATTGATTCCCCTGATTATCTGCTTCCATTTGTATTATTTGATTCCATAAAGCAAATTGTGTATTGCCTAATAATTTTAACCAGTTTGTATGACCGTTGCTATCTAATTTTGAGATAAAATAACCACAATTCATAGTGGAATTGGACAAAACAGTGGTATCCCCAAAATTACCGTTTACTATATCATTAATCATTACAAAGCCAGAAACATAAGTATTTCCTTCCTGATCAACCGTAAAACCACCGGTAAAATCCTGAGAAGATGAACCATAATATCTTACCCAACGCAAGCTACCATCGCAACGGTAGCTGAATACAGCAAAATCGTCATAGCCCCAGCCTGTTGCTTTTACGGAGGTATCTATCTGTATATTAAAATTAAAAATACTGCTCATCCCGTAAATATTACCTCTGGCATCGGTACCCAGCCATTTACAACTTTCCATTGCCGGACTACTGCCCCATCCACTGCCCTGACTTCCACCCCCTTTTACCCATTGCCATTGGGGTGTTTGGGATTGAAGAAATGTTTGAGATTGCATAATTAATATTATAACAATGCTTAGAATTTTTAATTTATTTTTCATATTTTTCATTTTGTTATTAATCAATTCATTTTACAAACAATAATAAACAATATACAGATTTTTTTTCAAAATTTGTCTCCATCTCACCCGTCATGGGAAAAGGGGGAGATGGAGACAAATTTGTTAATGATTAATCAGAAGTCGTTTGCCGATTAGATGGCAATTGTTATCGAGTAATTCAATAAAATAAATGCCCTGTGCAAAACGGTTTACATCCAGATTCAATATACCGGTGCTGTTATCTGGAGCTATCTCTTTGACTGGTCTGCCTGTAGCATCAAAAATTTTAATGACCTTTTTAGATGTGACGGAAGCATTTTTGAAACGATAACTGATTGTTAACTGGGTATTTGCCGGATTTGGCATCAGATTCAGGTCGGCTGTAACATCGCTTTCCTTAGCAGAAACAGGGGCGGTGCCCGAATTGTGATTAAAGGAAAAATCACTACATTCCGGAATATTTGCTTCAAAGAAGCTTATACAGCTTTCGTTACTATTGCAAAAAACTTCAATTTTAAATTTAACCGGTGTAATGTAATACATCAATTGAAATTCTGCATAAATTGAATTAATTCCCTGATTGAGTACATTGGGTATTGTATTGTAAAAACTACCGATGGAAAGATTGGTATTGATATCAATAACAGATAAGTTGTACCATGCATTCTGACATACTGGGCTATTATTATCTATATTAAAAAGTAATGAATACAATCCATTGTCTGTACAATTAACTTCAATCTCTTCAGTTTCGTTATCGCAACATGATACCGGTATGGTAACATTCATAATTTCACTTTCTCTATAACACAAACCATTGTCAAGCTTCCAGCTATAATCGCCAGATCCCATTCCATTGTTTGGTAAATCAATCCATAAAGGGTCGCAGGCAATTCCGTTTCCAGATCCCTGATAGTTTCCGTTAGGATTTACAATATTACCACTGCCATTAAAGTCCCATTCCCAGTTATTGAAAATGATATCCTTTGGCCCATCCACCCATTTAGGCAATTCGCCCGGACAGAATGTATAACAACCTGTAGGAAAACGCCAGAAATAAGTTTCAGGAGCCAAAGGAACTGTAATATCGGCTTTGTTCTGACAGCCATATTGATCGGTGAGCCATGCCCGGTAAGCCCCTCCATGGTAAATATTAACAGCAGATCCAATTTGCCCGTCGCTCCAGTTGTAATAGGCATTCGTAACATTACTGTATGCATTCAATTGCAACTGATACAAATTGCAATCAACAGAACTTACACTTAAAATCGGAGACAGAGGTAAATCATGAACTTTAACAAGATAAGGGGCAGAAACAGAAGTACAACCGGTGGAATTTTGAGTTGCAGTAAGAATGATACTATAGGTAGCCGGTTGCCATCCCTGAAGGTTAATCTGCTGCATATTGTTAAAAGGTCCATACGCTGTTGTCCAGTTACAGTTTACATCACCGGCAGCTATCCCTGTTATAGCTTTTAATTTAATTTCATCCATATAACAGACATCCTCTTTGCCTTCAATAATTGCAGTAGGTGGATTTTTAAAATTTATTTTGGCAGGAGTAGGATTAACATTGATATAGCAAGCATGGGCATCGGTAACTTTTACCCAATAGGATCCTGAGACATTAGCATTTGTAAGGCTAATACTGCCAAAATTACTTGTATATTGTGGGTTTCCAAGCATATTTGTGCCTAAATACCATTGTGATTGAATACAAGAAGGTGTAGCTGATGGACAATTGCTATAACCACCGCTAATTATAGGTGATAAAGGTAATATAGAAGTACCGGGGCAAATTGTTTGAGTTATTGGGCTATATGAGTTGTTAGTAGAGTAATTAAGTGAATTTTTAAATATATCAATGTTTTGAGCTGCATTATCTATGCAACCATATTTATCAGTAATGGTAAGGTTAACATTATATTGGATTAAGTTAGAAGGAGGAGTAAATACTCTAGACCCATGTAGCATATGTAAATAAGTTCCATCTCCAAAAGTCCAAATATGGCTTACTAAATCCGTAAATACCGATCCATTGCTTGTATTTGTAAATATAACTTCGTTGCCGGAACAACTTGATAATGCAGTGGCTGTAGATTGCGGGTCGCTGGAAGTAACAGTAAAACTGGCATTGGGCAAATTTGGTACGATGATAGTTTGGGTAGTTTCACAATAGTGAATGGGAGAACTGTTTAAGCTTACTTTTAGCTTAATGGTATGGGAACCGGAGGCTAATACAAAAGGACTTACATAAGCACCTGTATAATTGGGTGTAGCAGCACCATCTATAAACCATTCCCAACTGCTAATTGTTTGTGTATAGTAAATTGTTGAATGATCGGTTAGGCTTAACAGATAACCATTGTTATTTCCGTTACAAACCATATTCATTATAAAATCTGCTACCAAAGGAACCATCAGCTGTATTTTTGAAAATTTAACACATTCCTGGGTTGGATTTCCTAATGTCATATACTTAATTGCTTCCTCAATCCAATATAAGCCGGGTTTATCGAAGTGATAAACAGGAGAAGAATTCATAGTTGAAATGCCTGTTTGTCCTGTATAACCAGGTTCAAAAGGATGACCCCATTCATAACCCAATATATTTGTTGGTACAGCTTCCACAACAGATGAAGAACATTGAATTTCCTGACATATTTGGGGAAGCTGAGTAATAACAGGGTATCCCCAAGGTGATACAGGGATGCAATTTACATCTCCACCCGATGAAAAGGAAAGAACAAAAATATTTGAAACAGCAGAACAATTATTAGAACCTACAACCTGAAGTTGATAATTCCCCGGTTGGTTGGAATTTTGATCAGAAAGTGTATATGTGCTTGAATTTGCTCCCGAAATATTACTGCCATTGTATAACCATTGGTAGGAAATGGGATTGACAGAAGTAGAAGACGAAAGTGGTATATTAAAAGGAGCATTACTTACAACTGTTTCGCCGATACCAGGGGATATATTAACCACAGGTGAAGGTTTTACTTCAACAGAAGCAAAAACTGTTTGTGAAGCTGCACCGCAACCACTATTTGAAATTGTTAAGGTAACAGGATAAGTGCTGTTAAGATTTGAATAATTCAAATAAGTATGTGATGAGTTTGGAGGCACCGGACCGTTTGCAATTGATCCATCTCCAAAATCCCAGTGAAAACTGGCTCCGGTTGCAGGATAACCAGTTAAAGAACTTGTTAAAACAAAAGTTGGATTATTACCTGAACATAAAGGATTTGGTGAAGCTGTCAATGTGTAAGTTGGGGTTCCGTTAACGTGAATGATTTCAGATATTGTAGTTATAATTCCACATTTAACAACATTGCAGCTTAAAGCAATATTTGTAGTACCAATATGGTTAAATGTAACAGTGCAAGCATTTGTCCCTTGACCTGATAATCCTATGCTACCAGCACTTGCAGGAGAAATCGTCCATTCGTATGTTTCGGGAGTAAAGTTGGTATTAATGCTAAAATTGTATGTACCATCTTCGCATACACTTGAAAGAGGAATGTTAATTACACCTGACATTACAATATGGTCAATGGTTTCGCTAAATCCTACAGAATTACATCCTGGTAAATTTTCCCACGTACGAATAGCTGTAATCGTTTTTGTACCTGTACTTGTCCATATAACTGTTACTGAATTTCCAATTGAAGTTGTATTACCGGGAGTACCAATATATCCTCCGGAAATTGTCCAGTTCACTAAAGTTCCTGCTAATAAATCAGTATTATAAGTATAAGAATAACCAATACATACTGAAGTTTCCCCTGTTATAGAAGTGGGTGAGGGAGGTATGTCTTTAACCTTTATTTCAATAGGATCTGGATCACAAAAATCTGACGAATAATGAGCTTTTAAAATATACGTACCCGGAACATTAATCAAAGAAGGTATAAAACTGATACTCGACGAACCAAGACTACCTTGTTGTATATTATTAGGTAATCCATTTGGTTTTAATATTGTCCATGTAATAAAATTTTGTGAATTGGGAGGAATACTTGTATTTAAAACCAAAGGTACGTTAGCATTATAAATACAAATTTCAGTCGGAGGTGTTAGAATTTGGGGTTGAGCGGAAACATTAATACCCAATGTTGTTTCACTTGAACATTCAACAATTGTATTAACATAAATACATTTTAAAGTTACTACACCAGCATTATTACTTGTTTCTATTTCCACTTCATTGCCGTTTTCAGCGTTAGATGTAATAACACATCCATTGCTATTTATTAACTCCCATTTAAAATTGGTAGCAGGCCATGCAGGTAATTTGTAGGTGTAATGACTGTTTACACATACATTTGTTGAACCAATTATACTGGCATTGGCTTGTATAACAGGAACTTTAATAGTTGTTGTAACAGGACAAACTTCATTACAACTACTACCATCTAAAGTTACGAATCCAAAGCCTTCAGGACCCACTGAATTCCAAAGAATCGTAACTTCTGGATCCGTTTGTCCTATAATTTGTCCTCCTATAACTGACCATGTATAGGGGTTGCAGTCTGTTACCGTACTATAAATTGCATTATTGTTTTCGCACACTAAAGACGGACACTTTATTGTCAATCCTTCCTTATCCGAAACACAGATTAATCTGTCAAACCCACTTGTACAACCACAATTATTGATGACGGTTAATTTTACAACATAATTACCAGGGCTGGTAAATTTATGAGTTGGGTTAGGAATTTGAGAATAGGTGTTGTCTCCAAATTCCCATAGATAGGTAACTAATGGAGAATTAATACTACCATAAGACATCTCATTAAAATTTACAATTTGATTTAAACATATATTGTAGCATAAATCAGGAGGATAATCAGGAGGTAAATTATCACAAATAAAAGATGCATGCGGTGACTCAATAATCTTTACACATATACTTTTTAGTTTCGAAGGGCATGGCCAAAAACCATATTCTGTAACTGATATATTTGCAATTCCTTGTCCTTGTGCTCCCCAATTAACAGTTACGTTTTGTGAAGGATTAAGAGGCGAACCTATAACTGTAGTTTGTCCATTGGAAAAAGTCCCTCCTGTAATATTCCATACAAAATAACTATTAGTGCCACCATTTGCATGATAATTAACTGAAGAGTGCTCACAAACAGCTACACAGCCTTGATCATCATCTAAAATTATCTCCCCATTTGTGCCATTATCTAGATTATAGGAAACCTGACATCCAACTTTATTATTTGTTGTAATATAAGGATTAGGAGTTGCAAAAACTAATACATCAAGTGTTGCAACAATTGTACCGGTTAATGTTTTCACCTGTATTTGATAATCACCATTAAGACCAAAATTGTTTGTAGCATCCAGCCACTGAATAATTGCCTGGTTATTTAATAAATAAGTAAAGGTATTGCTGGTATAAACTGATAATGTTGTTCCTGGTCCATATTTATATATAGTCCAAACATAAGTAGTATTAG
The DNA here is from genome assembly GCA_049315385.1 of Bacteroidales bacterium. Classification (GTDB taxonomy): domain Bacteria; phylum Bacteroidota; class Bacteroidia; order Bacteroidales; family JACABE01; genus JACABE01. The sequence continues at coordinate 30,743 of JBMOKG010000001.1, forward strand.
GAGTTGTGCCTGACAGTGAATATATACCCGATTGCCCGGTACACATCTCTGTTGGTCCGTTAAGTGTTTCTGAATAACTCTCAAAAGAAGTTATTCCTAACATAACTAAAAACAAAATTACTAACCGCCATTTTATGGTTGTAATGTACAAATTATTATTTTTTCCCATTGTATAATATTTTATTATTAAATTTTATTTTTGCTTCAAAACCGAATTAAAGTTTATTATAAAAGACTGATTCAACAAAACCTGCAAATATGCATTATGTTGATTAATTAGTAGTTAAGAATAGTATATTTGCAATTACTTGAAGTATACTTTAAATAGAATTTTCGTTCAGGTATAAAATACCAAATTAAAAAAAAATGTAATTTTGCACTGCCTCTTTTTTAATAACTGGCTTAAAGTTTTCGCTTGGTGGGCAAATTCATAGGTTTCGGTGTTAGGGAGAGGCATTTTTTATTACCGCTCAGCATTGGGGTTTGTAAGCCCTGTATACTATACTTCCAAAATCTTATCTTTAAATCTCAGTTTTTGGTTAATTATTCGTAAATTTCACCAAAAGTAAACTGCTAATTTACTAAAAGCAAGGAAAATGAGATTTATATGTAATTTATGTGACATCGGCAATAATCCATTTGTAATACACAGATTTTCAGTATATAAAATATGAGATTTCGGATGTCACATAAATGTCACATAATTTAGGGAAATGGGTAGTTTGGCATGATATTTGTCAATGAGGCGGGTTTTTTAGGATCGTAAATTAACAGAATATATAATGTTTTGATTTTCTATAAATTGAATTGCTTCTCATTCTATCAAAAAAAAGAAAACCTGAAAATATAAATTTTCAGGTTTTCTTTTATAACGATATGTACTTCTTACGTTAATATCTTTCAATATCAATACTTGAAATGGCTGCATCCAGGTCAACATAAATTTTAACCGGATTTTTTTCAAAATCAGTTGTACGGTATTTATTATCAGATGTTTTTTCAAATCCTTTCAGATTTTTACTGGATAATACATTGTCTCCATCCAGTTCACAGGAAGCGTTCATTGGAATTAATACTTTTATTGAAGTAGCACCGGCTTCAATTTTGATATTTACCAGTGGTTGTTTATTCCCTATTTTCAGATTTACACTTGAAGCGCCACCTTCAAAATCAATTTTTCTGACTTTGATTTCACTTAAATCAAAGTTAACATTGGATGCTGCGGCATCGAGTTCCAGATCCCAAACAGGATTTGGATTCAATGCTATTTTTGAAGCGTTTGATTTATGATTATTTCCAATATTTACAACATTACTTTCAACTCCGATTTCTACTATTTTCATGCTGTCATTGGTAGAAGTCTGTAAATCATAATTACCGATATTTCCTTTACTTTCAAAGGAAATTAGCTTAGCAGTGGTTTCTTTGATAGTATAATCGCCGGCAACTGCATCCAGTTTTAATACTGCCTGTGTTATTGTAGAATCATAATCTTCTTCTAATCTTTGTTCTGTCCATTTTGTTTTATGGTCATTAAACTTCCAGTTCCAGCAAAATGAATCGCTGCATTGATAGGAACTTACAAGGAAAATGCCTGCTATTAAAACAACCAAAGATAAAATAAATTTTATGTATTCTTTAACGGGGATAAGAGAAATTCCCCATATTACAAGCAAAAGAGGCCATAATTGAATAATTGCAAACCAGTTAAAATGGACCATTTCCATATTTTTCAATATAATCATGATTCCGAAAGCAATTAATACAATGCCCCAAAATATATTTTTGTATTTCATTTGTTTAAATTTTATTAAATTACTGATTTCGTTAATTTTATAATATTTATTGTTGCTAATATTTTTTAAGTTTTGAAAATGCAATGTTCATAAAACGTTGATTTATTTTGTTCACTTAATTTACGGATTGATTTTTATTTCTATAATTTTAAGTTATTTATAAACCAGTATCATTTTTTTTCTTTCCTACATTCCTTAATAAAATTGTAATCCCAACTACAATGAGAATTACAGGCCAAAGGTCGCCAAAATCTATGTTTGGAACAAAACGGGCTACTAAAAACAGTATACCTAATGTTATTAAAATTAATCCGCCGGTTAAATTGCCATGATAATTTCTTTTGTCTTTTTTGGGTTCAAATTGATTTTCCATGCTTGTTGTTGTATTATTATTTGTTGTTTCTGAATTTATTGTTTCTTCTTCTTTAACCTCCGGTTCTGTTGCTTTCGCGTTCATTGCTTCAGCATTCATTTCAAACAGAGATTGTTCCGGAATTACGATCCATAATACGATATAAGCAATTAATCCACCGCCACCAAAGATTGCTGCCAGTAGAAATGCTATTCTGATTATTACAGGATCTACATTAAAATGTTCGGATAAACCTCCGGCAACACCTGCAATTTTTCTTTGTGTTCTGCTTCTGTATAATTTCTTTTCTTGTTTCATTTTCTGATAGTTATAAAAATTAATTAAAGTTTAATGGTTCTTCTGGCATCATAATCAATAATACCAGATAAATAATAAATCCGGCACCAAAAATTGCTGTTAATACGAAAAGTATTCTTACGATTACAGGATCTATTACAAAATAATCTGCTACACCGCCACATACGCCACTTATAACCCGGTTGGTTCTACTTCTTAATAATCTTTTTGCATCCATTATTGATAAATTTTAATGTTTGACGCTTCCATTAATTTATAAGTTACAAATTTAGTGATAATAAAATGAATTTGTTTAAAAATAATGGTTTTTAACGTAAGTTCATAAGATTCTTATTATAATAAAAAAAGCAGCCTAAGTAAGGCTGCTTTTTTATTAAAAAAAAGTTATTCTACCAGATAACAGCACGATCTGTTTCAGGTTTAAAACGTTTGTCAGTAGGAAGAACCGGGAAAGCTTTATAAAATTCAGGAATATTATATACGATAGCATTTACCCTTGCAACTGCAGGAGAATGAACATCTTCTTTTAAACGGCTCATCAATTCTTTGTCGCGGATATTTCCCCGCCATACCTGAGCATATGATAAGAAGAAACGTTGTTCCGGTGTAAATCCGTCAATAGCTTTATTGTCTTTTCCCTGCATCGCTTTTTGTAATGCTGCATAAGCAACAGTTACACCTCCCATATCTGCAATATTTTCACCAATAGTTAAATTTCCATCTACGTGTAAAGAATCCAGGATTTTAAAATTATTGTATTGATCAATCAATACTTTGGTTTGTTTTTCAAAGTTTACAGCATCTTCTTTTATCCACCAGTCGCGTAAGTTGCCTTCTTTGTCATATTGGCGTCCCTGATCATCAAAACCGTGGGTCATTTCGTGACCGATAATAGCTCCGATAGCGCCATAATTTACGGCATCATCAGCATTCATAAAGAAGAAAGGTGGTTGTAAAATTCCGGCAGGAAAAACGATTTCGTTCATATTCGGACTGTAATATGCATTGATGGTTTGAGGTGTCATGCCCCATTCAGCACGGTCAACCGGTTTGCCGATTTTAGACATTTCGCGTGCAAAAGTAAAACGACTGGCATTGCTTACATTTTCGAAATAGGAATTTTTTGCAATATTTAAGTTTGAATAATCAATCCATTTATCAGGATAGCCAACTTTTACATTTATTTTTTCAAGTTTAAGAATGGCTTCTTTTTTGGTAACCTCGCTCATCCATTTCAAATTCTGAATTCTGTCTTTTAAAGCAGCCTTTAGATTTCCACATAATTCAATCATACGTTGTTTGGCTTTTGCAGGGAAATATTTTTCAACATAAAGTTGACCAACAGCTTCGCCCAATGCATCAGATGTTTCATTCATTACTCTTTTCCAGCGTGGTTTCATTTCGGTAATACCTCTTAAAACTGTTCCGTTAAAAGCAAAATTTTCTTTCACAAAAGCATCAGATAGATAAGGGGCTGCAGTGCGGATTAAATTCCATTTGAAATATGTTTTCCATTGATCAACGGAGATTTTAGTTGTCATTTTTGCCATTTCAGCAATAAATTTAGGTTGTCCCACATTTATTTCATCAGTTTTAGGTAAACCCAATGTTTGAAAATAAGATAACCAATTGTATTGAGGTGCAATTTTTTTTAAACCATCTAAGTTCTTTTTATTATAATTAGCAATAGGATCGCGAAGTTCTAATCGTGTAGATGATACTTTTGCAAGCTGAGTTTCAAGTTGCATAATCTGATCTGCAATTTTAGCAGATTGTTCTTTAGATTCACCTGTTAACTGAAACATTTTAGCTATATGTTTTACATATTCGCCACGAATTTCTATAGAACGATCTTCAGTAGATAAATAATAATCTCTGTCAGCCAAACCTAAACCACCCTGATAAAAATTAGCAATAATAGCATTGCTGTTTTTTTCATCTTGTGAAGCATAAAAATAAAATAAGGTGGACATGCCCGAAGCTTGCATATAAGCGATATGATTCTGAACATCCATAGTAGTTTTAATTGCTGTAATCTTATCTAACTCCAGCTGAATAGTTTTGATACCTTCTTTTTCAAGTTTTACAGTATCCATACCAGTGGCAAAAAAATCTCCTATTTTTTGTTGAACAGAACCAGCTTTAGCATCTTTTGAAGCAGCAGCTTCATCCATAATGGTTTGCAACTGTTTGTAGTTTTCTTCCATCAGTGTTTCGAAAGCACCCCAACGACTGTTATCAGCAGGTATCGGATTGTTTTTCATCCAGACTCCATTGGCGTAAAGGTAAAAATCATCTCCCGGACTTATGGTAGTGTCCATATTGGCTTTATTGATAGCTGCTTCTTCCATAGATGTCTTTGTATTTTTTGATCCACAACCTACAATCATGGTCAGGGCAATAATTCCTGCAAAAGCAGTCGTAATTGTTTTGGTTTTCATTTTGTTGATATAAAGTTATTTATTAAAATTTTAAAAGCGGGCAAAAGTATATATTATTTAATTATCAATTTGTTTTTTAATGAAATTTTATGAAAAAATAAATCATATATACTAAAACGATTAAGATATTAAATATTATATTAAAAATCAATGCGTTTTTCATACCGTAAATATATAATAATAACAAGAAAAACAAATACTTACGGGTTTTAATATTTATTTAAAATAATTCATCATATTTGGTCCATAAAAAATCACCTAAATCCCATGCTTTTTTTACAACTTTAATTCCCCATTCATTGGTGTATTTTGTCAGATTTTCAATTGCTTGTTTGTTCTTTTTTTGATTAATCAACAAAACAGCATCGTTTTCAATTTTTGACTGATTGGTAAATAATTCTTTTTGCAATGGTTTCCAGGTTTTATCAATATCTTTACGCATATCTCCCCAGCGGTGGGAAGCCAGTGTTCCTAACCTATTAAATGCCCACCATGCTGATTCATAGGTATAACCTTTAGTTCTTCCAGGTGTTTTATATGGTTTTGGCAAATCAGTAACACTGCAATATACTGGAACATAAATTGAAGTTACTACATTGTCCAATGCCAGCCATACAACACCACCAACTTCATCGGGTAACCAACTGCGGGATTGAGTGATAGTAGCGTACATGGTATACCAACGGGCAATTGGGCGTTCACCACGCCAGCCCCAGCCACCATTAATCTTCAACATTTTATTCATATCATAAGGCATCTGAGGATTTGCCATGGGTGATATCACCATTTTCCCGCTATCATTGGCAACTGTCAGATCTTTTGTCATATCAAAAGCAGTTCCTTCATAATAATCACTAAAAATACGTTGCATCCACTCCAACGTTACAGGCTTATCCGGTTTTAGAGAAAAAGGATAATTTTCGGCATTGGGATCTAGTTTAAGTGAAGGAGCCATTAAATCGAAAACTCTCCATTCTCTTCTGCGTGATGCCAGTGAAGTGCGACTTTCAGGTGCATAGGCATATGAAAAACGGAAAATTTCCTGCCCTTCTTTGTACCATCCGTTTTCTTTCGCAACACTATATATGTTGTCTGAAGCCATAAAAAAGTCTGTATTCTTTAAATCTATTTCTCTGATGGTGCTCGCATTGGCATTTACAGAAACATTTTCATCAGGAACACGCTGTGCTACCCAAACAGCACCAACTTTATCTTTGCCAGGACCTACAATTTCGAAATGCCAGACCTCCTGTTTGTCTGCTATTGTAAGACATTCGCCCGCATCGCTCCAACCATAAATTTTGGTTAATTTATCGGCTAATTTTATTGCATCACGGGCAGTAGTGCATCTTTCAAGCATCAACTGACATAATTGCGGACAATCAATCAGGCCTTTATTGGATTGTAATACTTCTCTGCCTCCGAATGTTGATTCACCGATAGCCAGTTGTTTCTCGTTCATACAAGGATAAGCAGTATTGATAAATGCATAGGTATTTTCCACTTGTGGAATTTCGCCTACTTTATTGTATTGGTAAGTCGGCATGGGGAAAGTATCACAGGGAACTCTTCGATAAACAGCCTGCATACTTCCAGCTTTGTTTTTTGTCGCTGCGGTCATATACATTTCTGAACGTGTACGATGGCTGTCATCAGTATGAGAAGTTTGCACACTTCCATCAATAGAAGCTTTTTTACCAACAGTGACAGAAGTACATCCATCTGGGAAATTAGCTTCCCAATCACTTTTGTCAATTTGTGAATAACTAATGGTTTGAATTGCAAACATCGTTAAAATTAAACTAAGTGTTTTCTTTATTTTCATACTATTGTTTTTTTTGAACAGGTATTCGTTAATGATTATTCTAAAAAAAAATTAAATTTCAATAATTCAATTAATGCCACAAACTTACAACAGATTTGCCGAACCACAAAACTTAAAATTCCTAAAGTTTCAGAAATATTTGTAATCCATAATGTTATTTGTCGTAAAACAATTGTTAAATGATATTATCATAAATAAATCAATATATTAATTAGTCCCAACAAAGATTATTTTAATAAAAAATGTATTTTTGTAAAAAACACACCCTATGAAAAAAAATACTACTCTATTATTGGTAATATTATTTACTATAACAATTTTCAATGTTAAGGCTCAGGATAACAAGAAGTTTCGATTTGTTTTCATGACAGATATTCATCTTAATTATAAGGATCAAGCTGTAGAAGGATTTCAAAAAGCAATAGATGCTGCTGAGGGATTAAAACCTGATTTTATTATTACAGGTGGTGATTTAATTATGGATGCATTAAATCAGCAATATAGCCGTGCAGATTCATTGTATAATTTATATCTGAATGTGACAAAGCGTTTTAAACACCCATTGTACAATTGTATGGGAAACCATGAAATCTGGGCATGGGACAAAAATACCAAAGTTGACACCACTCTGAATGAATATGGTAAAGGAATGTATAGCAAACGAATTAGTCCTCCTTATTATTCAGTAGACCTGAAGGGATGGCATTTTGTTTTTCTTTCGTCTATACAGCGGGATTACAATGGGTTATATTTTGGAGCTATTGATGATAAACAGCTTGAATGGATACAAAACGACCTCAAAAAAGTGGACCCCAAAACACCCATTGCAATTATTACTCATATTCCATTTTTAACTTTACAGGCACAGTTTTTTTATGGTTCACTTGCAAGTAATGGAAAAGGAGATGTTGTTACAAATTCAAAAGATGTTTTAAAACTTTTTAAAAAGCATAATCTGAAACTGGTGTTACAGGGGCATTTGCATTATTACGAAAAACTTGAAATTTCAGGAATTACTTTTATAACAGGAGGATCAGTATGTGGATCCTGGTGGCGAGGACCCTATAGTGGAACAGAGGAAGGTTTTGTGGTTATTGATGTAAACAATAAAAAAATAAAGGCTAACTATTTCGATTACGGCTGGGAAGCAAAATAGTTGTTCGAAAACTTTTAAAGTTTAGATTAGTTTTGGAATACATCGATTATATATCTAAAATTATTCTTAAACTAATTTTGAGGAAAAATAATAATTCCTACCTTTGCAGTCACAAAAACGTATCATTAAATCCAACATAATGAGACCCGATTTTAAAAATATTGATTTCAAACCATCAATGGAAGAAGGTAATTCCTTCACCGAGTGGGAAAAACAATCCGGAATTCAGAAGGATTGGAATACACCAGAGCAAATTCCAGTTAAACCTGTTTATGGCAATGATGACCTCAAAGGAATGGAACACCTTAGTTATGCGGCAGGTCTTCCTCCTTTTTTAAGAGGCCCATATTCAACTATGTACGTAATGAAACCATGGACAGTTCGTCAGTATGCCGGTTTTTCAACTGCAGAGGAATCCAATGCATTTTACCGCAGAAACCTTGCGGCCGGTCAAAAAGGATTGTCTGTTGCTTTTGACCTCGCAACCCACCGTGGTTATGATTCCGACCACGAAAGAGTGGAAGGCGATGTCGGGAAAGCCGGTGTTGCTATCGATTCTATCCTTGATATGAAAATATTATTCGATCAGATTCCACTGGACAAAATGTCGGTTTCCATGACTATGAACGGTGCTGTTTTACCTATTCTGGCTTTTTACATCGTTGCTGCCGAAGAACAGGGAGTGAGCATGGAAAAACTGAGCGGAACGATACAAAATGATATTTTAAAAGAATTTATGGTAAGGAATACCTATATTTATCCTCCTTTACCATCGATGAAAATCATAGCAGATATTTTTGAGTTTACTTCTCAAAATATGCCTAAGTTTAATTCTATAAGTATTTCGGGTTATCACATGCAGGAAGCCGGAGCCACTGCTGATATTGAACTGGCTTATACATTGGCTGACGGACTGGAATATTTACGTGCCGGAGTTAATGCTGGAATGGATATAGATGCTTTTGCACCTCGTTTGTCTTTTTTCTGGGCAATTGGAATGAATCATTTTATGGAAATTGCTAAGATGCGTGCAGCTCGTATGCTTTGGGCAAAACTCGTAAAACAATTCAATCCTAAAAATCCAAAATCATTAGCTTTAAGAACCCATTCTCAAACATCAGGTTGGAGTTTGACAGAACAGGATCCTTTTAATAATGTTAGTCGTACCTGCATCGAAGCCATGGCAGCAGCACTTGGACATACCCAATCATTGCATACCAATGCACTGGATGAAGCCATCGCATTGCCAACTGATTTTTCAGCTCGTATTGCCCGTAATACTCAAATATATATACAGGAAGAAACCAATATCTGTAAAGTGGTGGATCCCTGGGCCGGTTCTTATTATGTGGAAACACTTACCAAAGAATTAGCTGATAAAGCATGGGCATTGATACAAGAAGTTCAAGAACTTGGCGGTATGGCAAAAGCTATTGAAACCGGTGTTCCAAAAATGCGTATAGAAGAAGCATCTGCCCGCAAACAAGCAAGAATTGATTCAAAAAAAGATACAATTGTAGGTATCAATAAATACCGCCTTGAAAAAGAAGATCCAATTGAAACATTAGAAGTTGATAATACAGCCGTAAGAATATCTCAAATTGAAAGATTGAATAAATTACGTGCTGAGCGCAATAATGAAGAAGTAAAACTTGCATTGGAAGCATTAACCAAAGCTGCCGAAAGTGGTCAGGGCAATTTACTCGCACTTGCAATAGATGCAACTCGCAAACGTGCAAGTTTAGGTGAAATTTCAACTGCATTAGAAAATATTTACGGAAGATATAAAGCTGTGATAAGATCCATATCCGGAGTTTACTCTCAGGAATCAAAAGACAATGACAGTTTCCGCAAAGCCTGCGAACTCGCAGATAAATTTGCAGAACTCGAAGGACGCCGTCCCCGTATTATGGTAGCCAAAATGGGTCAGGACGGACACGACAGAGGCGCCAAAGTAGTTTCAACCGGCTATGCTGACATCGGTTTTGATGTTGATATCGGACCTTTGTTCCAGACTCCGGCCGAAGCAGCCAAACAAGCTGTTGAAAACGATGTACACATTTTAGGTGTTTCATCTCTGGCAGCGGGACACAAAACACTGGTTCCTCAAGTAATAGCAGAACTTAAGAAACATGGACGCGAAGATATAATGGTAATTGTCGGAGGTGTAATTCCTGCTCAGGATTATGATTTCCTTTATAAAGCAGGTGCTGTAGCCATCTTTGGACCAGGAACCGTAATCTCTGATTGCGCCATAAAAATGCTGGAAATTTTGCTCGAAGCAAGGAAATAAATTAGCAAAGTGATGATTTAGTGTTAATATAAAAACCCTGTCAGTTAAATGGCAGGGTTCTTTTTTAATAAGCATATTCTATATAAACTTTTGAATGATATAAAGCTAAAATTTACTTAAGCAATGTGTTGTTAATCATGAAACTAATATTTTTAAATTGATATTTGTATAAAACTAATGAAGGTGAATGATATATGAAATTTAAATTCCAAAAGAACATCCTTTTTTACAAATCATTTTTTTTTATTCAAATTTTGTTATTTATAAATCCCTACTATGGTTTCTCACAGTTTATAAAAACTCAACAAAAAATTTACTTTATTAGTGATGTTCAACTTCCGATGAAACTGGAAAGTGTTTTTTTAAGAGAATACAGAAATGAAGAAGCCAGAGATAGCTTATTTACGGATATGATAAATCAAGAGCCAAGAAGTGTATTTATACTTGGTGATTTGACTTCCAGAGGCTCTGACAAAAAAGCATGGTTATCATTAGACGTTTTTCTTAAATCTCTAGAAAAAATCAATGCTGTAGTATATGCTATCCCCGGAAATCATGAATATATGGGTAAATCATCAGCTGGAATGCAAATGTACAGTCAACGCTTTCTGCAACAAAGTTTATATGGATATTCTGTTAATATTGATTCAATTGCTATTGTGATGCTTAATTCTAACTATAATGAATTCTCTGAAAAAGAACTTACAACAGAATTGGCATGGTATAAAACTGAAATGGATTTGCTTGATTCCAATCCGGCAATAAAAGCAATTATCGTTTGTACTCATCATGCTCCTTTTAGCAATAGTAAAATAGTAGGTTCGTCCAGATTTGTTCAAACAACTTTTCTCCCCTTGTTTGAAAAATCAAAAAAATCAAAACTATTCATAAGCGGACATTCACATAATCTGGAATACTTTTCTGATAGTTTAGGGAAAAAATATCTTGTAATTGGAGGAGGTGGAGGTATATCACAAGCATTAATTCCTTTTAATAAGCGTATTTATTCTGATTTACTACCTCAGGATTCAAAACCAATGTTTTTTTACCTCGTAGTTGAGAAAAATGGGAATAATTTAAACCTAATTGCAAAAGGATTTAAAAAAGATTTCAGATTTTTTGAATTAAACATTGGAAATCTGAAGATTAATTAATATTGACTTTGATATAAAACAAAACGGTTGAGAATCAATTTTTTTTCTGATTATTTTTGTTTAAACAGAAACAATTCTCAAATTGTAAAGTTTACCTCTATTCTAATTTCTCATTCAACGACTTAAATCCCTGTCCCAGAATTTCATTTGCATTGATAACTGTTAAAAAAGCATTAGGGTCAATTTTGTTGATATATTCTTCTACCATAGCTAATTCCCGGCGGTTGACCACTGTAAAGATGATATGTTTTTCTGCACCGTTATACATACCATTTCCTTTGATAATGGTACCTCCACGATGGATATGGTTAAGTATTTTATCTTTGATTTCTTCGTATTTGTCCGAAACAATAAACAGTGTTTTGTCATAGCTGATGCCTTGTAATACAATGTCCACTACTTTAGAAATAATAAAAATCGTAATCCATGAATACAAAGGAAGTCGCCAGTCTCCAAAGGCTATTAAACTTGTTAAAACGATACTTGAATCTACAATCATAATAGATTGGCCCAAAGGAAGTTTAGTGAATTTCGATAAAATCATAGAAATTACATCAGATCCACCACTCGTAGCTTTGGCTTTAAGAATCAAACCGACACCAACACCAATTACTAAACCTCCAAAAACGCAAGACAGTAATATGTCATGAGAAAGCTGTAACGGATCACTACCAAAAAATAAGCTTAAAGCATCTACAAAAACAGCAGTAAGAATAAAAGTAACTACGGTTTTAATACCAAACCTCGGGCCTAATACTTTTATTCCGATAATGGTTAATGGAATATTAAAGCACAAAGCCATCAAACCGACCGGAACTTTGATAAGGTAATGTAATACGATGGCAATTCCATATATACCACCTGGTACAATTCTGTAAGGAGTTATAAAAAAAACATAACCCATTGCAACCGCAAAGGAACCTATTGTAATAAAACTGTAATCTCTGAACCATTTTTTCGAGAACCGCAGTTCGCTTTGTAAAAATGCCATTTTATATATTATTAAGCCGTAATTTTTTCTTCTAAAGATTTAAAACCTTTTCCAAGAATTTCATTTGCATCTATAACAGTTAAAAATGCATTAGGATCAATCTGGTGAATATATTCCTGTAAGACGGCTAATTCTCTGCGGTTTACAACTGTGAAAATAATGGTCTTTTCTGCATTGTTAAACATACCGTTGCCTTTGATAAAAGTACCTCCTCTGTTGATGTCTGTCAGAATTTTATTGCTGATTTCCTCGTATTTGTCCGAAATAATAAACAGGGTTTTATCATAGCTTACCCCTTCCAATATAACATCTATTACTTTACCTGTGATAAAAATTACTATCCATGAATACAATGGAATTTTCCAGTCACGGAATACAATCAACCCAATTAATACAATTACAGAATCTACATAAATCATCAACTGTCCGAGTGGTAATCTGGTATATTTGGCAACAATCATAGCTATTATATCCGAACCACCTGATGTAGCTTTTGCTTTAAATATTAAACCAAGACCCAAGCCTATCAGTACTCCACCAAATATACAGGCCAACAGTACTTCATTTGATAAATCTATTGAACCATGAAGCATAGTTTTAGGATTTTCGTCACCAATCAAAAAAGTGATTATATCCATAAATACAGAAGCCAATACCATTCCGACAACCGTTTTTATGCCGAACCGGGGACCTAAGATTTTTATTCCCAATAATGTTAATGGGATGTTCATTGCAAGCCCGAATAAACCGATTGGGATACCGGGGACTAAATGATGCACTACAATACCAATACCATATACACCGCCAGGTACAATATTATAAGGATTGATAAAAAAAACGAAACCGGCTGCCAGAATAAAAGAGCCAATAACGATTAAACTATAGGCAATAAACCATTGCTTCGAAAATAGTTTTTCATTTGTAACAAAAGCCATAAATCTGAATTATTTATAATGTGATAAAATATTGATTTTCTGTAACAAACATTATCAGCAAAATCATGCTGAAAAAGTCTGCAAAATTAGCTATTTTTTCTAAAGAAAATGATAAAGCTTAGTTTTATTTCAAAGGAATTTTATAAAATAAAATTTCATATTTTTCTGGGAATTTGATGATATTCATGTATAAAAAATCATAAATAATGTTGAAATAAAATACATTTTAAAATTAATATAACTAAATCAGTGAGTTCGAATTTTTAATTCGATTATTTTTTAATTTGAGTTTTAATTTCATCTTACAAATCATTGCAAAAATTATAACTTAAACATATAATTTTATAACATTCGACCAAAATTGTTAATGTAATATTGCAATTCAGAACAGACTTAATTAACTACATTTATTAAGATTTATCAATTATCTGAGATAAAAGGCAAAAGGATGATAAATTTTTATATTCTTACTTATTTTGAGAATTTAGATTCCATTTTGGATTAAAGGAAAACTATTTGATAGTTTAACAATATCCATCGAAATTGCTAATAAAAAAGAACTTGTTTAAATTTTGGTGTAAAAGAACTAGCAATTGACATGAATTATAATAATAAAAGAAAAAAATGGCTCATTTATACAGTTATCCTTTTGACTATATATTTATTAATGTTGGTTCCTTTGCTTTTTTTATATCCTAATAACAATAATCAGGTTGAATTAAATTATAAAAGAGAATGGTTTACTGATATATCCAAAAAATTAAAAGGTGATTGTTTTCGGAAAGCTCAGGATTTTAAGAGGGAATGTCCGTTTCCAACCAGAGAGATTCATTTAAATAAAGAACATACAATTGTTGAAATTAGAATTAATAAGAAATGGATAGCTTATGATCCTTGCTTTGATTTGTTTTTTGATAATTATAATGTTGTTCAGATTTCATTTGATGTGAAAAGAGAATTTTTTGATGATTCAATAAAAAACTATCCTTATAAAGATTCCTTTAAAAGTTTTCATTATTATCATAATTTTTATTTTATTCTTATTAATTATACTCACCCTTATTATGATCATTTGCTGAGACTGTATTATGGTATAATTAACTAAATCAATTGATTAAAAGTCGTTTTAGCAAATATCGAAAAAATAATTTTAGTATTTAAGTCTTGCTTTAAACTGATGATTACTATAAAAAAATTTTAATAGTAAACATATTATATCTTTCTTTCATAAAATTTAGACTGTCGATAAGTATTAATTGTTTTTTTTCTATATTTTTGCACAAATGGAATGTAAATTGTTATCATATTTTACGGAGAAATAAATTCAATATTTGAGAAATATCGGTTTCGTAAACTCTGGACTAAATGAAAAGATTAAATTATAAGTATTCCGTAGATAAATTAATAATTTTGAATACTTTAATAAAAACTAATTCAGTAACGCAATAAAACTTAATCAGATGAAAAGAAATATTTTTTTAGTAGTTTTCATGCTTTTTATTATAGGATTTTTTATCGCTTGCGAAGAGCAGGAAAAGGAAATTCCTCCAACAAAATCGAGCATGGAAGGTGTTTGGAAAGTGTCAAATGTTACAAATTCAACAGGACAAGATATAACAGCACAACTTTCGTATCCTGTTGTTGCCTTTCATTTAAGCAGCGACGGAACGGTTATTTCATCTGCCGGTCCGCTTATAATGTATATTGTTTACGGTCAAAGTAAATATACTGAAATTGCTTCAATGATAGATCAGGTTTTTAATTATTCCACTTTAAGCTTTAATGGTGGCGAATTTTTTATCGGTGGTGGCGTACAGAGTCGTTTTACACTGGAAATGAAACTGGAAGGTCTCCCGGGCCAAAAATCATTAACTACTTTGCTTGATTTACTTGGAGTTGGAAATGATTATTTAGATGTTGTGGTATATCATAAATTTAAAGATGTTGGCGTAAGTTTCTCTAAAGATTATCAGACAATGACCTGGAATTTAGATGCAATTACTTCAGCTGTCTATAACAGAAAAGATAATTATGGCAATTATGTATTATGGAATGGCTGGCCTGTTACAGGTTTTCAGCATTGTCAGATTACACTTACCAAACAATCCAAGGATATAAAAGATGTGATTAGTGCCGCGAAAAAAAAGTAAAATCAGAAATTAGAAGACAGAACTATTAGAAATTCATATATTTGAATTCTTTTACCTCTTATACTGATTTCTTCTAGTTTTGATTTATTTATAATCTTTATTTTTTTTCTTTTTGTTTTATTACTTCATCTCTTTTAAAACTTTTCAGGATTTTAACAGCACTTTCTTTAGATACTGCTGCAAATTCTACTATTTTCTTTGCGGCTTAAAAGAGCGAATATTGATTCTTCATAATGCTTTTCTTCATTCAGATATAATAATGTATCTGCAAGTCGACCATTCATTTGCTTATAAATAATATTTTGCAAATTAGAGAGAAAAAACTAAAAAATTATGACAAAACAACACAAAAATTGTTTAGTTAGAAGATATAAACAATTCTTATAAATTAAACAAAGTAATTTTGTAATAAAAAATTATAAATTAAACACAAACGAATGAAACACACAGTAAATACCTCATGGGCAGGTAATATGAAATTTGATACTGAAGTCAGCGGACACCATATTATTTTAGATGCATCCAGTGAAGTGGGAGGCGAAAATGCAGGACCACGTCCTAAAGAACTGATGCTTTCAGCGCTGGCAGGATGTACCGGAATGGATGTGATATCAATATTAAAGAAAATGAAAGTGGAACCAGAATATTTCAATATTAAAATTGAAGCAGACTTGACCGAAGAACATCCTAAGGTTTATTCAAAACTTAATCTTATCTATCAATTTAAAGGGAAAGATCTAGATAAAGAAAAGCTTCAAAAAGCTGTAGAATTATCTCAGGAAAAATACTGCGGGGTTTCTGCAATGTATAAAAAAGCGATGGAAGTTACTTACGAGATAGTGCTATTATAATTCAAACCTGCTATTCAATATAAATAATTGCCGTTATTGATTAAACATATTGATTGTTAGTAATCTAATAATTTGTTTGTTGTTCTGCTGAGTCTTTAATTTCGATTATTATTAAGTTAAAACTTAAAATTCACTCTATTTCTAAAGAGATATTTATTATTTTTGCGATATGAATAAAAACAAAACAAGTATATCTTTTTTTTTGCTGGTAATAGCATTATTATTTACAAGCATTAGCAAAGCTCAGTTTACTTTTTCGCCTTCAACAACAATTGTTAACTATCAAATTCTAAATGAACTTTCGTATGATAGCATTCATATTGCCAATAATTCAGCTGACACGCTGAAAATGAAATGGGAGTTGCTAGAATACGATACCGTGGGTGGGAGTTATTTTGATTTTTGCTCAACAGGTAATTGTTGGTTGGCCATTCCTGCCTCAGGAAGCTTTCCACCTATTAAACCAGGCGGTTTTGGCTATGCTGGTGTTCATCTTTGGACAGGAAATGTTGTTGCAGACTGTAGTGCAAGAATATGGGTGTATAAAGAAGGTAATTATACTGCTGGCGATACACTAACCTATATTTTGCACGCTATAAAAGGAAATGGAATTGAAAATAATAATGAATCAGATAATTCAATTACTGTTTATCCAAATCCTGTTTCTGATAAAGTAATAATTAGCTTATCATTTAATTTATCTGAAGAAGCAAGTCTTACAATCAATAATATCCTTGGAGAAATAATTTTTAGCAAAACCGGACTTACTACTTTTACCGAAATTTCACTTGACAATATATCTGAGGGTTTATATTTCCTGAATGTAATTTCAAAGAATAAGAAATATGTTAGAAAAATTGTTGTTTCAAGATAAATAGGTTCATTAACCCCGAAACAAATTATATCTGAACTTATTACAATAAATCAAAGCCTTTACAGTTAATTTGTAAAGGTTTTTTATTTCTGATAAAATCTTTTGAATTGAATTCCCGTCTTTTTATCAAAAACCTGTTTCAAATCAAATAATAACTTATCCTAAATCAAGCTTTATGTTGTTGCCTTAAAAGGCAATATTGATACATTGTATAGTTTAATAAGGTAATTTTGCTGTATCAAATTTAATTTAAATAAGAATGATATATAAAAATGTAAATTATTTGAAATGCTTGATAATCAGCAGCTATTTAAAATTAAAAGGATAGTGACAAAAGCCGCGTCAAGCATACAAACTAAAGAACAGATAACGACTATACTAAACCTATTAACTTAACTTTAAAAACTTTAAAAACTCACAAAAATGAATACAACTCTAATAATAATTTTTGCAGGATTGGCAATATTTATCTATTATATTTATTTCAATTACAAAAAGATGAAGGATACTCCAATGCAAGCAGACAATGATAAAATAATTCATCTGAACGATAAAAATTTTCAGCAAGAAATAAGCAAAGGAATAGTATTGGTTGATTTTTGGGCTGCTTGGTGTATGCCCTGCAAATTATTAGCACCTATTTTAAATGAAACTGCAACTGAAATCAAAGGGAATGCCCGAATTGGAAAACTGAATGTAGAAGAAAGTCAGAATACTGCTACTAAATATGCAGTTAGAAGCATTCCAACCATGATACTTTTTAAAGATGGTAAAGAAATCAGTCGTTTTGTAGGCGTGAAACAAAAAGATTTTTTACTTAAACAATTGAATAATAATTAAATAATTTAAACAAACAAACTTATGAAAACAAACATGAATTTAATTGACAGAGTAGTCAGAATACTGATTGCAGTTGTTGTAGCCGTTTTATATTTTACCAACATTTTATCAGGGACAGTAGCAATTATTTTACTGATACTCTCTGTAGTTTTTATACTAACTTCATTGATTGGATTTTGTCCACTTTATATACCTTTGGGTATTAACACAAATAAAAAAAATAAGTAAAAACAAATAATACCATGAGATATTTACTCTATGTTTTTTTACTCTTCAGTTCTTCTCTTTTTGCACAATCTTTTACTGTAAGTGGTTATATTACTGATAAAAAAACTGGAGAAACGCTGATTGGTGCTACTGTTTTGAATATGAATAATAAACAGATTGGTGTATCAGCTAATACCTATGGTTATTATTCATTAACTTTGCCTAAAGGGAATTATGAACTACTTTTTACTTATATTGGATATCAGGAGCAGATTGTCAAAATAAATTTAGCTGAAAATAAGAAGTTGAATGTTATAATGAATGAAAGTAATCTTCTGCTTAATGAAATAGTCATCTCTGCAAATAGAGAAAACAATCGTATAATACAATCTCAAATGGGCGTTGAGAAAATGAATATGCTGACTATTAGTAAACTCCCTGTTATTTTTGGGGAAAAAGATATTCTAAAGACTTTGCAGTTATTACCCGGTGTCAAATCAGCAGGAGAGGGACAAAGTGGATTTGCTGTAAGAGGAGGGAGTATTGATCAGAATCTTATTTTATTGGATGATGCACCTGTATATAATGCTTCGCATTTACTAGGTTTCTTTTCTACTTTTAATGCGGATGCTATCAAAGATGTTACACTTTATAAAGGTACTGCACCTGCTCAATTTGGAGGCCGGATTTCATCAGTTGTTGATTTGAAAATGAACGACGGGAACAATCAGCGTTTTGGTGCAAACGGAAGTATAGGATTAATTTCTTCTAAACTTAATATTGAAGGACCTGTTCAAAAAGGAAAATCTTCATTTCTGATTTCAGGCAGAAGAACTTATGCTGATTTATTTCTTAAATTATCTGATCAGTTTAAAGATAATCAACTATATTTTTATGATTTAAATACTAAGTTTAATTATCGTTTTTCAGATAAAGATCAGATTTTTGTTTCAGGATATTTCGGTAGAGATGTATTGGGTTTAAACAACCGGTTTTCAATAGACTGGGGTAATTCTACGGCAACAGTCAGATTCAATCATTTGATGAATGACAAACTGTTTTCAAATACTTCATTGATTTATAGCAACTACGACTATAATATTAACCTTACAAACAATGCGAATCCTTTTTCAATTTTATCAAGAGTAAGAGACTGGAATATAAAGCAGGAGTTTCATTATTTTGCTAACAATAACAATGAATGGAAAATAGGGGTAAATGTAATTTATCACACTATTATTCCCGGTAAAATTACAGATGCTGTTAGTACAGAAAATTTATCAGATGACAGAAATGGTTTAGAATCTGCTATGTATATTTCAAATGACCGTCAACTGTCAGAAAATATAAAGATTAATTATGGATTTCGATTATCTGGCTTTTCAGTATTGGGTGGCAGTAATTATTATGAATTAGATAAAAATCTAAGTATTATTGATACAATAAATCAAAATTCTATTGTCAAAAACTATATCAATATTGAGCCCCGGCTCTCATTGAATTACATTTTTGATAAAAGTAATTCTTTGAAATTTTCTTACACCCGGAACACACAAAATCTTCATTTGATAAACAATTCAGTGACTACTAGCCCTACGGATAAATGGGTTATGAATACAAATATTATCAAACCCGAAATAGGTGATCAGGTTTCATTAGGATTTTTCCGCAATATAAAAGACAATACATTTGAGCTAAGTATTGAGACCTATTTTAAATGGATGCAGAATCAGCTTGATTATAAAGATGCTGCTGATGAACGTGATCGGGTGATTGAGACACAATTACTGTATGGAAAAGGCAGAGCTTATGGTGTAGAATTGCTTTTAAAAAAGAACAAAGGTAAGTTTACAGGTTGGATAGGTTACACCCTTTCAC
The DNA here is from genome assembly GCA_049315385.1 of Bacteroidales bacterium. Lineage (GTDB taxonomy): Bacteria > Bacteroidota > Bacteroidia > Bacteroidales > JACABE01 > JACABE01. The sequence continues at coordinate 50,804 of JBMOKG010000001.1, forward strand.
GCAGCGAAAAAGAAATTGACGGAATTAACAAAAATGAATGGTATCCTGCCCGTCAGGATCGCACCCATGATCTTTCTGTAGTTTTAATGTATGATATCAATAAACGTCTGAATGTTTCTGCAATTTGGGTGTATCAAACGGGAAATGCTGTTACTTTCCCCAGTGGTAAATACGAAGTGGCAGGACAGACAATTTGGCTTTATACTGAAAGAAACGGATATCGCATGCCTGATTATCACCGTTTGGATCTGGGGTTAACTTATAAATTGAAAGAAAGGAAACATTTTAACTCTGAACTTTCATTTAGTTTATACAATGCTTATGGACGTGAAAATGCTTACCTCATAAGCTTTGAACAAAGCACAACAGATCCTGCAAAAACAGTGGCAGTTCAAACTTCATTGTTTAGATGGGTACCTTCAATTTCATGGAATTTTAAATTTTAATAGTATGAAAAAATATTTTATAGCAATATTATCCGTTGTTTTACTGATTTCCTGTGAAAAAGAAATTGATATAGATCTTAATAAATCTAATCCTAAGTTTGTGATTGAAGGAAATATCAGTAATCTTCCCGGAGAATGTAAAGTAAAAATAAGCAAGACAATAAATTTTAATGAAGTCGTTCCAAATCCCACTGTCAGCGGAGCTTTAGTAATAATCACCGATAATAATACCAATCAAGCTGATACATTAATTGAAATCAAACCCGGTTTTTATGCAAAGTTTAGTTTGATAGGAAAAGAAGGTCATAATTATACACTTATTGTAAAAGTGAATAATGAAACCTTTAGTGCATCTTCATCAATGCCTTATATGGTAAAACTGGATACTGTTGAACAAATTGATATTAATCAGGGTGGTCACGGTGGTCCAATGAGTGGTGGAATCGGAGGAAATAGTATTATCAGAATAATTCCAACATATACAGATCCTGCAAATGTTGAGAATTATTTTCAGTTTGTGTTATCAAAAAATGATACTGTACTCAACGATATTTTTATTCAAAGTGATTTTGGTTTCAATGGTATTCAATCAAACCGCCCGCTAAGAGTTAAAGCTGATAAAAAAGACATTATTAAAATAGATATGCAATGCATTGATAAACCCGTATATAATTATTTCTTTGGCTTAAATGAAAATATCAATCAATCGAGTGCTACACCGGCAAATCCTGTTTCAAATATTAATAATAATGCTTTAGGGTATTTTAAAGCACATACTTCATCTTCAAAAATACTAACTATAAAATAGAAATTAATTAAAATGAAAATTAAAATAATAAGTTTCGTTGCTGTATTATTCATAATTAGTGCATTTACACCTGATGGTCTAAAAGTAATTGATTCAAAACAAGCAAATAAAATGTTATCAGGTAAAATAAAATATATAGTTCTGGATGTTCGTACTCCCTCGGAATTTATTAGTGGACATATCAAAGGAGCAATAAATATAGATATTAATCAATCAGATGCAAATGCAAAGATTAATAAACTCGATCCAAAAGCAAAATATATAGTATATTGCAGAACGAAGAACCGTAGTCAGATTGCAGTAGATTATATGATTAGCCGTGGATTTAAAGAAGTTTACAAGATACAGGATGGTATAACGGGATGGATTGCAAATGGTTTTCCTGTTCAATAAATTTTAATAATAAACAAATAAATATATATATGGAAGAATCTTGCGAATCCGGCAACAAGCCAAAAACATTTAAAGAATTAATCCGCTCTTCCTATTTTTGGAAACCGGCATCAGGAATAATAATAGGTGGATTTCTTGGTTATCTTTATTATCATTTTGAAGGCTGTACTTCAGGAAGCTGTGGAATAACAGCTAATCCATTTTCAAGTATTTTATTTGGAAGTGCATTAGGATATTTTTTTGTAAACAGACCTTGCAAAACTTGTTGAAATTTAATTAACTTTGTGAAAAATGGAAATAAAAGAAATAAATAACAGATATAGCCAGTTAGCTGAATCAGAATGTTGCTTGTCATGTGGAGGAGCAATTAATTATGCTGAACCTGCAACAGGAGAAGTATGCGTTGATTTAGGAAGCGGTCGTGGTACTGATGTATTGCGTATGGCAGAATCAGTAGGTGAAACAGGATTTGTATACGGAATTGATATTTCAGATGGTATGTTGGAAAAAGCCAGCAAAAATGCAGAAAAATTCAATGTTAAAAATGTTCGCTTTATAAAGAGTGAACTGGAAAAAATTGAATTACCTGATAAAATAGCTAATCTTGTGATTTCCAACTGTACACTCAATCATGCAGATGATAAACAGTTAGTATGGAATGAAATTTACAGAATATTAAAAAAAGGAGGAAGATTTGTTGTCAGTGATATTTATGCAGTTCAGGCAATTGCAGATGAATATCGTACAGATCCCGTTGCCATTGCTGAATGTTGGGCCGGTGCAGTGACTCGTGCCGAATATATGGAACAATTGGGAAATGCAGGTTTTTCTTCTGTAGAAATCATTGAAGAATCAAAACCTTATGCAAAAGGTAAAGCTGAAGTTGCTAGTTTTACTATTGCAGGTAAGAAAACATCAGTAAGCGGATGTTCTTGCGGACATTAATTATTATAAAAAATGGACAAGCCTTTTAGAGGTAAAAATAGTATAAATTAAAATTTCAAAAAAAATGAAAATTATAGCAAAAAAGAAAAACGAAAAAGACAGTACAAAAAAAGAGATTACTAAAAAAGTAGCGCAATGTTGTGCTAAAACATCTAAAACCGTTGTAGGTTGTCATGATTAGTTATTTGCCGGATGTCTTGATGTAAACCGGTGGATATGATATTTAATATTTTTTCAATAAATACAAAATGATCTACTCCAAACATAATATTTTTTCAAAAATTACGGATTCTGAAAACTATTTTATTGTTAATCTGCTGAATGGAAGTGCTGATATTTTAAGTCCTGAAGAGGGACTTATGCTAATTGACTTCCATAAAGGGAAAGAGATTCCATCTGAATTTCTGGAAAATTTGAAAGAACAGGGATATTTTGCAGACGAAAAAGAAGAAAAACGTCTCTATCGTAATAAATACCTCAGTTTTATTGATGACAGGGCAGATGAAGAAGTTCAGTTGTTTTTTGTTCCAAACTATAGTTGTAATTTTGCCTGTACATATTGCTATCAGGATGAATATGCTATAACTAAACAAGAACTTACAGATGAAGTTATTGATGCTTTTTTTATCTATATCTACAACGAATTTGCAGGACGGAAAAAATATCTGACAATTTTTGGAGGAGAACCATTGCTTAATTCTCCAAAGCAAAAGGAACTAATTTCTTATATGCTTACTAAGGCAAATGAAGCTGAACTTGAAGTTTGCTTTGTTACAAATGGGTATTCACTTGAAGAATATATTGAGATACTAAAAAATGCAAAAATCCGTGAGATTCAGATAACACTTGACGGAAAAGGCATCGTTCACGATAAACGCCGTTTCCTCAAAGGAGGAGGTGCTACTTTCGATAAGATTGTGAAAGGCATTGATTGTTGTCTGGAAAACAGATTATCTGTTAATCTTAGAGTTGTTATTGATAAACAAAATATTGATGGTTTAGCTGAATTCGCAAAATTTGCAATTGATAAAGGATGGACTCAAAATAGTTTTTTCAAAACACAATTAGGAAGAAATTATGAACTTCACCATTGTCAGGCTACTTCCGAAAAACTTTTTAGTCGTATTTCTCTTTACGTATCAATTTATGATTTGGTAAAACAATACCCTTATATTACAGAGTTTTATAAGCCAGCTTATTCTGTTTCAAAATTTCTTTCTGAAAACGGAAGTTTACCCGATCCTTTATTTGATGCTTGTCCGGCCTGTAAAACAGAATGGGCTTTCGATTATACAGGTCAGATATTTTCCTGTACAGCAACTGTTGGAAAAACGGATGAATCACTGGGAACATTTTATCCTGAAGTTAGCCATAAAGAAGATATGATAGCTGAATGGGAAAACCGTGATGTAACTTCTATTACTGAGTGTAGTAATTGCAATTTACAACTGGCTTGTGGTGGTGGTTGTGGTTCAGTAGCCAAAAACAGAACAGGAAATATTTGTTCTACTGATTGCCGGCCAATTAAAGAATTATTAGAATTAGGATTTGCGAGTTATTTATAGTATCAAAAGTTCAAAAAATTATATAAAATCATGAAGTGTCCATCCTGAAACATCACGACCAAAAGAGATGATTATATCATGGGCTTTCCATCAGCGAAATTTAATAATATTAATAAGCTTTCACAACCTAACAATAAGCTTTTCAACAATTTAATAAAAAATAAACAGATGAAAGAAATATCATCAGAAGAATTTGAAAAAGAAGTCATTAATGGAGGTAAAGTAGTCCTCGATTTTTATTCGACCGAATGTCCGCCATGTGAAGCTGTAGCGCCTAAGTTTGAAGGACTTGCTAAACTTTATGGCAATGATATTAAGTTTGTTAAAATGTTTCGTCAGCAGAATAAACCATTGGCTGAAAAGTTGGGTATAAAATCATCACCAACATTGGTGTTTTTTGACAATGGTGTTCAGCAAGGTGAAACACTAAGTGGCGGTATCAAACGAAGTGATATTATCCGTCAACTCGATGCACTTTTACCGGAAGCAAGAGTTAAGGAAATTAAAGCACTCATCAAACCCAGTATATCAGAATTTGATGTGATTATTCTGGGAGCCGGACCTGGTGGATTAACTGCCGGTTTATACCTTTGTCAGGCTAAAATAAATACAGTGTTGGTTGATATTGCTCTTCCTGGAGGCCATGTGTCTACTACCCATGAAGTATCCAATTATCCTGGTTTTATTGATCCTCAGCCCGGATATATGCTTTCGCATAATATGTCAGAACAAACCAAGCTCTGCGGTACAGTTTATAAAGTGGCAGTGGATGTTACAAAAATAGACCTGGAGAAGAAAGAGATTGTAATTGATGAATTTGAGACCATTAAAGCTAAGAAAATAATAATTGCTACCGGAACTTCTCCAAATTTGATGGGAATTCCCGGTGAAAAAGAATTGAAAGGCAAAGGTATTTCATATTGTGCTACTTGTGATGCCAAATACTATGGTGATAAGGAAGTTGTGATAATTGGCGGAGGGAATTCAGCAGTAGAAGAAGCTGACTTTATCAGCAAATTTGCCAGTAAAATTACTATGGTACATCAGTTTGATGCTTTTACTGCTAATAAACAAGCACAGGATAAATTATTTGCAAATCCAAAGATATCAACACTTTTCGAACATGAACCAAGATCTTTTGTGCGCGAAGGGAATACGATCATCACAGAAGTAGAAGATTTAAAAACCAAACAAATAACAAAACTGAAAAGTGACGGTGTTTTTGTATTTATCGGAATGAAACCCAATATCGATTTATTCAGGGATAAATTAGCACTCGATAACTGGGGTTATATTAAAACAGATGAAGATATGCGAACCAGTCTCGATGGTGTTTATGCAGTTGGGGATGTAATCAGTAAAAAATACCGTCAGATAACCACAGCGGTTGCTGATGGTACCATTGCAGCTATCGCTATTGCAAAAGAAATACATTAAGATCAGGCTGTTTTTTCAAACAAATTAATTAGAATATAAAAGTTCTTAAGTTTTAAAGATTATAATTTAATATATAAAAAAATGAACACGAATCCATTTATCATTGAACAATTAAGCCCTTACGATGTGGCTACTACTGTTGAAAAACTTATTGAAGTTGCTACTAAAAAAGAATGGCAAAATCCTGCTGTTCATAATCTTCAGCAATCATTGGCTAAAGCCGGTAAAGAAGTAAGAGCTGTTCAGGTCATAGAGATTTGTAAACCTGAATATTCAGGCAAAATGCTCGAAAAAAGTGACGAAAGAATAGTATCTGTATTAATGCCATGCCGGATTTCTGTATATGAAAAAGAAGATGGTAATACTTACATTGCTTTATTAAACACTTCGGCAATGTCTGCAGGAATGCCTGATACTATTGCTGAACCTATGCAAGCTGCATCAGATGAAACTTTCGAAATTGTAAATGCTGTAATTAAGACACATTAATTAACGATTATAAAAAGACGGGGAAATAATTATTTTACTTACCTGTCTTTTTATTAATGATCATCCACTGACTGGCCTGCAGCATCGAAAAGCTGTAAGTTCTCATGCTGTCTGCAAGCGTTTTATTTTGAAGTATATAATCCTCTGTATCCTGTTTTTTATATTTATAAAGACTTTCTTTGCCATTCGTTCTGTAAACATAAAAGAAAGTATCATTTGTACAGCCGATTTTATCATCGGCACTAAAATACATGAAAGGACGGCTTTCATTCAATAAATCAATACCAGAAGTATTGTTTATATATGGAAATCCCAACAAACCCATGATAGTTGGAAAAACGTCAATTTGCCCTCCCTGATTCTTAATCGTCTGTGCTGATTTCAAAAGTTTAGGCGCATAAATTATTAAAGGAATATGATTGTAGGAAACCGGCATATCATATACATTACTTCCAACTACAGCTCCATGATCGGCTAAAAAAACAAAAATAGTATTATTGAACCAGATTTGTTTGCTTGCCAATGTTAAAAAATGACGGATAGACCAATCGGCATATTCAACAATTCCTTCATGTATAGCTTTATGCCTTGGCTTGAAATCAATTCCTTCAGGGATAATATAAGGACCGTGATCGCTGGCAGTCATAAAGGCTGCGAAAAATGGCTGCTGATGACTGTGCATTTCATTCAATACCGGAATGGCATACTCAAACATATAATGATCCGGAACTCCTAGTGTACTTAGTATTTCTTTTGAAGGATAATCTTTTTGAGAAACAATATTATCAAATCCATTGGCATGCAAAAAACCTGAAACATTATCAAATTGTTCATCATGGGTTGTAATATAAATACTCTGATAACCAACTTCTTTCAGTGTATTAGAGAAACCTGTAAATTGAGGAATTACAGTGCCATTCATTGGATGTTGCTTGAGTAAAGCCGGATATGAAAACAATGTTGAGTAGATGCCATTAAAAGTATGAATACCTGCAGAATAGAAGTTTTCAAAGCAGTAATTGACTTTTGAAATACTATCAAGAAAGGGTGTGAGATTTTTGGAATTTCCGAAATGACCCATTTTATCAGCTGACATGCTTTCCATAATTACAACCACAACATTGGCATTCATTGGTTGCTCTTTTCCTTTTACTCCTTTTGCAAATGGCAGATTTCCTTGCTGAAAATTCATGTATTTCTTTACATGCTGAATGGCTATTTTATCATCCATCAAATGCAAATACTCGTTTTCAGGGTTTTTGAAATCAATGTAACTCTGAATGAAAGTGAAAACCGGATTTAATCCCAATTGATTGGGGAAAGCATAATTTGAAAAAAAGGCAGTACCCACTTTTATAGGTGATTTTTTTTCGATTCTACCACGAATTCCCAGGAATAATATTGACAATACCAGTATCGACAATGTAAATTGCCTGAAATAGAACCATAGTTTATTGTTTGATTCACTAAGATTTACATCTTTAATGATCCTTCTTTTTATAATTGAAAGCAAAATATAAAAACCTATACATACTGCTATAAAAACAAAGAAATAAATAAGGTAACTCATTTCTTCAAAGATCATTTTAAATCCAAAACCTGCGTTTTGCATCCAGCTTAAAACTACTATCGTTAAGCGTGAAAAATAATAATTAAAAAAAGGAATATCAATGGCACATATCAGAAATGCAGTTATATACAATAATAAAAGGACAGCGTGTATGATATTGTAGATGCTGGTTTTATTAAACTTTAAAAAAGAAACAATACTCAGTATCAAAAAAGGAAAAAATAATATATATCCGGAAATAACCGTATCAAAACGCCAACCCATAAAGAAAGCTTTGCTTATCAAGCTGAATTTATCAGGAAGTATTTGAAGTTGTTTGATCTCAGTAAAAAAGAGAATAAAGCGAAATAATGTAAAGAATAGAATACCAATCAGATAAACCGAAAATATATATCTAATGTGTAATGGAATTTTTAAGAAAAAACGCTTCATCTGATAGGATTACGAATTACGAATTACAATTTACTTCGGACTTCTGTCTTCCGACTAAAAACCATTAACTAAATTCACTATAAGTTTATAAAATCATTAAAGTGTTTTCAAACACTCTGTTATATTCGATTCTACTCTTTTTACAACATCGGTGACATCAGCTCTTATAAATTTATCTCCGGTAATATTTTCGTAAAGTTCGATATATCTTTCTGAAACTTGCTGAATAAATTCATCTGTCATTTCGGGTACTTTTTCGCCTTCCTGACCCTGGAATCCATTTTCCATCAACCATTCGCGTACAAATTCTTTTGAAAGCTGTTTTTGCTTTTCTCCTTTTGACTGACGTTCGGCATAACCATCTGCATAAAAATACCTGGAAGAATCAGGAGTATGAATTTCGTCAATTAAGTAAATAATATCCTCAGCTTTACCAAATTCGTATTTAGTATCCACTAATATTAATCCTTTTTGAGCTGCTATTTCACTGCCTCTTTTGAAAATGGCTAGTGTGTATTTTTCAAGCATTTCATAATCAGTTTTGCTTACCAATCCCAGTGAAATGATTTCTTCTTTGGAAATATCTTCATCATGACCAATAACTGCTTTAGTAGTTGGCGTAATAATGGGTTGAGGAAATTTGTCATTTTCTTTCATGCCCTCTGGCATTGGAACTCCACAAATAGAACGTTTTCCGGCTTTATATTCTCTCCATGCATGACCTGATAAATAACCTCTTATCACCATTTCAACTTTAAAAGGTTCGCAAAATCTACCTATAGTTACCATGGGGTCAGGAACTGCAATTTTCCAGTTTGGAACAATATCAAGTGTCGCATCTAATGCTTTAGCAGCAATCTGGTTTAATACCTGTCCTTTATAGGGAATTCCTTTCGGAAGTACAACATCAAAAGCTGAAATCCTGTCGCTTACTACCATAACAAGGTATTTTTCAGCGATTGTATAAACATCTCTTACTTTGCCAATATATACATTGTTTTGTTCTAGAAAATTAAAATGGGTTGAGGTAATTGCATTGCTCATATCGTTTTGATTGTAAATGTTAAAACTATATAATTGATTGAAATTTATTGGTAGCGAAATTATAGAAAATAAACGAAATTAAAAATGAAAAATTATGAACGCTCTTTTTATTACCTTTCTACTTTCTACTTTTCCCTTTTTCTTTTTTCCTTTTTCCTTTTTCCTTTAACCTTTTTCCTTTAACCTTTCTCCACATTATTCATAAAGCCTGCATTTTCAATAACTTTCAGAAAGGATTGAGAAAAATATATATTGTCTTTTTTTGTATATCGTTTATTCGTAAATATTTGAGCAAGATTCTCCAATTGGTTTTCTTCAATTAGTTTTTTGGTTAAAGGCAAAGCTTCCTTTTCTTTATAAATTTCATCAATATCCTGATGCGAATAATCCTTGTAAAATTCTTCATGCACTATTCCTTTAAAAGGAAGTCTGTCAACCAATTCAGGATTTTCATCAGGATATCCAATAACCAGAGTGGTAATTGGGATTACGCCTTTAGGGCATTTCAGAAATTCGATAATTTTATCAGCCAGATAAATCGTTGTACCTAAGTAACAAATACCCAAACCGAAACTTTCTGCTGCTACAGCTACATTTTGAGCTACCAGTAAAGCATCTATGCTTGCCGTCATAAAAGAAAGAAAATTGTCATATGCTGGTTCAGCATTTCTTTGTTTACACCATTTGTTAAAGCGGTTAAAATCTGCACAAAAGGTCATAACTACCGGAGCTTCTTTTACCATTCCCTGACCGAAATGAAATTTGCATAATTCTTCTCTTCTTTTTTCATCTTTAGTTAGAATAATGCTGTAAACCTGCATATTTCCTGTTGTAGATGCTCTGAAGCCCGCTTCCAGAATCTTGTTTAAAATTGTATCATCTATGGCTTTGTTCTTAAATTTCCTGATCGAACGATGTTCGAGTATTGTTTGAATAGTATCCATTGTTTAAATTTTTTTTACAATATTCATATAAATTCTTGATTCGTATATCTTATCATATAATTACAAGGAGTCATTAGATTACTTATAATAAATCACCAAATTTTTAAATTTTCAAATGACTTTATCACTAACTATCTTTTTATTCTTTTAATAATTTTCTCATTTGTTAATTCCCTCAATGCATCTTTGGCTATCCATTGTGCAGTTTTATTGTTGTTTTTCAATAAGGTATCAATACATTCAAGTGCTTTGTTCCGTAAAAAATGACTTCTTTTGCCTATTTGACGCAAAGCCCAATTCACAGCTTTTCTTACAAAATTTCTATCATCTTCAGCATGTTGAATAATGAAATCAAAAAAATGAAGAAATTTTTCATCTTCCGCTTTTTTATCTCCAATGGCTAAGCTTGCCATCATCACAAAACCTGCACGTTTTGTAAACTCAATGTTAGATTGTATCCATACTGTTGCTTTGTCATAAGCAAAAGGAGTATATCTGAATAAATTTCCGCAGCATTGATCGCATACATCCCATGAATAAAAATCATTAACCCACTCATCCATTTGATTAGCAGTAACTTCTTTATAATTATCAATCATACTTGCTAAAATACATGCTTCATGCAAACCAGTTTTCCACAACTCAATTGCTAAATTATGATCTTTTCCGATAGATTTTGCTTTATTGCGTAAACATGGCATCGAAATACCATAAGCGGTTTCAGTATGTATTCCAAAACGAGACATCCCTTTTACTAAATTAGCATTTCCAAGTGCTTGTAATTCTGCTAAAATTATATCTTTATGCATGCTAATTATACTAAATATATATAGACCCAAGTACCGAAAAGTAACAGATACATGATTTCTGAAATGATAAATTTTTTAATCTGCAGCATATAGTTTGGAATGAAAAAGGAGAATGGTATAAATAGCAGACATAGATGAAACATAAAAAACTCTTTTGAAAAAAATATTGACACTAAAGAAATAATAATAAACATTATCAATACTATGATTTTTTTTCTATAAAAAATTGACCTTTCGCTTAATCGTGAATAAGTTGAAAAAAAGGCTAAAATGAAATATATTGACAGTAAACTAAAGTATATATAAATGCTTGCAGTAAATTTAGGATGCAGAAACCCAATATTCTTAAAAAATAATATGTAGGAATGTAATTTATTTTCAATTATATCTGTAAGAAAATAATAGCTGAATAAAAACAAATAAGGAATTAAAAATCCCAATAAACTAATTATCCATTCTCTCCATTTTAAAATACTAAAAATCAGGAAAACCAGGAAGATAAATAGTGTAAAAAAAATGACAGGGAAATAAAAAAAAGATCCTAATGAAATCATTAAGCTTGCTATAAAAATTTGTTCATAACTTTCTGGGTTACTATAAGCTGCTAAAATATTTTGTAGTGCAATGATTAAGAAAAAATTTGCAAATAGTAAAGGCTGAATATTTTGAAAGTTACTAAAACTACTCATTAACAATATGTATAAAAAAGCTGGCAGTAAGCTGTTTTTAGGTGTTAAATCATTGGTTGATAATATCCGTTTAAGTAATAATGCTTGTAATATTAATAAAGTAAAACTCAGAATGATTTTTAAAACAGTATGATTACTCAGCAAATTTCTGAAAATATCATACAAAGGTGTATTTGTTGGTGAATAATCAGAATCAATTGTCATAAAAGGCTTTATCCAGATTAAGACAGCAATTATCACTAAAAAAATGAGTTGAAATATATAATCAGATTTAAAAATCCTTGTGAACATCAGCAATAAATTTTGGTTACAAACCTACAAAAAAATTCCCATATTGCTAAATAATGGAATGATAATTTTTATAATAATCAGAAAATAAGGAATCTGATTTTATTTAATCAAACTGGGTTCATTAAACATTTTAATTTCAAATAATATTCTGGGTTAACCAATTTGTTTTCATACGTTTGTTGGCATTGTTTCTGAAAAAATTTCATAGTATATAGAATGGGAAACAGCATCTGAGTGATTGATAAATTATCAGTATATATTTATTACTGCTTTAAAATTTCATGCTGCAGTTCTTTTGTTTATTGTTTCCCCGCATTCAAGAAAGAAGTGAGCTTTTACTGGATTTCAACTCAATATGATTCCTCCATGGGTTATAGGGATTACTATAGCTAGGCATCAAAATCTCGGGGTAATAGCATTTGTTGATTAAGAAATTTTTAACTCAATTGCTCATTATTGATGCGTAATTAGTTTTAATATCAAGATTTACATTAGAATCTTACCAAACTACAACCTCTGTTTTCTCATTAATGTAAATCAGGTATTTTTTTATTTTTTGATAACCCATTTCTGTTAATGCAGTATGGTATTGATCAAGTTGTTTTCTGTGATTTTCTTCAGGTTTACCTGTTTTATAATCAATTATATATGTTTCATCTTCTTTAAAAACTAATCTGTCAGGCCGGATTGTTTTTCCATTACTTAATAGGATTTCTGCTTCATTTTTTGATTCAAAAGCATTTTCAAACAAACTAGCAATCTCATCATGTTGCCAGAGTTTTGTTATGAGCTTATTCAGTGCATACTTCTCGTTTAACCTGATTAATCCTTTATTAAATAAATCCTCAGTTTCTTTTTCAATTTCATACTGAGTTTTTATTTTTGATAATACCAAATGGATAAAGTTTCCAAATCTCCTGCTACTATCCGGATCCTCTGTATTCCAGCTATCCGGTGCCAGCTTGCTAACAACAATACGCTTTTTCCAGTCGAAAGAATAAAAATCCTTCATATACAGCATATTATTGCTCTTTTCTGCTTTTTTGTCATGAATTTTATTTGCTTCACCAAAGGGATAGGATGTCTGTCCTTCTTTCCAAAGCTGAATATGTTGTAAATAGCTTTTAAATAAAACAGCAAGTGAAAGTGTTTCTGCTTTTCCAGAAGGTAAATTGCTGATAATGTATAATCTATCAGAAGGTCTCGTTAAAGCAACATACAATAAGTTAATCAAATCAAGCTTTGATTTCTCGTTTTCTTCCTTGTAACTTTCTGCATATCTGGTATCTTCTAATTGCTTGTTTAAACCAAGCAATGCTGTTGGAAGCAATGCTAATTCCTTATCATCAGTATCAATCCAGAGCATGTCTTTTGTATTTCTTTGTTTATCTTCGGCAAAAGGGAAAATGACAATTTTAAACTCTAATCCTTTGGATTTATGAACAGTCATAACTGTAACTGCATTTAAACCAGATGGGATTTTTAAAGAAATCTTTGCTTTTTGCTCTTCCCACCAGCCTAAAAAATCAACAATATTAGCTGTTTTCTTGACAGAAAAATTTAAAACACTATCTAAAAAGAATTGAATATAAGGATTATTGGTTTTATTGAATTTGAAAATTCTTAAAAGAGTTTCGCAAATCTCATACAATGGTAACTTAATTAAATCTTTAGTATTGAATTCAATATCAAATCCATTCAACAATGCATCAAATTTTTCATTCAGCTGATTATCATTTTGTATGCTGTTTCTTAATATATGCTGAAACATTTCATCTTTTATAATTCCAATGGCAATCAAATATTGAATTAGCTGAGCTTTGGCAATTAAATCATTGGAATTGCAAAGGATTTTAAGCAAAGCAATCATAATCCTAACCTGAGGTGATGAATTCAGCAACAGTGATTCATTTGAAATTACATCTATTTTCTGGTCCGATAAGAAGCAGGCAACTTTATTTGCCAACTTATTGTTTCTGCACAAAATTGTGATATCACCCCATTGATAACCATCGGATAATATTTGATTTATAGTGGAAAGAACTGTGTCAAATGTATTTTGCTCGTAAAGTTCTTTATCCGCATCTTTATCAAAAAAATCAATCCGGATATAACCTCCGCTGTTTTCTGGAATAAATTTTTGTTCAAGGTTTTCGTATATGATTTTAAAATTTTCCGTTAATTCAGATGAAACAAAGCGAAAGAATCGATTATTGAAATCTACAATTTCTGCTTTAGATCTGAAATTATTCTGAAGAAACTGAGGATCGAAATTCCGGATCAGTGTATTTTCTCTTTCATTTATTATTTCATTATCAGGCTTTTTGTAAATTCGTGGTAAATAGGCAAATTGTTCTACTTCACCACCTCTGAATCGATAAATTGCTTGTTTGCCGTCACCGACTATCATATTAAAATTATTCTCCGCCAATGAATTATCTAGTAATGGCAGCAAATTTTGCCATTGCAATATTGAGGTATCCTGAAATTCGTCCAGCAAGAAGTGTTTGAATCTTTCGCCAAGACGTTCGTAAATAAATGGAATTGGTTCATTAACGATAATACTGTAAATCCGTTTATTAAATTCTGAAATATGCAGGACATTTTCGCTTTCACGCATTTCGTCCATTATTTTTTCAATTTCATTTAATAGCGCCAATGAATACAAATTCTTTAGAATGGAATTTCTTATAATATAGGTTTCGTATTCAGTGTCAAATAACTTAGTGATTTTATTGTAGTTCTCAATAAAGAAAGGTTTTAACTGTTCAATATTGGCTTTGTCATCAGCATCGGCTTTTCCCGAAAACCATTTATCTTCTTCAATCGTTTTTTTAACATAAGTATTATAGGTTGTAATTACACCCTGAGATAATTTTTCGAAGTATTTTCCAAATCCCTTATCTCCCTGAAAAAAAGCAGTATGCGAAATGTTATTATCCTTAATTTTTTGCCAGACATCAGTTCCAATACTAATTCCTTTTTGCTCAAATGTTTTAATTAATTGAGTTAGTTGAGTTAAAATGTTTTTAAAATCTTCTAATTCAAGTGTTTTTAGTTTTTCGATATAAAGTTGACTGTCTTCTTCCAATAATATTTTTGCAAACTTCTTTAAATCGTTTTCAATGTGCCAGCTTTTATCATTGTCGGCTTTTGATTTTGCAAAGTCAAATAAAAAAGTAGTGAGCAGTTCATTATTACCCATTCTGTCAATTAATAAATCAACTGCTTGTGAAATCAATGTTTCTCCATCCATTTCAACATTAAAATTCAGAGGTAAACGTAAATCATGGGCAAATGTCCTTACAATCCGATGTACGAAACTATCAATAGTGCCAACTGCAAAGTTGCTGTAATTGTGCAGGATAAGAGATAAAGTCAGCGTAGCATTCCTGATTATTTCAGATTCTTTTAAGCCTGTTTTTTCAATAAGATCTGGAAGTAAATGGACAATCGGTTTTCTTTCTTCAGTTGTTAATTCATAGTAGCTGGAAAGTAATTGCAATGTCCTGAGTACTCTTTGCTTCATTTCACCGGCAGCTTTATTCGTAAAAGTGATAGCAAGTATAGATTTGAATTGAAAAGGATTTTGCATTACCAATCCCAGGTATTCTTTTACCAATGTATATGTTTTGCCAGAACCGGCAGATGATTTATAAACAAAAAAGCTCATGATGTTAGATGGATTAAATTTTTATACCGAATTTTTTCAAGACATAAATCATTAAAAAGTAAGATAATACCATTACAATAGCGGCGATTGTCATTGATAAATAGAAATGGACATTCTTTTTTAATAAATAAGGGAATAATAAAAAAAACTTAGTGAAGGAATCACCAACCAAAATATATTTGTAGATAATTCAGCTATTTTCCCTACATCTTTTGTTTCAATATAAAGCCATATAAATGCCAGAAATGAAATCAAGGGAATTGAAGCTAAAATACTACCTATTAAACTACTGCGTTTTGAAATTTCGGAAATTGCAACAATAATTGCTGAAGTTATAATCAGCTTAATAAAATAATACCACATATATTTGAAATTTATTGTAAAAGTAAGCAGAAAAAAGGAAAGAAAGCTAAAAACAAAATAAATTTTGCTGACATTTTGGCAGCTATGCTGACATGTACAATTAATTTTTATCGATTTTCTGCCAAAATATAAAATGGCACAGCTATTGATAATTAGAATTCGTAATTTTTTGAACACACAATTAATAATTTATAAATACTTTCAAAAAAATGGGAAAAATAATAGGCATTGACTTAGGAACCACTAACTCATGCGTATCAGTAATGGAAGGCAACGAACCAGTTGTTATACCAAACAGCGAAGGCAGAAGAACAACACCTTCAATTGTAGGATTCACTGAAAATGGAGAACGTAAAGTTGGCGATCCTGCAAAACGTCAGGCAATTACGAATCCTAAGAAAACGATTTTTTCAATCAAACGTTTCATGGGTGAAACTTACGATCAGGTCCTCAAAGAAATTAAAAGAGTTCCTTATGATGTAATTAAGGGTGAGAACAATACACCAAGAGTAAAAATTGATGACAGATTGTATTCAGCTCAGGAAATATCAGCCATTGTTTTACAAAAAATGAAAAAAACAGCTGAAGATTATTTAGGACAGGAAGTTACCGAAGCGGTAATTACAGTTCCTGCTTATTTTAGCGATTCACAACGTCAGGCAACCAAAGAAGCCGGAGAAATTGCAGGTTTAACTGTAAAACGTATTATCAATGAACCTACTGCAGCAGCATTGGCTTACGGTATGGATAAAAAACATCAGGATATTAAAATTGCTGTATTCGATTTAGGTGGTGGTACTTTTGATATTTCTATCCTTGAATTAGGAGAAGGTGTTTTTGAAGTAAAATCAACCAATGGAAATACCCATTTAGGTGGTGATGATTTCGACCATTCAATTATAGACTGGTTAGCAGATGAATTTCTGAAAGATGAAAATATTGATTTGCGCAAAGATCCAATGGCATTGCAACGTTTGAAAGAAGCTGCAGAAAAAGCAAAAATTGAATTATCAAGTTCTGCTTCTACTGAAATCAACTTGCCTTATATTATGCCTGTTGATGGAATTCCAAAGCATTTAGTCCGTACTTTATCAAGATCAAAATTTGAACAATTAAATGATAAATTGATACAATCCTGTATAGAACCTTGTAAAAAAGCGTTGAAAGATGCTAATCTGACTACAGCTGATATCAATGAAGTAATTCTTGTTGGTGGATCGACCCGTATTCCTGCAATTCAAAAATTAGTTGAAGACTTCTTTGGTAAAACACCTTCAAAAGGTGTAAATCCTGATGAAGTTGTAGCGATTGGTGCTGCTATTCAGGGTGGTGTATTAACAGGTGAAGTTAAAGATGTATTGTTGCTGGATGTTACGCCTCTTTCATTGGGGATTGAAACATTAGGTGGCGTTTTAACAAAATTAATTGAAGCCAATACAACGATACCAACCAAAAAATCTGAAACATTCTCTACTGCCGCTGATAATCAGACTTCTGTTGAAATTCACGTTTTACAGGGAGAAAGACCATTGGCTGTTAATAATAAAAGCATAGGTCGTTTCCATTTAGATGGTATTCCATCAGCTCCAAGAGGAGTTCCTCAGATCGAAGTAAGTTTCGATATCGATGCAAATGGTATAATGCATGTTGCAGCAAAAGATAAAGCAACCGGTAAATCACAACAGATTCGAATTGAAGCTTCATCAGGATTAAGTGATGAAGAAATCAAAAAAATGAGAGCTGAAGCCGAAGCCAATGCAGAAACTGATAGGAAAGCAAAAGAAGAAATTGACAAACTTAACGGTGCTGATGGCTTGATTTTTCAAACTGAAAAACAGATGAAAGAATTTGGTGATAAAGTACCAGCTGATAAAAAAGGAAATATAGAATCTGCTTTAAGTGAATTAAAAGAAGCACATAAAAATAAAGATATTCCTGCCATTGATGTTGCTACTGAAAAACTGAATACTGCATGGAATGCTGCCAGTGAGGAAATGTACAAAGCTACTCAGGATGCTCAACAAAACGGAGCTGGAGATGCAAATGCACAACAAAATGCTGGAAGTGCTGAAAAACCAAAAGATGCTGAAGTAACTGATGTTGATTTTGAAGAAGTAAAGTAATAAGTGTTAAGTAATAAGTGCTAAGTATTAAGTTTTAAGTGTTAAAGAAAAGAGTCTAACTTAAAATACGCAACGAAAAAGCTTACTTCTTAATCTAATTAATAAGAAAAGGCTGTTAATACATTCTATTATCAGCTTTTTCTATTTTAAAGGATTAGCTTTTTTGTACAATCATTAAATTTTCATAAAATTTACGTTAAAAAATAATTTTTCATCTATTTTATATGTAGATTTGTAAAATTTTTATAAAGACATTACAGATAATATCCTATTAATAATTAATTTTAAACATCATGAAAAAAACGATTACTTTTTTTACATCACTTTTAATAGTGATTTTAATGAGCATGACTGTGAATGCACAGGTATTGCTTAACGAACATTTTGATTATCCTGTGGGTGATTCATTAACAGCTCACGGTTGGGCTTGTCACAGTGGTCTTGGGGTAAACACTGTTTCAGTGGTTAGTGGAAACTTATCTTATACTGGATATCCTTCTCCTCAGGGACAAATGATAAAAATGATGAATACAGGTGCAGATGTTAATAAAGTATTTGGTCCTAAGTCATCTACAATGGTTTATGCTGCATTCCTGGTTAAGGTAAATTCAGCTTCTGCAGGTGGTGATTATTTTGCCCATTTTCAGAAAGCAGGTAATGCAACTACACTTTTTGGACGTGTTTTTGTAAAACAAGATGCTACAAATACAGCAAAAGTATTATTTGGAGTTAGTAAAGCAACTAATGCTGCAAGTACAGCTACAGTTTATGCTACTGCTTCTGTAGATACCAATGTAGCCCATTTAATAGTATTAAAATACAGCGCAAATTCAGCTACTACAAACGATGATATTGTAAGTCTGTTTATTGATCCATCAATCAGTGGAGTTGAAGGTGCTGCTAGCTTAACCGCAACTGATGTTGCAACTGATTATGATTCAACTTACATGGCATTTTCTTTCCGTCAGGGAACTGCTGCAACTGCTCCTTTACTTAACATTGATGAAGTAAGAGTTGCAAGTACCTGGGCTGATGCTGTTGGTTTTGGTGGTGTTGTAACTGCTCCTGTTGTAATTACAGGTTCTGCTTCAGGAATTACTTCAACTACAGCTACTGCTGCTGGAAATGTAACAGCAGATGGTGGTGCTTTAATTTCTGCAAGAGGTATATGTTACGGATCATCAGCTAACCCTGATATTACCGGAACTAAAGTTACTGCAACTGGCACAACAGGTGCATTTACTGCAGATTTAACTGGTTTAACATTAGGTAGTGTTTATCATTACAGAGCTTTTGCTACAAATTCATTAACAACATCTTATGGTGCTGATTCTGTTTTCACAACAGCAAGTGGTTCTGTTGCTCCTGTAGTTACTACTGGTTTAGTAACTGCTGTAACAACAACTACTGCTACTGTTGCAGCTACTGTAACAAGTGATGGCGGTTCTACTGTTACTGCAAGAGGTATTTGCTACGGAACAACTTTGAATCCAACTACTGCTGGAACTATTGTGGCTGTTACAGGCACAACTGGTGCTTATTCTGGTAATTTAACCGGATTAATCGGTTCAACATTATATCATGTAAGAGCATATGCTACGAATATAATAGGTACAAGCTATGGTAGTGATGTTACATTTACTACACTTGTAGCTGCTATTCCTTGTGCTAATATTGCTGCTTTACGTGCAAAACCTGCCGATAATTCAACTTTATATGAATTAACAGCTGAAGCTATATTAACTTGTAAAGTAAGCAGCAGAAGCCAAAAATATATTCAGGATGCAACTGCAGCTATATTAATTGATGATGCAACTGCAATAATTACAACAACTTATGCAATTGGTGATGGAATTACAGGAATAAGAGGTAAACTGGAAAATTATTTTGGTTTATTAGAATTTCATCCTGTTAGCAATCCTGGTGTAGCTACATCTACAGGAAATACAGTAACTCCAATGTCTGTTACAGCTGTTAATATGTATGACACTACTTATATGCATCAGCATCAATCAAAGTTAATTAAACTCACTGGTATTTCTTTTGCCGATGCAAATGGTACAATGAAATTTGGAACAGGAAAAAAATTCAGAATGTCTCAAACCGGTGCACCTACAGATACCTTATTCTACTGCAATTTTTATGATGCAGATTATGTTCCTACTGCAACAGCTGCTGTTGTTCCTACTGGTTTAGGTGATGTAACAGGTATTGCTGTTTGGTCAAAAAGTCATTATTATATCACTGCAAGAAAAAAAGCAGATATTAGTTTATTGAATGGAATCAACGAAATTGAAGCCAATACTATTGCAATTTATCCTAATCCAAGCAATGGCAAATTCACAGTAAACGTTGATAAATTTAACAATGGTGAAATTAAAGTTTATTCTATTGTTGGCAGCTTGATATTGACACAGGCTATTCATAAAGCCAATAACGAATTTGATTTATCTAGCTATGGTAAAGGATTGTATTTTGTACAATTTACTGATACCAAATCTAATAAATCATGGACTGAAAAACTTATAGTAAAATAGTTTTTTTACACTATATAAAAAGCACCAGGTTTTTAATCTGGTGCTTTTTTATTTTCAGGCTTTTTGTTTTTACTAAACAATACGCTTTTAAAAAAGGTAAACTTAATAAACAATTCAAATTTATATTATAGGAAATGCTTTCAATTAACTTCTACATTTTTAAGTGATATTTTAATAAATTTTATATACTGCTTCAGTTATGTGGCAAAATAATTAATGAAGAAGTTATAGTTGTTCAGGAATTAACGTTAAAAATTGAGGTTCTAATGTTTTGGTTACGATTAAGAACTTTATTGGTAAATTTTTATCACATGCTTAAATTTATGAGGCAGATTCAATTTCTTTTATTGTTTCTGGCGGATAATTTCACTTTTTAAATGGTTATTGCTCTGAATTCTAACAATATATGACAATCAATACTTGAGGTAAAATAAAAGGAGGATTTGTTTCTAACGAGGATTTTAGCAAAAACGTTTACAGTTCACTTATCAGACAGTAAATTACATAAGAATTGATTAAGTGTGTAAATGGAAATTTAAGCACAAAACCAATAACTAAAAATGAAGGATTTGAATAATAAATAGAAATTTCCAAATTAAAATAACTATAAATAAATTGAGCAATAAACTAAATGTATCACCTATGTTACATTAAGGCAAATAAAAAACCCTTGCACCTATTTAAGATACAAGGGTTCATCCTCATTTTAAAAGTACCCGGAGCCGGGATCGAACCGGCACGAGTGTAACCTCATCGGTTTTTGAGACCGACGCGTCTACCAATTCCGCCATCTGGGCATTTATAAGAACTTTTTTAAGGACTGCAAATTTAATACATTTTTATGAAATATCAGTAAAAAACTTTAAAAATTATTTTAACGTATTTAAAACCATTTTTAAAATAAAATTCTTAATTTTGCAAACCAAAGTAAAAAGCTACACTATGTCAAATCTTGTAAATATTTTTTCAGGAAGAGCAACCCGTTATTTAGCGGAAAAAATTGCCGAGAACTATGGTAAAGAACTTGGTAAATCTATAGTTGTAGAATTTTCAGATGGCGAATTCCAACCATCATTTGAGCAAAATATCAGAGGAAATGATGTTTTTATTATACAGTCAACTTTTGCTCCTTCCGAAAATTTACTTGAATTACTGATGATGATTGATGCAGCGAAAAGAGCTTCGGCCCGCCGCATTATTGCAGTAATTCCTTATTTTGGATTTGCCCGTCAGGACAGAAAAGACAAGCCAAGGGTGTCTATTGCAGCCAAACTTGTAGCCAATCTTTTAACAGCTGCTGGTGTACAAAGAGTAATTACGATGGATTTACATGCTGATCAGATTCAGGGATTTTTCGATGTCCCTGTCGATCATTTATATGGTTCTACGGTCTTTATTCCTTATGTAAAAAGCCTGAACTTACCTAATCTTACATTTGCTTCCCCTGATACCGGTGGAACACGTAGAGCAGGAATGTATGCAAAAACATTAGGAACCGGGTTTGTAATTTGCTACAAACAAAGAAACAAGCCTAATGAAGTTGGTAAAATGGAATTGATTGGTGATGTTAAAGGAAAAAATGTAATATTACTCGATGATATTATTGATACAGGAAATACAATCGTTAAAGCAGCCAATCTTATGATGGAACAAGGTGCTGCCAGTGTAAGAGCTGTTATTACACATCCTCTTTTAACAGGTAGTGCTTATGAAATGATTGAAAATTCTCCGTTTACAGAAGTTGTGGTAAGTGATACCATACCATTACGTAATCAAAGCACTAAAATTCACGTAATTACAGTTGCGAAACTTATATCCGATGTTATTCGCCGGGTTGAAAACAATGAATCAATTTCAAATTTATATAATACTTTCGAAATAAAATAATTCGCCTTTATAAATAAATAATAATTAGAGAAAAAAAGCCTGGAAGGCGAAAGCTTAATTTCTCACAAATAAATAAATTACAATGAAAACAGTATCTATGAGCGGTTCTCTGAGAGAGAACGTAGGGAAAAAAGATGCAAAAATGAACAGAAAAAACGGTAAAGTACCTTGTGTTCTTTATGGTGGAAAAGATCAGATTCATTTTATTGCAAATGAAAAAGATTTCAAAGACATCATTTTCACACCAGAAGTATGTTTTATTGATCTTGATATCAACGGAAAACAATACAAAGCGACTTTGCAGGATGTTCAATATCACCCGGTAAGTGATAATATCTTACATGTTGATTTTCTTCAGATTATTGAAGATAAACCAATTATTATGAGCGTTCCAATTAAAGTAATCGGAACTTCCCCTGGTGTTTTAAGAGGAGGTAAATTGGTTACAAAAATGAGGAAACTTAAAGTTAAAGGATTGGCAAGTGTTTTGCCAGATGATATCAAAATAGATATTTCTCTATTAGATATAGAAGATTATGTTAAAGTAAATAATCTCTCTGTTGAAGGTGTTGAATTTTTGAATGTTCCTACTTCTATTGTTGTTATGGTTAAATCTACCCGTGGAGTGGAAGATGCAGCTGCTGAAGCAGAAACAAAAAAATAATACTTCTTTTTAAAAATCTACAAAAGGGATAAAATTTTATAATTTTATCCCTTTTGTTTTTTAAACAATTAAAATTATAAATCATTTCTTTCAAACTTTAACTTAATAAAAGTATAAAAAGCTTTTTATTGTTGTAACTTTGTGTTGTTATTAGAATAACATAAAATAATTAAAAGCAGATTACAATGAAAACGTTTAGACTTTTTATGGTATTGCTTGTAATTAGTAATACTCTAAGTTTTGGGCAAAACCTCAGTGTTAAGCCTTATGCCTCCCAATCAGTTAAAGCTGATGAAGTACAAAATCTTGATCAATATTTAATCAAGAATGCTACTTCAAATACAAAAATTTCGATCTGGTCTGATAATTTTGCAGATACAGCAAATTGGACAATTTACAAAAAAAATGGCACAATAGGTAATTGGGCTCTGATTTCTGATACAGGAGCAGCATCTGAAGCCTGGAAATTTTTTTGGAATTCAGATAATATGAATTCTCCAACAGCAAATCAGGGTGTTGCCTATTTCGACGGAATTTATCAATTTGTAAATCACATATCAGGTGAAGAAAATAGTACTATTACAACCTCTCATTCAATTAATTTAAGTGCTCATAGTTCTGTTGCAATTAAATTTTACCAGTTGTACTATTCGTTTAACAGCGATTCCACTCTACTTGAAATAAGCAATGATAGTATCGTATGGCATTCAATTATGGCAAATGCAGATATTACAGCAAATGGAAATGCTAATCAATGGAGATACGGATGGAAAGAATTTAATATTTCTCAATGGGCGGCAAATCAACCTCATGTATGGATCAGATTCAGATTTTATGCCTCTGAATTAGCCGGCACTCCACCTTCATCCAATTTTGGGGGTGGTTATGGATGGATGATTGACGATGTTTCACTCTTCCGTCCTGTTAATAATCTGATACAAATTGACAGAGTTACATTACATGACGGATACATGCAAATTCCTCAGGGATTAGGTACTCCTATTTATTATGATGCAGATATCACTAATCTGGGAGCTTTTACACAAACTCATGTAAAATTACACGGAGTAGAATTAATTACAAATTCCCAATCAGCAAGTAACGAAGTAACTTTAACTCCAGGTTCAAATTTACTCAAATGGGAAACTGAAGGTTATTTTTTTACTCCTTCTTCACCAATTGCTACGTATAAGGTTGTAGCTTTTGTTTCCAGCGATTCAATCCCTTTCCTTTTAGCACAAGATACTTTTGATATTAAAGTAGTTTGTGATACCTGTAAGTATTCAAGAGATAATAATACCTATACCAGTTCACGCTGGGGTGGTACAACAGGAAGTTTGAGCAATCCTTATACTGTGGCTAACAGATTTATGGTTAATCAGGATCGGATAGCTTATGGAATAAATACTGTAGTTAATCTTACTACTAAAGTATATTCTAAGATTAAAGCCGTCTTATATAAGTATAATAGTTCAACAAACACCAGAGTTATTGTTGCTCAATCTGCAAATCATTATATTACTACTGCTGAAATCCCAACAGTTTTTCCAATGCTTAATCCTCCTTCCATTTCGCTTCCATTTACAACTGAATATACTATGCAAAAAGATTCAATATATTACGCAGGTATTCAGGTGTTTGGAGGAACAGATACTGTTAAAATAGCCACTGATAATACCGGCATTCCTCAATATGATCAGACTTCTCTTTTATGTATGGCAAATGAATCAGGTATGCCTGCCTGGTACATATGGGGCGTTGGTAATGTTCCAGCAATGATGATCAGAACAGTATTTAATATGAATGAACATTGGGCTGCCGGAATTGATGATATATCAAAAACACAAAACACCTTTTCATTAATGCCGAATCCTGCACAAAACATTACTAGGATTTCCTATGAATTGGAAAATAAAACGGAAACTACTTTGATAATTACCGATATTACCGGCCGTACAGTTCAAACGATAAAACAGGAAATCCAGCCAATAGGAATTTATACAATGGATGTAGATTTAGCTGGTTTGAAAAATGGAACTTATTTTTGCACATTAAAAACACGTGTCACACAATATACAGACAAACTTATTGTCATCAAATGATAAATTTTAATTCATTAATATTGAAAAAGGCTGGTAGGATAAAATGTCAGCCTTTTTTCCATGTTAAAGAATAATAATTGATTAATATTCCTTTTGAATTTCATCAATATTAATTATAAAGCTGTCAGTTTTTAAGCCCTTATTAATTTATAGTTTGATTGACAATATCTAGTTTTTTTTATTTATCATTTGAAGCCAGCTACTAAAAAAGTTCTGACTACTTTCCCCCCAGTTATCAGTGGGACTCGCCACATTAAAATGTGAAGGTACAAGATTAAGTTTTTTTAATGCATCTCTTTCATATTCAAAGAGAATCCTGTTTATATCATATTCTGGATGACCTAAATGAGCTACAAATCGCTGATCTGTAGATTCGAAAATAGTATGGCCTGCTTCATCAGAGTATGCAAGTAAACGTATTCTATTCATTTTTGCTGCATTTGATAAATCAGTTTCATTTAGTCCTGCATATCTACTTTGGGGACAATTGAATACAGAAATATTATTTTCTGTCATCCAATGTTGCTTTTGAAGATATTCAGATGTAAAAACACCAAATATTTTATTAGTGAAAATCGTTTTTTCAATTCCGAAATATTTGCCAATTGCAATTCCACCCCAACATAATCCCAATGTGCTGATTACATTCTGATGAGCATATTCAAAAATTTCAAGCAATTCATTCCAATATGTGATGTTTTCAAATGACATCGTCTCAACTGGTGCTCCGGTCAGCAGAAGACCATCCAGTTTCTTGTTTTCTATAGCTTTATCAAACGAAATATAATGTTTATTTAGATGGTATTTATCACTGCTTTTATAGGCATGATTATTTACTTTTATCAAAACTAATTCAACATTAATGGACGGATGTGTCAATAATTTCAATATACTTAATTCGTATTTCTCGGCTTCCGGCATGATATTGAGTAAGCCAATTCTTAGTTTTCCTGTCATAAGTAATTGCAAAATTAAATATCAACCGGGAATAAAATAATTTTTTTAACATTCTTTCTTCAAAACCTTTATAATTGGAAAATTTGATGTAGATTTGAAGCTTTAATTTTAAATTCTTATACAATGTCACATTTGAAATATTTGTTAGTTCTCATGGCTGTTCTATTCTTGAACAATAATGCTAAATTGCAGGTAGTCAATGCTAAAGCAGATGATTTTAAAGAAATTTGCAAAAGACCTTTAATCGTTCAATTAATAACCGCAGATGCTTATTTTGTGGAAGATTTAGAAAAAAAAATTTCCAACACATCAAATGCTAAACGTAAAGAAGAACTTGTAAACGAATTGAGTGCCTATAAAACGTTTATTTCGGGATATAACAGCCTGATAAAAGATGCTATTGCTAAAGCTTGGCAATTTAATGAAGAGAAAGCTATAGAATACAAGACTTTTTCTGAAGTACAGGTTCTAAGAAGAGTAAATCCCCGTAACTATACATTATTACAGTTTGTTCAAACTAAACTATGGGTAACCAATGAGTATGGTAAAGAGACGTTTACAAAAAAAACAATTCCAACTTTGGTTTATTCACGTATGGAAAACTGCGAACCTTATGATGAAAATTTTAATAAGAAGATTGACTATAGTTTTTATATGCCTTATATAAACGCTCGCAAAGATCATCAATTGTTTGATTCAGACTTATTTATTTCTTTAAAAATTATTCAGAATCATATCAGAGAAATTAAAAATTACGATAAAAAGGGCTATACTGTATCAGATTATGCGAAAGATCAGGATGACGAAAATTGCACTAAGTTGAAGAATATGACTTTGATGATGGACGAAAAGTTGTTGGATGCGAAAACCAAAAGAACAGATGTAAGCAATGCATATTCAGGCAAAATTAGTTTTCTGACAGCAGAAGATATTGGTAAAATTATTAATAATCAGGAAGAGGAAGCTGTCAGTATTTCAATTCCTTGTTCAATAAAGTCAGACAAATCAGGTGTTGTAGGATTGGAATTTATGGAAGAAGTAATGTATATGAAGTGTTTTGTAAATGCTAAGTCAGGATTTTTCTTTGCCACCTATATTTCGAAATCCGGAGGTAACTGGGAACCTCTTTTTAAATCGCAAGAGTTTAAGAAAATCGAAAAATGTAAATAAGAGGTGAGTTTGTAAAGTTTGAAATAATTTATAGTGAAGCTAAGAAATACTATTTATTATGAATCTTTGAATTGTAAAAACTATTATTTCAGCAACCCTTTAATGTCAATCTCAATATCGTATAAACCAACGATTTGTATTAAATCTATTAAGTTTATTTTATAAATCTTATTGGCTTCTGAACTATACCATATTTCACAAAAAAAATCATTCAACTGATAGAGTTTTATTAAAAAACCATCAGCATTGCGTTTGTTTAATTCTTCCCCTTCTTCAAAAATAATCGTCAGTTTATCAATGATACTGAGTCGTTCAAATCTCTCTGCAGTTAGCATCCAGCTGATTATTTATTTTATTAATATTATTATTCTCTAAATCATAGGTTTAAAAGTAATAAAAAGACATATTTTAAAATTCTTCTTTACGTTTTACTTAATAAAATTCTATTCTTTAGAGGTGAAAAAATTTGGTTTAAAACTTAGCATAAGATAAGCAAACTGAGTGAATCTGCTGTTATCCTTAGTTATACTTTGTAGTGTTTTCATGGTTTCGCCAGGAAGCATGGTGCAATAACCCAGGCTTAGATTTACTATTTTGTTATATTTGAATGTATAAACAAGGTCAATTTCTGAACCAAGATTTTTATCATATTGAATACTGGCTTTCTTTGGGTATAAAAAATAAGCTTTGTCAAGATTATATAAATGATAAGTTGCTTCTATTGAATGTCTTTCTTTAAAATCATAATTTACTCTGAAATAAAAATCGTTGATTCCGGCAGCTTTTGTAAAATCAGATGAATTTCCGGTAAAGAAATCCATGTATCCTAAAAAGGTGTGTCCCGTTCCATAAAGTTTATCAAATGTAGTAGATTTTGTTTTCGCTGAAAGGGTATCACTAAAATCAGTTCCTGAATAATGATCATAAGCGGCTGTAAGTTCTATAGCTTTTGTAATTTTATACCCTATCTTGGCTGAATAAAAGTTAGCATTAACTGTTTTTCCATCAGCTAATTTCCCTCCCTGATAATAAAAGATACCTCCAAGTTTAAACTTCCCGCTTTTAAAAATAATGTTGGGTCCAATGGTAAATCTTGAGTACAACTTATTTACTTCCAAAGGTTTTTGATTTACATCAATGATCGACATCAATGATACATCCAGTTTATTATCTATAAATGCCTTGTTGAGCCATAAGAAACTAAGGTATTTATAGTTTTTTACAGTGTATTCAACTGAATAATTGGAGAATGTAGTATTGTTATTCATTGCAATACCCAAATCTGCTTTTAAAGATTTAACTTTATTATCATATTGAAATACAGCAATATCATGAACAATTCCATGATCTGTCCAATTAGAATTTGTAAGAAGTCTTTCATCGTCATATTTGAGTTGCTGGCGACCTAATTTTATGGATAATTTTTCATTAAAATTAAATTTGGCCCAGGCTTCAAATATACCAACATTGGCATTGTTTGCTGCATAAGCATCTTGTCCCCAGTTTCTTATATCCTGTATTGAAAATCCGAAACTCAGATTATCTTTCTTATAATCAAATAATAAGCGACTTCGTTGAACTACAATCCCTGAAGCTTTTTGAGAACTGTTTAATAATTGTTTATAACCATCCAGAAACATGCCTTTTGTGCGAAATTCTCCATTGACAGTAAACTGTGCTGAAACCATCTGTAAAGATGAAAAGAAAAAGAGAATTACCAGTGCTTTGCGTACATTTTTCATAAAAACAAAAATTAATATTGATAAATATCATGCAAAGTAAAGCATATATTTTCAAAAAATAAAGAAAACAGCAGGATTTTATTATTCTTAAATTCATGTAAATTCGACACTTAAAATTTATTTTTAAATTAATAAAGAAAATGCTGTAATAGTTTCTATAAAAAAATTATTTTTACCTATTATTTCAAGTAAGATTTATGGATATAAAAATTTATCTGGAACCTGTTGGTTTCAAAAATGAAGATATTGATTATCACGATTTACGTGGGCGTTTAGGACATATCATCCCTGCATTTACAGAAGCAGACAATTTTCCTGAACTGGAAGGTATCGATATTGCGATACTGGGAGTGAAAGAAGATCGTAAATCCGTGAACAATTATGGTTGTGCTAATGCACCGGATGAAATTCGCAGAAAATTTTATCAATTGTTCCCTTCTTCAGCAAAAAATAAAATCGTTGATATTGGAAATATAAAAAAAGGACATTCTGTTGAAGATACCTATTTCGCCTTAAGCGAAGTTGTAGCTTCACTTATCAGAAGAGAAATTATACCAGTAATTATCGGAGGAAGTCAGGATCTGAGTTTTGCCAATTATAGAGCGTATGAAAAACTTGGACAGATTATCAATATTTTTGCAGTTGACAATACCTTTGATCTGGGAGATGCTGAAGATGAAATAGATGCTCATGCATATTTAAGCAAAATCATTCTGCATCAACCTAACTTTTTATTTAATTATACGAATATTGGTTATCAGACTTATTTTGTAGATCAGGAAGCAATTGAACTTATGGGAAAATTGTATTTTGATGCCTATCGCCTAGGAATTATACGTAAAGATATTGAACTGGTTGAACCTTTGGTACGCAATGCTGATATGATAAGCATCGACATTTCGGCTATCCGCCAGTCGGATGCTCCGGGAAATGCAAATGCAACACCAAATGGATTCTATGGAGAAGAAGTTTGTCAGATTGCGCGCTATGCAGGTATGAGCGATAAATTAACTTCTGTAGGATTTTACGAATGTAATCCCGGTTTCGACAACAACGGACAAACATCTCATCTGGTAGCACAAATGATATGGTATTTTATTGAAGGTTTTTACAATCGTAAATTCGACTATCCTTATAAAGACAAAGAGAATTATAAAAAATACTATGTTTCTATTAAAGATAATACACATGAAATCATCTTTTATAAAAGCAAGAAAAGTGATCGCTGGTGGATGGAAGTTCCTTGTCCAGTAGATATGAAAATTAAATACGAACGTCATTATTTAGTACCTTGTGCCTATAGTGATTATCAAACTGCCCTTGCGGATGAAGTACCTGATCGTTGGTGGCAGGTTTATAAAAAACTAATGTAATCTTCAGTAAAGGGATTTCTCTGTTTCCTTTACTTATTTAAACACTTTCTGTGTCTTAATTCGTTTTGTAGTATTAAATGCATAAAACTACACGACAGTATTTGTAATTTTTTATAAACAATAAAAATGAAATACAATGGGTGAAATAATAACCCAATATGCAACAATATAAGTGCTTACAAATCTGTTTTTCTTACCGGCTAGCTTTCTGATTTTTCATGCAATAGCATATTTACAGCATCGTTGAGCGAGCCTGCACGGATAATAGTTCCGGTATTAACAAAGAAAATTTCATCTGCATTTTCAATGGTGTTTAAGCGATGAGCAATGATAACTAATGTAATTGATTTTGGAAGTTTTTTTAAAATATCATCCAATAGTTGTTCTGTTAAAGTATCGATGTTTGCAGTAGCTTCATCCAGTATCAGCAATTCCGGCTTGCGAAGTACGGCACGCATGAATGCAATCAGTTGTTTTTGACCCAGACTGATTCCATCTCCAGTTGTTTGTATTCTTGTTTCCAGTCCCTGATCAAAACGCATCAGTAAATTTTCGAGGCCTGCAGCTATAATAACCTCTGACAATTGCTGATTGCTGAAATCTTTGTAATCACGGTTTCCATAGAGAATATTATCGCGAACTGTTCCTGTAAACATAAATGCATCCTGAAGAATAAATCCTATTTTACGGCTGCGTTCTTCAGGCTGGTAGGAACGTATATCTTTACCATCCAGTAATATTATACCCTTAGAGGCATCGTACAACCTGGCTATAAGTGAGGCGGTAGTGGTTTTCCCTCCACCGGTAGGACCAACAAATGCATAGGTTTTCCCTTTTTCAAGATCAAAGCTTACTTTATGTAATACTTCTTTTCCATTAGGATAGCTAAAAGAAACATTCCTGAATGAAAGATAGGAAGTGCTGCTTACACAATTTTTATCTTCTCTTATAACCAGATTGGATTCAAAGGCGAGTATCTGTGAAATCCGGTCCCATCCTGCCATTGCAACCTGAAAGTTAGCCCAAAGTGCAGCCAATTGTCGCAAAGGATTGTAAAAATTATTGATATACGCAATAAAACTAATCAGCAAACCGATGGTAAAATAGCCTTTTATTATCAGATAAATCCCTAATGTGATAACAATTAATTGACCCATATTGGCAGCAAATGTATAAACCGGCATTAGTGTATTATTGGCAATACCTGCCTGAATGGATTTGGTATAATTCAGTTGATTAGCTTCTTCAAATCGTTTACGGAAATAGTCGCGACGGTCAAAGGCAATGATTACTTTAAAGTTGGCCAGACTTTCCTGTATTTCGGCACTCAGCATGCCGGTTGTTTTCATACTTTCAGCGTTGCGGCGCATAATCCATGGTGAAACTGATTTTGTAAATATCCATACTATCAAAGCAGGCGACAATGCAGCTATACCAATTGGAAAGTTTATGCTCAGAAGGAAAATCCCGGCACCAGTCATGGTGATAATACTTCCAATAAATTGCATCAGGGATTGGGAAAAAAACTGGTTCACCTTATCTGTATCATTGTTAATACGCGAAATAAGATCACCCACTTTGTTCTGATTAAAAAAATCAACAGGTAGTTCTTGTATTTTATTAAATAATGCATTTCGTAAACTAAAAAGCATACGTTGTCCAATACCTCCCATCAGACGCATCTGTGCATAATTAACAAAAAATGCGATGATGTAAAGGCTGAGAATAATTCCTGAAAATACAATTACTCCGTGGTATTGTTTGGTCTGTATATACTTATCAATTGTGTGTCCTACCAGATAGGGTCCAAGCAGACTAAGTCCGGCATTAATCAATATAGCCGCAAATGCAATAATGAAGTTATGTCGTTCTTTTCCAATTAAACCGAGAAGTTTTTTAAGAGAAGCAATCGTGGAAATCTTTTTATCCACCGTATCCGAAGCTTGGTTTAGATTATAGTTCATAATGGCGAGTGCTTCTTTGTGAATTATTAATCTGGGCATATTCCGGTGATCTTTCCTTTAGTACTTTATGAGTTCCAGTGGCTATAATTTCGCCTTCCATCAAAAGTATGATTTGTTCAAAATTCTTTACAGAAGAAACCTTTTGTGTAACAGAAATCAGGGTCAATCCCGGATAGTTCTTTGCCAGATTACAAAGTATGCTATTTTCGGTTTTTTGATCCACCCGGGCTGTGAAATCGTCCAGCAACAGTATTTTGGGATCAATTGCCAATGCCCGTGCCAGCATAATCCGTTGCTTTTGTCCTCCTGAAAGATTGCTTCCTCTTTCAGAAACAATGGTATCTAATTTTTGTGGTAGTGTTTCAATAAAGTCAGTCAATTCAGCAGTTGCAATTGCTTTTTCAAGAGATTCATCAGTGACTTTATCATTAAAAGCAATATTTTCGCGAAGACTCATATTAAAAATAACACTTTCCTGAAAGACAAAACCTATTTGATGATGGAATAATTCGCGACTGTATTTTTCCATACTGATTCCGTCGAGCTCAATGCTGCCTGAATCGGGAATAATGAGATTTTTAAGTAAATACAGTAATTGGCTTTTACCTGCTGCAGTTGGTCCGATGATAGCTGTCTGACTTCCGGCTTTCACCGAAAACGAAATATTCTTCAATACAGGTTTTTCACCATAGAACAATGATACATTATCTATCACAATATCACCTTTTATACTGCTGTTTATACTTCCTGTATCCACTATTTCAGGAGCTTCCAGCACATCATATACTCGCTTGTATGAGGCAGTAGCCTGTGCAATAATATTGCTCATAAAACCAATCATAAGAATTGGAAATATAAGCAATAAAAGATAACTGTTGAAAGCCGCAAAATCACCCAGCGACATGCTTCCGCTTACCACATAATGACCACCCAACGCAAGAATACATACTACTGCAAGGTTGGCTACAAACATGATTACTGGAATAAGTGTTGCAAACATTTTTAGTATTGTTAAACCCAGATTGCGTGATTCAATATTGCTTGCCATAAACTTTAAACTTTCTGGTTGCTGCGAATGCAATACCCTAATCAATGCAGCTCCAATAATGCTTTCGTTGATAATTTTATTGAGTGTATCTATGATTTCACGACTGCGTTTAAACAAAACCTTTACCTTTCGCAATACCATAAAAAAGCTTAATCCAATTATTGGGACAACAGAAATAACAGCCAGTGCAAGTTTCCAGTTGATAGTAATGAGAAGAATACAAGTACCGATAATTACAAATGCAGAAGAAATAATTGTAACAAAAGCCTGAGATACGAATAGTTTAATTGAATCTATATCAGAAGTAAGGTTGGTCAGAAGCTTTGAAGAATCCGACTTCAAAATAGAGGTATAAGTTTGTCTGGATATTTTTTCAGATACTTTGGTTCTGAAATCTTTGGCTACCCTTTCTGAAGCGTAAGTCTGAATTATATTTTGCAGATAAGTAAAAACAAAGATTGCAACGGAAGCAATTATAAATTCTATCAATACAGTTTCCATTAGATACTGCTTTGCTGAAAAAGCATCTATAGCATGACCTATGATTTTAGGGATCAACATATTGATACCACTGCTTAACAATGCCATTACAATCAAAATTACCACCATACGTGAGTAAGGCTTCAATACAGCAAAGATATTGGGCTTGCCTTGGCTGGAAGTTACAGCGGGAATAGCCGGTGTTTGCATGCCTTCTTCTTTTTTATGTTGCATAATATGGTAAATTGTTTATTTCTGTAGCATTGATCTGATGTTTTTTACATAACTGCTTTTACAATGAAACAGATTGCAAAGATAACAATAGTCAAGGATAAGATGTTCACAAAATATCTCAATATGGTTTCATTTTTTGCGCTGTGATTTTTAATATTTAATGTTTTAGCTGGAGTAAAAAAAGTATGTTGATGAGTATATCATTGATTAATTCTTCCATAAAATTGCCTGTTATTACAAATGTGTTTTGAAAACTTATTGTTAAATAGAAAAGACCAGAGTTAGTTAGTATTTATATTTGCAAAACAGAGAACCGTAATTTGGAAATGATTTAATTTTTTACATCTGCAAGTTAAGAAGCGAGATATGCTAAATGCAGAAAAGCTGCAAATATATCTAACAGCGTAAACCATAAAGGTGAAGGCAGCATTAGAATATTCATAATTCCTCCTGTTAAAAATAGGATTCCTATTAGCATTGCAAATTTCATTTTATGACTGACCGCAATCAATGCAGCTAAATATGCTCCTATAAAAGTACCGACAGCATGTGCAAAAAAGGGCATAATAAAATGTCTGGGTTCAAACAAATGCAGAGAAGCTTTCAGGCCTTCCATGGTGGTAACATCTGCACCTTCAGGTGGAGGAATAATAGAACTGCTGATCATCACAATTCCCATATTTACTACACTTCCTATTATTGCACCAACTATTACAGCCAGAATATTTCTAATTACAGGATGAAGTTTAATCATATTTTATATCTTAAGTATGATTTTAAACAATTTTAAATGTTGATTTATTTACCAAAAATAATAATTATTTCATGATGAATTGAATTTAGCATTTAAAAATCCGCAGTTTTTTTCAGGACAAGCTGAACTGTATTTAAAATCGTCGAAATTTATAATAAGTTTTTTTAAATTGATGGTTATTATTTTATCATCGGAAGATACTTTTCCCAGTTTTTAAAAATTATCCAAAGATTAATTGCCAGCAGTACAATTGCCAGCGGGATTCCGGAAGGGGCAATAAAAATATGTGTTAAGAGGATACCGATCATTACCGGAAAAATTATGATAGCTCCTAATGCCCTGAATTTAGGTATCATAAAAAGTATGCCACCAGCTATTTCAGCTACAGCAACCAATGGCATAAGCCAGCCAATTTCCATGAAAGCAGTCATCACTTTCATCATTTGCTCGGGCATTTCTTTGGGCATTGGCATGTAATTAAAGAATTTATTCAGTCCTGAATTTATAAACATAAGTCCAAAAAGTATACTTATGCCCATCATTATTTTCTTTTTCATTTGCTATTATTTTAAAGGTTGATAATACTAATTTATAATTTACATAAACCGGAAATATCTTTTATTGTTCGTAAAACTTTCTTAGATAGTTTATAACAAAATAAGCTTAAATTTTTTATATGCATAAATAATTGAATTTTAACCTATTTTGTATCAATTCTGCTGTAAAGTTTTATAAATATGCTATTTCATTTTTTGAATTCCGAACTATATACTACAGATTTTCGTTTTAAAATGGATAAAATTTAGAGTTCAATGCTATTAAAATTGAATGGATTGATTAGGCTCAGAATATCGGCGAAGAGACAAAGTTTCTCAATTTTTGATTTTCCCAAATGCTGTTACTTTTTTTACATATTTCCTATCCAGTCGATTTCTTGCCAATAGTAACAGATTCCTTTTTGAGCTGATTTCGAATCGTGATTACCAAGCAGTTTGCCAATAATACCAGGTGCAAATGTGCTATTGTAACATCGTCTTTCTTATGATAAATGGGACGTAAATCTAAAATCGTTTTCATGAAATTGATTCAATCCAATATTTTTCAACGTGTTACTTGATAATTGAATCATCTTCTTCAAAAATAAAAATTTTCTTCTGCTTTTAGTGTCAGCTCATTCCTTTTGCAATTGAGTTGTTAGGGTTGTAAATTAACATATAAATCCAATATTCAAAAGTGTTCTATGGCAGATTATATCTTCAATATTACGATAGCTTTCATGCAGGCTGTAATATCTACAAAGGTTTTTAATTCAGGATTATATCGCATTTTTATTTTGAAATACATGATAGAAATTTCTGAAACTATTTTAAAAAAGAGTGATTGTTTACTACAATTCAAGAGATGTCCTTATTAATCAATTATAATTTCATTTTCTGTATCCAAATACAAGATTTTTCAAATACTTAATCCACAGATAATGAAATTTTTAACTTGCTGATGCTTTTCTCCTGCAAAATGGGTAAAAAATCTTATTATTTATTTTCTACTATAATAAAAAATAATAAAAAATAACTCAGAAATATTAACTTTGCCATAAGTTCAAAAATCATATTTAATCTGGAGGAAATATATGAAAAACAAAAAATTAATTTCAATCCTGATCATAATGCTATTTGCTTTTGAATGGGCAAATGCGCAATTTGATTCGCAATGGCGAGGTGCAAACCGAGATGGTGTATACAACGAAACCGGACTGATTAAAAAGTGGCCGGCAGAAGGACCTAAAGTCCTTTGGCATTTCGATGAATTAGGAAAAGGCTTTACATCAGCTGTTATTTACAATGATAAAATTATATGTTCCGGAATGCTTGAATCAACCGGATATATCTTCGCTTTAGATTTGAAAGGTAACTTAGTCTGGAAAACCGCTTATGGTCTCGAATGGACAGATTCATGGCCCGGTTGTAGATCGACCCCTACTGTTTTTGATAATAAAATTTATGTCAGTTCCAGTTTTGGTAAGGCGGTTTGTATGAATGTTGCCGATGGAAAGATTATTTGGAATATTGATATGAATAAGGATTTTGATGCCAAGCCACCCAAATGGGGTATCGTAGAATCT
This sequence comes from Bacteroidales bacterium, assembly GCA_049315385.1. Taxonomy (GTDB): domain Bacteria; phylum Bacteroidota; class Bacteroidia; order Bacteroidales; family JACABE01; genus JACABE01. Next base: position 87,859 of record JBMOKG010000001.1, read on the forward strand.
CCCTTGATAGTAGATGAAAAAGTGATTTTTACTACTGGAGGGAAAGAACAAAATATAGTTGCTTTGAACCGACTGGACGGGAAAACTATTTGGACTTCAAAAGCTGCAGGGGAATTGACTGCTTATTGTTCGCCTCTACTGATCAATCACCATAGTAAAAAGATTATCTGCACTTTGACAGAAAATTCAGTATTGGGAATTGAAGCTGTTACAGGCAAAGTATTATGGACTTACCCCAAAAAGAACACCTGGTCGGTTCATGCAAATACACCTCTTTATTTTGATGGGCAAATTTATGTTGTAAGTGGGTATGGTTCAGGTGGAATTATGTTAAAACTTGCTGATGACGGGAATTCTGTATCAGAAGTATGGTCTAATACTTCGTTGGATAATCAGATGGGTGGCGTGGTTTTGCTAAACGGCTGCTTGTATGGTTCTGGTCAGAACAATAAAACCTGGCAATGTCTTGATTGGAAAACAGGAGTGTTGAAATACCAGACTTCTGATTTAGGAAAAGGTGTTACCATTGCCAATGACGGATTATTGTATTGTTATAGCGACAAAGGAGATTTTTCACTTGTAAAACCTACAGAAACTGCATTTGAAATCATTAATAAAATCAAAATTACTATGGGTTCTGATTATCATTGGGCACATCCTGTAATTAAAAATAAAATTTTGTACCTTCGCCATGGAAATGTTATGATTGCTTATTCATTGGCTGTAGAATAATAATTCACAGATTGATGAATAATAATGGGTTAATAATTATGCTTTCAACATTTTGCAGATCTGACATTAGATTTTTTTACAGATAAAAAGGATTAGAAATGATATTATATGCATAGAAAAACTGCAGGAAAATTTGCCTTTATTTTTCTTGCTTTAACAGGCATTATTGTTTTTGTATTGTGGCTTGTTTATAATCCTGTAAAGGATTTCAAAACGAGTATTCCGGGACTTGATCATAGACCTCTTCATTCAGGTGATAGCAATGCTGTGATTCATATCGGTGAGAAATATACTTTTATAAAAGAACTAAAATCGGAACTCACTGGCAAATGGCCTCATTTTCGTGGAGCTGATTATGATAATATCAATAAAGAAAAAATAAAGCTTATTGATAGATTTGGCAAAGAAGGACCTAAGATATTATGGAAATCTGATATGGGTGAAGGCCATGCTGCTGCTGCAATTTACAATGGGAAAGTCTATGTATTGGATTATAATGAAGCAAAAAAAGCAGATGTATTAAAATGTATGTCACTCGAAACCGGTGAAGGGCTATGGCGACGATCCTATAGTGTGCATATAAAGCGAAATCACGGAATTTCAAGAACCATTCCTGCTGTTAATGAAAAGTATATTGTAAGTATTGGCCCAAAAGGACATGTAATGTGTTTAAGCAGGGAAAAAGGAGATTTTATCTGGGGAATTGATCTTGAAAAAGAATATGCTGCTGAAATTCCTTTCTGGAATACAGGACAATGTCCATTGATTGAAAATGATATTGCCATTATTGCTCCAGGTGGCAATTCACTTATGATAGGTGTTGATTGTGCAACTGGAAAAGTTGTTTGGAAAACGCCTAATCCTGATCATTGGAAAATGTCTCATTCATCAATTATGCCGATGACTTATAATGGAAAAAAAATGTTCGTCTATTCAGCTATTGGTGGTATTTGTGGAATTTCTGCTGAGGGTAATGATGCAGGAAAGATATTGTGGAAGTGTATTGAGTTTGGACCAAATGTTATAGCTCCTTCTCCTGTAATTTTGAACGATGGTAAAATTTTTATCACAGCAGGTTATGGTGCCGGAGCTATATTGTTTCAGCTGCAAGGGGGAGTTGATGGATTTAAAGTGAAAGTTCTTCAAAAATACCTTCCTACCGAAGGGGTTGCTTCTGAACAACAAACGCCTGTTTTTTACAAAGGATATATGTTTGCGGTACTTCCAAAAGACGCAGGAGGATTGCGTGATCAGTTTGTTTGCTGTTATCCCAAAGATTGTAAAAAAATACTATGGTGTAGTGGTAAAGATGTACGATTTGGTTTGGGTCCCTATATTGTAGCCGATGGAAAATTTTTTATTCTGGATGATGAAGGAAACCTTACAATTGCTGAAGCAAATACTTCAAAATTTGTAGTACTGAGCAGGACTAAAATTATGGATGGACAAGATGCCTGGGGACCTATCGCAATTGCTGATGGTAAACTGATTATGAGAGACTCAAAACAAATGATTTGTATTGATATTAGGAAATGAAGTATTAAAAATTGAAAATGAAAAAGGAATTTATTATTGTATTTTTGCTTATTCTGATCCTGGCTGTGATTGCTTTTATGGTAAATGATTTATTCTTTTCTAAAAAAACACAGGATAATCCCTATGAATTGAGTACTGATAGCTTGAAAAAGTATGATCCTCGTATGGTTTGCTATAAAGAGATATATCAGATTAAAGTTGAGATGGAAGAAATAAACGGAATTGCTATAGATAAAAATGATAATGTTCTAGTAGCAGGAAGTAAGTTGAACATTTATAATTCTGACTTTAAAGAAATAAAATCTTTTAAACTAACTGAAGTAAGTAATTGTTTGGCTGTAAGTTCAGATAATGAAATATTTTTAGGGATACAACAACATGTTGAAGTAAGGAATATGCAAGGTCAACAACTTAGAAAATGGGAAACAGGAAATAGCGAATCTGTTCTTACCGGGATTGCTGTAAATGATGCAGCCGTTTATGTAGCAGATGCTCAGGAAAGAATAGTGCATCAATATGATTTAAAAGGAAAGTTTATTAATAATCTTGGGAAAGAGGATACAGTAAATGGTGTGCCTGCTGTGATAATCCGAAGTCCTTTTTTTGATATCGCAATAGGACGGGATCAGGAAATATGGATGGTAAATCCCGGAATGTATTTAATAGAGGCATTTGATAAAAAAGGCAATTTGAAATCTTCCTGGGGTAAATCTTCTGATGAAATAGATGGCTTTTGCGGATGTTGTAATCCTACTCATATTGCAGTGCTTTCTGATGGTTCTTTTGTAAGTAGTGAAAAAGCAATTCCCCGAGTAAAAATTTATACACAAACTGGTATTTTTTCATGTATTGTAGCCGGTTCAGATCAATTTGATGAAGGTACTAAAGGCCTTGATCTGGCAGTGGATTCAAAAAATAAAATTTATGTACTGGATCCTTTACGGAAGCAAATAAGAATTTTTGAAAAAAAATAAAGAAATTTAACAATGGACAGAAGATCGTTTATTAATAATATGGCAAGAGCTTCCATAATTACAGGTTTAGGTATTATGACTACTACGCTTTTGTTTAAGAAGGACGAAACTACGGATTGTGATTTTCAGTTTGTTTGTAGTAAATGCCGCAATCTTTCAGCATGTAAATTACCTGAAGCAACTAAATTTAAAGAAATTAACAGCTTAAAATAGTTTTCAATGAGTCCGGAGAATCATATACATAATATTTCACGACGTGAATTTTTCCGTAAAGGTATGCAATGGTCTATAATACTTGGCGTAGGCGGATTAAGCATAGGGCTGATTTCAAGGACTATGGCAGGGAAAACTATCTGGCAGATTGATACAAAAAAATGCACACAATGTGGAAGATGTGCAACAGCATGTGTTAAGAAACCATCAGCTGTTAAGTGTTTTCATGGATACGATTTGTGTGGATACTGCGATTTATGTGGAGGTTATTTTAAACCGGGAACAAAGAATTTAACTACTGCTGCCGAAAACCAACTTTGTCCAACAGCTGCTATTCAACGTAAATTTATAGAAGAACCTTTCTTTGAATATGATATTGATAAGAGCCTATGTATAGCGTGTGGTAAATGTGTAAAGGGTTGTGGTGCTTTTGGTAACGGATCTCTTCAGCTGCAGGTTGATCAAAGTTTATGTGATAATTGTAATGAATGTGCAATTGCAAGAGATTGCCCTTCTAATGCAATTTCCAGGGTAACTACTAAAAAAGCTTATCTGATGCAGGGTTTAAGAGATCATATTCAATGGAAAAACAAATTATAAAAGTATAAATGAATAAAATCAAATCCATTGTAATTTTTATACTGCTGGCAATAATAACATTGCAGGGTTTTGATTTGTATGCAAAAAACCGTTTTCCAAAACCTGAATTTGAATCGGGACATACTCAACCAGTAACGATTACACCCTCACCCAGAGCTGTTTTTTTAGAATATTTTGATGTAGTTGTTTTGTTGACTTCTCTTTCTCTGATGAGCTGGTTTGTATTAAAAAAACGATCAAGGAAAGGTGTCTTCTGGATGTCGGTTTTTGCAATTCTTTATTTTGGATTTTACAGGGAAGGCTGTATCTGTTCAATAGGTGCCATACAAAATGTAACACTGGCTCTTTTTAAAGAAAATTACGCCATTCCACTGACAGCTTTACTTTTTTTTATTATTCCTATAATTTACACCTTGCTTTTTGGCCGTACTTTTTGTGCAGGGATATGTCCACTCGGCGCAATGCAGGATATTGTTGCATTTCGACCTTTGCCAGTAAAAGCATGGCTGGAAAAAGCATTGGGAGTAATTCCATTTATTTATCTTGCCTTTGCTGTTTTATATGCTGCAACAGGAACTGATTTTATTATATGCCGTTACGATCCTTTTGTTGGGTTTTACCGAATGGATGCAAGTTTTGCAATGTTTGTGATTGGAGGTTTGTTCCTTCTGATTGGTATCTTTATTGCCCGTCCTTATTGTCGGTTCTTATGCCCTTATGGTGCTTTATTAAATATCATAAGCCGTTTTTCATTCATGCACATGAATATTACTCCAGCAAAATGTATTAATTGTAAACTCTGTGAAAATGCCTGTCCATTCGGAGCTATAAATATGCCTGCTCCTGTCAGAGAAAAGGAAAAAACTGAAATACAGGTAAGACGTTACATTTTATTAAGCATTATTGTTCCTGTTCTTGTTTTTTCAGCTGCATATATTGCTTCAAATTTTCATGAAAATTTGGCTTTAGTTCATCCTAAAGTTAAACTAGCTAATGAGTTGATAAACAATACTAATTTTGGAGTTGTTGGAAAAGAAGCTATTGAGATTACTGCTTTTAAATCATCGGGGCAGACCCTGGAACAGCTATATGCTGAAGCTGTTTCGATTGTTGATGAATTCAAAACCGGAAGTTGGTTTTTGGGAGCATTTATTGGTTTGGTTTTTGGGTTTACATTAATAGGTTTATCCATTTTTAAGTATCTTCCTGATTATAGTCCGAATAAGGCAACTTGCCTCAGTTGTGCAAGGTGTATGAAATATTGTCCTGTTTTACCTGAAAAGAAATGATAAAAGAAAGTCAGCAAAATAATTCAAACTACCGCTTCTGGAAATCCATCCTGATTATTGCGGCTATATTTTCTTTTGTAGTTTGCATTTTAATTATTGTAAATTATTTACAGCTGAATAGTTCAGATCCTGTAAATACTAAGGTAATAAATGCACTTGTTGAAAGATTGAATAAAAATCCAGAGGATCAGGCTTTAAGAAATGAAATCAGAGAATTTGACCTTTTGGCAAGAAAAGCTTATTTTACAACACAATGGCAAATAAGAGTTGGTGGATATCTATTTCTGATTGGAAGCATTATTATGATTATTGCTGTATTAATGATGGATTCAGTTAATAAAAAAATAGATTCAATCTCAACAGTAAAATCCGACCAATTATGGCAAACTCAAAAAACTGCCAGAAAATGGATAACTATTGGAGGTATTACTCTTTCGGTAATGACCTTGATTTTTGCTTTTCTTTCCCATAAAGAATTGGGAGATAAATTTTCAAAAAAGCCTACATCTGATAAAAATCTAAAAAAAAATGACATGACTGAATTGGCAGCTAATCAAATTTTATCTGATTCATCTGTTCAGTTAAAAGATTCATCTGTTACAGATATTTTACCAGGTTCAAATACAATTGAATTCCCAACAGTGGAAATGAAGAATAATTTTCCTTCTTTCCGTGGGCCCGGAGGAAATGGTATTGCTTATCAGAAAAATATTCCTTTAAGCTGGGATGCTGTAACTGGAAGGAATATAAAATGGAAGACAGCAATCCCTCTTTCAGGATACAATTCACCGGTTGTTTGGGGGAATAATGTTTTTCTGTCAGGAGCTGACGGATCAAAACAAAAAGTTTTTTGTCTGGATAAGAATTCTGGTAATATAAGATGGGCTGTGGAAATAAATGCAATTCAGGGCTCACCGTCAAAGCCACCTAAAGTAACTGAAAATACAGGTTATTCAGCGTCATCTGTTACAACAGACGGGCAAAATGTATATGCCATTTTTGCAAGCGGTGATATTGTTGCACTCGATTTGAACGGAAAAAAAATATGGGCAAGAAGTATGGGTATTCCTCAAAATCATTATGGACATTCTTCTTCACTGATGTTGGTTGATAATAAATTAATTGTTCAGTACGATCAGAGCAATTCTGCTAATCTTTTTGCTTTGTCATGCCAAACCGGTAAAACTATATGGAGAACAACACGTAAAGTTAAAATTTCGTGGGCTTCACCAGTAATTGTTAATACCGGATCAAGAATTGAAATTATCCTGATTGCAGAACCTTTTGTTGCCTCATATGATCCGGCTACAGGAAAAGAACTTTGGAAAATTGATTGTACATCAGGAGAAGTTGGTCCTTCAGTAGCTTATGCAAATAGAATTGTATTTGCTCTTAACGAATATGCAAAATTAGTAGCAATTCAAATTGGTGCTCAACCCAAAATTCTATGGGAAAATAATGATTATTTGTCAGATGTTCCTAGTCCTGTTGCAAATGATAAATACCTTTTTGTTGTTACGAGCTATGGCGAAGTGGCTTGTTATAATCCTAAAACGGGAGATAAATACTGGAATCATGATTTTGGAACTGCAACCTATTCTTCCCCAATTTTAGCGGGAGAAAAGGTGTTTTTGATGGATAAAAAAGGAACAATGCACATTTTTAAAGCAGATAAAACTTTTAGTTTGCTTGGAGAACCAAAGATCGGAGAACAATCTGTATGTACACCTGCATTTACAGATGGCAACATTTTTATTCGCGCTGGAAATAATCTTTATTGTATTGGAAAATAAATGAATGAGTAAAGAAATAAATGATATTGTAGATAGAATAGTTGCAGAAAAAGGAAAGACTGTAAATTTTGTCATTCCTATTTTACAATCTATTCAATTGGAATTTAATTATTTACCTGAAGAAGCACTGGAAAGGGTTTGTGAAATAACTGAAATATCACCCTCGCGTATTTACAGTGTGTCAACATTTTATTCACAGTTCAGACATCAGCAACTAGGAAAACATATTATTCATGTATGTGTTGGAACTGCTTGTCATGTAAAAGGTGCCATGCTGGTTTATGATGCATTCAGACGAGTTTTGAAACTGGAAGATGGATTTGACACGGATGCTGAAGGTTTATTTTCAGTCTTACAGGTAGCCTGTTTAGGTTGTTGTACTATTGCTCCTGTTGTTCAAATAGATGATATTACTTATGGAAACCTAACTACTGAGAAAGTTCCCGAAATACTTCAGGATTTTCTGAATACTAAGAATAATCCTGTTAGTAAAATAATAAAACAGTCGCATCATGAAGTAATAAAAGGTGAAATCAGGATAGGACTTGGTTCTTGCTGTGTTGCCAGTGGTAGTTCTGAAGTTAAGGATATGTTGGAAAAGACATTGAACAGGAATCAAATCAATGTAAATGTCAAACAAGTAGGATGTGTTGGAATCTGTAATCAGGTTCCCATGATGGAAATTATAAAAGAAGGTGAGACATCAGCAATTTATACAAAAATTCAGGCAGATGAAGTAAGAAACATAGTCTTGAATCATTTTAAACCAGATAGTTTTATCACTACATTCAGAAATCGGTTTTATGATTTTATAGAAAGTTTAACCAACGAAGATATTCCATTACTTACGCATAAATATTCATCTGAAAAACGGGATACTCCTGTGTATGAATTTCTTAATAAGCAGATAAATATAGCAACAGAACACAGAGGACTTATTAAACCATTAGATTTAGATGAGTATCTGAAATTGGGTGGATTTAATGCTTTAAAAAAATGTCTTTTTGAATTAAGCCCTGAGAATATTATTGAAGAAATTAAACTAAGTGGATTAAGAGGAAGGGGAGGCGCCGGTTTTCCTTCAGGTAGAAAGTGGGAATTGGTAAAAATGACCGTATCTGAAACAAAATTTGTAATTTGTAATGGAGATGAGGGTGATCCCGGAGCTTTTATGGACAGAATGTTGTTAGAATCTTATCCTTTCAGAATCATTGAAGGGATGGTAATTGCAGCCTTTGCAGTAGGAGCTTCTCAGGGGATATTTTATATTCGTGCAGAATATCAGCTTGCTGTAAAGCAAATAATTTCAGCTCTGGAAATTTGTCGTCAAAAAAATATATTGGGAGAAAATATTTTAAATAGTAATTTTTCTTTTGATATCAGTTTGTTTGAAGGTGCCGGTGCATTTATTTGCGGAGAAGAATCTGCTTTGATTGCATCTATTGAAGGTGACAGAGGATTTCCTTCATTGCGTCCGCCTTTTCCATCTGAAAAAGGCTTATGGGGAAAACCGACATTAATTAATAATGCTGAAACATTTTCATTGGTTTCATGGATTTTTCGAAACAATGCAAATGAATTCAACAAAATAGGAACAGAAAACAGCAAGGGTACTAAGGTTTTTGCACTGGCAGGAAAAATTAACAGGGGTGGTCTTATCGAAGTGCCAATGGGGACTACAGTCAGGCAGATTGTTGAAGAAATTGGTGGCGGAATTGCGGATGGTAAAGCTTTTAAAGCAGTACAAATCGGAGGTCCGTCCGGTGGTTGCATTCCTGCTTCCATGGCAGATATTCCTGTTGATTACGAATCATTAACATTGGCTGGTGCAATGATGGGTTCCGGAGGATTGGTCGTTTTGGATGAAACTGATTGCATGGTCGACATTTCAAGGTTTTTCCTTTCTTTTACACAGGATCAGTCCTGCGGAAAATGTACTTTCTGCAGAATTGGAACAAGGAAAATGCTTGAAATTCTGAATAAAATCTGTAGCGGAAAAGGAAAATTGGAGGATATTACTAATCTGGAACAGCTGGCAATAAAGACAAAAAAAGGGAGTTTATGCGGTTTGGGGAAATCAGCTCCGAATCCTGTATTGTCAACACTCAGGTATTACCGGGAAGAGTATATTGCTCATATTCACGGATCTTGTCCGTGTGGTAAATGTAAGGACATGATTCAGTATGAAATAACCGAAGATTGCATAGGATGTACAAAATGTGCACAAAGATGTCCAACAGATGCCATTGATCCAAAACCTCACGAATTGCATCATATTGATCATGAAAAATGTATAAAATGTGATATATGTAAACAGATTTGTCCTACAAATGCCGTTATAATAAGATAGAATGATAAAACTTAAGATAGATAATATTGAAATTTTTGTTCCGGAAGGAACTACACTTCTTAAAGCTGCTGAGAAAACAGGTATTCATATTCCAACAATGTGCTACAATGAAAATGTTTCAAATCACGCTTCCTGTATGATTTGTGCAGTTAAAAACAATATTTCAGGTGAATTTTTGCCTTCCTGTGAAGTAAAAGTTCAGCAAGATATGGATATAAGCTGTAGTTCTCAAGAGGTTGCTGAATTCAGAAAAGATGCTTTGGAGCTTTTGTTAAGCGATCATGTTGGTAATTGTGAAGCCCCATGTAGAATCAGTTGTCCTGCTTTTATGAATATTCCGTTAATGAACCGCTTAATTGCTCAGGGTGATTTTGAAAAAGCATTGGAAGTTGTAAAGGAAGAGATTGCTTTACCACTGATACTCGGATTCATTTGTTCTGCACCATGTGAAAATGCATGCAGAAGAAAACAAATGGAAGCTGCTGTTTCTATATGTCAGCTAAAGAAATTTGTTGCGCTGGAAGATTCTAATAAAGAGAAATATTATTTACCTGAAAAAAGTCCTGAAAAGAATAAAAAAACTGCGGTTATCGGTTCCGGAATGGCTGGACTTTCGGCTGCGTTTCACTTATTGAAGCTGGGTTATTCTTGTACAGTTTTTGAAAAAAATGATAGTGCAGGAGGCAGTCTTTTGCAACTTTCGGAGGAGGTGCTTCCAAAAGTCATTTTAAATACTGAAATCGAGATCCTGAAACAATTCGGACTTGAATTAAAATTGAATTCCAAAATTGAATATGAACAAATAAAAAGTGATTTTGATGCTATAATAATTGCAACAGGCGAAAATAGCAATTCTTCAGCCATAATGTTTTATGAAGATAGTTTTACCAGCAATCATCCAAAAATATTTGCATGTGGCTCGGTAATCCGTCCGGTGAAAATGGCCGTGAAAGTAGTAGCACAAGGTAAGACTGCGGCGTACAATGTTCACTCATTTTTGTCAGTAAATTTATTAAAGCATCAAGAAAAGCAATTTAATTCCAGGTTTGCAAAACTTGATGAAAAGGAAGTAGTAGAATATATGAAAGAGTCTGCTTCTGGGGAAAGAAATTTTGCTAAAAATGGAAATTTATCAGGATTTAGTGAGGAAGAAGCCATTACCGAAGCAAAGCGCTGTCTTAGATGTGACTGTAGGAAATCTCAAACATGTAAACTTAGGATTTATGCAACTGAATATAAGGCAGATCAGTTTAAATATAAGTATGGAGAAAGAAAATCCATAAAAAAATACTTTCAGCAGGATGTTTTGGTATATGAGCCCGAAAAGTGTATTAAATGTGGAAATTGTATAGAAATAGTCAGCAAAAATAAAGATTTAACCGGCTTGGCATATATCGGACGTGGTTTTGAAATGCACATTTCTGTTCCGTTTAGTAAAACCTTAAAGCAAGGTATAGCTTCAGCTGCCCAAGATTGTATTAATGTCTGCCCTACAGCAGCACTTTCAGCTTTTTCAGGTGAAGATAAATATAAAACCATTAGACAATGAGATTATTTATAAACACAGCATTTCTGCTTTCTTTTCTCATTACTGTTTCGGTTCAGGCACAGGATAGCTGGCCTTCATTTCGAGGTAATCAGGCATTATGCGGATATACAAATACAGTCCCTTTAAATACTTATAAATTATTATGGTCCTATAAAACCGGAGATAAAATCAAATCGTCGCCTGTAATTGCAAAAGAGAGTATTTACATTGGATCTAATGATGGAAATATCTATGCAATATCAAAAGCAGGAAAATTAATTTGGAAATTTAAAGCAGGAACATCCATCGAAGCATCTCCGCTTTTTCTTGATAATACGGTATTTTTTGGAACACTGGGAGGGTATTTGTTTGCCCTTGATTCAAAAACAGGAAAACAAAAATGGAAATATAAAACTGAAGCACAAATATCAGGTGCTTCCAATTGGGTGTTGGGTCCGGATAAGAATCAAAAAAGAATTATAACAGGAAGTTATGATTATAATTTGCACTGTGTGGATGCATTAAATGGAAAAGTTATATGGAAATTTGAATCAGGAAATTATATAAACGGAACAGCTGCTATTTCAAATAATTTAGCTGCTTTTGGTGGTTGTGATGGCTTTTTACATCTGATAAATGTTAATACAGGAAAAGAAACTAACAAGATGAACATTAATAATTATATTGCTGCTTCTGCTGCTATTGATGATAGTAGGGCTTATTTTGGCAATTACGATGGCGAGTTTTTTTGCTTTGATCTAAATACAAAAAAAGAAGTATGGAAATTTGAAGGAGGTGGTGCATTTACTTCTTCGCCTGCTGTTTATGACAAATATGTTGTAATTACTTCTCATGATAAAAAAGTATATTGTTTAAATAAAGCCGATGGAAAGATAATTTGGGACTTCTCAACTTTGCAAAAGATAGAAGCTTCTCCTGTAATTGCTCAGAATTCTGTGGTGGTTGCCTCTGGTGATGGCCGTCTGTATATTCTTGATTTAAAAAATGGAAAGAAGTTATGGTCTTATGAAATAGGCAGTCCTGTTTCATCTACTCCGGCAGTAGTAAATAATTTTATTGTCATAGGTGCCAATGATGGAAAAGTTTATGTTTTTGGTAAATAAAAAATAATAATGAAAATAACTTATATAGTACCAGGATTTGGAGGTAGCTTTTACTGTGGAAATTGTCTGCGTGACAGTGCTTTTTCAAAATCTCTTAAAAATATGGGGCATAATTCAATAACTTTGCCCTTGTATCTGCCACATTCCATTGAAGAATTTGCGCATCAGACTGAAGTGCCTGTGTTTTATGGTGCTGTAAATATTTACCTGAAACAAAATTATAAACTGTTTCGGAATATGCCTAAGTGCATGTATAAATTCTTCAATTCGCCGTTTATATTAAAATATGCTGCTAAAAAATCAGGTTCTACAAGAGCTGAAGGATTGGAAGAAATGACCATTTCAATGCTAAAAGGTAGTGATGGTTTTCAAAAAGAAGAACTGAATCAGTTGATTTATTTTTTAAAACATCATGAAAAACCAGATATCATTCATCTTTCAAATGCATTGTTGATGGGTTTGGCTGCAAAAATCAAAGAAGAACTCAGCGTGCCTGTTTTTTGTACATTGCAAGACGAAGATGTTTGGATAAATGCTATGAATGAGAATTATAAGCCAAAATTATGGCAGCTGATGAGTGAAAAAGCAAAGGGTATAGATGCTTTTATTGCAGTCAGTCAGTATTTTAAAGACATCATGCAAATAAAGATGAATATTCCGGATTCGAAAATTCACATTATTCATCTGGGTGTTGATCCAAATGCATACAGTATACATCAACCCATTCACAATCCACCTGCAATCGGTTACTTATCGAGAATGAATGAAGAGAACGGACTTGAAATTCTGATAGAAGCTTATATTAAACTAAAGACAAAACCTGAATTTGCCAATCTTAAACTAATACTTAGTGGAGGGAAAACAGCAGATGATCAGAAGTTTATCAACAAACAAATATTAAAATTAAAACAGAATAATGTTTTTCAAGATGTTGAATTTATTGAAGATTTCAGGACTTCAGTATTAAAATATTTTTTTAATAAACTAAGCGTTATGTCTGTTCCTGTTTTAAAAGGCGAGGCTTTTGGATTATATTTACTGGAAGCACTGGCTTCCGGAATACCTTTTGTACAACCTGATTTGGGAGCGTTTCCTGAAATTGCAGGAATTTCAGGAGCAGGTGTTGTTTATCAACCCAATACTTCAGATGCATTAGCCGAAAAACTGGCTGAGGTATTGATAGATAAAACAAAATTAAATCAGATGAGTATTAATGGAAGAAATGCTGTAGAAACAAAATTTAATCTGAAGTTTTCAACTGCTAAGTTGGTTGAGATTTATAAAGATGTAATTAATTCAAAAAATGAAATTGTATAAATCAAAAGTTATTAGAAAGTTTATAATTAAATCAAATCTGTAAGGTTTGTTTAAAAATAGAAAAATGATCATAGAATTAGAAAATATATTTAAAACATACGGAAATCAATTAGATTCCACCTATAGTCCTGTTCTTGAAGGAATTTCACTTACAATAAATGCTAATGATTCTTTAGCAATTGTTGGTCCTTCAGGTTCCGGTAAAAGTACTTTGTTAAATTTGATAGGAACTCTTGATAAACCAACTTCTGGTATTATTTGTATTGATAATGAAGATATATCAATATTCAGTAATGTAAAAATGGCAGAAATCCGTAATCAAAAAATTGGCTTTGTATTTCAGTTACACCATCTTTTACCTCAGTTAAATCTACTCGAAAACGTTTTACTTCCGACTTTGGTTCTTAAAGATAAAAAGCTTAAAAATTCATCTTATTCCAGAGCTATGGAATTATTGAAAAAACTGGGATTGGAAAATAAAATTAAACAATTTCCCGGACAGCTATCCGGAGGTGAATGCCAGCGTACAGCAGTTGTGAGAGCATTAATAAATGAACCGGAAATTATTTTAGCAGATGAACCTACAGGTTCTTTGGATCAGGAATCTGCAGAACAAATAGGCAATCTTTTATCCAACATCCAAAAAGAAAAGAAAATTGCATTGGTAATAGTTACTCATTCTATGGAATTGGCTGCAAAAATGGATAAAGTATATAAGTTGAATAATAGGAAATTAATATAATACATTCTTCCTCAAATGAAGTTTAAAAGTACAGATATGCAAACGATAAACCTAGGATGTTTCAAAAACCTTAAAGGTTTAATTTCTGTGAATTAATCGTTGAAATACGGATTTATGATAATAAAGAATTTGAATGCTTAAGTATAATTAATAAAAATGTCTAAATTAAATTACATAATAAAATCTTTTCTCTTTTTCAAAAAGCAACATTTTGCTGTATTGCTGGGTACTATAATCAGCACTGCTGTACTAACGGGAGCATTAATAGTTGGGGATTCAGTAAAGTTTAGTTTAAGTCAGATGGTTGAATCCAGATTAGGAAAGATTGAATATGTATTACAAACAAATGATCGTTTTGTAAGGGCAAAGCTGGCAGATGAAATTTCAGTTTATCTGAATGTAAAATCAGCGGCAGTTCTATTGCTGGAAGGCGTTTGTTCTAATCCCGAAAATGAATCCCGAATAAATAAATCTCAAGTTATTGGTATTGATGATAATTTCTGGCATATTTCAGATAAAAAAATGCCAGAACTAGAAGATAATGAGGCTATTATTAGTTCAAATACGGCTGAAAAGCTAAATTTGAAAGTCAATGATGATATCGTTCTAAGGGTTGAAAAATTAAGTGTTATTCCATTGAATTCACCTTTCAATAATCAAGTTGTTCCTTCTGTTTCATTCAGATTGAAAATTAAAGCCATTGCAGATAATAATTCTTTGGGTCGGTTTAGCCTAAAAAACAATCAGATAGCTCCTTATAATATATTTATATCAAGAAAGTTTCTGAGTTCAAATTTGGAGATAAACGGACTTGCAAATGCAATTCTAATAGCAGGTAAAGATAAATCAACTATAAATTCAGAATTGCTCAATAATACAATATCCAAAGTCTGGAAATTAAAAGATGCCGGAATTGCAATCAAAGAACTGGATATTAATGCAAATTATGAAATTACCTCTGACCGGATATTTATCGACAAACAAATAGCAGAGCCAATTTTAAAAAACAATATCTCCAATAAAACCATACTAAGTTATCTGTTTAATTCAATTCGTTTCAAGGATAAATCAACACCCTATTCCTTTGTTACAGCTGTATCTGAAGGTTTTCTCGGGAAGTACTTAAAAGAGAATGATATAATAATAAATGAATGGCTGGCTACAGATATAAACGCAAGTATCGGCGATACCATTACAATGAGTTATTTTGTAATTGATTCATTACGAAATTTAAAGGAAGATAGTGGTCGTTTTATTGTAAAAGAAATCATACCAACAAAAAATAGTTTGATAAATCGTTCTTTAATGCCAAGATTTCCAGGTTTTGCAAATGCAGTTAGTTGTATGGAGTGGAATACAAGCCTTCCAATTAACCTTGGTAAAATTCGTGATAAAGACGAAGTGTATTGGAATGAATACAGAGGAACTCCTAAAGCTGTGATTTCAATTGCTGCTGGTAAAAAATGCTGGCATAACAGTTTTGGTGATTATACAGCAATTCGTTTTAATGATTCTGTATTTAACAAGAAATCAGCAAAGCACCAAACAGATCAGCAAATTTTAAATTTAATAAACCCTAAAGATTTAAATCTTTCTTTTGTTGATACTAAAAAGATTGGTATTCAGGCTTCAGAAACCGGTGTAAATTTTGGAGAACTATTTTTAAGTCTGAGCTTTTTTATAATACTTGCAGGTTTAATTTTAACAGTGATGTTGTATATCCTGAGTCTTGAAAAACGAAAATCAGAAATAGGATTATTAATGAGTATGGGCTACACCAGAAAGCAAATCATAAACTTACGCATATATGAAAATACTATTACAGTATTTTTTGGTAGTCTTTTGGGCGTATTAGTTGGAATTCTCTATAATTATGGGTTGTTGGCTGCTATTAATTCAGTATGGAATGATATTGTGAGAGCTCCAATGATGGATGTTTCAATTAAACCAATGACGATATTAACTGGCGCATTAAGCGGATTCGAAATTTCAATGCTTTCCATTTATGTTGTTACTTATTTTAATTTAAGAAAAACAGCTATAGGATTGATTAATAATACGCAACCATTTTATTTTTATGTATCCCGTATAAAAAATCTCTGGATAACATTAATGATATCAGGTTTTGTCCTTTCTTTGAGTTTGGTTTTGTATTCAGTTTTTATTTCTATAGAAATTAATCCTGGATTATTTTTGTTTTCAGGTGGTTTATTTATGATGGCTTGTTGGATATTAGCTGGTAAAATCATTGTACATAAAAGCAATACTGCATCAGCAATATCAGATTTTAAAAAACTTAGTTTTAAGAATGCTTCCAGAAACTTAAAACGAAGCATGAGTATATTGATATTACTTTCTTTAGGTGTTTTTGTGGTAATGATTACCGGAGCTAACCGTAAAACATTTTTGGGAATTGAAAACAAAAATCAATCCGGTACAGGAGGTTATTCTTTGTGGGCTGAAACAACTGTAGCTGTTGAAAATGATTTAAATTCAATTTCAGGGAGAAAAAAATCAGGTATTGTTAATGATACTATTTTTAATAATGTTGAATTTGCTCAGTTTTTATCAAAAAAAGGAGATGATGCAAGCTGCTTAAATTTAAATCATGTCGAAAAACCTGGAATTATAGGAATAAACGCTGATTTATTTAATAACCGAAACTCATTTTCATTCGTAACTCTGAATGAAAGTATAGACAAATCCCATCCTTGGTTGGAACTTGATAAATCGTATAGTGAAAATGTAATTCCTGCTTATGCTGATCAAACAGTAATAAGCTGGGGAATTATGAAAAAGATAGGAGATACGCTTACATACATAAATGAAAATGGAAGGAAACTCTATCTGATATTGGCCGGTGGATTAAATACATCTGTCTTTCAGGGGAATATTCTGATATCAGATAAATTTTTAAAAGAAAACTTTCCTTCTATCAGTGGTTCAAAAATTATGTTGATAGATGCACCAAAAGAGAATTATAAGGCTGTAATTGAATTATTAAACAATTTATTTCGTGATTATGGTATTGAAATGAGTAGCACAAATGAGCGGCTCAGTCAATTCAATTCTGTTACCAATACTTATTTATCGGTTTTCATGATATTAGGTGGATTGGGACTTATCATAGGTAGCATTGGCATTGGCATCATTCTCTATAGAAATCTGATAGACAGAAAGCAGGAAATCGCTCTTATGATGGCTGTTGGCTTTTTAAAACGAGAGATATTTAAATTGGTATTTTTAGAAAATCTTTATTTAATCACGATAGGAACTATAATTGGATTGTTATCTTCACTTATTGGAATCCTTCCATCATTTATTTCCGGTAGTTTTCATTTTCCTGATCTCTTTTTTGTGCTGTTATTGTTACTGATTATTTTTATTAATGCTTTGTGTTGGATATATATAACTATACAAAAAGCATTAAAAGAAAATGTAATAGCTTCTTTGCGAAGTGAATAAATAGATAATAAAAAATCTTAATAACAGTTTATTGCTAATGTTAAATCATATAATTCAATAACTTAATAAATTTAAACCAATGAAAAATTTTTACTTTTTTATGCTGCTGCTTTTTATCAGTTTTTTTACTTTATCAATGGTAAATTTTGTTGAACCTGAAATTACACAATGGAGAGGTGACCAACGTGATGGCAAATACAATGAAAAAGGATTACTTAAATCCTGGCCTGCAAATGGTCCTTTATTGTTATGGTCCAATGATAGTATAGGAAATGGTTATGGTTCACCTGCTATAACCGAAGATAGGATTTATATACAGGGTGAAATTGACAGTATTGGTTATTTATTTGCTTTTGACCTGAAAGGCAAGGTAGTATGGAAATCAGTTTATGGAAAAGAATGGATGGAGAATTATACAGGTTCCCGATCCACTCCAACTGTGGTTGACAATTTAATTTATACTTGTTCCGGAATGGGTGATATTGCTTGTTTTGATAAGGAAAAAGGGAATAAAATATGGTCAAAAAATTTGGTTACTGATTTTAACGGTATAAATAATCGTTTTGGGTTTACTGAATCCTTACTGATAGATGGCAATATTTTATATGCAACTCCAGGTGGGAAAGATACTAATATGATTGCTCTCAACCGTATGAATGGTGAGTTGAAATGGAAAGCAAAAGGGAAAAGCCAGGTCAGTGCTTTTTGTTCTCCTATGCTTATTCAATTACCAAAACGTAAAATAATTGTAACATTCTCATTTTCTGAATTTCTTGGCTTTGATGCTAAGGATGGCAATTTGTTGTGGTCGCAATCGCAGGATACTAATTGTGATATACATGCCAATACAGCCGTTTACGAAAACGGATTTATTTATTACGCTGCCGGTTGTGGCAATGGAATGGTTAAACTTCAGTTATCCGAAGATGGAAGTAAGATTACCGAAGTGTGGAGAAGCAATGAGCTGATTAATTATTTTAGTGGCTTTATCAATATCAACAATAAAATATTTGCTGCAGATGCAAGAAAGAAAAAATGGGTAAGTATTGATGCAACATCAGGTAAATTGCTCGATTCGCTTAACTTTAATAAAGGAGTCAGTATTTATGCTGATAGTATGTTGTATTTATACAATGAAAAGGGAAGCATAGGTTTGCTAAATCCATTTGCTGAAAAGATGGACATAGTGAGCAGCTTTAAAATTTCAAAAGGTAGCAGAGAACATTTTACACATCCGGTCATTAAAAATGGCTATTTATATGTCAGACATGGTGAATCGCTTATGGTCTTTGATATCAGAAAAAACAGATTTTAATCTCTTTGGATAAATTCCCCGTCCACTTGCGGCGGGGAGACTCATTGCTAAATTAATTAACTTTCTTTCTCAAAAAATAAATTTTCCTGCCTGCATATGCCACAGCTGTCAGCAAAATAAATACTACGCCACCATCCAAAGGAGCACCTTCCCACCCTCCGTTTCCTGAATTACCATGTTGCCATGGTGGGTATGGAGGTGGCTGAGAATATATAGATTGAGTAAATGCAGGCAATAAAATAATAAATATTATAATTACCAGTTTTAAAATCTTGTTTTTCATATATAATCTTTAATTAATATACAGTTTTTGTGAATAAACATTATTTGTAGTAACAACACGGACGATATAATATCCTGTTTGATTTAGGGTTAGAATATTGGGAACTGTATTTTCAAAATGCTCAATTTCATCACCCAACATAGTATAAATACTGACAGATAATATTTTTTCAAGCTGTTTAATATAAATGTATTTCCCGAAACTATATATATTTTGCTGTGTTGTTTTTTTATCATTAATTCTATTGGAAGCAAGATCAAACAAAATTTTGAATCGATGGACAGCATCAACTGTGTCAGCTGAAAAATTATACACAGGATTGCTTATAAGGTTTTGAAATGTATTGGTTTTTAGGTCATGCAATATAATTGCATCTGTATTGCTAAAGCTTTGAATATTATCGGCTGTAATGCTGAAGTTCCCACTAACTTTTGGCTCAAAGCCCAGATCAACAGAAACAGGATTCGTAAAGGAAGCCAGTGCATTGATACAGTATTTGTCATCGTTTATTAATGAATACAATTCTGTATTTAATGGATTTGTTGCTGGCATAAGTAATGCATCGTTCATATCTGCACTATCCGAACTGTTTTCATTAAAAGAGATAAATGCAGTTGATTTTGTATTGTTAGGAGAAATGACATTCAATTCAAGCTGATTATTTAATGATGCTGCTTTATAAAAAGAGCTGTTACTGTGTTTTTTGGCTGTAGCTGGTATCACTAACAAAGGAGCATATCCGGTAGAATAAACAAAAAAACCTTGCATAGCAGGAATTTCACTATTATATAGCGTACCCACACTTCCGTTTCTGTATTTGTAGGTACTTGTCGCTCCATCGAATACATAAACTGTATTGTTAACATTATATTTTAACCAGGAAGTCATGTCAGCATCCAAAGCACAGGGGTATGGATTTCCGATTAAATTCCACCTGCTGGTATTATAATTAAAGTTAAGTGGTAATTGATTATTATAAAAAAAATCAAAGGAGACATCAGTTGCATTCATACAACCTGAAAATTTATGAATACGACCCATAGCATAAGATACCAGATACGCTTTACCGCGTAAAAAACTGGACTCAATAAAATCAGGGGTTTTGTAGTTTACCCAAGCACCCCAGAAAGTATCTGTCATATAAATATTGGGAAAGTAGGGAGCATATTTATAAAAATCATAATTATTAGCAGTACTATCTATAAAATTGGGAGCTATGGCTTGATTTTCCACAGGTGATGAAAGTAAATGCCAGCCTGTCCAGGTATACCATTGTGGAATATATAACTCAATGGTAGCTGTAATCCCTTGGGTATTGTTTTTTAATGAAGCAGTTGAAACATTATTGTTTAATTGGGCTTTTAAATATAGTGCTGATTCAGAAGGATTTTCCTTGGTAATTTTACCTGTAACTGTTAATTGTTTCCCTGCATTTATTGTTAATGTTGAAGTGCTCCTTATGTATAATGCAGATAAAGAAATATTTGCAGCATCAAATGTGCATATACCCGGGTTGGGAATTGGAACACTTGCGGTAGTATATCCTCCGATAGAAACAGAAGATCCATTGATTGGCAGGGTATTTTTTCCATTCGCAACAAAAGCTGTTTTATTCCAGTTACTGGCAAGACTCCAGTTACCGTATCCGGAAAAGAAATAACTGGCTAAAGGATCAGCGTTATTAGGCAATGTTAATGTTTTGTTTAAAGTAACAGCTGTATTATAGGTATCCAAACATAAGATGCTTTCAGCTCCATTCCCGTATCCATCATCATACCAGCTGCATTCATTTATATAAGTAAAAGCATCATTCGAAAAAGCAATATTGGGAGCATAACTAAGCCAATTTCTGAGCGCAGCTCCATTCTTACATTGTAGTTTAAAGCGTCCTATCATTACCCAGTTTGCATGATTAAGCAAGGTAACGGGCATATCCCATGTTGCATTTGCAGCATAAGCCTGAAAAAAATTACTATCTACAGAAAATCTGGTATTTGAATAGGATGGAAAATTTTCTCCGGCAGTTAATTCTGAACCAAAAGAATAGCGGGCAACAATTGAACTTGGATATCCGTTGTTCAGCTGGGGATTCAGCATAAACCTCACACCCCAGTTAGCAATAGCTATAGCTCCGGTATCTGTCGGATTGGGTGTGGTATTTCTTATCCTGATATCAAAACGGAACTCTGTTTCATTGATCTGAATCAGATTGCATATATTCATTTCTATCGATTTTGCAGGACTCGTTTTCGATATAAAAAGAGATATTGCTATTGTTATCAGTAAAATAAATATTTTTTTCATATTCTTTAATCTAAAATGGCTTATTAAAAAATAAAGACAGATTAACTAAGCATTGTTAATACAATAACAAAGATACGATAAAATTTGTGGTAAAATATTTTCTATAATTCTTTTTTTAAAATAGACAGCAAAATTTGTATACAGAATTAAAAAATTCCGTAGGTTTGTATCAGCAAATCATTTCATTTATTATTATAAAAAAACTTATATGACATTTATTATTAAAGGAAGCGGGCTCAAAATTGAAGACGTGGTAAACGTTGCCCGGAACCATCAGAAAGTAGAATTACATCCAGACGCAATTGCCCGTATCAATAAATGCCGTGCGATGCTCGAACGTAAAATTATTGCCGGCGAAATTATGTATGGTGTAAATACCGGTATCGGTGAATTTTCGGAAGTTGTGCTGAATGATGAACAGGTAAAAGAGTTTCAAAAGTATCTGGTTTACAATCATGCAGCTGGTATTGGTGAACCAATGCCATTGGATCACGTCAGAGGTGCCATGTTGGGACGTATTAATGTTCACGCTCATGGTAATTCAGGTGTTCGTCTGGAAATTACCCAAACATTGGTGGAAATGCTCAATAAAGGTGTTACCCCATTTGTATGTGAAAAAGGTTCAGTTGGTGCATGTGGAGATTTAGCACCCATGTCGCAAATTGCATTACTAATGATGGGCGAAGGGAAAGCGTATTTTCAGGGCGAATTATACGAAGGTAAAATAGCTATGGAAAAAGCTGGTATTCCTGTTCCAGGTTTACAGGCCAGAGATGGTCTTGCAACTATCAATGGTAGTAACGTTTTAACAGCCATGAGTGCACTTTTTCTTTATGATGCCAATAACTGGCTGAAACAAGCTGAAATTGCAGCTGCTATGTCATTGGAAGCTATGAAAGCAAATATGCGTCCTTACAATCCAAGATTACACGAAGTAAGAGGTTTTAATGGTGCAATCAGAAGTGCGGCTTCTATTTTGAAAATGGTAAACGGAGGCGATTTACATTTAGGTAATATAAAATGCAAAGTACAGGATGCATATTCCATGCGTTCAACTCCTCAGGTAATAGGAGCTGCTCATGATGCACTGGCTTATGCACGTTCTCAGGTGGAAATCGAATTAAACGGCGTTGGAGATAATCCAATTTTCTTCCCTGATGAAGAATTACAGCTTTCAGGTGCTAACTTCCAGGGATCTCCGGTTGCAGTACCTATGGATATGGCCGGTTATTGCATTACTATGGTAAGTGTATTGTCCGAACGTAGAATGAACCGATTGAACAATCCTGCTTTGAGTGTTGGCTTACCAGCATTCCTGACCAAAGGCGCCGGTATGTTTTCCGGATTGATGCTTAGCCAATATACAGCTGATACTCTTATCGTTGAACAAAGAATACTTTCGGTTCCGGCTTCTATTCAATCGATTCCGGCTGCTGCTGATCAGGAAGATTTTGTATCGATGGGAATGAATACTGCCTTGAAAAACTTCCAGATCCTGGATAATGCTTATGGAATTTTAGGTATTGAATTGATGGCTGCTGCTCAGGCGTTGGATTTCAGAGAATATAATTTCGGAAAAGGTGTTCAGAAAGCAAAAGAAGTCGTTCGCCGTCATGTTGATTTTCTGGAAATTGACCGCCCGCTATACAACGACCACAATGCAATGAAAGCATTGGTAAAATCCTGTGAAATTCTAGTTGAGGTTGAAAAAGAATTAGGAAGCCTTGAATAAAGAATTGACAATTCAGTTAACTGACAGATTAAAAGATTTATACAACACTGACAGGATTAAAATCCTGTCAGTATTAAATATAACTTTCTGAAGGAAATAAAAAAGCGATTCTTATACATTTATAGGAATCGCTTTTATCTTTATTTGAATAAAATGTATTTGTTGTTTTTCCAGTTTTCAAATTAAAAAATTACTTTATCACAATTCTTCCTAAAGCAGCAGAAATCATTTTTTTAGAATTAATTAATCTCTTTTGTTTTTCCATCAGTATACTAAAATCATCTTCGTTTCCTAATCCTTTGATTTCATTTGCATTTTGAGCAAGCATTTCTTCAACTTTCTTAAGTTTAAATGCAAGAATAGAATGCCGGACAGATTGCTCAAGAACAATAGTTTTGTCTTCTGTAGGAACTGAGATCCGATGCATTTCCTGCCAGTTTTCACTAAGCATATAAGGTGAAGCCAATAAGTTAATAGCTGTTTTTCTGATAATACTATCCGGATGATTTGTAAAATGCTGATCTGTCAGAATGTTTTCATTACCTAAGATGGTTGCAAATTCATTAAAGATTAATTGATAGGCTGGATTTTTAAAACAGAATTCTTCAGATACAATATCATTTACAATACAATCAGCAACACTGATATTGAGTGAAATTTCTTTTTTTTCTTCATTTATACTTTTTATAACCAACTCTTTATAACCAAAATTTAACAATAGGCGAATAATGTCTTTTTCCTGGTATTCAGCATCATCAATTTCTATTAAATCAGTTTGCTTTTCCGATGGAGTAACTGCTGCTTCCGGAAGAGGAATTTCTCCGGCATCTTCCAGTTTTTTTGATGCTTTTTTCCGTAAAAGTTTGTTGAGTTCGTTCAGTAATGTTTGTTCAGGAATATTCATCAAAGAACTACATTCTTTGGTATAAATTGAACGTGGAATACTATCGGGAATCAACGATATTGTAGTAACGATTTCTTTTACCAGTGCTGATTTTTTTATTGGATCATGGGCTGCTTCTTCTAATAATAAATTGGTTTTGAATAAGATGAAGTTATCTGCATGTTTTGTTATATATTCCTGAACAACGGCAGTTCGGTTTTTGCGGGTATAAGAATCAGGATCTTCTCCGTCAGGGAAAAGTACGATTTTAACATTCATTCCTTGTTCAAGTATCATGTCAATCCCACGAAAACTTGCTTTGATACCAGCAGTATCACCATCATAAAGAATTGTAATATTTTTCGTATAACGATTGATCAGCCTTATTTGTTCAGTTGTTAATGAAGTGCCGGAAGATGATACAACATTCTCGATACCTGCCTGATGTAATGTAATAACATCGGTGTAACCTTCGACAAGATAACAATTATCCTGTGAAATGATAGCATTCTTAGCAAAGTTAAGCCCGTATAAAACCTTGCTTTTGCTATAAATTTCCGTTTCGGGAGAGTTTACATATTTAGGTTTCGTTTTATCTGAACTTAAGATTCTTCCGCCAAAAGCAATTACTTTGCCCGATAAACTATGAATGGGAAACATTACCCTTGTCCGGAAGCGGTCATATTGTTTATCATCTTTGTCGATACTGAATCCTGCTTTAACCAATTGCCCGATAGAATAGCCGTTTTTAAGTGCATAGCCTGTAAAATCATCCCATTTGTCCATGCAGTATCCCAATTCAAATTTCTGAATTGTAGCTTCAGAAAATTCTCTTTCTTTAAAATAAGATAAGCCTATGGAACGTCCTTCTTCTGTATTTAATAAATTGTCAACAAAATGTTTATGTGCAAAATTTGTTATTGTAAATAAGGATTCTTTTTCATCTAAAGCAGCAATTTGCTCTGCGGAAGGAATTTCTTCTTCAATTTCGATATTATATTTTGCAGCAAGGTGTCTGAGTGCTTCAGGATAAGAGAAATGCTCATGTTCCATCAGGAAGTTTACCGAATTTCCTGCTTTTCCACAGCCAAAACATTTAAAAATTCCTTTTACAGGAGAAACTGTAAAGGAAGGTGTTTTCTCATTATGAAAAGGACACAAACCAATTAGATTCACTCCTCTTTTACGAAGCGAAACATACTCTCCCACAACATCTTCGATGCGTGCAGTTTCAATAATTGTCTGTATAATATCGGAACCTATCAATTTTTTTCTTTTTTACAAAGGTAAATGTTTGGCGATAATTTTTCAGTGTTTTTTTTAAATTTTACAACTAACACAAAAAATGATTTGGAAGTATCTAATTAATTTAGCATTTTTCGCACTTTATTTTTTAATGATTTCTGACTTCTGGAAAGTTTATAAATAATTATTTTTTTAAAGAAAATTCCATTGATATATATCAATTATTTAAAAAAATAGATGTAATTTTGCAAAAAAACACATAACATGACACAAATAAAAGATATTCAGGCATTTACGACTTATCGTTTGATAAAAAGTGAAGATTTAAACCATCATGGTACTTTGTTTGCCGGAAGAAGTGCTGAATGGTTTGTAGAATCCGGTTTTATTGCTACTTCAAGTATCATTAATCCTAAAAATGTAATTTGTTTGAAAATTCATGGAATGCACTTTTCAAAAAGTGTAAAATTAGGGAAAACAGTATGTTACACAAGTAAAATTGTTTATTGTGGAAGAACCAGCATTGTTGCCTATATCTGTGTTTGTACAATTGATAAACCAAATGAAATTATTGTGGATGGATTCATTACTTTTGTTCATGTAAATGAGGACACAAAACCAATAGCTCATGGTATCGAAATGCTTGCTACTTTACCTGAAGATATAAAATTACAACAAAAAGCTATCTCTTTAAAAAACAAATAATCATTCCAGCTTACTTTTCACATAAACACGTATAGGTGAACTATGTCTTGTCCTAAATGTTTGTTGTTTTTAAATGAATAATCTTTCAACTTAAAAATCATTAAAATAAACTGTTTAAGTAACAGATTAATGAATTTAATTTTATATTTGCTAAGATTTATATTTGTTTTATAAAATTAAGATGGGCGAGAATAAAAAGAAATTTCAATCAGCACTTAAGGTTCAGGAAGGTATTGAACAACCTTCTTCTGTAAATCCTCGGCTTTCAGATACTTTAAGAGTGAATAAAAAACCTTTTTTTACAGTTGATGAATATGTTGATGGTATATTAAAAGCTAACAGGACGATACTTAGTAAAGCTATTACTTTGATTGAAAGTTCATTGCATGAACACCAGCAATTGGCTCAGCAAATTATCAATAAATGTCTTCCATATGCAGGTAAATCTATAAGAATAGGAATTACTGGTGTACCTGGTGTCGGTAAAAGTACTTTTATCGAAGCTTTAGGTAAATATTTATGCAATAAAGGACATAAATTGGCTGTGTTGGCAATTGATCCGAGTAGCGAACGTTCCAAAGGCAGTATTTTAGGTGATAAAACCAGGATGGAAGCTTTGTCAGTAGATCCGAATGCATTTATCAGGCCTTCGCCTTCAGCCGGCTCTTTAGGTGGAGTAGCACGCAAAACCAGAGAAACAATAGTATTGTGTGAAGCCGCTGGTTTTGACACCATTTTTGTAGAAACAGTTGGAGTTGGCCAATCAGAAACTGCTGTTCATGCAATGGTTGATTTTTTTCTGTTACTTATGCTTGCCAATGCAGGAGATGAACTCCAGGGTATTAAGCGTGGAATAATGGAAATGGCAGATGCTATTGCGATTAACAAGGCAGATGGTGAAAATAAAAAAATGGCATCTTTGGCAAAATCTCAGTATAAAAATGCACTCCATTTGTTTCCACCTACAGAATCGGGATGGATACCTGATGTTGCGTGCTGTTCGGCTTATACTCACGAAGGTATTGATACTATTTGGAATATTATCAGCGATTATCATGAATTTACAATAGCAAATAACTATTTTAACCTTAAAAGACAAAAGCAGGCAAAACATATTATGTTGGAAGCTGTAAATGATGCTATTAAAGATAATTTTTATAATAATAAAGCTGTTGCAACAATGATTCCACAACTCGAAAAGGATATTCTGGATGATAAAATCAGTTCTTATGTAGCTGCTCAAGTTTTATTAGAAGCTTATTTTAACGAAAAACATAAAATTTAGTTTTTATCCAACTCTAGAATATTATTACCAAATCGCTCAATCAATCAATAATGGTTAAACAAAAATATTATGTAGTCTGGAAAGGACACCAAAAAGGTATTTATACTTCGTGGGCTGAATGTGAGAAACAAATAAAAGGATATGAAGCTGCACTTTATAAATCTTTTGAAGATATGCCTACTGCTCAGAAAGCCTTTGCTTCAAAACCACATTTATATATTGGGAAACCAAAGCATGAAATAGGGAAAGCTGATTTAAAAAACCATAAACCAATTATTCCGAGTATTTCAGTGGATGCTGCCTGTGCTGGTAATCCCGGATTAATGGAATATAGAGGTGTTGATACTCAAACAAAACATGAACTATTTCACAAAGGACCTTTTACACAAGGCACCAATAATATAGGTGAATTTCTAGCAATTGTTCATGGATTGGCGTATCTCAAGCAACAAAATTCTAAACTACCCATTTATTCTGATTCTAAAACCGCATTAGCTTGGATAAGAGATAAAAAAGCAAAAACAAAATTAGAGACAATTCCTGAAAATAAAGTTTTATTTGAATTGATTGCCAGAGCTGAAATATGGCTTGCCAATAATACTTGGGAAAATCCATTGTATAAATGGGATACAGAAGGCTGGGGCGAAATTCCAGCAGATTTTGGAAGGAAATAGTTTATTAAATATTCATTAGATAAGTGAAGAAGGGATGAGATTAAAAAGAAATAGCCAGAATATAAATCCTGGCTATTGTCTATTGTATTGAAATAAAATTATCCCTTTAAAGCTTCTGCTCCGCCGACAATTTCAAGAATTTCATTGGTAATAGCAGCTTGACGTGCTTTGTTATATGATAAACGCAGTTGTTTTAAAATTTCAGTTGCATTGTCGGTAGCCTTGTGCATTGCAGTCATACGTGCACCTTGTTCAGAAGCCCAGGAGTCAAGTATCACCTTATACAATTGGATTTTCAGCGTTTTTGGAACCAGTTCATTTAAAATTTGTTCTTTATCAGGTTCAAAAATATAATCAGCAGTAGTTGTCGTTTTTACAACAGTAGTTTGTGGTAAAACCGGAAGAAATTGCTCAACAACTAATTGTTGAGTGGCCGCATTTTTGAATCGATTATATACAATTTCGATTCTATCGTATTTTTTTGTTTTGAAGTCGTTCATTAATTGCTCTGCAATCGGAATAATATTATCAAAACTTAGTTTGTCAAAAATATGATCCAGTCTTTCTGAAATTTTATAGGTGCGGCGTGCGAAAAAATCTCCGGCTTTTTTACCAATACACAATAATTCAACATTTCCTTTACTGTTTTGAACAGCAAACTGGTCATGAATAAGATTGTTTACAGATTTAATAATATTTGCATTAAAAGCACCACACATTCCCCTGTTCGAAGAAACAGCAATGATTAGTATTTTTTCAGGTTTACGCTCTTCAAAAAAAGCAGCAGCATCAGTATTTTCAATGCTGTCACTTAAATTCTTCAAAATCTCGGTAAGTTTTGCAGAATAGGGTCTAAGTTTGATAATAGCATTTTGAGCTCTTCTCAATTTAGATGCCGAAACCATTTTCATGGCATTGGTAATCTGCTTAGTAGAGTTTACTGAGGCAATTCTTGTTCTAACTTCTTTTAAATTGGGCATAATTGCTCCCTGTTAATTAGTTTTCGTATTTTCTGGAAATTTCTCTGGCAGTTTGTTCCAGTACTTTAATATCATTATCACTAAGCATACCTTTTTTGAGCGAATCAAGTACATCTTTGTGATCTATCTGCATATGATGTAAGAAATCAATTTCAAAATCATTTACTTTTCTTACTGGAATTTTTTGCAATAAACCTTTAGTACCACAATAAAGAATAGCAATTTGTTCTTCAACTTTCATTGGAGTATACTGAGGTTGTTTTAATATCTCTACATTGCGGCTACCTTTATCAAGTACAGCTTTGGTAGTTGCATCCAGATCGGAACCAAATTTTGAGAAAGCTTCCAGTTCACGGAATTGTGCCTGATCTATCTTTAAAGTTCCGGCAACTTTTTTCATTGATTTAATCTGAGCATTACCACCAACACGTGAAACCGAAATACCAACATTAATTGCAGGACGGATACCTGAGTTGAAAAGATTGGTTTCCAAAAATATCTGACCATCTGTAATTGATATTACATTGGTAGGAATATAAGCAGAAACGTCACCAGCCTGAGTTTCAATAATTGGTAAAGCAGTTAAAGAACCACCACCTTTAACTAAATGTCTGATAGATTCAGGTAAATTATTCATTTGTGCTGCAATTTCATCAGATTTAATGATTTTGGCAGCTCTTTCCAATAATCTTGAATGTAAATAAAACACATCACCTGGATAAGCTTCACGACCAGGTGGACGACGCAATAATAATGAAACTTCACGATATGCTACCGCTTGTTTTGATAAATCATCATAAACTACCAATGCAGGGCGTCCCGTATCTCTGAAAAATTCACCAATGGCAGCGCCGGTAAATGGAGCGTAAAATTGTAAAGCTGCAGGATCAGATGCTGTTGCTGCAACAATTACTGTATATGCTAATGCACCTTTTTCTTCAAATGTTTTTACAACATTGGCAATTGTAGAACCCTTCTGTCCGGATGCTACATATATACAAAATACAGGTTCGCCTTTATCGTAAAATTCACGTTGATTAATGATTGTATCTATAGCAATTGCGGATTTACCGGTTTGACGGTCACCAATTATCAATTCACGTTGACCTCTTCCGATTGGAATCATAGCGTCAATAGGTTTGATACCAGTTTGCAATGGTTCTGTAACAGGCTGACGATAGATAACACCAGGAGCTTTTCGTTCTAGTGGCATTTCATAAGTATCTCCTGTTATTGGACCTTTTCCATCTATTGGTTCTCCCATGGTATTGATAACCCTTCCGAGCATACCTTCGCCTACTTTAATTGAAGCAATCTGATTGGTGCGTTTTACAATGTCTCCTTCTTTAATCTGATGAGAATCACCTAAAAGTACTACTCCAACGTTATCTTCTTCTAAATTGAGAACAATTGCTTTTACACCGGTTTTTGCAAATTCCACTAACTCGCCTGATTGAGCATTGTTGAGTCCGTAAATACGTGCAATTCCGTCGCCAACCTGCAATACAGAACCAACTTCTTCTAAGTCAGATTCCATTTTAAAGCCAGCTAATTGTTGTCTTAAAATTGCGGATATTTCAGCGGGTTTAATTTCAGCCATATTGTAATTTGTTTATAATCTGTTTGTTAAAATCCTTTTTCGTAAATATTTTTGTCAAATTCTTTCCTTAATCGTTGAATCTTAGTAGCAATACTGTTATCGGCTTGTTTATCATCTATTGTAACAATAAAACCACCAATAATATTTGGGTTAACTTCTTCTGATAATTCAATTATTTTTTTGGATTGCTCAGTAAGAATTGCTTTAAATTCTGATTTAGTTTCGATATCCAATGGCATAGCTGTTTCTAAATGAGCTGTTTTTATACCTTTGAATTCGTGATACATTTCTATAAATTCAATGGCAATGCCTCTTAAATTAGCTTCACGTCTTTTCTTTAGAATGAGCAATAAGAATGAAAGTGAAATCTGAGACAAATGATTGCCCATAATTTCCTTAACAACGGCTTGTTTTTTATCAGTTCTGATAATTGGACTAGAAAGCATGCTTTCAAATTCTTTGCTGGATTGACAAATTTCTTTCACCAATTCCATATCATGAAATGCTGTTTCTAAGGTTTGTTGTTCATTTACTAAATCAAACAAAGCTTTTGCATAACGACCATTAATTCTGCTATCCTTCATATTCTCTCTTTTGCAGCCCCATTAATTAAAGCTGATGTTATCCATCATTTTATCGATATGTTTTTTCTGATTCTCTTTATCAGACAATTCTTGTTTCAGAATTTTTTCTGCAATATCAATTGATAATGTTGCTATTTGGTTTTTCAATTCAGTGATAGCAGCCATTTTTTCATAATGTATGCTTTCCTTTGCTGCTTCAAGAATGCGGTTGTATTCGTGATTGGCTTTTGTTTTTGATTCCTCAATGATATTATCTCGAATGCTACGTGCATCTTTTAAAATAGCACTTCTTTCTTCTTTAGCCTGACGAAGTAATTCCTCATTGTCTGATTTTAATGCTCTCATTTCATCACGTGCCTGATCAGCCTGATGAAGTGCTTCGTCTATTGATTTTTCCCTTTCATGCAAAGTGGCCAATATAGGTTTCCATGCAAATTTGGCAAGTATAAAAAGCAATATACTAAATGACAATGTCATCCAGAAAATAAGTCCTATACTTGGTGTTACTATTCCCATAACTTTTCTTTTTTCAAATCGTTACTAACAATTATTCAGCTTAAATGAATTAAAAACTATATCATTGCAACCAACCGTTGCAATGATATAGTAAGTGTTTATTTAATGAAAACGATCAATAAACAAACAACAATAGCAAAGAAGGCAACACCTTCGATAAGCGCAGCAGATATGATCATATTTGAACGAATATCGCCTACAGCTTCAGGTTGACGTGCAATAGATTCCAATGCACTTTTGCCAATATTACCAATGCCCATTCCGGCACCGATAGCGGCAATACCTGCACCTAAACCTGCACCCATTTTTGCAATTGGAGTCAGGTCAGCTGCTGCTTGTAATAAAATTGATAAAGTTGACATAATTTTATGTATTATAATGTTAGTAAATGATTTATTGTTAATATATTATTTTAATGATGTTCTTCTTTATGATGTTCTTCAATAGCCATACCGAAATATAAAGCCGAAAGTAAGGTGAAAACATAAGCCTGAATAAAAGCTACCAGTAATTCCAATAATCCCATAAAAACATAGAAGAGTACAGAAACTACAGAAACACCATATCCTAATGCAGGTTTCATTTCACCAAAAATAAAAATTAAACTGATGAATCCCAATGCTATAATATGTCCAGCAGTGATATTGGCAAAGAGACGGACCATCAGTACAAATGGTTTTGTAAATACACCCACTAATTCAACAATAGGCATTAATGGAATTGGAATTTTTAACCACCAGGGAACACCGGGAGCATTTACAATATGTTTCCAATAAGCTCTGTTTCCACTAAAAGTAGTAATTAAAAAAGTAAATAAAGCTAATACCATTGTAATAGCTATATTACCGGTCAGGTTAACTCCACCAGGGAAAAAGGGAATTAATCCCATAAGATTATTCAGAAAAATGAAAAAGAATATAGTTAATAAAAATGGTAAATATTTTTGATAGTTTTTTTCTCCTAATGAGGATTTTGCTATATCGTCTCTTACAAAAAGAATTATAGGTTCAATAAATGATTGCAAACCTTTAGGTGAAGCAACTCCACGTTTACGATAAGAGTGTGAAATAGAAAGAAAAATAAACACCAATAAAAATATACCTATAAATAATGATAGAACAGTTTTTGTAATCGAGAAATCGAGTGGTAGTTTTTCATCTTCTATTTCTTGACCATTAATAATGGAAACATGAACAATTTTACCTTTATTATTTCCTTCTTCTGCTATCCTAAAACCATTATAGCTTTCTTTTCCATGATGAAACTTTGAAGAACAAAAACTAATAATATTTCCTTCGTAAATTATTATAACCGGCAATGGTATTGAAACATGGGTTTCTCCTATCGTCATTATATGCCATTCATAGGAATCAGAAATATGCTCAATAATCATTTCGCCAGCATTAAATTTTTCTGAATGAGCCTTTTCTTCATTAGCAATAGCAGATTGTGATGCCACAAAAAGGAGCATAATCAACAATGTAATTCTTACTATTTTATTGTTATATGTTTTAAATCTGCTGCTTAGATGCATATTAAATAATCTTTAGGTACTCTGGTTTCAATCGTATTTTCAATTAACAAACAGGAGTTATTGAATAAAAATCAGCCACAAAATTAAAGATTTTAGTACTCAATTCCAAAAAAATTAAAAAAAATCAACCTTTTTTAAAAAAAAATAAAACCAAGATAGGTTTTAAATATATGGTTAAGAATTAATTAGATGGTTTTGACTGATACATCGGGCTAAGATTATAATTTTCGGGATGACAGGCAGTTTTATCACGATAAAAATCTTCAATGACAGCAAAATCTTTATCGAAATTTCCAGCTGATGGATAGAAAATTGGCCCGATGCCACCTTCTTTCTTTGCATAATCAATAAATCCACATATTACAGGTACATTTGCTTTTTCAGCAATATGATAAAATCCTTTTTTCCAGTGATTATTGAATTTGCGTGTTCCTTCAGGTGTAATCACAACAGCTAATTCTGTTGATTTTTCAAATAAATCTGCGACATAATCTATCATATTGTTCTTTTTCCCTCTGTTAACAGGGATTCCACCCATTGCTTTTAATACACCTCCTAAAGGAAATTTAAACAATTCCTGTTTAATAAGAAATTTTGTCTTAATTCCCAATTTGTAAAAAGCCATTCTACCAATAATAAAATCTAAATTACTGGTATGAGGTGCTTCAATCATAATAAATTTCTTAATATCTTTGGGTAAACTTCCGATTACTTTCCACCCAAATAGCTTTAGCAAGATAATACTTATTATTCTCATTCATTTATATTTTAAATGCAAAAATAATTAAAATTTTCTCAATCTTTAAATATTGAATGGATTGTTTAAGTATTATAAAAATGTAATTTTGTATCCTTAAAAAAAATTATGCGTAAACTTCAAAATATTGAGCTCAATCGATTGAGCATCGATGCTTTTAAAGAAGCAGAAAAATTACCTATCATAATTGTTATGGATAATATTCGCAGCCAGCATAATATAGGTTCCGTATTCAGAACATCTGATGCTTTTAAAATGGAAGCAATTCATTTATGTGGTATAACGGCAACACCACCTAACAGAGAAATACATAAAACAGCATTAGGTTCTACTGATACTGTTGAATGGAAATATTTCGAAACTACTATTGACTCCATAAGCTTTTTGAAAAAACAGGGATACCTTATCTATGCCATCGAACAAGCAGAAAACAGTATTAGTTTGGAAAATTTTGAAATAAACAGAAAGAATAAAATCGCTCTTGTGTTTGGTAATGAAGTAGATGGCGTAAGTGATGAAGTTATGCGAGTTGCAGATGGGGGCATTGAAATACCTCAATTTGGCACTAAACATTCTTTAAATATTTCCGTTAGTGCAGGGATTGTATTATGGGAAATTGCAAAACAATATTTATTGTAAAATGATAATACGGCTTTTTAAATTTCGTCAATCCAATAAATAAAAAAGGTGCAACATTTTGTTACACCTTTTTTAAATCAATCAAATCAAATTATCAAAAAAATACTAATTTTTAAATTCTTTTAAATTATCCATTAATTTTTTTCTAGTGAAAAAAATTCTGCTTTTTACGGTTCCTATTGAAAGATCAAGATTTTCAGCAATCTCTTTGTATTTATAACCCGCGTTGTGCATTTCAAATGGTACACGATGATCATCTTCAAGTTTATTAATACTTTGTTGAATTTCTTTTGTGAATATTTCAGATTCAGGAGATCCCATATTTGATTTACGGGGTATGTTCATGTAATATAAATCATCTGTATTGTCGATAATGGTATTCGCTTTAACATTCCTGCGATAGCTATTGATAAAAGTATTTTTCATTATCGTATAAGTCCATGCCTTTAAATTAGTATTGGTTTCAAACTTATCTTTATATGTAATAGCTTTAACATAAGTGTCTTGAACAAGATCTTTTGCATCTTCACGGTTCATTGTTAAAGAATAAGCGAAATACTCAAGGCTGTCTTTTAAGCCGAGTAAACTGTGATTAAATTCTATAGCTGTCATATATATAAATTTTAATTTGTTCTTAAATTGTTTAACAAAAGTAATGCAAAGATTAAACAAAAAAAAATTTATTTTTATTTATTTTGTTAAAAAAAACAAAATAATGTCGGTGCATATTATGTAATAGCTGATATTAAAGAATTTCAGCAATTATTAAAAAATTAAATTTGTTTAAAAAAAGCAAGAATAAGATAAACAAGAATAGTATAAAATTTATGTCTCAAATTTTATCGATAAGAATTTTAAAATCAGCAACTGAAATTATTTTCTGAACATTTAGAGGAAGA
This sequence comes from Bacteroidales bacterium, assembly GCA_049315385.1. Classification (GTDB taxonomy): domain Bacteria; phylum Bacteroidota; class Bacteroidia; order Bacteroidales; family JACABE01; genus JACABE01. The sequence continues at coordinate 123,457 of JBMOKG010000001.1, forward strand.
GATTCGTTAAAGTCATTGATTTGCTTACCAGCTACAAATATAGATTGAGATTGAAATAAAATGGAAAGTTTTGATAGGTACATTTTCACTTCTGCTTGATATTGAGGTAAATTTATACAGCAAAACAGGTAGTCAGGAGCTTTTATACTTACAATCTCTTTTAAATCCAATAATGGGATGGATTGTCCTAAATAAACAATTTTATGCCCATTTTTACGGATAATATATCTGTAAAAAAGGAGTTCAATTTCATGAAATTCACCTTTTGGTAAAAATAAAACGAAAAGCTTAGAATTTTTATCAGGTTGAAAGTAAAGCCCATCAATAGCAACAATTAGCTTTTGTCGAAGGATATTCATTACGAATCTTTCATGAGCTGTATTTATATTGCCGGTTTGCCATAATAATCCCAGGCGTTCCATAAATGGAAAAATAACTTCAATGATAGTATTTTCGAAACCGTTATCCAGTGTTGCATTTGAAAGAATCACATTAAATTTTTTATCATCCAGATCCGTCATTGCAACTATAAGCTGGTCAATATATGTATTCGTCCCATTGGGATTATGATACATTTCAACTATTTTTTCGTTCAACTCTTCGTAAGAAAGTCCGGAAAGTGAAGATATTTTTAATCCAAATCTTACCAAAGATGCTACATTCATCAGCTTTTTTACATCCATATCTGTATAAAAGCGAATATTGGTCGAAGTTCTATGAGGATTTACTATGTCATATCTCTTCTCCCAAATCCTTATAGTATGTGCTTTAATACCAGTTAGTTTTTCGAGATCTTTTATTGAATACTGAATCATTTTTATTCTTTTGCCCTTTAATACAATCAAAAACAATCAAATTCTAAAAAGGTTTTTATTTTTTCTAAAAAATCAGAATTTGTATTGATTTAGATACGTTCTAAATAAGTTATTCGAATAAATATTTGAAAATCTGATAATTTGAGGGATTTGTTTGTAGTTAATGAATTAGCATAATTACACTGCAATAGCAATTGGTTTTATAATAGTAAAAGTAATATCAGTTTCTTAAAATCCAAAAATAATAGTTAAGTTTCATAAAGTTAAAATTGTATTATTTTATATTTCTAAAGAAAAAATGAAAAATCGCAAAAGTTTTAATTTTACAATCGTTTATGAAGTAAAAAAATATTAACTTCGCTTCAAACAATACCAATGGACAATTATATACAAAAATCTACTATTAAAAACTGGGCTGAAGATGACCGCCCCAGAGAGAAACTTATGCTTAAAGGAAAAATAGCCTTAAGTGATGCTGAATTAATTGCAATTTTAATTAGTTCAGGGAATAAAGAAGAATCTGCAGTCGAATTGTCGAGAAGAATTTTAAATTCGGTCCATGATAACTTAATAGAACTGGCGAAATTAAGTATCCATGATTTAACGAATAAGTTCAAAGGTATAGGAGAAGCCAAAGCAATCAGCATTATTGCAGCATTGGAATTAGGCAAGCGTCGCCGGAGTGAAGAAGTAATAGATAAGAAGAAAATAAATTCCAGCAAAGATGCGTTCGAATTAATGCAAAGTCTGGTTTCTGATTGCTTATATGAAGAATTTTGGGTGATTTTGCTTAATAAAGCCAATAAAGTTATTAAATATGAATGTATTAGCGAAGGTGGTATTACAGGAACCGTTGCTGACCCAAAAAAAATATTTAAAATTGCATTAGAGAATAATACCACTTCTATGATTTTATGTCATAATCATCCCTCAGGTAACTTAAAACCAAGTGATGCTGATATAAAACTGACTAAAAAGCTAAAAGAAGCAGGTGCTTTTCTCGAAATACTTGTTGTAGACCATATCATTATCGGTGATGAAAAATATTATAGCTTTGCTGATGAAGGAATGCTATAAATTTATTGTTTATTGTTTTAATCTTTTGCTATTTTTATATCATTAGTTAATTTTTTTATTTCTGTGTTGTTCTATGTGTTTTATAAATAATTGTATTGTAATTTTGATAACCCAATTAAAAAATAATCAGTAGATCGTATGCTAATCTATACTACTAAAATATGTAACCGAATACAATATACTTTTAAGCTTTTTTTTAAAGAGTTATTGGGTGTAGATGTTGTTTTTACGACAAACGCAGAAATGTTTATTTCATATCAGGATGCAAAAATTAATTATTCTGAGCAAGCTTTTGGGGATGAAATATATTTTGCATCTTCTGGTTTATTATTTGAAACCAATATTCATGAACATGAATTAAAATTCATTGATTTTGAAAACAATGCAGCATTTTTCCCTGTTTCAAACAAAAAATCATGTTTCCCTTTTGATCCTTTTGCAGCAGGATTTTACCTTGTTACAAGATATGAGGAATATTTACCATATATCAAAGATCAATATGGAAGGTTTAGTGCTGACCAAAGTATTGCTTATAAAAATTACTTTTTAAAAAAACCCTTGATAAATATCTGGTCATTAAGAATTGCAGCAATTATTAAAATTAAATACCCTGATTTTAAAACTGAAAACGGTAAGTTCCGGTTTATTCCAACATTAGATATTGATTGCGCCTATGCTTATAAATTGAAAGGGATTATCCGTTCAATAGGAGGATATTTGAAATCCATCCGTAATTTTGAAATTAAAAATATGATTGAAAGAACCAAAGTGCTGAGTGGTATTGGAAAAGATCATTTCGACACCTTTGATTTTCAATTTAAAATACACGAAAAATATAATCTTCATCCGATTTATTTTATACTTTTCGCTGAATATAGCGATTTCGATAAAAACATTCCGACAAATAACCGCAGATTTCATTCGTTGATAAAAATGTTGGGTGATGAAGCAGAAGTAGGTATTCATCCTTCTTTTGCTTCAAATAATAATTCGAAAGTTTTAAAGCATGAAATTGATTCTCTTTCCTTAGTTCTTCATCGCCAGATTACTAGAAGCCGACAACATTTTCTTAAACTTGAATTGCCTCATACATATCGCAATTTAATGGAATTAGATATCACCGATGATTATACTATGGGTTATGCTTCAGAAATAGGATTCAGAGCGAGTATTTGTTCTACTTATTATTTTTATGATCTGGAATCTGATGTTGAGACAAATCTCAGAATACATCCATTCTCTTTTATGGAAGGTACTTTGAGAGATTACCTTAATATACATGCTGATAAAGCATTAAATTATATCAAACCATTAATTGATGAAGTAAAGGCAGTTAACGGATGTTTTATTCCTCTCTGGCACAATGAATCTCTGAGTAATCAACGTCGTTGGATTGGGTGGCAGGAAGTATATGAAGAAATGATAAGATATGCTGTAAAATAATATGATACAATTTCTTGAATATAGTCAGATAGACAAAAAAAAATGGGATGAGTGTATTGATTTAGCTGTCAATGAAATAGCCTATGTTTACAGTTGGTATTTAGATGTTATATGCCCAAATTGGAATGCATTAATAATGAATGATTATGAAGCTGTTTTCCCTTTGGCTGTTAATTCAAAATTTAATATACATTATATTTATCAACCTTTTTTTACAAGATATTTCGGAATTTTTTCAAAATCAGTTGTTGATGTAAGAATTGTAAATAATTTTTTGAATGCTATACCTGAAAGAATTAAATTTATAGAATTTAATATTCATGAAAGCAATCCTATTGAACGAACAGATTTCCAAAAGCAAGAACGATTTTTTCAAATTTTAGACATAACTAAAACGTATGAAGAAATAAGTGCAGATTATAAAGGAGATGCGAGACGAAATTTAAAAAAAGCCTCTAAAGTCAATCTTAGTATTGTAGATAGATTAGCACCCGAAAAAACAGTAGCATTATTTAAACAAAATAAAGGAAAGCAATTAAAGGAACTTCATGAGATTGATTATCTGCGATTACAAAATCTAATGTATGCAGCAATTAACCATGATTGTGGCATATCTTTAGGCGCTTTTAATTCTGAAAATGATTTAATTGCAGCAGCATTTTTTATTATATCTAAACAAAGGATATTATTTTTGAAAGGCAGTGCAAATACTGAAGGAAAAAAATCAGGTGCAATGTATTTATTAATAGATACTATGCTTAAAAAATACGCTCAAAAAGTAGATATTTTCGATTTTGGAGGATCATCTGTAGAAAATATAGCAAGTTTTAATCATAACTTTGGAGCTAAAAATTGTTTATATTTGCAAGTGAAAAAAAATAATCTATCTTTAATAATAAAGCAGTTAAGTGGTAAAAAATAAAACTCAAATTTATGGCAAACATTTTAGGAAATCATAATTCGCTTTTCAATCAGTTTATTGCAGAAGTTAGAGACGAAAAAATCCAAAAAGACAGCATGCGTTTTCGCAAGAATATGGAGCGTTTGGGCGAAATATTTGCATATGAACTAAGTAAAAAGCTGCAATATGAAACCAAAGAAGTTATTACTTCTCTTGGGATAGCCGAGATTCAATTAATCAGGCAACAACCTGTAATTGCCTCTATTCTTAGAGCAGGTCTGCCTTTTCATTATGGAATTCTCAATTATTTTGATCAGGCTGAAAATGCGTTTGTATCTGCTTATCGAAAACATGATAAAAAAGGTAATTTTGAAATACATATTGAGTACCTTTCTTGCCCTGATTTAACCGATAAGGTTCTGATTCTTGCTGATCCAATGCTTGCTACTGGAGCATCCATGGTTAAAGCCTACAAAGAACTGATTATTAACGGGAAACCAAGTCACACATTTTTTGTATCCGTATTAGCAAGTGCCGAAGGCATTGATTATGTTCATAAACATCTTTCTAAAACAGAGGTATCAATTTGGGTTGGTGCTATTGATGATGAATTAACTGCTCAGGCATATATTGTGCCTGGTTTAGGTGATGCAGGTGATTTAGCATTTGGAAATAAGGTTCAGTTCTGATATTTTTAGTTTTATAAAGCTTTACAATGAAAATATTAATTCTTGAAAATGTAAAAATTTCCCTTGATTCTATTCGTAATCATTTAACAAGAACAGTCCTTACAGTTCTAATTATTGCAGTTGGGATTACTGCATTAGTAGGCATTTTAACAGCTATAGATTCCTTAGAATCAAGTATTACAAAAAGTTTTTCACAAATGGGAGCTAATACTTTTACAATTAAAAACCGGGCCATGCAAATGCAAATGGGTGATGGAAGAAGAGCAAAGCACTATAAAGAAATCACATTTGATGAAGCACAACAGTTTAAAGATAATTTTAAATTTTCAGCCTATACTTCAATTTCTACTTTTGCTACCCATACAGCAACTGTGAAATTCAACAGTGAAAAAACGAATCCAAATATTGGTGTTTTAGGTGTCGATGAAAGTTATCTGTTTACATCAGGAAATGAAGTTGACAGAGGAAGAAATTTCACACCCAATGAAGTTAATTATGGTTCAAGTGTTGTCATAATTGGGGATGAGCTATCAAATTCAGTTTTTAAAAAAAATGAAAATCCGATCAATCAGATTATTACTATTGGTTCAGGTAAATATATGGTAGTTGGAGTATTAAAATCCAAAGGGAGTAGTTTGGGAGGAGGTGATAAAAATTGCATTTTACCTATTAATAATGTACGTCAGTATTTTTCACGACCGAATATGACATTCACTATAAGTATACTTGTTAAAGACCCTAAAACAATGGATGCTGCCATTGATGAAGCGGTTGGTCTTTTCAGAGTAATCCGTAATGTTAGAATAGGTGATGAAAATAATTTTGATGCTTCCAAAAGTGACAATATGGCAAAAACTTTAATTGAAAACCTGAAATATGTGACAATGGCTACTTCAATTATTGGAATAATAACTTTATTAAGTGCAGCTATTGGTTTAATGAACATTATGCTGGTCTCTGTTAGTGAAAGAACAAGAGAGATTGGAATCAGGAAATCAATGGGTGCAACTAAACAGGTGATTAGGAATCAGTTTCTTGTTGAAGCTTTGGTTATCGGACAATTAGGAGGCTTACTTGGTGTAATATTAGGTATTTTAGCAGGGAATATTGTATCTTTTGCTATTGGAAGTAGTTTTATCATACCATGGGCTTGGATAGCACTTGGCATTGTACTTTGCCTGGCCGTAGGTTTGTTATCCGGAATTTATCCTGCTGTTAAAGCAGCAAATCTTGATCCTATTGAATCTCTCAGATACGAGTAAATTTAATTCTTCAAAAAAAGTATTGTTTCTTGCTGGTTTTAGGCAATATAGTCCAAAATGCAGTTTTTTTAGAAAATAGTTTTCTAATTGAACTAATTACCTATTTAAACGACTGCATATCATGTAGTTTTTTATACAATCCCTCCTGAGCAATTAAACTGTTATGGTTGCCTCTTTCAACTATTTTGCCTTTATCCAGTACTATGATTTCATCCATGTTGTAAATAGTTGAAAGCCTGTGTGCTATGGCAATCGTAGTTCTTCCCTTCATGACCTTTTCAAGTGCATCTTGTACAAGCCTTTCCGATTCCATGTCTAATGCAGAGGTGGCTTCATCAAGAATTAGAATTGGTGGATTTTTTAATACCGCTCTGGCAATATTGATTCGTTGACGTTGCCCCCCGGAAAGTAAACTTCCTCTGTCGCCGATAATGGTATCATATCCCATTTTCATTTGTGAAATAAAATCGTGGGCATTGGCAATTTTAGCTGCTTCTATAACTTTTTCCCTTGATATATCATCATTCCCGAAAGCAATATTGTTATAAACCGTATCATTAAATAAAATAGTATCCTGGGAAACAATTCCAGATAATTTTCTAACATCCTCAATCGCAAGATCTTTTATTGGAATTCCGTCTATATGCAATTCACCGGCAGTGCAATCATAAAATCTTGGTATTAAGTCAACCAATGTAGATTTTCCTGCTCCGGAAGGTCCAACTATGGCAATTGATTTCCCATACTCTATTTCAAGATTTATATTGTTAAGTACTATCTTGTCAATGTCATAAGAAAAGCAGACATTTTTAAAAAGTAAGCTTTCTTGAAAGTTTCCAATTCTTTGAGCATAAGGTTTTTCCTCTATCACTTCTTGGGCATCTAGTATAAATTTTATTCTTTCGATACTCGCTTTTCCTTTTTGGATAAAGTAAAATGCAGTAGTAAGGTTTTTTGCCGGATTTATTATCATGATAAACAATATAAGATACAAAATAAATAATTCAGCATTTAAAGAGGAATCTTTGCTTAAAATCATAGAGCCACCATATAAAAGAATAATCATTACAATTACAGTTCCCAGAAATTCGCTTAAAGGCGAAGCAAGATCTGTACGACGGTAAATTATATTTTTAATACGGGTAAAGCTGTCATTACTCTTTCTGAATCGTTCATTTGAGAAATCAATGGCATTAAAACCTTTAATGATACGTAAACCGGAAATAGATTCTTCAATTAATGAAAGGATATAACCTTGTTTTGTCTGCAGTTTTGATGCTGATTTCTTTAATTTTTTTGAAACTCTGCTAATAAAAAAAGCACCTATCGGTAATAAAATTAATGCAAATACAGTGAGTTTATAATTAATAATAAAAAGTGTGACGATAAAAAAAACGATTGTAAGGGCTTGTACAAATAATGCCTGCAGAGGTTTCATGATTGATTCGTCCAACTCCTGTACATCATTAGTGGCCCTCGAAATAATATCTCCTTTTTTATGGTGTCTGTAAAAACTTAATGGTAATATAAGCAATTTAAGGTAAATATCGTTGCGTATCTTTTTTAATACTCCGTTTCGAACGGGAGCTAAAAAGTAGGATGCCGCATAGGTAAAGAGATTTTTAAAAAAATAGAAGCATACAGCACTTAACGATAACAATAACAATGCATTTTGCTTGCCTTTTAATCTGATAATCTCAGAAATAATAAAATAAAAATTATTTTTTATAGCTTCTGCAGATAAAGTGAAAGGCATTGCTTTTTCAACAAGTTTAATCTGATCGAACAACAGCCCCAGCATCGGTAAAACCAAGGAAAACGTAAAAACTGTAAGAATAACTGCAAGCAAACTAAGCAGAATGCTAAATGCAATTCCGAAGATATAGTTTGTCAAGTATTTATAAATAAAATTCAGTTTAAACATTAATTTCAGTTTGTAAAGTTAATAATGTTTCAATGCTCATAAAGATAAATACAATTAAGAGTATTGATTACTTTAGTAATATAATTCATTATTTTTGATTCGTAATTCCAACGTAGTTATGAGGTGTAATTTTTTTGAGTTCAGTCTTTAACGCTGTTGAAATATCCAACTGATCGATAAAAACTGCAATTGTTGATTCTGTAATCTTTTCATTCACCCTTGTTAATGCTTTCAATGCTTCATAAGGATTAGGATATGATTCTCTGCGCAATACTGTCTGAATGGCTTCAGCTACTACAGCCCAATTGTTTTCAAGATCTGAGTTCAGGGCTTTTTCATTTAAAATTAATTTGTTCACCCCCTTTTTTAGTGAATTTATTGCAATCAATGTATGAGCATAAGGTACGCCAATACTACGACTTACAGTAGAATCCGTAAGGTCGCGCTGCAAACGTGAAATAGGTAATTTTGAAGAAAGATGTTCAAAAATAGCATTTGCAAAACCTAAATTTCCTTCTGCATTTTCAAAATCTATCGGATTTACTTTGTGAGGCATGGCAGATGAACCCACTTCTCCTTCTTTTAATTGTTGTTTGAAATAATCCATCGAAATATAACTCCATAAATCACGGCAAAGATCTATAAGAATGGTATTGATTCGTTTCATATTATCAAAAAGAGCCGCAAGATTATCATAATGTTCTATTTGAGTAGTAGTTTGAGATCGATGTAAATGAAGAATATTATTTACAAAATTGTTTCCGAACTGAACCCATTCAATATCAGGATAAGCAACATGGTGTGCATTGAAATTACCGGTTGCACCTCCAAATTTTGCTGAATAAGGAATCGTTTTTAGTAAATTTACCTGAAATTCCAATCTTTCAATGAAAACCTGAATCTCTTTACCTAATATTGTAGGAGATGCTGGTTGTCCATGTGTTCTTGCCAGCATAGGTACAGATTTCCATGCAGTTGCTTTATTTTTCAGTAGCAGAATGATATCATGGATTGCAGGATATAAAACCGTTTCGTTAGCTTCTTTAATTGCCAATGGTTGAGCCGTATTGTTAATATCCTGAGAAGTTAAACCAAAATGAATAAATTCTTTATAAGCTTCAAGTTTTAAGATGTCAAACTTTTGTTTGATAAAGTATTCAACTGCTTTCACATCATGATTGGTTGTCTTTTCAATTTCTTTAATGCTAACTGCATCTAGATCTGAAAATTCTAAATAGATTTTTCTTAAATCCTCAAATTTACTTTTATTAAAATTAATCAGTTGAGGTAAAGGTTGTTCACATAAAGCAATAAAATATTCAATTTCTACGAGTACTCTGTAACGGATTAAAGATCTTTCAGAATAAAAGGCTGAAAGTGGTTTGCTCTGATTATGATACCTGCCGTCTACCGGCGAAATAGCATTTAAAGGAAAAAAATCACTCATTGGAAAACGTTTTAATAAGAGTTTACAAAATTAATGATTTTGACAATATATCAGATTAAAGTTTTTTGTGTTTCAATTGATTTGTACTTTTGCACAAGAAAAATTAATTAGAATGCGCGAAATATTATTATCTACAGCTTACCTGCCACCCATTGAATATTTTGCATATTTGATTCAGTACGATATTTGTAAGATTGAAAATAAGGAACATTACATCAAACAAAGCTATCGCAATCGCTGTTCAATAATTACAGCCAATGGCTTACTAAATTTATGTATTCCTGTCAATAAAGTGGATGGCAATCATACTTTCACCAAAGATATTCGTATTTCAAATGTAAGTAACTGGCAGATCAATCATTGGCGGGCTATTGAATCAGCCTATAATAAATCTCCATTTTTTTTATATTATAAAGATGATTTGCTGAAATTTTATATGAAACGCTATGAATCCTTAATTGATTTTAATTCTGATTTGCTGAAATTTATATTAAAAAAAACAGGAATTTCTGTAGTTATCAATTTCACGGATGATTTTATTCCACTAAATGAACATAAAGATGATTTCAGATATAGTTTTTCTGCAAAAGCATTTGATGAGAAAGGAAAATTCCCACATTATTATCAGGTTTTTGAAAACAAACATGGTTTTATCCCGAACTTGAGTATTATTGATTTACTTTTTAACGAAGGACCCGAGAGTAAATTTTACCTTGAAAACTTAGCAACAAAGATTTGATTATAAATTTATCAACTCTTTATAAAGCATTTGTGTCGGTAATCCCATAACGTTAAAATAAGAGCCTTCAATCCGCTCTATGCCCACATATCCAATCCATTCCTGTACACCATAAGCTCCGGCTTTATCAAAAGGCTGATATTTAGAAATGTAATAATAAATTTCCTCATCACTTAAATGTCTGAAATATACATTACTTTCTGCAAAAAAAGATTTTTGTTTAGTTGCTGTTTTTAAGCAAACTCCTGTTATAACCTGATGTTTTCTTCCAGAAATCTGGCGTAAAATATTGAAAGCATCTTCAGCATCTTTTGGCTTCCCTAAAACGATATCTCCTAAAGTCACAATGGTATCGGCAGCAATAATTAATGAATTTTCTTTAAGTTCGTGTGAAAGGGCATTTGCTTTCATTTCTGCAAGGTACACAGGAATTTCAACAACGGGCATTTTCTTTGGATAAATCTCATCTACGTCTGTTACTATAACTTTGAAATGGAAACCCATGTCTTTCAATAGTTGCTGACGGCGTGGCGATTGTGATGCGAGTATAATATCGTAATGATTAAGATCTATCATGATTGTAAACTGTAATAAACTGCAAACATTGTTAATACTCCGATTACCATGATAATTTTTGAAAGATTACTCACAAAATGAAAATCCTCTTTATCTTTGGCAGTTAAAATTTTAATTCCAAGATAAGCAAAAGGAAGCTGAACCATAATCATAAGAATTCCTGCAAAATAGCCTAAGTTTAGTTTTTGAAGATAAATCTGAAAAAAAACGATAATTGAAATACCCAAAAATGCAAATCCGGCAGCTATTTGTTTTGTTCTTTTTACTCCTATTACCACTGGCAAAGTAGTACATCCCCATTTAGAATCGCCTTCCATATCTTCAATATCTTTTACGAACTCACGAATAAGTGTTATTATAAAAGCGAATAATGAGTAGGCAAGTACAAAATAAGTAATTATCCAATATACTTGTATTCCTTCTGTAAATACAAATCCATTTTTTCTGATAGCAAAAAATTCAAACAACCATACCAGTATTAACAAAAAAGCGGCTAAAAAAGCAATTACAAAATTACCTATTAAAAATGATCTCTTGTATTTTAAAGAATAGAAATAAAAAACAGCAATAAGTATAATGAAAATTAATCCCAGACTCAGTGACCCTACTTTAAGCCCTAAATACAGGCCGCAAATTGCAGCTATTCCATTCATTATATAATAAATCAGATAGGCTTTCTTTTCAGGAATCAAATTATCAATTATCATTTTACCGGGCTTATTGATACGATCCATCTGAATATCAAAAATATCATTGATAATATATCCGGCACCTGCAATAAGTACGACAGATAAAACAAATATAAAGAAATCAGCATTATTCATTTGCAATGTTATATGCTGTTTAGTATAAAACGGTTCGATTAAAAATAATCGTGTAAAATATTGTGTAAGTGCAATGATTATAAGGTTTTGCCAACGAATAAGTTTAATAAAATTCATATCTTTATAAATTGAGTCAGCAAAATTACAAATTTGTTAATCATTTTTGCTATTCATATGTTAGTTTTGCAGATAAATTAATTAAAGTAATAATCAGTAAGACAGAAGTTATTTTAAAGGTTTCCTTTTCTCTTCTGACTTTCAGCTTTTAACTTCTGACAAAAACTTATGAATTTTCTTGCCCATGTTTATTTATCAGGTGAAAATGAAGCATTGATACTTGGAAATTTAATAGCAGATGCTGTTAAAGGTAAACAGATTGATACTTTTTCTCCTGAAATTATTAAGGGCATAAAACTACATCGTTTAATTGATACTTTTACTGACAATCATGTTGTTTTCAGAAAAAGTATAAATCGGCTTGAACCGGTTTATAAGAGATATGCAGGAGTAATCGGTGATATTTTTTACGATCATTTTCTAGCGAAAAATTTCCATAAATATTCGAGGATTGCATTAAACCAAACTGCCCACACTACTTATGGTATTTTAATAAGAAATTACGATATTCTACCTCTAAGAAGTAAGAGGATGTTACCTTTTATGGTAACACAAAACTGGTTGGAAGGATATGCAAATCTAATAGACTTACAGCGGGTTTTCAATGGAATGTCCCGGAGGGCAAGTTTTATTTCAGGTATGGAAAATGCAATATTTGATTTGAAAAAGGATTATTCTGATTATGAAAATGAGTTTTGTCTGTTTTTTCCTGATATTATTAATTACACTCATAAAATAATACATTCTGGTATTTTAGACGACTAAACATTCTGAAATTTAAAATTAAAAAAAATTATATAAGCAGAATGAAACTGATTCAATGAGAAAACAATATTTCTCATCAATTTAATTGTCTAATATATTGATAATTAGATATCTTTCAGATAGTTTAAAAAAATCAGGAAACTTAGTATCTTTGCAAAATATTTCTATAAAACATTTTACAGGTTTTTATGTTTAATAGAAGTTAATGTTAACAAATAAATATTAGAACCTGAAAATTTAAAAAATGGAGATTATGAAAAAAAATTTTTATTTAATGTTGATTGCATTTTCTTTTTTTGCAATAGTATCAGGTTGTAAAAAGGATAGTTCTGGAAATCCGATTATTCCTGGAATAAATACCTCTATGACAGCCAAAATTGATGGTCTTGAATGGGCTTCAATTGTTCGGACTTGTACTAAAAATGGAAATACTATTGATTTAAACGGGGTCTCTGCCGATGGGAAAATAATACAATTATATATTTCTCCAAATATTACTACCGAAAATCTTGTTATTAATAAAGATTATACATTGCCGGTTACATCTTTTTATAAAAAACAAGCAACAACAACTATTAATGATATTTATTTTGCAACTGTCGGAACGGTGAGACTTACTTCATTGGATCTTACTAATAAATTAGTTTCAGGAAGTTTTAGTTTTAGTGCAATTTCTACTTCTTTTGGAACGGCTTCAATTACTACCGGTGTTTTTGCAAATATTTCCTTTGTAGGAAATTAAATAAAAATTCACAACCAACATAATATCATAATATTAAAGACTAAAATAAGAAATATTTCTTTTGAAAATAAACTCAACTCAAAAATTATTATTAATTTTGGCATCAAATTTGTAATTACAAATCGATTTTAATAATCATCAATTATAAACTTAAAAATTAAAAAAACAATGAAAAAATTAAATTATTTAATCGGATTAGCCTTAATCGTAGGCTTTTTTTCAAGTTGTAAAAAAGACGAAACAACTTTACCTGCACCTACAATTACTTTCTTAAATGGTGTTAGTACAGCTACTATAGCTTCCGGTGCAAGTTATACAATTGCAGGAACCATAGCTTCTGAAGAAGGTTTAACTGAAGTTAAATATTTTAAAGTAACAACAGCTGGTGAAACTCAAATTGGTCAGGCTATTACCTCTTTTACTGATAAAAACAGTTTCTCATTTCAACAAACAATTAATGATATTACTGCACAATCAGTAATTAAAGTTCAGGCAACTGATGCAAAAAGTCAAACAACTTCTGCAAACTTTACAATTAATATCGCAGGAAATGCAATAACTTCTTTCCCTGATATTACTTTAGGTTCTTATAACAGTCCAACCGGAAGTTCTTTTGCTTCATTGGATGGTACAGTTTATCAACTAGCAGATGCTAAAACCAATGCTTCTAAAGTTGATATCATTTTCTTTTATGGTGCTACTAATAACGCAACTTTATCAGCTCCTTCAAATTTAACTGAATTAAATCAGGTATTTACTACTGCAAGTGCTCCAAATACATGGGCAGTAAATAATGATACCAAATTAGAAAAAAGAACTGATGTTGTTTTTGATAACGTAACTTTAGGAAATCAAATTCCAAATGTTCAGGCTACCGGCACATCCAAAGTTAATAATTTAGCTGTTGGAGATGTAGTTGCTTTTAGAACAGCAAACACAAATTCTGCTTTTGCAAATAAAGTAGGTATTTTAAAAGTAACAGCTATTACAGGTACTGGTGCTACTGCTACTATTAAATTTAGCGTAAAAGTTGCCAGCTAAGAAAATATTATTTATAAATGAAAAAGCTGTCTCAAATAGATGAGACAGCTTTTTTTTTGCTTTTTGTACAGAAAATTTGAATTTAAAAGATTCATAAAAATGAATCTATGATAGTTTACTTAGAATTCATAAACAAATTTGCATTAAATTAATATCATTTGTATAATTTTCTTAATTTCGTTTGTGAAAAATCACATCAATTATGACTAATAAAAGCTGGAAAATAAGGAATCATTATGCTTTAATATATAAAGTATTCCTATTTGTTGCAGGTGTCTTTTTACTGGTATCATTGTTTCCCCGTGAAGGAACTTTCAAATATGAGTTTCGCAAAGGAAAATACTGGATGCATGAAGATTTAATGTCTCCGTTTGATTTCGCCATTTCTAAATCAGAAGATGAGTTAAGTAAAGAAAAATCAAGCTTGATGAACAAAGTTAAACCATATTTTAGAATAGATATGGTATTGAATTCACAAAAGAGGAATGAATTAAAAAAACAACTGGAAAGTAAACTGGATGAAAAGTATCCTTTGCTTAAAGAAGATGCACATGATAAATTTAAATTAACATCCATAATTTTAAACATATACGATTCAGTTTTCAGTACAGGTATTATAGAACTTATTCCTGAAATTGAAAATAAACCTGCTGATCTTGGTATAATAATCATTAAAAATAATATTGCAGAAGAAAAGGAATTGGGTTCGTTTTATACTATTAATCTGGCTGATAAATATATTAGAAATGAAATAAATAAAATCAAGGTTAAAGATTTATCTTCTTTAACAGAAATGCTAGAAAGTTCTTTGTTTCAGAATGTTAAATATGATGCTATTACTACTGAAAAAGAGAAGCAAAACCTCATTTCCAATATTTCAACTACAAAAGGTATGGTGGAAAATGGTCAACGTATTATTTCAAAAGGAGAGTTGATAACTGCAGATAAATATCAGGTTTTACAATCGCTGAAAAATGAATTTGAAATACAACTTGGTTCGTCTTCAAGGTATTATGCTATATTGTTGGGCCAAATCTTACTGCTGTCAATTTCAATTACAGTTTTGGCTTTATTCTTGCGGACTTTTCGAAAAGACATTTTGGCAGATAACAAGAAAAATCTATTTCTTTTACTTGTAATTTTTATAATGGTATTTATAACCAGTATTGTTATTAAAGCTGATGCCAGTTATATTTATCTGGTGCCATTGTGTCTGGTACCTATTATTATCCGTGTATTCTTTGATACCCGGCTTTCATTATTTATACATTTAATTACGATTGTAATCATTGGTTTTTTAGCACCCAATAGTTTTGATTACGTATTCATTCAAATGTTAGCAGGTATTATTACAATTATAAGTATCGTAAACCTAGAAAGAAGAGCTCAGTTTTTTATGACTTCTTTGTTGATATTTATTACCTATTCAATGATTTATATTGGTCTCACGCTTATGCAGGATGGCGATTTTACAAAGGAATCCTACAAAGTTTTTGTTATGTTTGCCGGAAGCGCCATGCTTACACTTTTTTCCTATCCTTTAATTTTTGTTTTTGAAAAACTTTTTGGCTATGTAACTGATGTTTCACTTATGGAATTGTCGAATACCAATTCAAAATTATTAAGGGAAATGGCAAGTAAAACGCCGGGTACCTTTCAACATTCAATGCAGGTTGCAAATCTGGTGGAAGAAGTTATTTTTGAAATTGGCGGAAATGCATTATTAGCAAGGGCAGGAGCTTTGTATCATGATATTGGTAAGATGGAAATGCCTATGTATTTTATTGAAAATCAAAATACTACTATAAATCCTCATAATGAATTGTCTTATGATGAAAGTGCCGAAATTATTATAAGTCATGTAAGTAAAGGAATTAAAATTGCCCGAAAGAATAATATTCCGGAACAATTGATAGATTTTATCAGAACACATCATGGTACCCGTAACACAAGTTTTTTTTATAAAAAGTTTAAATCTGATTTCCCGGAAGAAACTATTGATGATAATCTATATACTTACAAAGGACCTATACCTTTTTCAAAAGAAACCGCTGTCTTGATGATGGTTGATTCTGTTGAAGCAGCTTCAAGAAGTCTGAAATTTCCTGATGAACAGAATATCAATGATCTGGTTGAAAATGTCATAGATGAACAAATCACTTCCAAGCAATTTGTAAACTCAAATATTACTTTTCGTGATATTGACAAAATAAAAAATATACTTAAAAAAAAGTTGGCAAATATTTATCATACACGAATTGAATATCCTGTATTTTAATATTGTGCTTTTTATTATTTTCAACTTAAGCTTATGAAAACGAAATATAGTTGCTTCATATTCATACTTTTTGCATTTTATAGCTGTTCCATTCATAAACAACTTTCTGTTAACAACAATCAATTATTAAATTTAAAATCACAGAAGATTTTCAAGCAGGAATTGCAATTAATTATTGATTCTTCCAATGTAGATGGTTCTATTTTGGTTTATGACCCTCAAAAGCAATTGTATTATTCAAATAATTTTAAATGGGCAGAGATTGGAAAATTACCAGCTTCTACTTTCAAAATACCAAATTCAATTATTGCGTTAGAGACAGGTATAGTGAAAAATGAGAAAACAATTTTCAAATGGAATGGAGAAAAAAGGAAACTAGCCGTATGGGAGAAAGATTTAAGCTTTCAGGAAGCTTTCCATCTTTCCTGTGTTCCTTGTTATCAGGAAATTGCAAAAAAATTAGGAGTCAGGAGAATGAAGGATTTTCTGTTAAAGTTCAATTATGGGAAAATGGAAGTTGATTCTAATACTATTGACTTGTTCTGGTTAGAAGGAGATTCTAAGATTAATCAATTTCAGCAGATTGATTTCTTAATGCGTTTTTATAATTCTGAGCTTTCAATCAAAAAAAGGACAGAAAGGATTATGAAAGGATTAATAATAATAGATCACAATGCCTCTTATACTGTCAGTGGGAAAACAGGATGGTCTATAAGGAATGGTAATAACAATGGCTGGTTTGTAGGCTATATTGAATCAGATGCAAAACATTGGTTTTTTGCAATAAATATTGAGCCTCATCAAGCTTTTAATATGGATATGTTTCCTATGATACGAAAGGAAATAGCAATTAAAGGATTAAAAGTATTAGGAATTATAAAATAATTTTCTAATTGTATTTGCAAGAGATTGATTATCTAATTATTTTTATTTTCCCGAAATCTAAAAATCATTAAAATTTATGAGAGATAAGATAAATTCAATTGAAATAAGTTTAAGGTAGTAACAAACAACTATCACCATAGCTGAGGAAGCGAAAATCGTTTTCAAGAGCATAATTGTAGATTTCTTTCCACTTTTCACCAATCATGGCAGCAATTAAAAGCAATAAGGTTGAGCGTGGTTGATGAAAATTTGTAATGATGCCTTTGGTTATTTTAAACTTATAACCAGGAAGTATAATCATTTGAGTTTGTCCACTAAGAATCTCAATATTTCGTTTTTTCATAAAATTAAGAATACTCTGTAGAGCGGATGTTGCAGTAACTTCAATGTTATATTTATTCTGATAAGCATCCCATTGCAATATGTCCAGTTCTTCGGGTTGTTCTCCAATGTAAAGTTTAACGCCAAACCAGTAAAGCGATTCAAGTGTACGTGTACTGGTAGTACCAACGGCAATTATATTTCCATCTGTATTTATTATCAATTTTTCAATAAGACTGCGTTCAATATATACTTTCTCACTGTGCATGGTATGCTGATCAATCGTTTCGGAACTTACCGGTTTAAAAGTACCAGCACCTACATGTAAAGTGAGGTTTTCGCATTGTATACCTTTTATTGCAAGTTTGCTGAATATATTATCTGTAAAATGAAGCCCTGCAGTAGGTGCAGCCACAGAACCATCTTCAGCAGCATACACAGTCTGGTAACGAGAATTGTCTGTTTCCACAGCTTCTCTGTTAAGATAAGGTGGTAATGGAATAACACCTGATTTATCGAGGACTTCTGCAAAAGAAAGCGAGACTTCATCCCAGGAAAATGAAATAATCCATGCATTATCAATAGCCATTTTGCGTTCAGCTCTTATGGTATGGGTCTTTCCATCCAATTCAAATTGTTTTTCAATAAAGATATCTTTCCATCGTTTATTGTTACCGACAAAACATTTCCATTCACAACAGCCTTTCTTTTGAAATGCCAGCTGTATGTCTAATGTGTGATCTGAAGGTTCAAGGCAAAAAATCTCAATTATACTTCCTGTTTCTTTTTTAAACAATAAGCGGGCATGAATTACTTTAGTATTGTTAAAAACTACTAAAGTTTTTTCAGGTAGTAAATCAGGTAATTCGTTGAAAATATGACTGGAGTATTGATTTTTATTATAGAATAGTAATTTAGATGCATCCCTGTTTTCAAGAGGGAAACGAGCTATCTGTTCATCAGGTAAAGGATAATCGAAATTATTAATATTGATTTTGCCTGGATCGATCATAATTATTTTTTTGCAAAGGTAATAAAGAAAAAATAAGTATGATTCCAAAGCTTTTTAAAAGGAGAATGTTTGTATTAATTATTTCTAAAACACTCATGAAATAATGAATAAATGATAAAGTATTATATCAATTTATTTATTATTGTTGAAAAATAATAAATTATAGATGGCTTCGATTGTTACAATTGATTGTTTAATAAAAGAATTTATCAACTTATCTGCTTAATAAAAACTGAATGTTTTTTTTTAATCAGATATTTACTTCAGAATTTTTACAAAAATTAAAGGAGGCGTTATTTGGTGATTGTCTTCAAGTTTATATTAAATATATTTTCAAAATATTTCAATAATGACTTCATCTTCAAACAATACGTTGGATTTTTGAAAGAAAAAATTTCTTCCTTTATAAATTTGTGGATATGTTAAGTGAAATTTTTATTAGTTATTTTAATTCGATTTTATGATTTTTTTTCTTTTTTAATGTATGCAGCGTGTATTCTTTTGAAATTATACTAATATTCCCATCTACTTCAAATACAGCTTCATCAACATCAGCAATATTCCTGGCACCATGTTCACGTATTGCTTCTTCAAGTTCAGATTTACTTAGTTGAATTTTCTTCAAATTTTGTTCCAGCAATTTACCTTTGTAGATAAGTAGCTGAGGATGACCCTGTATACTCTTGCTGAATTTTGGAAATTTATAAAGTGCCCATTTAAATAGATAATTAACTGCAAATAATGCAGCAGCAGCAGTAATTCCACCCATTAAGCTCGTATCAGAACCAACCATTGCATTTTGTACGGAATTACTTATGAGCAGGACAAAAACTAAATCAAGCACTGATAATTGAGCAAGTTCTTTTTTCCCTAATAAACGAATAGCAATTATAATAAAAAGATAGACAACCAGGCAACTAAAAATTATTTTCCCATATCCAATAAAAGAAACCATTTATTTAAATTTTATATTAACAATTAAGGTTTACCAAATCTAATTATTAGAATCAGCTGATATGATTCAATATCTAAATGCTGATTTTTAATATAATATGTATACCTTTTTAGAATTTCAAAAATAACAGTGCTGTAATTATTAGCAAAGGTATTAAAAAAGTACTTACAATCAAATTGAAAGTGCTGGGTAATTATTGGTTTTTAATAGAGGAATTCAAACATGTATGCTTCTAATCTTTATGTGTATAAAGTGAATGAGAGGATACCCAACCAACCTAAGTAATAGTTAGCAGAACAAAATGTTATAATAAAAATAAAGAATACTGAATACTGAATACATTTATTTATTCTTATGATCATTCAATATATATAAATAGCAAGAAACTATTAAACAAATTGCTGTATATTTGGCAGTTAATCAAAGCAATTATAAATAAAATGGAATATTAAATCAAGATTTGAGTAATTATACAAATGGTTATTACGTCGTAAGATTTGGAATAAATAAAAAAATATACTCAGAAAATAGTTTTCCTAAAATAATTGTATCTATATTTAAAAAGGCTTTCTCATTATTAAGAAAGCCTTTTTTGTATATAATTACCCGCAAAAACTAATGTAATAACCTCTTTTGAAATAGTTTTTTTAGAAATGAAAAAGCAAGAAAATTTGACCACCCGTTGTTTTTGTATCAATAGTAAAAGTTGAAACTTTACCACCATCATCTACTGTTTTATTTTCTACTGAACCACCATTCCAAAATTCATAATTGTATTCTCTTGTTCCAACTGTATTTGGCCCTTGATTAAATCCGATTCCCCAACCGAATTCTCCGCCAATTGACATTTTGGGAGCAAAAAAATATTCAACACCTACAAAAGCATTTACTCCAAATCCGAAAACTGTTGAAGTTTTATTTTCTAAAAGATATCCAAAATTTGAAACATTTGAATTGAAATTTGTACGCTTTGGGTTTGTGTTTGCAGAAGTTATATCATTTCCATACACATAAGTGTCATATTGACCACCCATAAGAGATATCATTGTTTCTGCTCCATAAAACCCCTGTAATCGTCCATATCCTCTTCTTTTTTCAATACCGGCTGCTAAAATAATATTTGTTGAACTGTGAGTCCATTTATCTTCAATCGTTTCCCCTGTTGTTGAACCGTATTTATCCACAAAAGCATTTTTTGTTTGTTTATTTAAGCCAATTCTTATTTTTCCTCTGATTGCAGTATTATCTTTAAGAAAATACTTACCATAAATATACATCATGTCAGGATTAAGAAAATCAAACGATGCTGAACTTTTAAATGCAGATGTTGCGTTTATTTTTGTAATATTTCCAACAAAATCAAAAAATGGGGTAGCACTAATGCCAATTGCAAAGTCGCCTTTCTGAGGTAAAATTGGTATGCCTTTTTTAGAAATAAGTTGCTGTGCTTTTAATCCATTGAATAAAGATAATGTAATAGTTAGAATTATAATTATTTTTTTCATACTTAATATTTTTAAAATTTCCTACTCATAAGGCTTTTCGGTTTCGCCCCGTTTTTTATAGAGGTTTCTGAATTCCTCATGCAAAATCTAAATCTAATAATAGTTAATAGTTTGTAAAATATAAAAGACATATGATCTAATCATCCTTAAAAATGTTTTAGACAATTTCATTTATTTTAATTGGTTTAATCTTTAACACAGCGGACAGAAAATCCAAGAGTTGAAACATCTGAATAATTGTTTAAAGATGAGCTATTATATGACATAATCCAAAAATAGGAATTAGAACTCCACCAATATCCATACATCATAATTGAATTAAATGTACCATCATAAAAACGGTATCCACCTGGCAGGGCTGTAAAACCAGTTGAATTAGTTGCACCGGTTGAAGTATTCCAATGAGTAGTTCCTTCTTCTTTTAATGGATTCGCATTACCCGACAAAAAGCTGTATAAAGTTGACCATTCTGAATAAGTTGATACATGCCAACCTATAGGAGCTATTTTGCGGCTATCGCTTACAGCAAAATAATTGTATAAGAGACCATAAGTGTTCACATAACTATCATCATTATTATAACTACAATATGCTCCTGTTGATAAATTAGACCATTGAGAACCATCAGTAACTTTAGCTATAGGATCACCATTAAGGTAATGAGTTGTTTTAAGGTTTTGCTTCAACCAGACTTGTGAACCTATATGAATGGTATCATATAAATTACCATCATAATCTTTAACTATTCCATGATTAATAGTAAAATTTTTATTGCTAAAACTGGTCTTTTTTTCTTTAGAACAGCTAATTTGCAAAATTAAAAATCCCAAAAAAATAAATGGAATAATCCGGAAATTTTGTTTTTTTTTCATTTTAATAAATTTTAAGAGTTTATTTATTATTAAGTGGGACCTGAAAATAAATTAATTAACACTAAATAGATCCCTTCAAACTGTGTTTCAAAAACTGCGAATCGTTTAATTGAATTTCATAGGATCAAAAGTAATACAAATTAATCGTATTTTAACATTATCTTAATTTTTTTTTATTCGAAAAACTTTATTTTAAGATATTATTCTGCATTATAATATTCCTCAGAATTATAACTGTTCATTTTAAACATGAATGGGATGATTCTTTTCATTGGAATAGTCACTTATAGTCAGTAAAAGTAGTAAGTACATTTCCCAAAGCGACCCTATCCCTGATTCTCCTAGAAAGGGAGGTGATATTACAGTGGTGTCAGTATTGCAAGACTATTATTTTGTTTTTTGGCGTTCTGGGCAGTGTTATATACTTCTCCAGAGCAAAACAGTTATTCAGGGCTGATATTTTTGCCACTGCAGGCCTGAGGTTTGTATCGGGAAGGCTTCGTCAGGGCTAAAGAGGCCTGAGTTAATGGTGTAGAGGCAATAGCTTGAGCCTGCAAAGGGATTCAGTTTGCTTCGCGAGCCTAAAATAAGGCCTGTACTTGCTAAGCTCTCTTGGTAGCGAGGCAATCAGCAGGGGTTGCGAGGCCAGACTCAGGCTTCTGTCGGTTTAAGCTTTGGTTACAGAGGCTTTAGTTTGGGGTATGCAGGCTTTTGTTTTGCATACGGAGCATGAAAAAAACCGTTAAGTTAATTACTTGACGGGCCCTGATAAAGATAACTGCGGATAAAATACCAAATTAAAAAATGCAAAATAAACCAAAAATAGCTGGTATTAAAATGCAGTCGTGACATCATCAAGTTTTTTGAGCAAAAATCTTGCTTTTAAATCTTCATAAATGTCTCTGGCGGAAGATACTTTTTGCTTGACAGCCTGTTTTACATAACTATAAATAGCTAATGCGGCATTCATAGCTTCACCGCCCACAATCAGACGGTTGTCAGAAACATTATACGTCAGTTCGATCAGATGGTATTCAATTACCTTTAATGCGGCATCATAAGTTACTTTTTTTTTAATTCTGCCAAATCTACAAATGCCGAAACAATTTCCTGATGTTGCAGGGCATGTTCCAATATCTTCTTTACGAATGGAATACTCCCGGCTCTCATTTTCATTCCTCCCATTCTTTTATGTGGGGTCAAGACCAATATCTGCGATTTAAACTTGCTCACTATGGTATCAAGTACTGCCTGATCCGTTGTGATACTATTGAGGAAGTATAAATAAAAAAGCACTTACAAATGTCGTTGTAAGTGCTTGATTATCTTCTGTGACCCCGCCAGGATTCAAACCTGGAACCTTCTGATCCGTAGTCCTAAATATGTTGATTTCTTTCAATTTCTTTATTTTTCAATTTATAGTTAAGTTCATTGATAATCAGGTTTTACAGATAATAAATATTTTATTATTTTTCATATTATTTCATATTTTACATTAACTTTGTGGTGCAATTGTGGTGCAATTATTTTACACCACATAATTATTCAACAGCACAAAAATAGTAAAATTTCATATTATGTTTAAAGATACTTTCAACGACAGCGTCACACTTTACACTTTATTAAACGAAAGACGACCTAATAAAGATGGTTTATTCCCTGTTCGTTATCGGATTACATACAAAAGGGATAAGGTTTTTTATAAGTCCGGCAAATATTGCAGTGCTTCGGACTGGGAGTTGATTATTGATGAAACAAAAAAAGGCAGTAAGAAAGCATCTGTTATTGAATTAAGAAAAGAATTACAAGCCGGACATGATAACATTAAAGAAAATATCAAAATAGTCATCGAAAATAATAATGGTGTATTTTCATTCGAAAGATTTAACAACATTACTAAAAAGAATATCACTGATACTGTAAATGGTGCATTTAAGGCAAAAATAAACAACACCAAAGTTGAAGGTAAGATTGGAACTTCAATTTTTTACAATTGTGCATTGCAAAGCATTACAAAATTTAAAGGAGGTAAAGAGATTATATTTTCAGATATTACAGTTAAATGGTTGAATGACTACCAGAAATATATGCTTGATAATAAATCTGAATTTGCGACTATTGGGATGTATTGTCGTGCAATAAGAGCAATCGTAAACGAAGCCAGAAAAGCAGGTATTATCAAAGAAAATGATTACCCTTTCGGAAAAGGTAAATATGAGATTCCAACAGGTGAAAGTAGAAAAATGGCATTAACTTTAAAACAAATTGGAGATTTAATAGCAACTGATGTTAGCGAAACTGAAAGTAAATATCGTGATTTATGGTTTTTTTCTTATCTATGCAACGGTATAAACATTGGTGATTTATGCAGGTTGAAACATTCAGACATTAAAAACGATGTAATAAGTTTTTATCGACAGAAAACAATCAACACTTCAAAGCATAAAGTAAAGATAGAATCAGTATTACTTCCACAAATGAAAGAAATTATTGAAAGATGGAATACTGGTAAAAATTCCGATGAATATCTTTTCCCATTTCTTAGAGGAATAGAAGATCCTACACAAATTAAAAAGCAAATTCAGAATATAACAAGACTAATCAATAAACATATTAAAATTATTGCCAGACGTATAGGTATTGATGGGATCAGTACCTATACAGCCCGTCACAGCTATGCTACTGTTTTAAAACGAAGTGGAGCTAACATCGCTTACATAAGCGAAAGCCTTGGACATACAGACATTAAAACAACTTCTAGTTATCTGGATTCTTTTGAAAAAGAAGAACAAATAAAGAATGCAAAATTGTTAATTCCCTAATAATGTTATAAAGCTTTACTGCTTTCTTTAACATTCCAGTATCCAACAATTTGTTATATCGAAATAAATACTATTACTAAATTTAACTTCATTGGTTGAAGAGTATTCTACTTCAAGAATATTGTAACATTTTTCCATCTGATTAACAAAGTGTTGTTCTTTAGCAACCATTTTTCTACTACAGAATTAAATATTAACTAAAACTAAATTTGTAAAATAAAAAACAGCAGTAAAAAATGGCAATTTGTGCACTTAACTATAGAGGTACAGTTTATTGCGGAATAAGTGGTTTACTATGCGCGGAATATCCACTTGATTAAACACGACTTTGTAAAACATATTAACTAATATAATTACTTAATTCCCATTCAGAAACCCCTGCTTTCTAATCTAAGTTACAGTATTTAAAGGGAAAAAGTATAATTTTTTATCTACTAATCCATTATAATTATTTGATTATCTATATATTAAAAAATTTATTATTAAAAAAACAAAAATAAATACATTTTTTTGTAAACATAATTAAAAATAGTTGTAATATTGTATTTATTTTTTAAGTAAAAAATTAATTTATTTAGAGTTTGTGTTTAAAAAATATCAAAAAATGGATTAGGAGTATCCATATTATATATAAAACAAATAAAATAGAAAGCGCAATGTTAAAAGAAAATTTTATTTCGCAGGCAGTTGATGAAGAGTCAAGTGCTAAAGTTAACCCTATTGATAATAATAAGTCATTAATTATTGATCAATATACAAATGATGTTGAACTTGGCAATCCTGATCTTTTGGAAAAAGCTAAAACGCTTAAAGATGTTTTTGAATATTTTAAACCATCTGTTGAAGCTGAATTTGAAAATGAAGAAGGTGGTTCTATTTATGAAAACCTTCAATTTAATGAGATGAGGGATTTTGAAGTAAACAATGGTAAAGGAAACATGGTAACTAATAGTGCATTTTTATCAGATATTAAAAACAAGGTTGATACAAATGCTAAAATAAGAAAACAAATAGAGCAAAATAAAAAACTCCGTGGTATATTAACGGATAAACAATCAAAAGAAGAATTAAAGCTACTTTTGGAATCAATATTAGATGAACTGAAAAATAGTTAATTATTAAAATGAAATAGAAATGGCTGATACAAAACTTCAAGAACAAGAAAATCAAAACCAATCTCAAAATCAACAATTTGAGGCTAAACCTGAACATATTGAAAGCAAGGATGTGTCAAAACTTCTTTCAAATCAGGGTGGATTTATTGCTGTAAAAGGATTTATTCCTGACATTTCAGAGATGGATCCTTCAAAAAAAGCAACTAAAAATATTTTTTTAACTGAACAACGCTTTAATGAAAAAAGAGAACGTCTTAAAAATGAATTGAAAGGCTGGATTGAATTATTGAATGAGGACAAAGCAACACCTTTTGACTTTGCTGAAATATGCA
Source organism: Bacteroidales bacterium (assembly GCA_049315385.1). Classification (GTDB taxonomy): domain Bacteria; phylum Bacteroidota; class Bacteroidia; order Bacteroidales; family JACABE01; genus JACABE01. The sequence goes on from JBMOKG010000001.1 coordinate 149,916, forward strand.
AACATAAAGAAGAAAAATATCAAAATCTTCTTTCAAAAAATATAACAACTGCGTTAGATTGTTCAAAAAATCTGGAAATATCCTATAGAACATTAGATACTTTTTACAAAAATGCAGGCACGGATAAAGTTGAAAGTCTTAAAATTATAAATGTTAACAAAGAGGAATTTAATGATTCGAATTCTGATTTTGCTGAAAAAATTGAAGAGTTATTAAAAAATGGCTTTGACAGGCTTAGTTTAAAAGATAGCTTTAGCCTTATGGTAATACCTGGCAATGTTTTAGTAGATAAACCAACATTATTAAAATGGGCGAAAATTGCTTTTAAATACAAAGTAATTTTAATTACCGACCATGCAATGGAATATTCATTCGAAGATCTTAGAGATAATACATTAATATACAAAGACAGCGATAAAGAATTACAAAATGTTGTTATGACTGCAAACTGGATTGTAGGAAGAGAATCTGAAAAATTATCTGAAGTTGAAAAAGATGATGCGGCATTTTTTATTCCACCTTCGGCTGCTTTAGCTGGCAAAATGTATGATGAAACAGCTAATATGGCACAGGGTGTTGCAGGGAAAAAACATGGTACTTTAAATGAAGTAAAAGGTGTAAAAACGGATTTGTTGAGATCTGAGATTGCATCATTAATGGATAATCAGGTTATTCCAATGGTATATTCAGAAGGAAGGGTTATGGCATTTAATAATACAACCTTATACAATGGTGACAATGATGCAATGAAAGAATATCCGATTGTACGGGTTTTTGACTGGATAAAAAAAGTATTAATGAACTATGTGCATGAAGTTGCTCTTGAAAATTGGGATAAATATACCTCACCCGATAAATTAAAAGAAAAACTTCAAAGCTTTTTAAATGATTATCAGGGATATGGAAAATTATTTCAAAAATATGAAATCAAAGAACCAACCCAGGATCCTAAAACAAAAAGGATTACAGTGGATATTAATGTTATTCCTTATTTTGCTGCAAAGAATTTTATAATAAAATTAGCTGCTGACAAAAAAGATAAAGAATGTGAAACCGAATAATAACAATTTTATAAATTTCAATTCATTTAATTATTAATTTTAAAAAACAAAAATTATGGCAACAAATCCAGTTGAATTAAAAGTAGAAGGTTTTAACGACCGTGAAGTAATGAAAGTTTCTTACTCATTTAATCAGGCAACCGATGTTGAAGGACAAATGTCAGGTATTCCAAGAGGAGGTTTAATTGTTATACAAGTTAAAGCTTTGAATGATGGTAATCCTGATTTGCTGAAATGGATGGTATCTCCAAACCTTGCAAAAAGTGGTTCAGTCGATTTTAACGAAACCAAAACCGGTAATCTGATGAAAAAAATCGAATTTAAAGATGCATATTGTGTTAATTTTATTGAGATATGGGAAGATAAGGTAGGTCATTCAGAAGAAATTACTATTTCCTGTAAATCAATCGCTGTCGGACCAGTTGTATACGAAAATAAGTGGGCATAAAGAAATTTTATCTGGTTGATTATTAATATTATATAATAAACCTTTTCTTTTTTCTTATTTCTTAATAGATTATTTATGGCATTAAAAGCAGATTTGAATATTGATAATAAAACGTATAATATTATCGAGTGTGATTATGAGTTTACTCAAATAGTTGACCATCAAACGGGAAGACCGTCAGATAGACCAAGAGGAGGTATAATTAATGTTATTTTATCTTCTCCTGGTGATGCTGATTTAAAATTACATGAATGGATGAGAGATAAAAATACCTCAAAAAATGGTACAATTACCTTAACTGTAAATGTAAACAATATAGATGTTCCCAAAACAATTAAATTTGAGAACGCTTATTGTATAAGACTATATGAATATTTCAATAATACAAATTCAGTTCAAATGTATACTAAAATAAGTATTTTGGCAGGAACCATCACTTTTGGGAGTAATTGCCATTTTACAATGTTTGATAAATAATTTTTTATCTTTTTAGCATAAATTTTTACTTTGATTAAGTATTATTTTGCAATAATATTGATATATAAATCAATTAATTAATCTTTAAGAAGGTATAAATTTATTTATAATTAAGTATTTTGGTTATAAAAGGGATAACTTGAAAAAATTATTAATAAATTACAATTAGTTTTGTAAAAATATCAATAAAGATGTTGCTGCTTCTTATTGATAAATACTATCTGTTTATTTAACAATCATTTCATTATCAGTTTTCTAAATTAATAATTATTATGTCTATTCTGATTGATAATCTGGAAATTAAGATTAATAATACAAAATATGAAGAATATTGTATTATTAATGTTGCTTTATTAAAAGATTTACATAGACCTAATGAATTAAAGTTTTCAATGCGAAAGAAAAGTTTATTGAAAACTGCTGAAGATATTAGTTTTAGTTTAGCAAATAACCTCTTAGGTGCTAGTATTAAATTAGAAATTAAAACTTTACGTCGTGATGAAAATGAAGAAATTAAACATGAATCGCTGACTTTTAATGGAATCATTTTTAATGTTAATTCCAGCAGAGAAACCATTGGAAGCGGAATACTTATTAATATAACCGCTTTTAGTCCCGATTATCTCTTATACGACAATCAGCATTGTTACTCTTATGAAGATAAGACCCTGGATGAAATAGTTAAAGAATCTATTTCTGATTACAGTCAGGAAATTAAATTGGATGTTAACCCCAAAATGAACTCCGTTATACCTTATGTGGTTCAGTATAATGAAAACACCTATCAGTTTTTGTCTCGTTTGGCACATCGTTATGGTGAGTTTTTTTACTACGAAGATGGGAAAATGGTTTTTGGGAAAATTATTCCAAAAGAAACAGTAGAATTGTATCCTGATATAGATATTTTAGGCTATCATTACGATTTGAAAATGGATCATTCAAATTTTTCACACTGTTTGCATAACTATTTGAGTTATGAAAATACCAGCGAAAAATCTACCCATTATACAAATAAATCGTTGAACAGCTTAACAGATTATGTCTATAATAAATCCTTGTCAACATATAAAAAAGAAACCTTTCATCATTTACATTCCGGTATCCAGGAAGAAGACAGTACTATTCAGCTCGATAAATCAATAAAAGCAAAAGGTATGGGCGGTAAATCACAAATGATGATTTGCCATGCTGTTACCAATCGTGTTGATTTACAAATCGGAAGCAAGATTTCTATTATTGAATTTTTTGATAAAGATGATGGAAGTGTAGAACAGAAAAAGCATGATGAATTGATTATCTGCCAGATTACGCACAAAGTTATACTGGATGGACATTACGAAAATGAAATTGTTGCCATACCCTCTGCAGCAATTTATCCTCCATTTGAAAATACTGATGTCTATCCATTTTCAGAACCCCAGCGTGCCATTGTAAAAGACAACAAAGATCCAGAAAAAATAGGTAGAATAAGGGTGCAGTTTATATGGCAGGAATTACAGAAAGACGATTTAATGTCACCCTGGATACGTATTGCGCAACCTCATGGAGGCAATAACAAAGGGTTTTATTTTATTCCTGAAATAGAGGAAGAAGTTATGGTTGGATTTGAAAATGGCAATGCCGAAAAACCTTATGTCATAGGAACCTTGTTTCATGGCAAGCAACGTCCCGAAGGGAAATGGTACAACGGTACAGATGATGTTAAAGCCATCAGAACACGCAGCGGGCATACCATCGAATTTTACGACACTGATGGTAAAGAGTACATCCGTATATATGATAATGAAAAAGAAAATTACGTACTTACTTATTCTACCTTCGAAAAACTGATTAAGCTGGAATCTAAAGGCAATATTGAATTGTATGCCGATGAAAATATTATTATGCATGCAAAAAAGAACATTGAAATGACGGCTGATGTGGATATGATAAGGCATGCTGATGAAAATATAAAAGAAACAGCTGGTAAAAATATTACGGTGGAAGCAGGTGATGATATTGCTATAACTGCAGGTAAGAATATGACCGAAAGTATTGGCAAAAATATGGATACCAGTATTGGCGAAAAACAAACACTGTCAGTAGGAAAAGACCAAATGATAGATATCGGAAATAATCAGGATGTAACGGTTGGCAAAACTTTCTCCATGGAGGCCACTGATATTAAAGAAGAAGCTTCCAGTAAAATGCAGCTCTATTCTCAATCGCATGAACAAAAAGCTGATAGTACAATGAAAATTGATGGAGGAAGCCAGATGGATATTAAAGCAGGAAATGTTAAAATAAACTCTTAAGACTATGGCAACGTATGTATGCAGTACAGCTAAAATGCAATGCAGTATGGGAAGTGCTCCATCTACATTGATGGTTTTACCTATAAGAACTATATTTTTAAGCCATAAACCTCAGGCAAATATTTCCGACAATAAACCTATGGTAAATATAGCCCCCTTTGGTTTATGCCGTTCTATGGCTAACCCAACAGTAGCATCTGCCACCGCATCTGCTATGGGAGTGTTAACACCCATGCCCTGTATTCCAAATACTACTGCTCCCTGGATGAATGGGAAAACAGATGTATTATTACAGGGACAGCCTGCTTTACTAAGCTCCTGCCAGTTAATGTGTAGCTGGGCAGGGAATATTAAAATAAATTCTGACGGACAATAATAATACTAAGGCAAGGAAATATTATGGGAAAAGCTGAAGTAGGAGCACAAGGGACAGATTATAAAAGTGTACCTAAATGTAGTATTGAAAGCATTAAAATTAAGCCTAATGAAAATGAAATAAGTATTTTTATATTAGAGGATGATTACATATTCAACATTAAGGATGGGAATACTGTTAAAAAGCCTATATATTTATTAACAAATAACGCTGGGAAAAAAATTCCTTTTGAGGTTATTAAAATAAATGATAATAATTGCACAAACCCACAAAAACATAATAAGAATTATTTTATTGATGCGACATCTAATAATGAACAAGAATTAACTGAGAGTACTAAAATTAAATTTGAGAAAATCAAGAAGGATTTTTCATTTTTATATAATTATTTTTTCTTACCTATCCCAATTTCTAAGGCAAAACCTCAAATTGATAAACTTTCACTAATATTCACATCATGTAAAAATGATGTGACAACATTTTTGATTCCTTACCCGGATTTAAAATTTGAGATTGCATTAGGACTTGATTTTGAAACTGATGATAAAGCAAAGAAAGAAAGTAATTATAAAAAATTTGATAAAAATTATTCTTTTTCAGCCTCTTGTGAATTTAATGAACCAAAAGAGACAATATCATTTTCATTGTCTCATACATCACCAAGTAAAGTAGGATCAAAAGAAGACGAAATTAGAAAAAAGTTAAATAAATTAGCAAAGTTAGCACAAACATTAACAAAAACAAAAAGGCTTGATAGAACATTAAAGGAGTTTTTAGATATTCAAAAAGTTGAAAATGAACGAGAAACTAATGAGTCCAAATTGGAATTTAGTTTTAGTTGGGAATATGCTACTTCTAACGATTTATCTCTTATTGGTAGAAATTTGGGTTTTAATGTTTCTGCAAAACCACTTTTTGGGATAACCTATACCATTAACCTTTTAGAAATTGCAGGAAATGCTATAATGCCTGGTTTAGGGACTCTTATTGAGATCCTTCAAAATGCTATTAATTCTGTAAGTAAAGATTATCAGGCAGAGCTTTTTCTTAAACTTGTGCTGTCAGGAGATGTTAGCTTAAGTGGGAAATTGAAAATAAATACTGTTGAATTATCTGAGGACAATGTAAAACTTGATTGTCAGGGAAAAGTCAGTGCAAAATTAAAAGCCGGTGTTAACGTAAAAGCAAAAAAGGTTCATGTTGAGTTATCTGGAGAGGGTAGTTCTTCTATAACTGCTGGAGGTTCTGTAAAATTTTCATTAAATAAATTAATATTTTCTCCCTATGTTATTTGGGATGGATTAAAGGTAGAATATGTATTTGTGATTGAAGTTAACCTTACTAAAAAATGGAATTCTACCATTGTTGACTATAAGGGCGAAATAATAGTTGTGAAAAATGTTGATTTGCTATCACTTGTTGTTGCTGGGGTTGATAAAATTGCTGGAAATAAGGAAACCATTGATATTAATGAGTCTTTAGAATTTGTATTAATTGATTTAAGTTAAACTGAATGAGTGAAACAAAATTTCCATACTATGTAATTGATTTCAATGCAGCGGCATGCTTTTTTGAAATTAGGATAAATGATGTTCCTGTCGAAAGCATGAATATCAAAGGACAACTTTCAACGATTTCTCCAATCAACCATCTTATTCTTGAATCTGGCAAACAGGTTGTAGATTTTATTATTTTGCCAACATTAGACAATCTAACATTAAATGAAAAGGTTGAATTTTCTGCTTCTATAGATTTGTATGATGTTGAAGGTGCTTTCAAACTATTTGAGAAAAATGATCTTTTCGAAATTTCTGACCCGCCAACAGGATTGCCCTTTATAAAACACAAATCAGATTTCTTAGCTAAGGTTCCTTACAAGATAAGTTCATGGCAAAATTCAACTAATTTGAACGATGTTGAAGATTTAAGAAAATTGGTTGATAAAGCATATAAAAGGATTGAGAACCTAATAAATGCAAAGCAGTATAATATAATTTCCGAGCTATTTAAACAAAGAGAAAATAATACTTGTATAAGCATGTACTTAAGTGAAGAGGAAAAAAGCAAAAGAATAAATGGCCTAATCGACGATTTTCAAAATGGTTTTGTGGTAGTTCCAACTTCGCCAGAAGATATTATGTTTATTTATGGTTATGGAAAATTAGTGAGTTTGAAACAGAAAAATGGAGATTCTGCCTTACATCTAAAAAATGATAAAACAGGTGAAGAAATGACTTTGGAAATTATGTTTCATCTCGAAAAAGGCAAACAAGAATTATCAATAATTTAAAAATGGATACAGAGACTATAATTAATACAGATAAGAAAAGTATGGATATGAATTCTTTGAAGAATTCAATTTTAAACAAATTAGCTTCATTTGGAACTCAGAAAAAAGTTTATGATACAAAATCTAAAAAAATATTAGATGACAAAACAGAATTGGTAATAAATTATGAAAAACCTAGTCTTAAAGGAACAATTTCAAAGCATACAATAGAAGTACTTAAGACTATAATGCAGGAATCTGGAAATACTTCAATACAAATAAATAGCACAATAAGAAATTCTGAAGGTCAGGCACTAATAATGTATAATTATTTAGTAGAACCAGGCGGCATAAAAAGCCAATTAAAATTATATGGATCAAATGGTGATAAAGTTATTAATGTTTATTCGGACAAATATGATAAGAAAACCAATCTAAGTAATATGCAAAATAAAATTAATGAGCTTAGTTGTAATAAGGTATCCTTGCATTGCGATGATCCATTAAAAGTTAATGTTTTAGATATCCAACCTACTTCTATAAAACATAAGGATTCATTTATAAAGGCTTTCCGAAAAAATCCATCAATTGATCAAAAACGCACGATTTTACCAGGAGGTGGGGAGCATGCCTATCATTTAGTAATTCCTCAATAATAAGAAATATTCTAAATCTTTTATAATAATTAAAAAGTATAAGATTTTATATACAAAATTGATTTAACAAATAAATGAAAAATAATAGTTATATACGATAAGTTTTAATAAACAATCAATATGAAAAAAATAATTACTTTTTGTACAGTTTTAATGTTTACAATATTGGCTGTAAATTCACAGAGTGTAAGTATTACAGGCGGTAATTCTGTTTGCACAGGGGCAAGTATTACCTTAACTGCTAATGTAACAGGTGTTACTGCAATAACGTATCAATGGAAAAATGGTGCAACTGTTCTTTCAAGTACAGATTCTATCTGTGTAATTAACTCTGCACAAAGCAGTGATTCGGGAGCTTATACCGTTAATATTACATACATGGAAGGATTAACTGAAAAGAATAAAAGTAGTTTTCCTTATCCAGTTAGTGTAACAGCAATACCTACAGCGACCATTAGCTATACAGGCACACCTTTTTGCACGTCTTTAAATACAGCACAACCGGTTACAATTAATGGTACAGCAGCCTATACAGGAGGTATTTATAGTTCTTCAGCAGGACTTTCTATAAATTCAGGCACAGGAGACATTACCCCCAATACAAGCACAGGTGGAATTTATACTGTTACTTATACCATTCCGGCATCGGGAGGATGCTCGAGTATTCCTGTAACCACTTCAGTAACAATAACCACCTTGCCTGTGGCAACCTTTAGTTTTACAGGTACACCTTATTGTTCCAATGCAAGCAATCCTTTACCTTCTTTAAGTGGTATTGCAGGAACATTTTCTTCAACACCTACAGGTCTGATAATAAATGCTTCAACAGGATCTGTGAACTTGGCTTCAAGTACAGCGGGTGCATATACTGTCACCAATAGTATCTCTGCATCCGCAGGATGTGGATCAGTATCAGCAACAAGTCCAATAGTAATCAATACTTTACCAGCAGCAACAATTTCCTATTCCGGCACACCTTTCTGTAAAAGTATTACAACAGCTCAGGCTGTAACACATACGGGCACAAGTGGCGGTACCTATACAGCCATCCCGGCAGGTTTAACTATAGATGCATCAACAGGAGCTATTACACCCAGTGCGAGTACACCAGGAAGTTATACAGTTACCTATACTATTGCAGCATCAGGAGGTTGTGGAACTGTAAATGCAATATCTGCTATAATAATAACAGCAATACCTACAGCGACCATCAGCTATACAGGCACACCTTTTTGCAAGTCTTTAAGTACAGCACAACCGGTCACAATAAATGGTACAGCAGCCTATACAGGAGGTATTTATAGTTCTTCAGCAGGACTTTCTATAAATTCAGGCACAGGAGACATTACCCCCAATACAAGCACAGGTGGAATTTATACTGTTACTTATACCATTCCGGCATCGGGAGGATGCTCGAGTATTCCTGTAACCACTTCAGTAACAATAACCACCTTGCCTGTGGCAACCTTTAGTTTTACAGGTACACCTTATTGTTCCAATGCAAGCAATCCTTTACCTTCTTTAAGTGGTATTGCAGGAACATTTTCTTCAACACCTACAGGTCTGATAATAAATGCTTCAACAGGATCTGTGAACTTGGCTTCAAGTACAGCGGGTGCATATACTGTCACCAATAGTATCTCTGCATCCGCAGGATGTGGATCAGTATCAGCAACAAGTCCAATAGTAATCAATACTTTACCAGCAGCAACAATTTCCTATTCCGGCACACCTTTCTGTAAAAGTATTACAACAGCTCAGGCTGTAACACATACGGGCACAAGTGGCGGTACCTATACAGCCATCCCGGCAGGTTTAACTATAGATGCATCAACAGGAGCTATTACACCCAGTACGAGTACGCCAGGAAGTTATACGGTAACCTATACTATTGCAGCATCAGGAGGTTGTGGAACTGTAAATGCAACAACAACAATTATCATAATACCATATATGACAGCAGGTGCAGCCTCATCTACTCCAACCTTATGTATCTATACTGTTTTAACAGCAATCACCCATACCACAATACTTGCAACAGGTATAGGCAGTCCTATAGGTTTACCAACTGGAGTAACAGCCGCATGGGCAGCTAATATCATTACTATTAGTGGTACGCCATCAGTATCAGGTACATATAGCTATATCATCCCACTAACCGGAGGTTGTGGATCCGTAAATGCAACAGGTGTAATTACAGTTATATCAGCAAACACAGTAAGTTCAGCATCATCAACACCAATGTTGTGCATCAATACCCCACTCGCAGCCATAGTACATATAACCACAGGAGCAAATGGTATAGGTGTTGCCGCTGGTTTACCTTCAGGGATAGTAGCTTCCTGGGCAGCCAATACCATTACTATAAGTGGAACACCAACAGCATCTGGCATATTAAATTATAGCATTCCATTAACCGGAGGTTGTGGAACAGTAAATGCAACTGGTTCAATTACTGTTATACCCAACAATACCATCTCTCTAACATCTGGCAACAATATACAAACAAAATGTATCAACAATGCTATAGCAGACATAACATATTCATCTACCGGTGCTAATACTGCTACATTTAGCGGTTTACCTAGCGGTGTGAACGGTAATTACTCTGGTGGTAATATCACAATAAGTGGTACACCTTTAGTTTCAGGACTATTTAATTATTCAATTACACTTACTGGTGGTTGTGGTAATATTACTGCTACCGGTACTATCAATGTTACACCACAACCAACACTTAATTTAACTAGCGGCATTCAGAATCAGACAGTATGTTCAGGATTACCTATAGACTCAATTGTATTTACTTATGGGGGTAGTGCTATATCAGCATTTGTAAATAATTTAGCTTCTGGCTTGAACACAAGTGTCAATACATCAAATAATAAGATTACCATTAAGGGTATCCCCTTACAAAATGGAAATTATACTGTTTCAACAGTTTCCTCCTGTACTGACGTTACTTTAACTGGAAATATTGGAATATATCAACCGCCTGTTATTTCCGCAATAAAAGGCAAGAATGCTGTATGTTCTAATCAACAAGGAATTACGTATGAAATTGATAATATACCAAATAGGACCTATATCTGGGCAGTCAGCGGAGGAATGATTGCGGGTCAAGATACGACAAACAAAATAACTGTTAATTGGGGAAATGATTCATTAATTGGAAGGATACAAGTAATTGTTACAGATAAAACAACTCTTTGCGTAGCTTGGAAAACTTTAACTGTTCCAATTGCTCAGATAAGTGCTTTAAACCTGAATGATATCGTTGCTAAAGAAGGAATTAATGGTGAACCATATATGCTTATTTACCCTAATCCACCTAAGGAATTGTATTATCAATGGTATAAAGATTCTATAATTATTAATGGAGCAAACGAACAATTTTACTATCCTGCAAGCATAACAGCTGGCGCAACATTGGAACACAATGTTAAATATAAAGTATATGTAGCTTTATCTACAAATCGTGAATGTGGTAATTTTACAAATCCCTATATCTTAACAAATAAGAAAAGTCTTGTTTTTACAATTTCGCCTAACCCTAACAATGGAAACTTTTATTTGAGTTTCAATTCCGAAACAATAAATGTAAATGGCTCAATGCTTAATATTTACAACTTAAATGGGAAAATTGTTTATAACAGATTAATAAATAACCGGAATGAATTGAATTTTAACTTACCCTTTTATAAAGGTTTTTATATAGTAAAATTAACCACAAATGAGGGCAAAACCTATTTAGAAAAATTAATTATTAAATAGCTAATATTATGGAAGAAAATTTCTTTTTATACATTCAGTATCAAGCCAAAAAGCAAAAGGTAATTGTAAATAATCCTAATACCAATCTGGATGTTTTAATTGATAATTTAAAACATCTTAAAGACAGAGAAGGAAATTATATGTTCGATATGCCACATATGAAAGAGGGTGTAGGGGTTATTTATGTTTTTGGAAAAATTGATGAAAATGGTAAGGTATCCATTCTTCATCCTTCAAGGGGCAAAACAGAATTTTGTTTAAAAGATTATAATGTTAAAAATGGAGATACGCTTGAATTAGTAGTGGATCCATTAGCTGGAGGCACAAATTAATATGATAGCTGAAATTGAAAAATATAAAAAGCTTAATCTGAAAGCTAAAGATTCACGTTTGCTTGAGGAATGGGAATTAATAATGAAAAGATTTTCGAATAATGAAGAGATTTCAATCATTATAAGAGAGTGGAATCCTAATGGGTTGCCTGTTGATTATGAGATTAATTATAAAATCAGATCTTTTTGTGGTGTAAAGGAAAAGGATGAAAATGGATTAGAGCATCCTATTTATGCAAATGAATTTATTATGCGGATTACTATTCCTGAAAATTTCCCCAGTTGCGACAGCAAACCCTATTTTTGTTTTATGACAGAAGATTTTCTTAAAATAAATAAAATTCCTCACCCCTTGCATCCGACTATACAATATTACGGAGATTATCCGGGTAGAGTTTCTCTCAATTTAGCCGCATTTGGAACATTTGCAGATTTAGCAGTATTTATTGAGCAGATTGCATTGTATCTTAAATATGAAAAATACCATGCAGTTTTAGTAGAACCATACCCACAGGATCTTAAAGTAGCCGAATGGGTGAGAGAACAGGCTGAGCCAAACGGATGGATTGAAGAGCTGAAAAACAATTATCAGGTAAGTAATATTAACAATAATTAATGAAGTATTCAAAATTTATATTAATTCAAGAAATTAAAAAAAAAATTTCAATTGCTCAAATACCAGTTTTGGGAGAAGAAGGTGTAATAAATACAGAAAATGTGGGGAAAAGATAACTCCAATTTTCATTCAAAGATAAGTGGTTCAATACTTACTATTTAAAACTTAAACGGGAAAATTGTATATGATAGATTAATAAATAACCAGAATGAATTAAATTTAAGCTTACTCTTTATAAAGGCTCTATATATTAAATTAACACAAATGATGGCAAAACATATTTTAAAAAATAATTATTAAATAACTAAAATTATGGAAGAAAATTTCTTTTTATACATTCAGTATCAAGCCAAAAGGCAAAAGGTAATTGTAAATAACCCTAATACCAATCTTGAGGTATTAATTGATAATCTAAAACATCTTAAAGACAGAGAAGGAAATTATATGTTCGATATGCCAACAATGGGCAACGATGGTGTTCCTGTAGATTACATTTTTGGAAAAATTGATGAAAGTGGGCAGGTGCTTCTTCTTCATTCTTCTAGGGGTAAAACAGAATTTTGTTTAAAAGATTATAATGTTAAAAACGGTGATACACTTGAATTAGTATCAGATCCAAAAGCTGGAGGCACAAATTAATATGATAGCTGAAATTGAAAAATATAAAAAGCTTAATCTGAAAGCTAAAGATTCACGTTTGCTTGAGGAATGGGAATTAATAATGAAAAGATTTTCAAACAACGAAGAGATTGAAATATTTATAAGAGAGCGAAATCCTAATGGATTACCTATTGATTATGAAATTAAATACAAAATCAGATCTTTTTGTGGTATAACTGAAAAGGATGAAAATGGATTACAGCATCCACTTTTTGCAAATGAATTTACAATGCGGATTACGATTCCAAAAAATTTTCCCAGTTGCGACAGCAAACCCTATTTTTGTTTTATGACAGAAGATATTCTTGAAATAAATAAAATCCCTAATCCCTGGCATCCCAATATACAATATTACGGAGATTTTCCTGGTAAAGTATGTATCAATGAAGTTGCATTTGGGACATTTGCTGATTTAGCATTATTTATTGAAAGAATTGCTTTGTATCTTAAATATGAAAAATACCATGCAGTTTTAGTAGAACCATACCCACAGGATCTTAAAGTAGCCGAATGGGTGAGAGAACAGGCTGAGCCAAACGGATGGATTGAAGAGCTGAAAAACAATTATCAGGTAAGTAATATTAACAATAATTAAAGTAGAATTGAAAATTTATGTTTATTCAGGAAATTGAAAATTTAAAAGAGAAAAATTTCAACTGCACAAATGCCAGATTGTTGTGGGAATGGGAAACTATTGATAAGCGAATAAATAATAACACTGAAATTTTTTATCGAATTACTGAAAGAAATGCTTTTGATCTTCCTTTGGAATATGAAGTTATTTATAATATAAGATCGTTTTGTGGTGTAGCTGAAAAAGATGAAAACGGATTTGAAAAACCAATATTTGCTGATAAGTTTTTTATGAAAATTAAAATTCCCAATAATTATCCGAGTTGTGACAGTAAGATGGTATTTAGATTTATGACAATGGATATTGACGGAAATAAGATTCCTCATCCCTGGCATCCTAATATAAGATACTTTGGCGATTTTGCAGGAAGGATTTGTCTTAATGAAGTTGCTTTTGGAAGTTTTGCAGATATAGCTTTATTTATTGAACGTGTTTCACATTATTTGAAGTATGAAAAATATCATGCTATTGCTAAAGAACCATATCCTGAGGATTTATACGTAGCAGAATGGGTGTGTAATCAGGCAGAACCTAATGGATGGATTGATGACTTAAAATACAATAAATAAACTAAATATGAAAAAAATAATAATTCTTATATTTATATTTGTAAACGCATTAACAATTAATGCACAATCAACTATAATAATATCTAATAATGATTCGACTGAAAATTTCAATTTTATTATTAAACCTATTAATGAACCTTTAAAAGGATCTTATAATATAAATTTAAATATAAAATTCTTTTATAATCAATCAACAGAAATAGTTACAGCAATCATTACTAATTCAATGCCTTCCAGGTACAATTTTATATGGATGCCAGAAAAATCAGAATTTACAGATTATAATCTTAAAAGTAGTTTTAAAGAAAAATATCAAAAAAAGCTGTCTTTTAGCAGATCATTTAAAAGACAAATAAAAGGAGGTTGGAAAGGAAAATTTGATTCAAATACTTATTCTGGTTGTAATTATGTCGGTTTAATAAACAATGGGATAAAATTTGAAAATGATTTTTTAAAAAATGAAATGTTTAATTTAAATGGAATTAATTTATATTTATACTTTAAAGTTATTGACAAAGCTGAATATTTAACAATAAATTTTTCAAATTTAATTCCGTTTGAGAAAAAAACAAAAAGAAAAATGCAGTTGCAATATATAGGAGAAAGTAAAAATTTTCAGATTAGAATTTTAAGAAATCCATGTTTAGAAGAATCTCAGACTAAAGATTTTATAAATATTCAAATTGTCAATTTAAAAAAAAGCTTGAATAATTTAGAAATCGCAAAAAACAAGAAAGATTGTAAAGAAATTGAAGAAATAAAGAAACTCACTGATGATGATTACCTGCAGCAAAATATTAAAAATAAATATGAAAATTCATTATGTCCTTCATTGGTTTCATTGGTACAGGAATATCTGAAAACCTATGATAATATTAAAATATTTTCCTGCCCTAAAATAGAACCATGTGATCAGGAAGAAGTTATTAAGTCGAAAAACGAGCTAAATCTAAATATTGAAAATTTAAATAAATTTAATTCTGAGAAAAAAGAGATTAAAAGCACAGAAGAATATAATTTAAGAATGAGTGCATGGAAAGATATTGAAGATGAGTATACAAATATTAATACTAAGGTAAAAGATTTACCAGTATGTAATGAACTTCTTGCATTAATTCAAAAGCAAAATGATGATTTGATTAAAAGTAAACCTGAAATATTTTTACCTCCACCACCACCTCTTTGTAAATTGAGAGTAAATGATATTAAAAAAGCTGCAAATGATATAAATAATTTGACGGACTATTTTTTAGTGAATAAAAAAGAATTAAATCAGGATAAATTTGATAAGATTACAAAATCTATTGATTCAGAATTTAATACTGCTGCTTGTAAAACCAATAAAGAAATCAAAAAAGCGTATACCGAATATTTGAACTTTGTAAAAACATATTTGGTAACTACAAAATGTAATAACAAATATCTGGAATATGTACTATCGTATTTAAAAAATAATAAATAATTAGAATAAAATAGCAATTAGATAAAAATCATACAAAATTTTAATAATTTTATATGTGTATTCCAATTGACAAATAAATAATTATAAATGAAAAAAATAAAAAAAATCTTTCGCTTTGGTGTTTATGCTACAGTGGTCTTTTTTATCATTAATTATTCTTCAGCTTATGCACAGGAAAAGGATTCTATTTATTCTCTTCTAAAGTGTTATCAGCAGAATTTAGAAAAATTTGCTGATAAAGAACCTGATAAAATGACATTTGAAAGTCAAAAGAATGCTTTTATAAAGTTATACGAAGCCAATATTCCTAAAATTACAGGAGATAAAAAGCTAAAAATAATGAGTGATAATTGTAATCAGTTGATTAATAAAATATCATCAAATATTGAAAAGGCTGAAAAAGAAAATGCTGAAAAAGAAAAGGAAAAAGATATTCTAAAAGAATTGAATAATTTTTTAGTAAAATACCAAGAAATCGGAATACAGGCAGATTCTCTTTGTATAATAAAGAAATGGGAAGAGTTGGAGGCATTAAAAAAAGGGGGATTGATAAGTTTAAATACCGAATTTAATACTGTAATAATTCCTGATAAAAAAATTATAAATGAGAAAAATGAATTAAATGATATTTATAAAACAATTCAGAAATTACAGACTGAAATTGATGCTAAAAAAGCACCCCCATCAAGTAATATACTTCTACTTATTCTTGAAGTTGGTGGAATATTGGCAATAGTTATTTTTATTGCAACTATGGTTAATAATACCCTTAGAACCAGAAAACTAATGAAAGGAAATAAACCAAAAAATGAAATACCAAGAATTTAGAAATATGAAAAAGAATAAATACATTTTAATTACTATATGGGCGATTCTGCTTTTTTTAATCTGTAATAATTTTGCTTATTCTCAGGATGAATTACTTTCAGCAGAGTATGATGTTAATACAAATTTATTAACAATTACAAATAAACATGATTACTATTTATTTATTAAACAAGAAGGATGTATTAATAATTTCTTTTATAATGTAACATCAGATAATAAAATTAAAGAATTAAATAAATTCAATATTGTTGAAGAAGGTAAATGTTACCCTATTGGTGATAAAATGCCAAGTATTGTGTTTAAGATTCCAAAAGGAGGGATTAAAGAAGGAGATTTTATATCTTTATACCTTGATAAAAATGATAGTAAAAAAGTTAATATAACATTTATTAAAGAAGTTGTAAAAAATACAGATACAGCAAATTGTAAAAGTGACAAACAAAACAATTCATTCAAAAATAATTGGTTGATATATATTGTAGCATTTATAACATTAGTTATTATATGTTTTATTTTATATATTTTCACAAAACGTTATAGGAAAAAGCTTATCAATAAGAAACAATTATCTGTATTTTCGAAAAATGATATTATTGGCAGTGATGCCAACGATGATGAAAATGGAAAAATAGGATTAGATGAAGTTAAAAAAGATTTAAATAATTATTATGTTTTAGATGCCCGTGATATATATACTGATACAGCTATTCAAAAAATATATATCAGTAGAAATGCAATTAAAAATATGTATGATTCTTTTAAAAAATTCCTTGAATTTAATGACAGGACATTGGAAACGGGTTGTTATTTTGTAGGTCGTTGGGAATACGCTGATTCATCTAAATTATGCTATAATATTAGTCTGGAATTTATGGTAGAACCCGGCGATGATGTTGTATATGGAGAATATGCTTTAAATTTTGGTAAAAAAATAGGTGTTGTATTGGGTAATACTATTTTTAATCTGCAGGAAAAAACTAAATGTAATTATGTCCATACTTCTTGGATGCATTCGCATCCCGGATTGGGATTATTTCTCTCGACTCAGGATTTGTTGGTTCAAAAACAACTTTCTTATTCGGATGCAAAAAACAGAACACTTGCAATTGTAATTGACACTAATACTCCTTCATTGGATACTGCTTTTTTTACTCCCAAAAAAGATGGTACGATGAATAATAAAGCTGAAATGACTAAAACGTATCCGTTGGATTCATTATACCAATGGAGCCGGCAAAGTAAGGAAGAAAGTATTGTTTTTAATACTATTGCTGCTGATAATTATTTTAAATTAAATATAAATAGTAAAAATATTCTTTCTTTATTATTTTCAGCCAAGGCGATTAATGAGATGGATGATATTTTATATACAAATAACAAAGGGATAATTGGTTATTTTGAAGGTTCTTCAGTTCAGACTGAAGTGAATAAACAACCTGATTTTGTTATTGAAAATTGTTTAATAACTCATAATGAAAAAATGATAGGCTGTTTTATAGCAGATACTATATCCAATCTTGAAGAAATACTTGGGAAGTATTATACAATTATCAATAAATATAGCTTTTTTATTATTTACATTTCCGATAACGAGATGTTTGTAGGTCTTAAAAATGAAAATGGGATATATGTGAAAGAAAAAGACACACTTATTCGATTTACCTTAGATCAAATGAAAGCATGGACTAGACGGAAGAGAATATAAAGTTTAAAATTTAATTTATAGTTAAAACCTAACATTTATATGAAAAGACAATCATTATTAATTATATTCTTATTATTTCTTTTATCTTGTTCTCAGGATGAGAAAAACACACAAAGAAATTTACCACAAGATATAAATAAAGAAAATTTTAATAAAAGAGTAGAGTTTGTTAATTTTAGAACATCATCTTTACTGGATACTATTTTTTGTGAAATTAATATAAAAGAAAAAGGAAAGAAAATCAATTTTGGGAAAATTGATACTTCTAAAATTTGTATTAAAGAAACAGGGTTTAATAATATATACAATCCCCGATTTTATTCAATTAATGAAATTGGAGGCCAATATAGAATTAACAAAGATTTAACTATTCTAATATTGATGGATATAAGTTCTTCAATTCATGATAGTTTAATAGAAAAACAATTAGAAGCTGTTAGGAAAATCTTAACTATATTGCCAAATAATAAAATTTACCTTTCTGTGATGAATGCTAAGGTAACAGAAAGTATTTTAATTTCTAACAAAGAAAAATCCGGATACAATGCTTTAGCTACTATAATTAAAGAGACATATCAGTTTAGAGAAATGGATAAAAATTCTAATAAATTTTTATATAAAGCTTTGTTGTCAAAAGTTGAAGAGCTTTCAGGATTACCTCAAACCTATTATCCAGCAATCCAAAATGACAAGATATTAAGTGATACAGCAAAACCTAAAATGCTATTTGTATTAACAGATGGGAAAATGAAAGATGGTTTGTCTTATATTGGAGGTGCTGAAGATTTTAACAAGCTGAAACTAACTTTAACAAATGAAATACCTGAAAAAATAAATAAAAAAGAGATTCCTAATATTCCAATTCATTGCATTTATTTTGGTGATAAAAATAATTTGCAGGATATTGAGATTGCAATGCAGGTAATATGTAAAACGGGTGGTGAAGGTGTTACAAAAGGTGAATTTCATCCTGTATTTAATGCAGATTCAATCCAGAAAAAAATATTTAATATAGTAACTGATTTAGAAGCTGATTATGAGGTGGTTTTGTTAAACCCTAATGGTAAAACATATACTTTAAATACAAATACACTTCAGTTGTTAATTGAGAATGAACAGAAACAACAGGCTTATGGTGAAAAAGATTATGCCCGGGGTAATAAACTTGTTCCAGTGGTTGTGGGTGAAAATAAACAAAAATCTAAATGGACTACCATTGAATTTGGATTATTATTTGGTATATTTTTTATAAGTATTTTATATTTTATATTACAGTTTTTAATTCCTTTTATTAAATTTAAAAATTTCAAGAAAAAATACATAAAACCTTTTAAAATTAGTAATGATGATATTAATGGTAATTCTTTAGTTACACAAAAATGTTATTTTTGTAAAAAGGATATTAAGAATGCTGAAAAAGTTGTTGTTAAATGTAAACATACTGTACATTTAGATTGCTGGGAAGCAAATAGAGATCGTTGTCCTGAATATGGGAAAAATTGTCGTGAAGGAATACATTATTATAATCAAAAACACTTAACTGACCTAAGAAATACAACACATCTATTACCCTGGATATTATATGGCTTGATTAGTGGGATGTTATCATGGGTTATTTTAAAGATTATCTTTACTGATAAATTATTTTCTGTTTTAATTTCTTTTATAATTAAAACTTTTTATCCTTTAACCAATAAAATACCTTTAAAAGGTATTGACCCGGATACTATCAGTGAATTTATTACAAAAACTCAAAGTCTTTTATTAACAGGTATTCTTTTAGGTTTCTTTTTAACGTTTTCATTTTCATATTTTATTGAATTTCGTAAAAAGACTTTAAAGATTTTATTTGGTTTATTATTACGTTCAATTTTTAGCAGTATACTTGGATTTATTACGTTTTTAGCAGGAGCTATTGTAATAATCATTGCAGGTAAGAGTACAAACTGTTTATGGATAGATTGGATACCCTGGTTGTTTTTTGCTTCGGGTATGGCATTTATTTTATCTTTCAAAACTGAAATTAAATTTAAAAGCTCATTTATTGGTGGTGTAATTTCTGTGCTTTTTAGTTTTATTATATTATATCTTTCAACTTTTGCTCAGGGAATTATTGGTATGTTCAGTTATATGTTCTATTCAGCAGGATTAGGTATGGCTATTGCTGTTGTCCATTTCATTTCCGAGAAATATTTTTTACATACTGAAGGCCCAATGAAAGAACGTGATATTGCTATTTATAAGTGGATGGATGTTAGTGGTGGATTTAACAAAGTTACTATAGGTAAGTCAATAGATTGTATTATACAAATTAACTGGGATAGTGAGGGTGATATAGCTGAAAAGCAAGTAGAATTATATCTTGAAAACGATCGTCCTTATTGCAAAGCTTTGGAAGCTGGCACTTTCTTAGCTAATGGCAGAGTTTTAAATAAAGACGAAGTTATTTTATTAACACACGGTACTTTGTTTAAAATAGGAAATACAACTTTTACTTATGTTGAAAAAGATAAATAATTGATTACGTTAAAATATATTTTAAACAAATTAATATGTGTTCATAAGCATGAATATAAATTGTTTTCTAATAAAATTAAAATTATTATAGTATTTTAATATATATTTTTTGAATTACAAAACCAGTAAAATATAAAAAAATGAAAAAAATTGGATTATTAGTATTGTTAATATTAGTTTGTATTCAAATACAAGCTCAGGAAAAAAATGTAATAGGTAAATATAATAAAGAAAAAAATATAAAAATTACATATATACCTGGTGCAAAAGGAGATATTATAAGTTCTATTTTATATGAAGGAACTGAATTGAAAGAAAAGTTAAATAAGTTAACAACATTGGAAAGTGAAAAAGTTAAATTAAAAAATTCAAATGATCAGTTATTAATAGAAAAAACTAATTTACAGAATGAAATTAAATTATTAAAAAGACCAATAGTTGGAGGTAATAATAATGATTCATTAAATTTAATAATTACAAAAAAAGAAGCCGAATATAAATTATTAATATCTGAAAATGAAAAAAACATAAAAGAAATTAACACAAAAGAAGTTGAGATTAAAAGACTAAGGGATGAATTAAATAATAATATAAATCCGGGCACAACTACTATTAAAGAAAAAGAAAAAGAGATAGAAAGACTTAAAAAAGAATTAGAAATACGCAGGGTAAATCCAATTAAGCCTAATTCTGAAATAGATGATTATAAAAAATCAAAAGCTTCTGTTGGATTTACAATAGGATCAGGAAAACCTTATTTATCTGGTGATTTAATTAATAATAGTATTTGGCAGGAAAATAATCCTTTATCTAAAGAATTTTGCATTTCTTATGAGACTTCTCAGTTATCTACTAGTAGTCCAATATCTTTAAGTATTGGGCTGGGGCTTTCAAGTTATAAATTAAAAGCTCATTTTTCATTTTTGAAAGAAACTGTAAATGGACAAACTGATATTGATAATGATACATATAATGCAATTTGTTTATACAGCAATGTTGAAGAAAACATTTCATTATTATATTTGAACTTACCTATTTTATTTAGTTACGGTATTCCAAGAAGTAATAAGATGAGTTTATATGGTAAAATAGGTATTACACCTTCTTTTAATATTAGTAATAGTTTTGAAGGAAGTGGTAATTATAATATTTCCGGATATTATCCTGAATGGAATGTATTGATACATGATGTTGACGCATTAAATTTTAGTTCTTCTTCTTCAACTTATAAAAATGTTGATTATAAAATTAATAAGTTTGTATTGTGGGGAAATATTTCAGCTGGACTATACCTTCCTATTAATGGAGATTCCTGGATGTTAAAGATTGGAGTTAAATGTGACTATTCTATTACTCCTATATCAAAGCAGTTGGACGAAATATTTATTAAGGGAGCAACTTATCGTATCAATCAAAGCAATATGTTAGCAGGAAAAGGTACCAGGATTTTATCACCAGGATTTGAAATGTCAGTAATTTATATTTTAAATAAATAAAATAATTTTAAATGTCAAACAATATTCAAGAAACAGAAGAAAAAAAGGTTTGGGGTAAGGATGTATTTACTTTACTTTCTTGGTTTAAAACAGAGAAAGTTAAAAATGCAAAAGTAATGGTTGTTGGAGCTGGTGCATTAGGAAATGAAGTGCTCAAAAACCTTGCATTATTCGGTGTTGGAAATATTACAATTGTTGATTTTGATATAATAGAATACAGCAATTTAACACGTTCTATTTTATTTCGCGAATCTGATGCAGATAAAGGTTTGTTTAAAGCAGAGGTAGCAGCTAATAGGCTTAAAGAAATTAATCCAACAATTAATGTTAATTATATTATTGGAAGACTTGCTACAGATGTTGGATTGGCAGTTTATCGTAATATGGATGTTGTCATAGGATGTTTAGATGGTAATTTTCCACGTCTTCAGTTGAACCGTATATGCATGAGAGCAGGAAAACCATGGGTAGATGGTGGTATATTTGATTTGGCAGGAACAGCAAAGGTATTTATACCAGGAAAAAATTGTTTTGAATGTGAATTGTCGAAAAATGCAAAAAAAACAATTTTCAATACATTCCCTTGTGGTGGATTTGCCAGAAGAAATGAAAAAGAAGGACGTGTTCCAACCACTCCTGTTATTGCATCTATAATTGGAGCTATTCAGGCACAGGAAGCAATGAAATTGATACACAAAGAAGAATTAGAAAAAGGAGTATTTGCTTCTTTATGCGGCAGTTGGTTTAATTATGAGGGACTTTTTCTAACTGCAAAACGATTAAAGTCAGATTTATATGATGATTTTTGTGCTTCTCATGAAAATTGGGAACCTATTGTAAAAATTCCTGAGTTAAGTGCAGATACAACGATTGCGGATACTTTTGAATTAATAAAAAAATACTTATCAGTAGAAAAAGTTATAATTAATCTTAGAAATGATAAATTTGTTGATAAAATTGTTACTCGCTCAGATAATATGAGATTTTTCCCAAAATTACCTGAAACAAAAATTCCCGATTATATAGAAAGTAATACTGAATTATTTGTTAGGATGAAAAGAGATGTTGAACAAAATGAATATGAGAATATCAACAATAAATTCCCTTATCAAGAACTTACATTAAAGGAAATAGGAATACCTTATTATGATGTTTTACAAGTTACTACAGAAAATGGGTATGCTTATATTGAACTCTCATTTGATGCACAAAAATATTCTTTTTAATTTATTATATTATACCTGTGAAATTTAATACTTTAAACAATTCATTAGGAGACATAAAGGCAGAATCAATTATTGCAGCTACTATTAAAGACGCTGTAATTGAAATGCATTCATTAGGAAGTTTCTATAAAAATTTTAGTAAAGATATTATTGAAATCAAAATGGATTCAACTAATGAAACAGTTCTGTTTGATATTTCTCGTGATGGGATTTTTCATTTGTTACCTGAAACACTTTTCTTTTTTGAAAAAAGATTACTAATAAAAAAAAAAACATTTAATAAAAAAAATGAGATAGCACAGGAATATGCAATAAAAGAAGAAATTAAAAAACAAAATGCCGACAGAAAGAAGTTATTAACTTTTTTCAATTACTTTGACACTAAATATTTTGATTTGAGTTTAAAGCTCGAAAAAAAAATCTATGAAATCGTAGAAATCAAAGTAGATTTAATTCTTTCTTATTTTTTTAGATATGAATTAAAAGACGAAAAAAATTTATATATAAGAAAAATTGCACCATTAATTATTTATTCATTTCAGATTCGTGCTAATTTATTATTATTACAAAAAATTCTTAGTGTAATTTTAAATAATTATGTAGAAATTAATAAAAAATATTTACGAAATGATCTTTTACCAGAAGATATTATGGTTATAGAATTTATTGTTAATATAGAAAGATTGTCTTTAAGCGAGTATCAAAATTTAAATATTGAATTTAAACAATTTTTTAATTTTATTAGTGATTGGTTTCTTCCATACGATATAGATTATGACTTTAAAATTAAAGATACATCACAACGATTTATTTTAAATAAACCATTAATTCTTGATTATAACACACAACTTTTATAACATGATAATAAATAAAAGAATTGATTGGAAGCAAGGTATGGAAATTACTCCATATACATTTATTGAAGCAGACTATTATGAACAATTTAATCATGATATTAACAGAAAATTAGCTTCTATAAAATCATATGGATTGTTACCAAAAGTTAAGTTTAATATTAACAGTGATATTATAAACTCCTCTATTGAAATTCATGAAATTAATTGTGAGGCAATTACAAGAAATGGATTGTTTTTTCAAATTTTTGAAAAATTTACATTTGAATTACCATCATTACTTAAAGGTGAGTATTATATTGTTGCTAAAATCAAAGAATATATTCAATTAGAAGTAAATGAAGTTCCATATATTCAAATGGAATATGATTTCGAATTAAAAGAGTTAGCAGAATTATCTGATGGTAATTTATTCCCATTAATAAAAATAAGAAAAGAGAACGAATATTGGGAAAAAGTTGATTATATTCCACCTTCATTTGCTCTTTCATGCAGTAGGATGCTTTCAAATAAACACGAGGAAATTAAAAAGTTATTAAATGAAATATCTGAGTGTATTTATAATAAAAAATACGAATCATATCTTACCTATTCTTTTTCAATGCTTTTACTTGAGATGAATCATTATACTAAGAATGAAACTCCTTATGAATTAGTTTTACTTTTAAAAAAGTTTGTTAAAACCTTCTTATTTTTCGAACAAAATATTGGTGAAAAAGCAATAAATTTTA
Organism: Bacteroidales bacterium; assembly: GCA_049315385.1. Classification (GTDB taxonomy): domain Bacteria; phylum Bacteroidota; class Bacteroidia; order Bacteroidales; family JACABE01; genus JACABE01. The sequence continues at coordinate 174,901 of JBMOKG010000001.1, forward strand.
TTAAAAAAGAATTCGACAATAACGATATATTTATTACTCTTGAAGAGGTAACTATTATTTTTTATTATTTTAAAGAGATATTAGGCAAAGAAGAAATTTTTGAGGAATTGCCAGAAAAGGAGGAACCAATTATTGAAGATAATGAATGGAATCCTGTAATTTAATAAACAAAATATTATGTTTTTAAAAATTCCATTTCAAATTCAACATGGCAAAATAGAATGCGAAGCTGATATTATTCAATCTGTGAATAATTTTATTGAATTAATTGTTTCTTCTGAGATTGGAAGTTTTCAACCTGATTTGAATTTTGGTTTTGTTTTTAAAAATTATAAATTTGAAAATTTTGACGAAACAAATGGTACTTTAATGTGTGTTGAAAAAAAAGTAAATGAAAAAAATGATATTAATTATACAAAAAAGATTATTGATTCAAGTAATAATTCAAATAATTTTGCTTTGGATTTGAAAAGGAGTATTGAGAAATATGAACAAAGGTTAAAAAATATATATGTAAGCATGGAATATGAAAGAGCTGAAAAACTTATTAAGTTAAAAATTGAAGGAAAACTAAATATTGAAAAACCTACCAACTATTCACATTCGATTTCATTTCATGTTTGGAAATAATAATATATGATGGATAATTTTAAAAATGAATTAGATAAGAAGAATATTGAGGAATTGTTAAAAGAAGCAATGTCATTATGGGATAAGGAAGGCTATTTTGACTCTGATGATAAAAATAGTCAATTTTACAACATTGAAAATGATCCTGTAGTAAAATTGTTAATGACTGCCTTAGCATATCAATCAAATAATATTAAAGAAGAAATATATCGTTTTAAAAATAATCTTTTAGAAGAATTAACGGAACAAATCATTCCTTATAATTTGATAAAACCAATTCCTTCATTTTCAATAATTGAAACAAAGAAAGAAAAAAGTATTGATTATGATTGTTTTGCAAATGAAGAAACACCTTTTATTCTTGAAAAAGAAATCGACAAAGGGAATAGTAAAAGAAAAGAGAAAGAAGTTTTTCAGTTTATACCTTTGATAAAAACAAAAATAATTGATGCCCGAATAGATTCTGTTCAAAAAATTGAGCAGAATAAATTCTCTGTTATAATGGTTTGTGATGAACCTATAACTGATTTAAATGGTATTTCTTTCTACTTTCTAACTAACTTATTTTCTGATATATCTATTTCAATAAATAATTTCATTTTACCTCTAATTAAGCCTAATAATTACGAAAAACTACCTTTTACCGGATGGTTTAATAATGAAAGCATATTATTTGAAAATTCTCTTTTTTATGGTACTATTGAATATTGGCGTGAATTATTTGTAGTTCAAGATTTTAAGCTTTTTATTGTAGATAAATATGATACAACCAAGATTATTTTAAATAGAAATAGTAACAAAATTGAAATGAAGTTTGAATTTGTATCAAATGAAGCTGATTTTAATTTAGATATAAATGAAATTAAGATTAATTGCGTACCTATTGTCAATGTTGAAAAACAATCAATAACATTATCACATGATGAACCAATAAAGAAAATTGCTAATGAAAACCAATTTGATCTTAGCTTAAAAGAGTCAAACGAAAGAATTAGCTCGTCAGATCACAAGCAATTTTTAAATTTATTAGCTCCCACACAATCTATATATGATAGATCTCTTTTTTCAATTCGACGTTTTGGGATGGAACGTTTTAATAAAAACGAACTTCTTATACAAATAAATACCTTGTTAAACAAATATTCTTCTGATTTTTATGCATTTAGAGGGGTCAACGGTCTAAAAGATGGTGCAAAATTAAGAAATTTAAATATTGCTTTAAAAGATGTAATTGATGAAATAATTAAAGATGAAAAGCCAAACCAAGGTATTTATCTTGTTTTGAATCAAAGTGATTCTCTTTATGAACAAAATAAAAGTATTGAAATAAGTTATTTACTAACTAATAGTGTAAGAGCCAATGATATAAATATTAATTCTACTATTCGCCCATCTATTGAATTCGATAAAAAAGAAACCCGTTTACTTAGAGAAACGAGTGGTGGTAAAGATTGGGAAATGAATCAGGAAATTAAAAAAAATATAGCTCAATATTGTTTTTTAACTAAAGATAGATTAGTTACTAAGTCTGATATCCGGTTTTTTTGTATTAAGGAATTATTATTGAAATATTCAATAAAAGAAGAATTAATTGAGAATATTGACATATTAAATGAAATAGAAACTACAACTCAAGGTTCACATAGATATATATTAATTGATATTATATTAAAATCTACATTTACAAATAAATTTGATTTAAGTAGAATGGAAAATCAAATTAAAAATATGATAGAGATTCGTTCAACTAATATATACCCAATTAAAGTTAAAATTTCAATATTATTGAATTAATAAATCCATTTAAACTCACCATTTAAATATTTTAATTCAATTTTACTACCACTTACTAATTCACCAGAAATTATAAGTTTTGAAAGAGGACGTCTTAATTCTTTACGAATCATACCAATAATAGGTCGAGCACCAAATTGTGCATTAAATCCGGATAATGCTATTTCTCTTTTTGCAATATCATCAATTACAAGTGAAATATTTTGTTCTTCTAATAATTTAAGAAGTCCTTTTAAATGAATATCGAAAATCATTGTTACAATATTTTCAGTAATTGGAGAAAAAGGAACAATTTCTGTTAACCTGCCAAGAAATTCTGGGCGAAAATGCCCCTGCATTATTTCCAGCAAATCGTTACTTTTAGGAATAATTTCTTTATTAAATGATTCAATTATAAATTGACTCCCAATATTTGATGTAAATAAAATTAATGCATTGGAAAAGTATCCGGTTCTACCCAAGCGATCATGTAATTTCCCTTCATCAATAATTTGTAAAAAAATGTCAAAAACTGACCGATGCGCTTTTTCAATTTCGTCAAATAACACAACAGAATATGGTTTTTGTCTGATCTGATTAACTAATAAACCACCTTCTTCATACCCAACATATCCAGGAGGAGCACCAATAAGTAAAGCAACAGAATGTTCTTCTTTAAATTCTGACATATCGAAACGAATCATTGCAGATTCATCTAAAAAAAGAAATTCAGCTAACGCTTTAGCCATTTCTGTTTTTCCAGTTCCAGTAGGGCCTAAAAAGAAGAAAGCACCCATTGATTGTCCTTTCTTATTCAATCCAGCTCTGGATTCATATACTGCATCCAAAATAATTTTCATTGCATGATCTTGTCCAACAACACGTTTTTTAAGAGTAGATTCAGCATTTAATAATTTATCTCTTTCTTTTGATTGAACTTTACCAATTGGTATTCCGGTTTGTTTAGCTATAACTGCAAATAAATCTGAATTTTGAACAGTTGTTCTTTTTCCTTCAGATAGTAATAATAATCTATTTATTATAGATTCTAAATATTCAATTTTAGCAGGTTTATCAATTTTTAAAAAATCAACAGATTCCTCATCTAATTCGACTGTGAGTAAAGAACTGATTTTATTAAATATTTCGAAATGTATCCAACTTAATTCAGTAATTAAATTTTCATCTTTTATATTATTAAAGTTTGTTTTTAAATCATTTAACTTATTTTGGATAGTTATTAAATCATTTTTCGAAATTTCATTAGTAGTCTTTATTAGTGACATTGTTCTATCCAATAAATCAAATACTGAGTCAGGTAATGATTTTTCATTCATATATCGTTTAGATAATCTTATTGCATCAATAATAACTTCATTAGATATTGTAAGATTATGATATTTCTCGAAATTCTCAATAGCACCTTTTAAAATCCGAAAACATTGGTCGAAATTTGGCTCCTGAATAGTAATTTTTTCAAATTTATAAACAAATTCTTTATCTATTTCAATATTTTTCGTATAACCATCAATTGATGAGGTGCATATAAGTAAAATATTACCTTTGTTAAGCTCTTGTTTTAATATATTTGAAATGCTATATAAAGCACCTTGTTTATCCATTACTTTGTCAACAGATTCAATTAACAAAATAGCATCATCTAATTTTTTGATTTCATTTATAACATTTTTAAATCTATCTTCAATTTCTCCTTTATAATTCGCTTCTGTAAGAATTGAACCCAAATCTAATTCATATACAATTGAATGAGTGAGAAAAGAAGGTACGTTCCCTTCAACAATATTTTGAATAAAACAATTTATCAAAGATGTCTTCCCCACACCCGATTCGCCTGTTATAAGTAAATTTGACTTATTTTTTCTTCCAAGTACTTCGAAAATTGTTACAATTTCTTTTTCAAATCCGACAACAGTATCTATTAAGCCAATTTGAAAATTATTATTTTTATTTATACAAAATTTATCAAGAAATTTACTATTAACATTATTAATGGAAGTATTAGTTTTTTTATCGTTTGATATTATTTTAGATTCTAATCCAATAAAGATATCTTCAGGCGTTAGTAGCAGGGATTTAAGCTGTTCAAAAGTAAATCCAACACCTGGGGTGACAACAGCTGCTAATATAAAAATCGGATCTAATTCTGGATAATCATATTTTATCTGATAGTTTTTAGCTTCCCGAATTACAGCCTCTGTTTTTTCAGAAACTAAAGGTGCTTTGAAAATCTTAGTTGATTTTGGGCTATGGCTTATTTGAACTTCAGTCCATTCTAAAATATAATAATAATCTTTATTAATTTTTTCTATTAAACCGATTAATCCTGTATCTTTATGTAATAAAGCTTTTAATAAATGAGCAGGTGTAACTTTTTCACTTAAAGTTTCCTTAGCATAAGAAATAGCTATACGTAAAATTTGGTTATTTTCATCCATGTTTAATAATATTAAGTTAAAATTAAGATTCTATTAAAAATATTATATTGTAAAAATACAAAAAAATATAAGAATATGATAAAAAAATGCAAAAAAATAAAAATCAAAAAAATATTTCCCAATCAATGATTTTAGTTTACAAATACTTTTTCTAAATATACATTTTTAGTTGTCACAACCCTTACTATGTAATAAGCAGCTGAATAGTTTTTCATACTAATAATTATTTTCCCATTAGTATATCCAACAGTTTTGATTAACTGCCCCAACGTATTGTATATACTTATTTGCTGAACTGTTTCATCAGAATTTATATAAATGCTGTTGTCATAAGCATAAATACTGGTATTCTGTAAAACAGTATTTGATATACTTAGTGGTGAAGCTGCAAACATCAATTGGAAGCGATTGGCATTGTCATTTGTAATTGCAGTAAATGTATATGTTGCATTTTGATTCAGATCAGTAAGTGTATTCGTTTTCAAATCTTTCAAATAGGTATAAGTTGTTGAAGTAAAACTGTTTAAATCACTGACGCTTATAGTATAAATACCATTCACACCTGCTTTGAACCCAACCGGAATTGCAGCATGATCAGCAACAGAAGTAAGCATATTGATACTCCAGTTTTTATTAAGCTTAGTACAATACAAAGATGGTGCAGATGCATCTATACTGAACATCTTTTCAGCACCACCTAAATCATTTGTATTTCCGAATTTGATAATCAGTTCATCACTATAGGAATTAGCTGTTCCATTGACAGATAAGCGAAGTATATCAGGAATTGATGTAGTAGATTTAAGGAAAAGCTGATCTGAATGTTCCCTGATTTCATTTGTCATACTTAGGTTTCCTGATTGAATAGCTTTTACCCAGAATCCCTGTGCACTTGGAATTGTTCTACTGACATTATTGGTTCCCAATGCTTCATTGGAAATATATGCACCATAATTTGCAACTGCAGGATTCCATATCCACATTGCTTTTTCGTTATTTCCAGCATCAGCTAATACATTCCTTGTCCAACCGTTTGTTGCATTCCAGTTAATAGAAGAAGGATATGGGTTTGCAATAAAGTTCCATCCACTATATAATCCGGCTGAATAAGTAAGTGGAATGTTTAAAGTTCCAGTGTTCAGATTGCCTGTAAAGCTTTTTGTAATGACTGCTGGATATGATATAGCATAGCCTTTTCCGGGTACAAAATTAGTTCCACTGTTGGCAGTAGCAAAGTTAGCTGCATTTGCATATTCTATCCAATTTCCAGTTGTTTCATTCCACAAATAGAAACCATCTGTTTGATTAAATACAGGAATGATGGGTTGATTAAATACTGGTGACGCCAACATATGGAATTCATCAGTAAATGTATGCGGAATAAAGCGTTCGACAATATTTGTAGTTGTATGCAATGTTCCGTTATCTATTAAGGAAGCTGTTCCTGAAGCATCTGATTGTAAAGTTAATGTATCGTTTACAGTTAAGTCTTTATCGGTATTGATGGTTAATTTAGCTAAAGGTTCAATGATTAGATTTTTAGTTTGATAATTCCTTGAATTTACAATAGCTAATTTAGAAGACAAGATAGTTGCATTTGTAATAGGACCAGGAACCCCATGATCCCAGTTGGCTCCGTTTTCCCAGGCATTAGAAACAGATGCAGTAAACACAGATGATTGTGGTGAAGGAAAAACTGTAATTGCTAGTGATGAAGACGGTCCATCACCACATGCATTATGTCCTTTGACAGTTATATTGCCAGATTGTACGTTACTTCCATAGTTCACAATAATACGGTTACTGTCACTTAATCCTGTCATACCATAAGGTAATGTCCAACTATAAGACAAAGTATTGGGAACTGTATCAATCGAATAGGATATAGGACTTTGGTAAAGTGAAATTGTATCTATTCCACTAATATTTCCTATTGGATCTGGTAAAGGGTTTACTGTAATAGTCTTTATCGTTGAAGTTGCAGAACAACCATTGGTATCTGATATGGTAACAGAATAATCTCCTGAATTTCTGATTACAATATTTTGTGTACTATCGTTGGTTGTCCATTTATAACTATAAGCTGTATCTGATTTTAAGATTACACTGTCTCCCTGACAAAAAATAGTATTACCAATTACAGCAATGGTTGGAATTGTCGGAAGTGGATTTACAATTATTGTATAAGTAGGTGAGACAGAAACACAGCCATTGGTATCAGTTGCTACCAATGAATAGGTTCCGGCATTTGAAACATTAATACTTTGTGAACTATCTCCTGTTGACCAACTATAAAGCTGATTGGGTTCAGCAGTAAGTGTAATATTCTCTCCTACACAAATTGTTGTTGGTTTATTGGCTGTAACATTAGCAATATTTCCAGACATACATCCTCCTACTATAAAATATATTGTATCACTTAACCCTGAATATGTTATAATTGCAGATGTTTCCCCATTTGAAATTCCTTTAAAACCCCTTGCTATCAAATCGTATTTAACAATTGTAGTATCCTCTACTACGGCTGTTATATTTGGACTAAAATTACTCGTTGTTGTTGCATAACTTTGATAGATGGCATAATAATCTGGATTCTTTATCTGATTTTTAAAAAGATAAAGAATATCGGGATTTACTCCAAATTCTGTAAGTTGCTCGTTGCTTACAATATTAAGATTTACTTGATCATACACAAACACACCGCTATCAGGATAATTATAGAATCCTTCCAGAAGGATTTTTTGTGTATCAAGTAGATTAGGATTGACCTGAACATTCAAATCAATTGTCCCTATAATTAAAGAATCGATATAATAGGTTTTGTTTTGAAAGTTAACTTCCAAACTCATTAGATTAGCCGTATCTTGAACATTTATAACAATGTGTAATACACTATCTACATAATAAGGTTCATTATTCTGTGGGGAAATTATTTGCAATTTTGTTGTATCAGTTTTTGAAATAATCTGATTTGTGTTGAGGGAACTTGATCCTGATGAAATATTAGATAATGAAGCAATATTCATTGAATGCTGACCATTTGCTGGTGTAGCAGGAATAACATTAAATAAAGGACTGTTGATAGAACTATTTAATAAATAATTTACCCTATTACCCACATCAATATTATCTACGACAGATCTTATAAATGTATGACCTACATAATTATCAAATATAGAAACATTAGAATCTGAATTAGAAATTGGTCTCGGATAACCTGCAAGTTGACTTTCTACTGAAACAACCAAATCGCTTTCAGGTAAAAATGTAACAGTGTTAACTGCATCCATTGCCATTGCTACTTTATTAAGAAAATCTAACGCCTTAGATACAGGATCAACATCACTTTTTAGAATGTCTAATAAAGTAGCTTTTAGGTTTGGATTCGGTTCTTTATTAGCTCCAATTTTTAATAGATAATTTAAAAATTTATCTAATGTTTCATCACCACAATTTTTAACAAAATTAATAACACTCTGAGGTATCGCAATATTTGTAGATTGATTTCCCGGGAAAAAATCACCCGATATTAAATGTGCTTTTGTATTTGTTAAACTGAATTTTATACCTCCCTTATTTTGATCAATTTGTAAATTATTTACTGCATCGGTAGGCTGATATGTCCAAATAAAATCATTTGGATTTACTGGTTTAATGAAAACTAAAGGTAATGGGATTTCTTGTTTTGATTTGGCATACCAACCCATAATTGTTGAACGTACCAACCATGGTAAATCACGGACATATCTATTAATAATATCTGCCCATGGTGAGCCATTATTTGGGACATCTATCATAATTACTTTATTCACATAACCTTTTTCATAATTTTTGAAAGGATGATTTGTATAATTACCAGTTCTTGTAAACATAGCATTCCAATTATCAAATATACTTCTTAAAACACAACCACCCATACTATGACAAATATAATCAACCCTATTGCTTGCATAACCTTGATTTCTCATTTCAGTTATAATACCCTGAAATGTATTTGGATCAGAATTAATATTTCCAATTGTCATATTTAAAGCATTTGTCTTAAATGACGCATTGGGTGTTATATTAACAGCTTTTACATATTTAAATCGTAGATCTTCATGATTGGTAAATTTATGTTTATAACCAAAAGCAGTATTTGAAAAATTATCCCAGGTACTTTCATCACCGCCTAAGCCATGAACCAGCATAAGTGGAGGCCTAACAATTTTTATTTGTGTTGTTAATGTTTCAGTTGACATATCTGCATAGGTAATATTAAAAGTTGCATCTACATTTCTAAATGATTCTATGCTATCTTGCGTGTTATTACCTACAAAATCATCAGGAGCTACATACCAAAAAATATAATTTGTATCTGTTTTATTAAAAGTTGCAGAAATAGTATTTATACCGTTAGCTTCAGAGCTATAAACTTTAGTTTGAGTTGCTGGTACAACCCTACCTAGTTTGGTATAATCTGTTCCATTGTATCCATCACTTAAACTCACAGTAACACTAATAATATTCGTACTAATTGATGGATTTATTTTTGAAAGATTCAAATATATTCTTGCTGTACCATCTGCTGCAATACCTTGAGGAAAACTAAAACTATTTGGAGTGGGATAGCTTGTATCCCAATTATAGTTTACATGAATGTTAGTAGCTAGTGCAGCTGCAATACTAAAAGCAGGACTCATCTTAACATTGGCTGAATTATAAAAATCAGATATACGAACTTTAATATTGCTACTAACTGTACCAATGATAAAACTCTTGTTAAGTGTTATATTCTTATCAATATTATCTAAGCCCTGTATATTACCGATATTTTGCCATGGTCCATTATTATCAGAATACTCAATAATATATTTATACATTCTTTTAGAACCACTTAATATATAACTATTCCCTTTCACAAGTTTATCTTTCCATTCAACATTTATACTTTGGTTTGTTTTAAATGATAAATTTGAAGTTGGATATGTAATTTGCAAATTGTTTGGAATACTTTGTCCTGACAAAATAAATGGTGCTGTTTGACAACTAAGCCCTGAAACTGCATCCGTAACTTGTATATTATAATTTCCTATAGGCAAAGTTGAAATTGTAGTATAAGTATATGAAAATTTACCTTGAGCATTCGTACTAATATTATTTATACTCTCAGAAAAACCAGCAGGACCTTGTATTGTTATCTTTGCTGTTCCATTGGGTTTAAAATCAGTGCCATTAATTATTATATTTTGCCCTGCTACGATAGAAGCTGAATTTAATGTAATTTTTGGGTAAGTAAGATTAGTCTGTTGTATGACATCTTTAATACATCTAACAGAAACTCCACTTTGATAGACTCTACTTCCAATTGTAATATTATTGCAACAGGAACTTAAACTGCTGTTTAGTCCATTACTGTTTGAGATCCACCAATTTCCATCTGAATTAATACTGTAAAAATAACCATTACCATGCCTGTTACCTCCTCCCAGAGCTGTAAAACCACTCTCATTAGTTGCACCATTATTCGGACTTGGCCAATGCAAAAACCCTGTTTCTTTTAATTTTCCACCTGCAATACCATTGCCTCCTAAATAGTTAATCAGGGTATTAAGTTCATTTTCGGAATTCACATGCCATCCGGTTGGACATAAATTTCGATTATCACTAACAGCAAAGTAATTATATAATTTACCATAAGTTATTGAATTTGTTGAATCGTTATCAAAGTTACAATATGCTCCTGTTGTTAGATTGCTCCATACTGTATTATCTGTTACATTTGGTATTGCATTACCATTTCGATAATGAGTTGTTTTTAGATTTTGCTTTAGCCATGTTTGTGTGCCAATATTAACTGTATCGTAGCCATTGCCATCAATATCGTAAACAGCATTTAATATAGGTTGTAAAGGCCAGCCTCCAATATGATATAAAGAATCTATTTCTAATGTATTTAACGCACGATTGTAAATGCGTGTATCATCAATTTTCCCACTATAAAATGGGTAATAATTATCCATGTTATTGCCAAAATAAACATCCTGATTTGTAGTACAAGAATTAGGAATGCCATTTGTAAATGAAGTTTCTAATATTAATTGATTATCACAAAATAATTTTACTCCTGAATAATCATAAACAGCTGTAACCATGTGCCATTTATCATCATTTATTAATATACTATTTGTCCAACCTCCATTACTAATATTAGCACCTCCTTGATTAGTCCATCCATCTCCCCATATATTAGCTCCATTATTAGAATAATAATATGATGACAATCTAGCCCAATTAACATGTAATGACCACCCATTGTAAGAGCCTCCTGTATATTTTGTTATTATTGCACCCCAGGTTGATGAAGTTTTAATCCAAGAATTTAATGTCAATGGGAATGCATTTAATATGCTTTTATGAGGTATGGTAATTTTATTTGAGCTACCATCAAAGCTATAAGCACTATTTGCATTTCCAAATCTATCAAATGTAGTAGTTGCACCTGCTACTAGCCCATTATTTCCATTACCACTTTCATCATGAGCATTGCCATTAAATGGATAATGAGCAACTAATCCTGTGTTTAAATTTATTTGTAAAGGCCAGCCATCAATATGAAAAAGTGAATCGATTTCGGTTACATTTAACGCTCGATTAAATATTCTGATATCATCAATTTTCCCATTATATTTTGACCCACTATCATAATAATTACCACCTATTACTAAACGATTAATTGTAAAACTTGAATAATATGAATAAGTATATATAGCACTATTTTCTTTAGTACCATTTATATATACTGACAATACCCCTGAATGAAAATCAACAACTATGTTATACCATTTATTATTATCAATTGTAGTAATTGAGCTAATTTCAATATAGTGACCAGAATTATCCCGAATCCCATATTTAATTTTATCATCATTCGATACATACATATGTACCAATGGTACAGAACTATTAACATCACGACAATCTATTATCTGACTATATTGATGTTGATAATTATATACCCATAATGAAATAGTAAAATCAGCATAAGAAATATCAAGATTTGTTCCAATTGAATTATTAGTGCCATTGAAACTATACGCTCTATTGACATTTTGAAACCTATCAAGAGTTGGTATCGCTCCATTGACTTCTCCATTATGTCCATTTCCGCTTTCATCATAAGCATTATTATTAAAAGGATAATAAGCAACAAGACCAGTGTTAAAATTTGTCTGAAAAGGCCAACCTCCTTCATGGTATAGACTATCAATTAGCGTTTGAGAAAGTGAACGGTTATATAAGCGGATATCATCTATTTTACCTTTAAAATAATTATTTGTACGAAATTTCCCAATTTTTAAAGAATATGAATTCGTACCATCAAAATTATGATTTATTGATTCGGAAGACATACCTGCATCAACTCCATTTATAAATAATCTATAATTATTATTTGAAATAGTCCCTGCAACATAAACCCATTGATTTAAAGGAACCATTGAGTTAGAAATTCTAAAACTTCCTAAACCTATAGAATTATTGGTAAAAATTACTAAATTTCCTGATGTATTTACATATAATGAATATGGTTCTACTGAAGAATAAGGGGTATAAGTTTTACCTACTATATCCCTACTGTAATTATAATCTGTAATATAAATCCATGCAGAGATAGTTATATTCTCATTAATATCTATACTTGCATTACTTGCAATATCAATATAATTACTTATTCCATCAAAGCTATAAGCACTATTTGTATTCCCAAATCTATCTGATGCAGGAGTAGCACCATGTAATACTCCGTTATTTCCATTTCCGCTTTCATCATTAACATTTCCATTAAAAGGATAATAGGCAACTAAGCCAGTGCTTAAATTTGTCTGTAAAGGCCAGCCACCTTTATGATAAAGTGAATCTATTTCTATTTGTGATATTGCACGATTATATATACTGATATCATCAACTTTTCCCATAAAAGATGTATTCCAACAACAATTATATTCAGTAGTTGCACAATTAAACAAATTAGTATATCCAATTAGAAGGTTAGTATTTACTGTATTTAACATTATATCTTTTTGATTTATAAGAATACCATCAATATATATTTTTGAAGTAGTATTATTGTGTGTATAAACTAAGTGATGCCAAGTCAATGTATCAATTATTGATAAAGGATTATAAATATCATTTGAACCTCCATGAAAATGTGCTACGATACCGTAAATTGGACTAATTTGTAGAAATTGATAATTTTTCTCCTGGCAAGTATTGCCCCATCCAATTATATCATGCATAGCTGGGTTTAATGAATTATTATTAATTTTCCATAAAAACCAACAAGAAATAGTTCGTTCTTGATTATTATAAATGTTAATATTATTAAGCGTATTTATATAACTCCCATTTCCATCAAAACTATATGCACTATTTGCATTTCCAAATCTATCTGTTGTAGGTATAGCACCATGTACTATTCCATTATTTCCATTACCGCTTTCATCATTAACATCTCCATTAAATGAGTAGTAAGCAACCAACCCTAATGATAAATTGATAGAATTAGGGTCTGGCAATGTTGTAAATATTTTATCATCACCATAAATAACACCATTAGGGCTTGTTGCTTTAACTCTAAAATGATATGTTGTTAAAGGTGATAAATTATTAACAATAGTAGTAACTAACTGGGTGTTTTTTAATGAAATGGGGCCCATGCCCGCAGCTACTGTATTTGTATAGTTAGATGTTAAACCATATTCAAACTCAATTACTGTTGGGTCTAAATAAGTATATGCATTAGCTCTTAATGCAGCAGAATTATAAGTAATATTAACAGCTGATAACGTGTTTATGGTAATGACAGGGTGTAGGTTTGTAATAATAGTTTGATAATAATTAAAATTAAAATTTGAAAATAATTGATTTTGTATCGATGGATTTAAATTTCCAATATAAAAATAATCATCCTGATATCCATCCCATCCCCAATTAATATGAAATTCTCCATTACTATTATAACCATCACAAATAAAAGCATGTCCTCCATGAATATTATCAGTTGCTTTATAAAAGATAGGCCTATTATTGTCAAGTTCGTTTTTTAAAATATTACTCCAATCATAGTCACTCATAGTATTTTTATCAATAATCATTGCATCATTTGAATATCTAAAATAATATTTCAATGCTGAAAAAGCAGAATCAGCATATGAAATAGATTCAGTTGAGTCATATTCCATATGTACTGCTACTCCACAATTATATAATAATTTTGATATTTCAGTATGGTAATTTGCAACATTATTATTCATACCATCCCACAGATAAGTAGAATCACTAAAATTGGCACTTAAAGTTTGAGCTAAATAATTGGATGGAGTATATGAAGTTGAATTACTTCCATGAAAGGGAAAATTCCAGTATTTCATTATTTGGCCCATAGTAGTGGCAACACAACCAGTTGGAGCTCTACCACAATAACCAGCTGGACTTCCAATGTCTATGGGACAATACAGATTGTAATTACACCCTTGTCCCCATTGGGTTTGAATTAATGGATTTACAATGATACTATTTGTTAATTGTGGATTTGATAAATTATTCCATTTTTGAGTTATAGAATAATCTTCAGCCAAATGATTTTTCTTAATAAAAGCAATTTCATTTTTACGATTCAACATCCAGGATTTAAATGCAGGAGGTTGGTTTTCTTCAGAATAACTCCCTTTTAATGAATATCCTATTATTGGATAAGCTCTTTTATCAGCAGATAAAATAACAAATCCTTTGCTTTGATGAATATTAAAGACATAATAAAGTGTATCATTATCCTCTGAAATCACAAAAATCTCTGAAAAGAAATTCTCATTTAAATCTATGTTAGGTTTTGGATTTGAAAATGCATAATAATAATTATAGGCAAAAGTCTTTGCTTCATTTACAGATACAGATTGAGAATAACTATTATTAAATATGAATAATAGAAAAAAGAAAGTAATTAGTTTCTTCATATTGATTTATTTTTAATGGTTTGAATTAAGTTAATGTGAAGCAAAAAAAGGCTCTTTCAAAAAGTATTTATTAATAACTGTATAGTAGATTTGACAACAACAAAGATATAATAATAAAATGTTAAATAATAAATAATTAGAATTATTTCTAACCAAATAATTTTTTTTGCTAATAATATATTGATTAAATATTGCAAAATTAACACTAAAAAAGCCGCCCTTTTAAGGCAGCTTCTAAGAATAAATACAAATTTTAAGTAAGTCTGATTTCAATTTAACCTTCATTGGTAGAAAAATATTTAAAATCATAAAGAATAGATCTTCCTGATTAAGCGCCATCTAATAAAGTATATAATCTAAAAAAACCACTTAATTCCCATTCATAAACCCCAATTTCCTAATCTTAGTCACAGTATTATAATGCACATCTGCCAAAACAGCAGCTTCTTTACACTTATAACCTTTCTTCAGAAAATTCAGTACTTTCTTATTCTTTGGTTTTTCCAGAAATTCCAACATATTTTCATCAGAACCGGGTTTTCTACCTTTATATATATTTTTTAGTTTGGCAATACGGATGCCTTCTTTCTGGCGTTCCTTAATCTGGTTACGTTCCATCTCCCCTACTATTCCCAGTATAGAAATGATAAGCTTGCTGATTGGATTTTCTTTCCCATGATCATCAATGGTCTTTAGACCCTGATTTACGAAATAGATTGTAATATTTCTTTGGGTAAAAAAATGAATGGTATTAAGAATGTCCCTAAGATTTCTTCCAAGTCTATCAATTTCCCATACTGAAAGTGAAGTTAATATTCCTGCATCAGTATATTTTAAAACTTCCTTTCCGCCTTCCCTTTCGAAAAATGGAATTGCACCGCTGCATTTATCTTCGACTACTAAATCGAAATCTGATTCAGTTACACGTTGTCGATCTGTCTTCTGGTCTACACTTGAAATTCTGGTATAAAGTACTTTCATTTAATCACAATTTTAGGTTACCCCGGTTAATACCCCAAAATTATGAGCGATTTATAATATTACCAAATTTATTTTGGTTTAAAGGCTGGAAATTTAATCACAAACTAGGGTTTACCTTAAAATTGTGATTTTTCGTTTTTTCATGGTGGGTATATAAATGGATATTCCAGTATGGGGTGTACAGTTTGATCCGGAATACTTAACAAACTTTATTTCATTCTTTATTAAATCCCAGTTGATCTATTTTCATTTGAATATCTGAAGCAAACCCCAATTCATGTTTTACTTCATCAAAGTTAAATAAATAATCCAATGATTTGAACCCACCTGCATTTTCTGTATAACTTCCTGCATCTACCTTATAATAAATACAAAGTAATTTGAAGAATTCATTTGCAGGAATTTTTGCCTTATTTGACATTTCTTCGACAATCTTTCTTGTCTGGATTTTATTTAAACTACTTTTTAAATATTTACCTATTGGATCACCTGAAATTAATTGAAGTGCTATATAAGTATGTTTTTCATCAATACCTAAAATACTGAATAATTTTTTTATAATTAAAATTGTACATTTATGCTGAAGTAGTTTATTTCCTCTTGATATTGCCTCTGGTTTACCAATATCGTGCAAAGCAAGAATTAATCTAAATTTATTCTTATCCACTTCTGCTGGTAATGTTTTATCACCATAATATTTTTCGAATTGTTTCATTACCATTAAAGTATGTTCCTCTAATGTGTAGCCTTCCGAAACACCAGCGTCTTGGTTGTAAGTTTCAGGATACCATCTTTTTAATATGGCTATCAATGCTTCTGGACTGAATACATCAGAATGAAAGACATCATCTAATTCACTTAGTTGAAATTGAACAAGCTTATCTTGATTTTTATTATTTGTTTTTTGATGCTTAAGATGATTTCCTAGTGCTTCTTGCATAATTTTAAATAAAGAATTTAAATTTTATATATTTAATGTTTATTAGCCATATAATTTTTTTTATTTCTTCTTCCTATTAAATGGCAATAATAATGTTTAATTGCTTTTAATAATATTATCCCTTAGTTTCTTATTATCAATACTATTTTATATACTGTTTAAAAGCATTTTGAAATTTTGATTTAATTTCATTAATCAAAGATTCAGGTTGTATTACTTTTACAGTTTCACCATATGATAATATTTCCATGACAAAATCAAAAGTGATACATAACTTTAATCTGATCTGTAATTCATTTTCATTATCAATTAAAATCTTTTGTGTTTCATGTAATGGTAATGATTTAATATATTTCCCCTGATATGAATCAAAGGAAAGGATTATTTCTTCAGCTTCCAATCCATTAGGACTTATAATTCCAAAACAATACTTATAATGTTCGTTTACATTAAAGTCGACAGGATATTGAAAATGCTTTTTAGATATTTCAAGTTCGCTTAACCTATCCAAAGCAAAACTTTTAACCTGATTATCTTTTAAATCAAATGCCAATACATACCATCTGTTTTTAAATTCCTTTAATGCATAAGGTTCTGTATGACGTTGACTAATTTCATCTTCCCAATATTTCTGATAAGTAAATTTAATCTGTAAGCGATTCTTTATAGCATGAAGTAAACCATAAAGATTTTCGGTTCCCTGGGGTCTTCGCTTTTCAAAATGAATATAATCCGATAGTCTGTCTGTTATATTCAACGCATTAAAAGTATCAAAAGCTTCTAGTATTCTTTCATTCACATCAGGTTGATCATCATTATCAATAAAATAATGTTTCTGTGAATTGTTATACTGGATGTCAATATTATAAATTGAACGTATATCTTCAAGGTCTCTTTGAAAAGTTCGTTTTGAAACATTAAAATTGTATGCTTGCATATCAGATTCCAAAGAAAGATAATCTTCTATTTCCTTAAAAGTACTTGGGTGTTTTCTAAGTTTTTTAATAATCAGATTGTAGCGTGAAATTGCTTCTCTTTTTGACATAACTTAATTTTTAGTGAAACCAATTTTAACTCTATTCGATTTTGATAATTGTTCTTCATTGCAAAAGTCAATAATATTCTGGACATTAACAATGTTTCCATTGATTATTTCATACATTTCAGTTTTTCTAACAACATTGTCAATCTGCCCACCTGAAAAATCAAAACGACTTGCCAGCAATTCAGTTTCATCAGTATTTAAATTCTGAAGTTTAGATTTCCATATTTTCGCTTTTACAGAAATTTCAGGTTTATGAAATTCAATTTTGAAAAGGAAGCGTCTTTCAAATGCTGTATCAAGATTATTTACCAGATTAGTTGTTGCAAAAAATATTCCTTCAAAATTTTCCAATTCTTCTAATATGATATTCTGAATTGTATTTTCTGTTTGATCTACACTAGAATTTGTATTTTCTTTTCGGGTTGCTAAAATTGCATCAGCTTCATTGAACAAAAGAATTGGTATCAAATCACATTGCTTTGAATAATCTTTATATTCAGTAAAAATCCTTTTAATCTTTTTTTCACTTTCACCAAACCACATTGATTTTGATTCACTAATATCAACACGAATTATTTCCCTTTCTGTTTCTTTTGCAATTTGATATACAGATTCTGTTTTCCCTGTACCAGGTGAACCATAAAACAATACAGCTATTCCTTTTGGTAGGTTTTTTAATTGTAGCCTTGTTTGAATTTCTTTAAATTTAATATCAATAAGCAGGTTTTTAAGTAGTTCCAATTGATTTTTTTCTTCACTATTAAAAAATAGTTCTTTATAATTAATTTTTGAAGGTTCTATAATATTGTCTTTCTTTTTATTTGTAAAAAGCTTAATTCCCTCTTCTTGCAATAAGGTTATTGAATTGTCTGTTAATTTCATTTCAGTATCATTAAAAAATCTTGCGCTTACAATTTCTATAAGATTTTGTTTTATTAAATCATTTTCACTTGTTGAAATAGTTTGTAAGTAAGCAACTTTTTCAGATGGTTTATCTAAAATACCATCAATAGCTAATCCTATGTCAACTTTTTCAATTCCAGTTACTGTTTTCCAGATAAGATATAGGAACAAATATTTATCACTTATTTCCAAACTCATTTGATGAACTTTCTTAATTAATGAAAAATGTTGATTTGATTCAATAATTGCCCTTAGTTGGTTAAATAACTTTCTTGTTGAAATTTCTTCTTCTTCTCTTTTTTGCCCTATTTTATAAATATATTCTAAAACATCAACAACATTATCGAAAACTTCATTTTTAAGCTCCGGCATTGGTAAATTATTAAAAATTGCCACTGTTATTTTTTCATTTACAATAAACTGGTCATTTACCATTGCAATTTTTAAACGATGTTTGGATTTCTTTTTAATAAATATACCTTTACTATGAAGAACTTCAATATCATTGCTGTATTCCAGGACTTTCATAGGATTACAATCGAAATACTCTACCAAATCATTAATATCTACAGAATCCCCTTTATAATTCAATGCAAATACCTGGGAAAGGAAAAAAGCCTGCATTTTTGACACACTGAAATATTCAGAAAGCTCGTTTAATTCATTATCTATATTTTCAAACATAGCATCTGTAAGTTTACTATTCTTTGCTTCATCATATACCTTACCAATACTTTGAAGTATTCTGATTTTAGTATTTGTTTCCATTTCTTTGTTTTTCAGCAAAGATAAAACCAAGGTAAGACAAAAGATGTCGTAGGTTAAAATGATATAATTGAAATATTAATCTAACGTATGAAATGAATAATATTAATTGATAAAGAAATTATAAAGGTATTTCATATTTACTTCAATAACAATATCCTCGAAATCAGAAATATCTTTATATGTAAGATAAGTTTCATCAAAAAGGATTTGCAAAGTACTGCAGACATTGATACTATCCATGTATTTAATCCCTGGTATTATTATTGATTTATCATCATCAAAATATTCTAAAAATTCTTTCAAATTATATAAATCGGGATCACCAAATACATTATAGCTTTTTAACCTAAATAATGTAAAGAATGGCTGATTACATAATATATCATCATCTTTATATTTGTTTCTTGAATAAAAACTAATTTTATTTTCAAAATCCAAATCTGTAATTTTCAATTCACCTTTAGAAATTCTATCTTTGGTAATATTAACTAAGAATTCTGTTTGTGTTCTTATTTCTACTTCTTTAGATTCAAGTATTTGATTAATAGAATTAAGTTTGGATATTAATTCTTCGGATTTGACAAGATTTTTATTTTCAATAGCCTTTCTTTCTTGTAATATTCCCAAATGGTAATAATATTTCTTTCTAATTGAATTAGCAGTATTGGTATTAGCCATCCATTTTAATGACTTTAATTGTAATGCTTCCATTATTTAGATATTTAATTTCCTTTTATATAATGAATCAAAAACTGATCCGCTTAGCTTTTCATATTCATGCACTGCTTTGCCTTAGTGTTCAATTATTTTGTTTATACAGGATGATATATCGCAATCGCTATACCCAATAGTCATTAAATATTTTTTAGCAGTTATTTATTAATGATGCTTGACACATCCTATAAATTCACCGTTTTGATAAGCCGTTAAGCTTACGTTTGTTTCTTTTTCATCATTGAGGTTTATTATTGTATCTAAATAATATGCATTTTCAAGTATAAATTCAGTTACAGAAGTGTTTTTTCTATTTTTAAGGAAATCATGACAGTCAATTTCATTAATGCATAAGCAAATTAAAATAATGTTTAACTCTTTAATTAATGTTCTAAGTAATTCATATTTATTCCTATTATCAAATTTTACAAACTGAAAATAGTCAATAAAAAAAACTTTTGTTCTGTTTCGACTTATAGAATATATAATTTCATTATTGATATTTTCAATAGAATGATTGGACGGAAGCCAATAATGAAAATCTATAATACCATGTGAGTAACGACCATTATCAGATTCGAAATCACCCTTAATTTCAAAAACAGTATTATTAATTTTACCGTATTTTTGTAATGCTGAATATTGGTCAAATAGTTCTTGTTTTCCATGTGCTAATGAAAAAATTGTAACCGGAATTTGCTCTTTAAGCATATTCTTTGCTATTTCAATCATTAAACAAGTTTTTCCTGTATTTGGTCTACCACTGATGATTGAAATTTTTCCTTCTTCAAATGAAATATTATGATCATTAATAAAAATTCCACTTTCTATTCTTTTTCTGTTTAAAGCTTCCATTTCTTTGTTTTTTGTGCAAAGTTATGGCAAGGGTAAGACAAAGGGTGTCGTGATTATTGTTATTCTTATTTTGTAATTATTTCAATAAATTTCATCTCATCAAAAATTTCATCTTCAAGTATGCTCATCAAATCAACGTCTTCTTGTGAATAATCGTACTCTTTTAACTTAATAACTTCTTTGCTTTCTGCATAAGAGATACTTAAAATATTGTTGTTGTTAAAAGTAAAATGTAAAATAGTTTCAGTGGAAATATGTTTACCAGTTAAAGTAATTGAACTTCCAATAAAATAATTTGACATACCTACCCTGCAATCATTAATTAGACTATATCCTTTCTCTATTAATTTTGAAATAATTTCATTTCTTTGAGAATCAAGCATAATCCAATCATACCAGCTTCTTGGACGAGAAATCCATAAATGCGAACCACTCCATGCAAAACGAATTTTTCTTGTTTCTAATTGCATCCAATTTTGCAAATCGGGACTTTTGTAAAGGGCTTCATGTGCACGTTTAATCCTGTTTCTTTCTGAAACATCATTATTTGACCATCCTGGAATAAAGGATTCTTTACTTACTTCTTGTTCAAGTTTTTCTTTTAATACAAATTCATCTTCTAAACTAAACCATTCTCTCGTTGCATTTCTAACAGTATCATTTGAAGATAGCATTTTTTTTAAATAGTGTTCACTTTCATCGGTATCTGTAAAATTTTGACCAATCAAACTTGAATCATCAAATCTACTAATTAATGCTCTTAAAAAGATATGACCATTATTCCTGTATTCTTCAACAATCCCTTTATTGTCAAACACTTTCGATGCTAGAATGGCTCTATGATTAAAGATTTCTTCAGTCATTTCTTCGGAAATAATAAATCTGATAGAACCTTTAAAAAAAGGATGTTTTTCCGCATTTATAAATGAATTCTCCCAATTTGTATCAGGTATAATTATGAATTTAGATTTCAATCGCTCTTCATTAACCGCAATTTTTGATGATAATGATGTTATCTGATTTTTGTCATCTGCAAGAAATGCATAAATATCGTTTGAATAAAATGATAATTCTGAAATTAATTTCATTACACCAATCATAGAACTTGCATCAGTAACGTCTGTATTTTCGACAATATTCCAAACAGTACGCATCCACTGCTTAAATCGAACTTCATCGAAATTATTCGTTTCAAAATAAACTGTTATTCCTAAAAAAATTATTCTATCTTTTTGAGTAAAATTTCTGTCAAAGAAAGACCATTTATTGGTAAGTAACCATGATGGCTGAATTAATACGAATATTTTTTCCCAATTATTAACAATTCCATCAAAACAATTCTCAAAAGAAGTAAAAACATTATCATTTGATAAAACACGCAATAATGGATTAAAATTGTAATATTTATCTTCTTTATTTAAAACCTGATATTCAATCTCTTTATCAATAATTTTACTGTCTGAATCTGAATAATGAATATATTTATTTAAAAAATACCTATAAAAAACTCTTAATAAAAGAGGATCCACTATTTTCCCTTCAGGGTAAATAAGATTTCCATTTTTATCTTTTTCATCAACATCATAATCTTTTGTAATATTCCAAAAGAAAAGAGACCATTCATTGTCAATTTTTTGAGAAAACGATAAGAAATAGGGCATCGTCCGATTATTGTGAATAACATTATATTGCAAATGTTCTTTATAAGGATTTTTATCATCCTTCATCCATTTGGTAATATCTGCTTTAAGGTTTTCAAAATCTGTTAGTTGCTTTCCTCTTGCATTCATTTTTACATATAATTCTTCCGTAAGATTAAAACCATTTAACGATAGAATATAAAATTGCAATCTGTTAAGTTTATTAAACAAGTCAAAATTGTTAGTTTCAAGATATTTTTGATGAATTGCATTAAGCATATTAAGCATTGAGCTTATAGTAGGGTCTTTTAAGTAGGATTTAAAGAACCATGAAAGATTGGTTATCATTTCATTAGGTTCATTTTTAAAAACCAACTTTGTTTTTACTAATTCTTCACAAAATCGGCGAGAAGAAACACGAGTTGAGTATGTGAACTTTCTAAGATTACTCATTAAATTATCATATTCTATTCCATCTAGCTCACGAGAACCAATATACCAATAAAGAAGATATAGTGTAGTTAATCTTTGTTGACCGTCAAGTGGGATGAAAGTTTTGTTTGATTCTGAAACAGAACCATAAACAAAATCCAAATCCAAATCATTTTCATTTGATAGAGAATCAAAAATTGCATTCAAAAAACGAGTTCTTATTTCTTTTTCATTTTCTCTACCATGAGCATAATCTCTTTGAATCATGGGAATCTCAATTTTCTCAAAAGTAAGAAACTTATTTTCTTCAATTTCGATTTCTTTTTCAAGAACATCTAGGAAACTATATTTATTCATTACTGCTTAATTTATTGTTAAAAAATCATTGAGTATTTCACCAATATTGTCTTGATGATTTTTAATGTCGTTATCAGTCCACTGAGTTCGAGAAAACCCTTGCTTATCAAAATACTTTAGGAAAACATTTTTAGTGCAAATAGGTATAAACTTTCCTTCATTGTCTTTTTCAATAATAATTCTTCGCTTGGTTGGGAATAAAGCATTACCATAACTTCGATTTATATCAGAACTTAAAAGAGTCAAATTTCCAATACTTTTTTTTGTTTCCTCATCATTTGTTGTTTCACCAGCTAAATCAACTATGCTCTTTTTTAGTTCATCAAATGATCTAGCATTATTTTTGGATTCAATAAAATTAATAATATCATTTTTTAATTCATCTAATTTATCAGAAGTATCTATTCTTGCAGTACGCAACCATTCAACTTGTAGCTTTTTGTCATTAATCGCATTTGTAGTAAAAGAGTCAATATGTTCTACATCCCAGTTTTCTTTTTTAAATAATTCAAATGGGAATTTTATGAAAATATCACCCTTTGATTTTTTCTTAGTTTCTTCATATTGATTAACTATAAATTGCAAGTTATACAACAATAAAATCTCTCTAATTTTAACTTTATCTTTGTTGCTATATTGAAGTTCAATATTATATGAATATTTTTGAGAAACATTGTTACTAAATTCTTCTAAATTAAGGAATGAATCAGCTACTTTAATAATATCATCAACGTTTCTTTCTTTACTTAAACTATCTATGTCTTTAGTGCAATTAATATCATTCAGATGAAATTTAATAAGGTCTTTAAGTTTTTTAGTAAAACTGTCTTTAGGTGTATCTTTATATAAATTGTAAATGTCAACAACACTTGTCCCGCAATAGATAAGAAAACCAATATAGTGATACCAAACCGTATCATTATACCACTCCTCAAATGCAAGGAAATAATCTTTTACATTATTCCATTCCTTTGTAACAGAAATAAAAGAAACACCATTTGAGAATTTGTCATTAAAAAATCTAAATGTCGCATATTTATCTGTTCCAATTTTTTTAATCAAATCATTATCTGTTTTTTTTGCAACTTCACAAATAATATCAAACAAAAACTCTATCCTAGCTGAAACCTCATTCTCTTTTCGATTTAAAAACCACCAAAAATCATCATTATGCAATGCATACTCAATTTTATCCCATTCTGTTGCTATTTCAATCTGTCGTTTTTCTGCTAAAGGTTGCTCCTGTTTAAGATGATTGCCTTCAGCATTATTAAAATTTCTTTTTTGAAGAAACAATGCTTTTATAAGTTCAGAATTTGTTAATGGTATCTTTCCCATATTAATTCTGGTAAAAGTATCTATTGGACTTGTAATATCGTTTATTTCATACCATATTACTTGTACTA
This sequence comes from Bacteroidales bacterium, assembly GCA_049315385.1. Taxonomy (GTDB): domain Bacteria; phylum Bacteroidota; class Bacteroidia; order Bacteroidales; family JACABE01; genus JACABE01. Next base: position 199,796 of record JBMOKG010000001.1, read on the forward strand.
CACCTTCCTGCTGCTTATTTATCATATCATAAACTAGAGTTCTCAGAATATTTTCTCGTACTCCTCTTTGTTGCTGTTGGTTTGCAAACCAATTTGATATAGTTTCAAACGCATTGAAAATAAAATAAAAATCAATATACTTCTTGGAATCTATAACATTAATGTTGTTTATATATTCCTTTGTACCTTCCCTTGATTCATATTCCAGCAACAACTCATCTTTTCCGTATTCATCGTTTAGAGATTTGCCGTTTAAATGTTCCTTGATTAAATAAGTTAAAAGAATTCTAATTGTTGTAAGTCTTTGCTGTCCATCAATTACTTCATACCAAATATTATTATCAAGCGGACTTGTTAATTCATTTAATTTAATAATATTTTCACTACATTTTCTAACAACGATAGGCTGTAAACAATAGAACTCTTTATCTGATTTGCTTGTTTTTGTAGCAAACGAATATATGTCATTCAACAAATCATTCACTTGTTGTTCTTCCCATCTATAACCACGTTGATATGAAGGGATAAAGAAGTTCTTTCCCAACAATTCATTAATAGTTCTAAGTTCAATTTTATTGCTCATTTCTCCATTTTTTACTTTTGTAAATTAATCAAAAACAATTTCGCACAAGCCTTAGCATCACTCAAAGCATTATGATGCTGCAAATATATATTATAATTACGACATAGTGATGCCAAGTTATCTTTAAATATTCTGTAAGTATCAAACTTTTCATATTCAGGAACTGTCATGCCATAATATTCCATTGTCTTTCTTAATACAGGAAAATCAAAAGATAATCCATTGTGCGCTACTACAGACTGATTCTTAATAAATGGTTCAATTAATTGCCATATTTCATTAAATCTTGGTGCATTTGCAGTATCCTGTGGTGTAATTCCATGAATATCAATAAATTTTTCCCAATAAAAATTATCAGGTGGTTGTACCAATATACTAATTTCATTGGTAATAATTCCATTTTCAACCCTTACAAGTCCAACCTGACAAATAGCATAACCATATCCATTTGCAGTTTCAAAATCTATTGCTGTAAAGCTATTCATATTTATTTCAATTATTTTTAGAATTAAAACTTTAAAGATATAAAATATCCTTTCAGTGTTTACCTTTTTAAGCAAAAATAGAATCCAGCTAAGCCAAAAGATGTCGTACTAAGTTTAATTTAACTAAAAGTATCTTGCTTTATGCTCCTGATGTCCATAAATAAAAGCCTATTTCCCCACTATAGCTTTTCCATTGATGAATATGATCTTTATGCACATATTTTTCCTTTTTGATTTTATCTCCAATAGAATTATAGAATGTAATTTTCTTGTAGATCAATACATTCTCATTGTTGTAAGTAAGGACTTCTGTAATTTGTTTGTCCTTATTATATACATAATTGCCATACCATGCTATATCACCATTGGGATAAAAACATAATTCTTGTATTTTCTTTCCTTCCAGATTATAGTTGAATTCCCATAGACACTTCTTTTTTCTTGGTGTTTCAAACATTTTAAATTGATTACACTTAGTATTAGAATATGGACTGTTATATTTAAATTCTGTATAATCAGTTAATTTATTATCCTCGTAATATTTCATATTAACAACTCTTCCATAAGCATCGTATTTGAATTTATGACAATAATTTTTATCTTGGTATTCAATTATAGTAACGTTTTTATAAGATACTGCCGTTACTTCGGTTTCTGGTTTTTTAGTAATATCTGTCGAAAAAGTTTTTTCATTCCATTCACCCGAAGAATTTAAAGTCATTTGCTTACACATCCTACCATTCTCGAAGTTTCTTGTTTCAATAAGGATATAAATATCATTCATAAGTTAAATTTTTATGTGTAACTATTACTTCGTTAGAAATATTCCTGATTCGGATAATATCAGATAAAGAGTAGTTGGTTTTTGTGAAAAGAATATATGAAGCCCTGCAAAAATATTTAATACTCCCTATTTCAGGGACATCCAGTATTTCATGTTTCCAGTTATATTCCAATGCATCATAAGTATTTTGTTCATCAATGACTAAACATTCCGACCAATGTCTGAATGAAACTAAATTTTTAAAGGCAGTTTCGTTATAATCCAATACATCTGCCATAGCCATATAATCCGATTGTCCTTTATTTTCATCTTCATCAAAAATAAGTATGGATTTTTCATTTAAATAATCTATAGATAAAGTACCATCAACTGAAAATTCTGTTAAAAAATTATCATTATTTGATATGAGCTCTATCATTTGTTTGTAAAGTAGATTTGTTCGATCTATAACTTTTGCTGTACTTTCAGATAATAAGCGATTTACTCTTTCTATTTGACTTACAATATTTGGTGTAAAAGCAAAATTCTTATTTATCATATATCTTCGTATTGACAAACAGATGTTTAGCCTTTCATCTTCATAGGAGTTACTTTTTTTAAACTCTTCATAATATTTCTTGATTTTGCTTTCCAAATCATATAAGGATAGTTTTTCAATTTCTGAATAGAATTTCCCCAAATTTTTAATCATATCATTTTTTTTAATTTGAATTTTTAGGCAAAAATATATGTTAGCTAAGCCAAAAGATGTCGTACTAAGTTTAATTTAACTAAAAGTATCTTGCTTTATGCTCCTGATGTCCATAAATAAAAGCCTATTTCCCCACTATAGCTTTTCCATTGATGAATATGATCTTTATGCACATATTTTTCCTTTTTGATTTTATCTCCAATAGAATTATAGAATGTAATTTTCTTGTAGATCAATACATTCTCTTTATTGTAAGTAAGGACTTCTGAAATTTGATTATCCTGATTATATATATAAACGGCATACCATGCTAAATCACCATTGGGATAAAAACATAATTCTTGTATTTTCTTTCCATCCGGATTATAATTGAATTTCCAAATAGACTTCAATTTCCTAGGAGTTTCAAATATTTTAAATTGATCACACTTTGTATTTGTGTAAGGACTATTATACCTAAATTCTGTATAATCAGTTAATTTATTATCCTCGTAATATTTCATTTTAACAACTCTTCCATAAGCATCGTATTTGAATTTATGACAATAATAATTATCTTGGTATTCAATTATAGTAACATTTTTATAAGACGCTGGTGTTTCTTCGATTGATGTTTTTTTAGTGTTATCTGTCGAAATTGTTTTTTCATCCCATTCACCTAAATAATTTAAGTTAATTTGCTTGCTCATTCTCCCAATCTCGAAGTTTCTTGTTTCAATAAGGATATAAATATCATTCATATGTTTTACTGTTTATATCATAAATATATTAGACCAATTCTTTTAAAAGCAAGTATTATTATCATTACACTATGCTATTTAATTCTGATACATTTAAAGATTTTATCTTTTTTAAACAAAAGTATTCTCCAGGTCAGCCAATATATGTCATATAGATTAAAAAAAGCCAATAGAAATTAATCTATCGGCTTTCAGTAAAATTTCAATTTCAGAAACAGAATTTTCTTTTCGCTGAACATGGTAAAGGCCAAAATCAAAATAGATATTTATTATATAGGATTTTTTGTGAAGGGGATTTTGGCTATAAGACTGAATGTTAGCGTTCGTTTTTTCTTTTCTATTATCGATTTCTAACAAGAACAAACTTTTTAATTATCGTTGGATTAAAATTATCCTTTAATTTATCGCCAGTCTGGACTACCCAAACTAAAGTATCAGATGGGAATCTATCAAAATCGGTCATTAAAGAATTTTTGCTGCAATTTCGAAAATAGGCATCCCCATCCACACCAATTGTCCATGAAAAAGAATAATCCTTTTGTATATTTTTCTTAAGAGTTAGAATAAGTTGATATCCATCGCTAATAATTGTAGATTTCTTTTTACCATAAAACCATCTTTTTTCCAACCAAATTCTATCTACATTAAGGACTAAAGTATCATTAAGAATCACCGGATTTGTCAATGTATGGTATTCCGATATATATACTGATCTACTTTTTGATTCATCAGCTGAATTACTAACACCTTTATGACCAGTTAATGTATCGCAACCAATTAAAATAAATTGAATAATTAATATCAAATAAATCAATATATACTTAAAAAACTTTAATCTATAATTAATCATAGTGCAAACCTATTGTTAAAATGAACGCTAATCGAGTCACGCAAAGGAATTTCACCCAAACGTTCTCACGGAACCGTGCTTGAAACTCTCGCTTCACACGGCTCTTTTTGTTTAATCACAAAAGTATAAATTTAGCTAATATCTTTTAGATTAACATATTAGCTTATTAAAAAACTCTACTTTTTTTTATACTTTTAATTATAGTACTAGAGGATAGTGACTATGGATTTGGATCTTATTTAGGGTTCTTTTATTATTCTACAATAATAATTGGTTCAAATTTCATTAATAAATATGGAAAGACAGTTCCTGTTTTATCACTAACTTTAGATATTAATATCCAATTTCAAATCAATATCTATCACACTTCATTTAAACAATTTTAAGCATCGACAATTTATTTATAGCAACTTGTCTGTAATTCACAATCTAACTCACGACACGATTCCTAATGATGTTTTACAGTATATTTTATTATCACATTTAACTAAAACTATTTTCTATCAAATTTTTAAACATTTAAAGCAAGACTTATTCTTTAACAAACTTACTAACCATATTATTCTTATCATTACTTACTTTTATCACATATATTCCTTTAGCAAAATGTGCTATATTAAGTTCTGTTTGTGGTTGTGCTATGGTTTGTTGTAATAGCAGTTTACCTTGTATATCGTAAATGGAAACTTTAGTGTTTTGAAGGTGTGTTTGTTGCTGGAGGTTTAAGGTTATGTTGGAAGTGGCTGGGTTGGGGTAGATTGTAAATATTTTATTAGTAGATACTTCTGATACACCAGTTCCTCCTCCATTTGTAGTTTTATAAATGATACCATTATGACCAACAGTATAACCTATATTAGCATTTACAAAATAAACTGAACGTATTTGATAATAATAATATGTTGATTGATTAGTCCAACTATTACCTCCGTTAGTAGTTTTTGATATCACGCTTGAAGCTCCGGTTCCACCAACAACATATCCTGTATTAGCATCATTAAAAAAAACAGAACGTAAAGGGTCTGTGGTAATAGTGTTCAAAAAAACCCATGTCGTCCCTCCATTGATTGTTTTCATCATTACACCATCTCTTCCTACTGCAAATCCGGTATTTTCATCGGTAAAATATACAGAATTCAATACACAATTATAATTTGATGATAAAATTGTCCATGTTGAACCTCCATTTATCGTTTTTAATATAACACTATAGGTTAAACTATTTTCATATCCAACAATATAACCAATATTTGCATTAACAAAAAATACTGATGAAAGCTCAAATGTAGTTCCTGAATTTTGAACTGTCCAACTTGTACCACCATCCGTAGTTTTAATTATACTTCCATTATCGCCAACGACATAGCCTGTATTTATATCTGTAAAACAAACAGAATAAAATGAATTTGAAATTCCTGAATTTAAACTTACCCAAGTTGATCCCCCATCATTAGTTTTTTGAATAGTATTATAAATTCCAACTGCATATCCAGTATTTATACTTTTAAAACAAACAGATATTAAATCATTTGTAGTTCCTGAAGTTTGATAGCTCCAGTTTGTGCCTCCATTTATTGTTTTCATAATTACACCTCCATTTCCAACAGTATAACCGACATTTGCATCAACAAATGATACAGAAGTTAATTCATCTGTAACAAAAGAAGCCTGCATAACCCATTGTGCATTCACAATATTCCCTAAGAATAAAGCAATCATTAAAATGTAAAGTTTTTTCATAGTTTTATTTATTAAAAAATTTATTTATAGACAGAAATCCTGCTACTTATATTATTATCATAAATTTTCATTTGTTTTTGCGTATACCACAACTGATCCAACTAAATAGTCGTGTATAGCTTTTCTATTGGCATTACCAGATACTTTAGTAACGAAATCCAACCTAAACTTGCTTTAACAACAAATCGAAGTATTCGGTAGAATTTAAATTTTGATAATTATATGTCTTGTGAACAAAATTAAATATTACAATTTCCTGCAATGATATATTATTACATAAACAAAATAATCAATCATAACAGTCACTTATTCTATCAACTAGCTATATAAAAAAGCATAGTATTTACACAGCTTCGCCGCGTCAGTTACATAATGACGTTTGGCATTTTGGGTAATATCCTTGGTAATAAAAAGCTTAAATATCCAAATACCAAGGTTTAAATAATTACGACGCTAAGTTATTAAATATTGTTATTTGATTAACATTTATCAACGAATTATTTAAAAAATGTTAAAAAATAAATTAAGGAAGGAATTTAAAGGGAAATTAATTCGGATTTATTGCTGATGATAATAGCTTTTGGCTAATAATAGTATAGATTTTTGACGCATAAAAATACAAAGCATAACTTAGTACACACTTAGTCCTAAATTCAAGTTCCGGGTTATCAAATAGCGCCAAACAATGCTCTAAAAAATGTTTGTTACTGAAATAAGACAACCCAAGTTCATCATACGCTTTATCAGGTTTTAAAGCATTTTTTTTATATTCTTCAAATAAACGAAATATCATATTCCCTTTTTCTTCATCATTTTCAAAATTGTAATTCTTTATTACTAATAATGTCAAGAAGAAATAATAGGTTGCTTTCTTTGGTACATTCAAATAACTTGCATTAAAGCATTCTGCTGTCAGGATTATCAATGCTACATCTATATCAATTTCAGTACCTTTGTTGATGTTATAAACGAAATCATCTAGATTAAAAGCATATTCATTTTTTGTATATACGTGTTTAAATACGTGGATATTCAGAACGTCATCATAGGTAATTTGTGCTTCTATAAGTGTACTTTTATGAAAAATATCCCGCACATGGAATATCGGTTTAACACTTCCTATTGCCTTTGTTTCAATGTATGGTTGGATTTCTTTAACGTAGATATAGATACCATAACTGAATACTGATCTAATGTTGTCTAGAAGTTTTATGGTATTCAATAGTTCAAAGCAAAAACAAACAAATTCAAAATTTATATGGAATAATCTTCCGGGGTTAGCAAGTGTTTCATCTTTGTAATAGAAAGTCTTCTTGTATTCATAGTAATGGCATAAGTACATGTATTCTTTTTCTGCATCATCTAAGTATGAAGAATTCCTGATAATAGATGCGAATACATAAAAGTAAAATGCTGATTGCCTACAAAAATTAATGCCACTGTGATTAAAGCAACCTTTTAATAGCAAAATCAATGCTTCATGATCTTCAATCCGGCTACCTTGGTTTATATCATTTGTGAATGTATCTTGGTATTCTGCATATTCATCATCGGAAAACAACATCTGGAACAGTGGAATGGAAAGTATGTCTTCTGATGTTATTTGCTTTGTTTGCATTTGTTAGATTAGCTTAAAATGCGATAAAATTACACGCTAATATTAATACTACCTAATTTATTTTGGACGGTATGTCGCATAAGATTTGCAAAACGCTTTTTATCCTGCTTTTTCAAAGGGATCATAGGATTACCATAATTAAATTTCTTATGTCTAATTTTCAATCTTCTAATATTGTTCTTAAATTCATATATTTTCTGTTCCCGCATATCATCGAATGATTCAATTTTCAAATGTGGTTTAATATCGAACACTGAATATATTATATCAATCGCTTTACTAACATCATCATTCTTAACAATCCAGCTATCGTGTACAGTTACAATAAAGATGCCTGCTGCAACCAGCAATGGGCATATAACATCCAGAACTATCCTAGCTTCGATCTTTTGTAATAAAATCGAAAAATGTTTATATCCATTATTATTTTTAAAATCATTAATGAATGCGTTAATCGTTGGGAATTCATCACTAAATATTTTCTTTTCCTTAGCAAAACTTGATGGTTTTGAAAACAGCACACAGAACATCATTTCTTTGATTTCCGCCCTGTTAGTTCCTGCACTAACAAAGTTATCGTAAAACCTACCAGATGTAGTCCACTGACTGAATTTATCCAATTCATTATTGTCTATAATACTTGTATTATAACTAAATTTACGCGAATTAAGTATCTGATTTATACTATAGTTACATAGCTTTTCACTATCATTATGGGGGAAGGTGGTGGTTGTGAATGATTGTAATGTATTAGTGTTATTAGTATTAGTTAGTGTAGTATTATGTAAATAGGTATTATTATTATTAGTAGCTGTAGTGTTGAAAGTTGGTTTAATAAGGTATTGTAATAGGATATTCAGAAAATAAATTTGTGAATTGCTGAAATCTAAATTTGTATAATTATTTGGATTGTAGAATTTTATATTGCTTATTAAATTTGTAAGGTTAGTGTCTAATCTGTAATTTGTTGTGTTTCGTTTAAAATATAGATTGTTATCTTTGATCTTATCTAAAAGAATAAATTGCGCCATTTTTTCATTCACATCTTCTATATTTTGTGCATCTTGCATTATTTCATCTATTGGTAGTTCTTTAACAAAAGTGGTGAAATTATCCTTCATAACCTTAAAATGATCTGTCCTTGAAAGATTATTTTTGTCATTTTTATTTTTATTGAAGCATTTAATGCGATCTGTTATAAACTTAGTATTAGTTGCTTCTATTTTAATTATATCCGAATGCATAATTTCACGTAATTTATAGCCCCTTGTTTTCCCACCCACTTGGTATTGATTATCGACATATATGATCTTTTCATTTATTAGATAATTGATATATGGGGTATAATTATAAACAATACTTTGCAATTTCTTTGCAGGTACTAAAACAAATCCATCATTATTTCTTATAGTTGAACTAAAGCTTGCAAGAATTTGGTAGCAGATTTCTGGCTTAAATTTGGTTTGTGCTTCAATTTTGGTTTTATGTTCACGAAGAACGTAGTAGTAGATATGCTTTTTTTCCATATATATGCCTTTTTAGATTCTTGCCTGGATAACGGGTAGGCAAACCTGCAGGGATCAGACTGCAGGCAACCCGTCAATGTATGATAGTGATACATTTTGTATTTATAAATATCTGGAAATTTCAAAATTTCAGTTCTATTTTAGTTTATTATTAAAATATTTTCATTAATAAAAGCCTGGTTCATTTACCAGGCTTTTTAAAACAACCTACTAATTTTCAAGATATTCAAAATACATTTGGAATTTTCTTTCTTCAAAATCATCTTCAGAAAGATCACCATAATCATCAGAATTATATATAAAACCAAAATCATCATATCCAACTTTAATATCATCATATTCAATTTTAACATCATCATTTCCTTTAAGTGAATAGAAAAAAGCTTGTAATTCAGGTATTTTTTCTATATCAAAATCTTCAATTATTTCTAGGTTATCAGAACGTAAAAAATTAAAATCAGCTAATCCAATTTGGTTGAATTTTTCACTACTGCATGATCCATTATCATCTATGCTAATATCAGAATCAACAAATTTAAAACTGTTTATAATTTCGTAAACTGTTTCCAATTTGTCTTCTAGTTTTCGATTATCCAGAAATTCATTTGGATTTATTAAGTAAGTAAATGTAAATGTTAGGATTTTTTTATCAAATAGTTTTATGTATGCAATGGTTTTATATCCTGAACTTTGTTCGTTAAAAGTATAATATTCAATATTCCCTATTTTAATTATTTTCCAAGCATTTGCCATTTTCATAACCCCATTTAAGTAATCATCATTGTCATAATTAAGAATCGAAAGTTGAAAACTATCAGGTAACCATGGTCTATAATCTTTAAAAATATAAATTTTACCAGACTTCCCTTGGAATTTAAAAGATTTTGGAAACATTATTTCAAAAGTTCCATTTATTTCAATGTATTTTTTATTCATTGTTATATTTTGTTTTAAGTTAATAAATTAAAGTGCTATTACTTTATACTTTTTGAACTGCACTTATATTCAAAAAATAGGTTTTAGGTAACATCAGATGTTTAGTAGGATTATTTTAGATAGTCTAATACTTGAGTCTATCATTTTTATTTTATGGAGGAGGATGATAATGAAAATATCAGATTGTAAAAATCAGATATTTTAATGGTTCAAACTTTTTAAATTCGCAAATTTTCCATTGCCTTTATATTCAAGTATTTCACCGTTTTGCAATTTAATTCGTCCTTGATCTACTTTTGATATTAAATCAGCAAATGTTAAAACAAAAATTGCAGATGGAAACTTTGTCGACAACTTCTTGATTGCAATGATAGGGCTTGCACCATTAGTATGGAAGTTTAATAAATTTAAAGTATCCTTGTTTGTATTTGTATCAAAAGCATTTGATTTTGATCCCCAATTTTTTTGAGCCCAATCTTGAGAGTTAGAACTACCAAAGGCATGCTTAATATATAATAATCTGGCAGCTGTTTTTTCATTTATTTCATTCATTTTTGAAATAATTTGTTGTTGTTCCTTTGAGTTAGAATTTTTAGGGATAATTGTTTCTTTAAAATTACTTTCTACTGGAAATTTTGTGATCTCTACCAAATGTGGCATTTGCTGAATATTTCCTAAGTCAATTTCTTGATTTGTCTTTTTAGATCTTAGAAATTTTCTAATTTTTTGTACTTCCGTTTCATCTGATATGATTTGAAGTCTGTTCTTGATGTTTTCTGTCATATTATAACTTTTTTATTTATTAATATTAATTATTATGGATTACCAGACTATTTTTACTGGTAGTCCTGTTTATTTATTTTTGATTTATATTTATAATTGTGTTTTTAATTTGTCTTTCGATTTTTTTTGGAGTATTAAATATTTTTTGTCCTTTGAGTATATATATCCAAAAAAAAAGCAGGATTAATTTTATTTTTATTTATTTTATATTCAATGTCGTTTAGTTTGTGGTTTTAACCTTGACACATTTAGGTATATCGATATTGAAAGGTCTAATATATTATCAAACCTAACATCATCCAAAAGAACTGTTATCTTTTAAATTCCTTAACTAAACGACATTGATTTATAAATTATAAGTGATGATATTCCGCATTCGTTTCATTAGCTGAAAGATAAACACCTTTATTATAGGCATTTAAATTCTTTTTAATGTAAAACTTATCATCCATTTTTGCTTTCCTAAGAATACTTACTGCATCTGAAAGGAACTTTGCCCAATCTATTGTTTTGTAGATGCCTTGATAATAGTTGATCATGCCCACCTTGACTGAATCAACGAATGGAATAACTTGTGTTAGAAGATTCAATGATTGTTCAGGAATAATTACAGGTTCGAAACTTGACCAAGTTCTTACACCTGCGTCTGCAAATTGTTTTAAACCGTTGATGCGGCTTTCAGGAGTTGGAGCACCAGCTTCCCATTCAAGTGAATCAAGATCATTATCAAAAGTTAAACTAGTACCAACTTTAATCCTATTTCCAAATGCTTTGATAATATCTAAATCTTTCAGTGCTTTCCCAGGATTCTTAGTCAGTATAGCCACTTTATGTCCATATTTATTTAAGATTTTAAGTACTTTTGCAGTTTCACCATTTTCAATGATACAGTAAGGATCACCAGTGAAGCATAACAGTATCTGTTTATTACATCCTTTGAATTTCTTGGCAGATGCTTCGATTTTTCGAAAATCGATTTGATTGCCAACTGTAGAATGTTCATAGTCAGTATTCCAACGACCAAGTGTATCAGGCACAAAGCAGTAGAAACATAAGTGGTCACAACCTGAAAAATAGTTCAATGCTAGTGGGCTGTATTCGTATGCTTTGCCTTTCGGCATATATATTTCCATATATTTATTTTATTGGTTAATTAATTTTTTAAGTACATTTTTTTGATTTGAATTGCACATTTCAATTTGGATTTAAGGATTTCCCTATTTATTTATATTCTCATTTTATGTCCTTTCTATTTATTCGTTTTCAATATATATCAAAAAAAAATAGTAGGATTACTTTTATTTTTATTTATTTTTTATTACGTTCATTAACAAGCATATAACATCAATTAATGTCTTAAAAATTGACACATTATACCACATAACATGCCTGTCCATCCGCAATATTATGCAGCACAGGAGTATTTGACTTATCTATAATTGAATTTTATTTCTGCTAATCCGGTAGTTTTTACCTATTAAATATTAGCCTGAAAGATCTTTCATGTGTATGCGGGATTTCATCATCATTATCAGATTATATAACTTACTTTGGCAATATACCAATACATTACTTGCTACTTTTATTCGACCTATACGATTGTATATTTTATGTTTTGGATCTTGGATTAAGCTATAAAACATAGATTTTAAATTTGCTTTTTCTTTAATTAATAATTCTATTGCTTCATGCAAGTTGTTATAACATATTTTTTCCATCGTTTTTATTTATTTATTTATTATATATATCAAAAAAAATAGCAGGATTACTTTTATTTTCATTTATTTTCATTTATTTTTTAATTCGTTCATTAACAATTATCAGGAAATGTCAATTAGAATCATATAATTTGTCATTTTCAGCCCGATAATTTTCCTATTCAGTGATATTTTATATTCAAAATCTTCCAAGTTCATAATTCCTTATTGGATATTCTATACTATTAGATATTACAGGAATTCATTTTTCCCAATTATCGATTTTCAGTTCTTGTGCGTATATATAATGTATATATGTAAAAAAAAGAGTAGGATTACTTTTATTTTAAAATATTTTGATATTCTTTAAATTATATCTACTAAAATTTAATACCAATGTATATTATTAGGAATATAAAAAGATGAGCTTATTATGCATCTGCAATGGTCATTTCACTTTTCTTGCTGCACTTTCTGCTATATTTTGCAGTACATTATTCGTTTTCTTTTCGACAATTGTATTTTCTTCTAGCCATTTTATCAATTCTTGCTTGCTAAAAATCAATCTACCAGTTTTTGTGTGTGAGTGCGGGACTTCATCACACATAGTTAGTTTATATAGTTTGCTTTTACTACAATTCAATATTTTGCATGCATCAGCAATTCTATCTATTCTATCGTATGTTTCTAGTTCAGGTGATTTCCCTGATTGGAGCATAATTGATTCTAAACTCTCAACTTTTCGTATCAGAAATTCGATCGCTTCAGGTACATTATTGTGATTAACTTTTTCCATTTGTATATTATTTCTAATATATATCTAAAAAAAAAGGTAGGATTACTTTTATTTTTTAAAAAAATGAAAATAATTTTAATTAATTGAAGATGGTATATATTGATATTTATTTTACGATTAAAAAGATGGGGGAAATAGATAGTTACGCAATAGTTGTGGTGCAATTGTGGTGCTAAGCATAAAAAAAGCACTTACGAATTTCTTTGTAAGTGCTTGATATTTAGCTGTGACCCCGGCAGGATTCAAACCTGCAACCTTCTGATCCGTAGTCAGATACTCTATTCAGTTGAGCTACGGGGCCTTATTTTGAAGTTGCAAAGATACAAATTTTATTTTTCTTATTCATTTTTCTTTAAAATTTTTAGCATATTTATTCGTTTGTCTTGTAGATAACAGAAATTTCAAGTAAATTTGTATACTCATTCTTAGCAACTTTTATAATGACTTTTTTTAAGAAAATCTATGTATTACTTTATCTATATCTAATAGGTATCACAGCAGTTTTTGCACAGTTTTCGGCAAAACCCCTTACTGTTTTACCTCCGCTTACTATTGAAAATGAAAATAATATTGCTGCTAAAAAAGAATTTGGTGCTCCTGATCGCCGTGGACTTGTTTTTGGAATAAATATGGGTATGCTCAAAGCAAATGGCCATTCTGCACTTTATTATAATGGAAGTGATGAAAACGAAAACAACATTAAATACATTTTAAGTAATCCATATTATTACAATGAAATTAAGCATCAGTTGAATGAGCGAAATTTTTCACTTTCAAGCGTTCCTACCACCATGTCGTATGATGCGTCAATAATGGTCGGATTTTATGCACGTTATAATTTTGACAATACTACTGGAATATTTATACAGTTTAATTTCTCTAAACTAAATACTACCGGGCAATTTGCTTTAAGTACCGACTCTGCAACCTTTACATCTGAGCCTGCCCTGCGTTATTTTTCTGTTTATGGAATGGAACAGCGAAGTTATATTGATATTGGTTTCCAAAAACAATGGTTTCTCGGCAAATTGAGCAATTTTTTTGTGGAAGGTGGAATTAATTTTACCAATGTTTTAGTGAAAAAATCAGGAATTATTATTAATGATTTAGATTATAGTTTAGTTAATATTTATGGCAATCAGCAATATACCCCAAATACGAGTATGTCTCCTTATGAGGTTCGACAAGGTGGAATTGGATTGGGATTCTTCGGGGGCGCAGGTATCAGTTTGAATTTTAATGAAAAAGTAAGCATTGAACCAGGATTTAATCTTTATTACCAAAGTATAAACTTAAGTCCTTATGATCAATTTCGTATTAATTATGATGTATATATCAGACTGATATTACGTGACTTCCTATAGTTTGAAAAGATAATGATAAATTTACAAAAACTTACTTCTAAAGACAAACTTATACTTTCAAGCGTAAAAAAAATCTACGAAAATTCGTTTCCTTTCAATGAGAGAAGAGATTTTAAAAATACAATTGCTTTATTGTCAGATAAAAGGTTTCAACTTTCTGCCATATTATTTGAAAATGAAATAGTTGGAATGCTTTCTAAATGGGACTTTGATGGTTTTGTATATATTGAACATTTTGCAATAGCAAAAGTTTTCAGAGGTAATGGTTTAGGCAGTTTTGTTTTGCAAGAAATGATTAAAAAAGAAAATCGTCAGATTGTATTGGAGGTTGAATTACCCGAAAATAATTTTTCTCTTAAAAGGATTAAATTTTATGAACGTTTTGGCTTTCATATTTGTCATGAGTTATACATACAACCACCTTATGATAAAGAAAAGAAATCTGTTAGTATGCTGATAATGACGTTACAACGAATACAATCAATTACGGAATTTAATAGTATAAAATCGTGTATCCATAAAGAAGTTTACGGATATTTTGAATAATCCGGATCAATTATTTTTCAGTAAGCTTTTAAAATTAAACCTTATATTTTTGGTTAAATTTCCAGAATTAGAGAAGTAATCGTTTTTTTTCAATAAAAATAAATAATAGAATTTTAATAACTTGAATGATTAATCGTATTCGGATCAACGATTAGATATTAGTTTACAAAACTGGGATTGTGAATTTTGGTTAATTTGCATCAAATACAATATAATTATCGTATTTCGCTTGTATTGAATATAATACCAAACTGATTTATTAATTTGTTATTTACTTCAACTGTAAAATGCTAATAGATGTTTAGATCCTTACTTTAAAGTAAATTAGACTAATACTTATCTTATTTTGATATTTTATGATTCTTATAATTTTATTAATTCTATGTTTAATTAGTAAAAACTATAAAAATTCATAAACCTACTTCAGATATATAAGAATTCATTATTTTTGCTAAAATTTTATGAAATGAAAATTAAGATAGTAAATACCTCAAAACATCCATTACCAGCATACGAAACAGAGGCTTCTGCGGGTATGGATCTAAGAGCTGAACTTAGTCATCCGGTTGCTTTAAAACCTTTGGAAAGATGCTTAATTCCTACCGGATTGTTTATTGAATTAGCTGTTGGATACGAAGCTCAGATTCGCCCTCGTAGTGGTATGGCTTTTAAACATGGTATTACTGTTATCAATTCTCCCGGAACCATCGATGCGGATTATCGTGGCGAAATAAAAATTATCATAGTAAACCTTTCCAATGAATTGTATGTTATTGAAGATGGTGAACGAATTGCACAAATGGTTATTGGTCAGCATACCAAAGCAGAATGGATAAAAGTAGATTTACTTGAAGAAACAATAAGAGGCGAAGGTGGATTTGGACATACAGGAAAATAGGGAAATTTTATTGACTGTATTATAATAATGAAGTGTATTTTTTTATGCTTTATTTTGGATTTTACTATTAATAATATTCCAGTCAATATCAATGATTATCTGATAAATAATTAAAAATTTTAATTTAACTTCCTTTTTAATCGTAATATAAGGAGCATTATCAAATAGGAAAAAATAAAAAAAATGAAAATAATTATTCCAATGGCAGGTATGGGGAAAAGGATGCGCCCACACACTTTAACAATTCCAAAGCCATTAATTCCTGTTGCAGGAAAACCTATTGTACAGAGATTAGCAGAAGATATTGTAAAGATTTGCGAAGAAAAAGTAGAAGAAATAGCTTTTATAATTGGTGATTTTGGTGCTGAAGTAGAAGAAAGATTAATTGGTATTGCTGAAAAGCTGGGTGCTAAAGGGAGTATTTATTATCAGCATGAACCATTGGGAACAGCACATGCTATCCTTTGTGCAGGGGAATCTCTTGAAGGTAAGATTATTGTTGCATTTGCTGATACCTTGTTTAAAGCTGATTTTGTACTGGACGAAAATCAGGATGGTATAATATGGGTACATGAAGTAGATGATCCAAGTGCTTTTGGAGTTGTAAAAACAGATGAAAACGAATTCATAACTGACTTTATTGAAAAGCCGAAAGAATTTATTTCTAATAAAGCAATCATTGGTATATATTATTTTAAAGATGGCGCGTATTTAAGAGATGAACTTCAGTATCTGATTGACAACAATGTTATTAAAAGCAACGAATATCAGCTTACCGATGCATTGCAAAACATGATGAAAAAAGGCAGCCGGTTTGCAGTAGGCAAAGTAAATGAATGGCTCGATTGTGGTAATAAAGATGCTACAGTAATAACCAATCGCCGTTTACTGGAAAACAGCAATGGTGATAAATTGATTGCTGATAATGCAAAAATTACTAATTCAATCATTAATCATCCTTGTTATATTGGTGATAATGTTGAAATTACAAGTTCAATTATAGGGCCTTATGTTTCTATCGGCGAAAACTGCAAAGTAAGTCATTCAATAATTACTGATACTATTATTCAAACCAATGCTAAAATTAAAAATGCAAATATTGACAACTCTATGATAGGCAGCTATGTTGAATACAGGGGTGATATTAACGAATTAAGCATCGGCGATTTTACAACTATTAATTATAACGTTTAGCTTTACAACAAAAAAGCTATTGCTTCGTTAATTTAACATCCTAATTATTATACAAAACGAATTTTTTCGAAAACAAATGAAAATACGCAATATTCTCTTTTTTAGTCTTATAGCAACCATCCTTTTTTCTACTGCCTGCAAATCGCTGAGTAAAAGCAAAACCGTAATAAAATCTAACGCAGAACGCTTATACTTAGATGGTGTTTTTATTGATGCCAATAAAGAGAGATTAATGGGAAATTATAAAAATGCGTTAGAATTGTTTTCGGCAGTTATAAGTAAAGATCCTGAAAATTCTGCATCTTTATATGAAATTGCCCGAATTTATCAAGCACAGAAAAATATTACAGAATCGTTGAAATACGCAAAAAAAGCGGCTGAACTTGATGAAGATAACATCTGGTTTCAGCTACTTTTAGCTGATTTATATAATAGTAACCAACAATTTAAAGAATCTACAGATGTTTGGGCGAAATTAATTAAAAAAAACCCTGACAAAATTGATACTTATTATGATTGGGCAAACGCTAATATTTATGAAAAAAAATATGATGAAGCTATTAAAATATACAACCTGATTGAGAAAAAAATTGGCGTTACTGAAGATGTTTCTATGCAGAAACAAAAACTTTATCTTTCGATGGATAAATTTGGAAAAGCTGTTGAAGAAATTGAAAAACTCTCAGTTGAGTATCCCAATGATATCCGTTATTATGCTATTTTAGCAGAAATGCACAATAGTAAAAAAATGTATGATAAAGCATTGAATTATTATAATAAGATTCTAAAGATTGATCCTAATGATAAATTCATACACATTTCGTTAGCTAGTTATTACAGAGAATTAGGACAAAAAGAAAAATCTTACCAGGAATTAAAAACAGGTATTGGAAATCCTAAGCTGGATATTGATACAAAAATTCAGATTTTACTTTCTTATTACAACGTTACTGAAGTTTACAACGAATTAAAACCTCAGGCTTTTGAGCTTGCAGAAATACTCGTAAAAACCCATCCTAATGAGCCAAAAGCCTATTCAATTTACGCTGATTTTTTATTCAGAGACAAAAAATACCCGGAAGCTAGAGATGCTTTTCGTAAAGTAAACTCTATTGACAGCAGTAAATACGCAATTTGGGAAACTCTTTTAATAGTTGAGTCAGAATTAAATGATACATTAGCACTTATAAGTGAAAGTGCAAGAGCCATTGAACTCTTCCCTGAACAACCATTACTTTATCTTTTTTCCGGAATTTCTAATTTTCAGGTAAATAAAACAGAAGTAGCTATCAAAGCTTTTAAAACCGGGGTTGATTTAGTTGTTGATAATGAAAAATTAAAGATACAATTTTTTACTTATTTAGGCGATATTTATTATAAAAATAAAGATTATGAAAAGGCATTCGACGCTTTCAATAAAATATTATTGTTAGATGAGAGTAATGTTTATGTATTAAACAACTATACATACTATTTATCACTTCAAAATCAGGATTTGGACAGGGCTGAACAAATGGGAAGAAAACTCAACGAATTAGCTCCAAACAATTCATCCTATCAGGATACTTATGCATGGGTTTTCTATAAATTAGGCAAATATGAAGAAGCCAGAAAGTGGATTGTTAAAGCAATTGGAAATGGTGGTTCAAAGAATGATGTAATTCTGGAACATTATGGTGATATTTTTTATAAACTTGGTGATAAAGATAATGCATTACAGTATTGGTTAAAAGCAAAATCAACTGGCAATGGTACTGAATTTTTACAAAAAAAAATTGCTGATAAAAAGTTATATGAATAAACTGAGTTTTCTAAAGTATTGCTCTTTAATAATTATAGCATCCATTATTGTTAGCTGTAAATCTACAAAACAATTAATTATCCCTAAAGAGATTTTATCTCCTGTAGATATTTCAAATGTAATGAATACGGATAGTATTTTTGACATGATGAGCAAAAGTCAATTTCGGTTTGATTGGCTATCAGCAAAGTTTTCTGCTGATTACGAAGTAGATGATAATAATACTTCCTTTAGTGGGCAAATCAGAATACGTAAAGACAGTGTAATATGGATTTCTATTTCCAAGTTTTCTATTGAAGTCGCCAGAATGCTGATTACTGAAGACACGGTGAAGTTTATAAACTGGATGGATAACAATTATTTTATCAGTGATTTTAATTATATCAACCGTTTTATCAATAATGCCGTTGATTTTGATATGTTACAGGCTTTTTTTATTGGTAATGATTTTAAATATTATGAAAATGATAAATTTAAAACAAGTTCTGAAGGGAATCAATACCATTTGTCAACTGTTAACAGGCATAAACTTAAAAAATACATTAAAACTGAAAATGATAAATTAAAAATACTGGTTCAGAGTATTTTAATTGACCCTATGACTTTTAAAATCAATGAACTTACTGTAAAAGAAGTAAAAGCGAATAATAAACTTAAAGCTTCTTATAGTGATTACGAAACGATTAACGGACAGTTATTTCCACGAAAATTAAAGGTATTGATTTCTGCTGAAAAAGAGATAAAAATTAATATTGATTTTTCACGAATCAATATTGATGAAGCTTTAAATTTTCCATTCAGAATACCCGGAAGTTACGAAAGAATGATACCAAAATAAAAAAAAACTGTATCTTTGAACACTCTGAAAATTAATAATAATGGCTAATCAGTTTAAAAATGTTTATTTTATATTTTGTAAATATCTAATATTCAGCAGTGTAAGTATAATACTTTTAACCCAATTGTGTTATGCTCAAACAGATAAAACAAAACTTCAGGAAAATAAAAAAAAAATTGAAGAAGATATTCAATTTACGAATCGTTTATTAAATGAAACAAAACAAAATAAACAGACTTCACTTAACCAATTAATTATAATTAAAAATCAGATTGGAAAAAGAGAAGAATTGATAACAAATATTAGTCAGGAACTGAATGTAATTGTTGATGAAATCTCTAACACTGAAAAAAGTGTAGATCAACTTAATCAAGAACTTATATCTTTAAAAGCGGAATATATAAAAATGATTATTGCCGCAAATCGAAATCAAAGTACTTACAATGTACTGATGTTTATTTTTGCTTCTGAAGACTTTAACCAAGCCTACCAAAGGCTGAAATATTACCAGCAATATTCAGTTTACCGCAAAAAACAGATAAAACTCATTCAACTTACACAGGATAAACTTTCACAAAAAAAACAAGTGCTGGAAACGCAGAAAGTAACACAGAATCAATTACTTTCAAATAATGAAAATGAGAAGAAAAAACTTACGAAAGAACAGGAAATAAAAAACCAGGCTGTAAAAAATCTGCAGAAAACAGAAAAAGCACTCTTGAAAACCCTACGTAAACAAGAAGCTGAAGCTAAAAAACTCCAGAGAGATATTGAACGAATAATTGCTGAAGAGGTAAGAAAAGCTCGTGAAGCAGCGATTATGAGAGCAGAAGCAGCACGTAAAAAAAGCGTAAAGCCAGATGTAAAACCTGAGATTAAGGTAAAAGAAATAGAAAAGACCAAAATTGAGGAAGAAAAGTTCAAAAAATCAGCAGATATTATGTCTGCAACCCCTGAAGAATTGGAACTTTCTACTAGTTTTACTAACAACAGAGGAAGGTTACCATGGCCATCTGAAAAAGGAATTATCTCTGGAACTTTCGGGCCTCATTCACATCCTGAATTACCGGGTATAGTTATCAACAATGATGGTATAGATATAACAACAAACAGAGGCTCAAATGCCAGAGCCGTTTTTAACGGTGAGGTTACAGCAGTAATTTCTGGACCCAATGGAAAACAGGTAGTAATATTAAGACATGGCAATTATTTAACTGTATATTCCAATCTGGAGAGTGTTATTGTAAGAAGGGGAGAGAAAGTTTCAACCAAACAACGTATTGGTACTATTTACACAGATAGTGATGACAATAAAACCATATTGCAGTTCCAGATATGGAAAGGAAATGCAAAAATGAATCCTGCTGACTGGATAGCCAGATAAGCGTATTTCATAAATACAAAAGATTAAAAATCAGTAAATATTCTTCTTTTTATCTTAAGCAATTTCATTAAATTGCATAAAGATGATATATTGTAAGTATTATCAAAAAAACTACCATGTAAACGTTAATACTGATAAACGATTTCTTTAAATTTAGTTCTGCATTACCAAAGCTTAATTTTGTGAAAATGCCAACAAATAAAACATTTAAAAAAAAGATAGTTACAATAAATAACAATGACATATTTTTGATAAAAAAAGGGACCATTAAAGAAGAAACAGAAGTTGCTATAATCCATGAATAAATAATCTTTTTCAGATTTACCGGGTGTGTAGATTGATTAATGGTTGGAAATCCAGCTGTTTCATATTCATCTCCATATTTCAACATCAATAACCAGAAATGAGGAATTTGCCAAATAAAAATAAAAAATGCGATAAAAACAACACTTGAATCAAACACAGAACCACCTGCTGCAGTCCATCCCATAAATACCGGCACAGCGCCGGTTAGTGAACCAGGAACCACTGCAAAAGGCGTAACTCTTTTAAGATAAGTATAAATAATATTATACCAGAAGATATTAAATAACCCCAGTAAAGCAGTTATTCTTCCAAAAAACAAAAATAATAAAAGAGATCCGGATATAATTAATAAAACAGAAATAATGAATGCAATCAAAGGTAATATTTTCCCGGAAGGAATGGGGCGATGCATGGTTCTTGTCATTTTAGCATCGTATTGTCTTTCCTGAAATTCGTTCAGTGCACTTGCTCCAGCAGCAAGTATAAAAATTGCAATACCTAATTTAATAATTTGAAAATCAATATTCCCCGTATAAATAATATATGCGGTCATAGCTGTAAAACAAACAGCAATTGACACCTTGTATTTAATCAAGGCAGGAATACTAGAAAAAAGGAATGATTTCAGTTTATTTTGCTTTAATAGATTTCATGTATTCAATTATTTTAGGAATATCTTTGTCCTTTACAATTCCTTTATAAGATTTCATGACACCTTGAGGAAAGCCGGCAACAATATCTTTTCCAGGATCCTGAATAGAAGTCTGAATGTATAAATCATCAGCAGTAATCTGACGGTTAACTCCATTCGTAATAACTTCATGTGTTAAGCCATATAAGCCTTTAAAACTTGGACCTACACCTTTGGTTCCATTCACTGAATGACAAGCAAAACATCCGTTTTTTTCAAGAATTTTATATCCTTCATTGTTATCATCAGATTTTTTGACAGGTAAAACAGCTAGCCAATTTTTAAATTTTTCTTCGGGAACAATTTTTACAACAGCATACATATATGAATGGCTTACACCACAATAAGCAGAACAGAAAAGGTCAAAATTACCAAGTTCGCCAGGAATAAACCAGGTATAGTTATTTTTGCCGGGAACTACATCTTCTTTAACTCTGAATGCAGGTACAAAAAAACCATGAATGACATCCGTTGAAACAAGGTTTAATTTAACTGCTTTGTTGATTGGTAAAACCAAAGTATCTGATTGTTTTTGTCCAGGATATTCAAATGTCCATTTCCACATTTTTCCTATAACTTTTACCTGCATTGCATCTTTGGGTGCCTGACGCATTGGAATAAAACCTTCCCAGCCAACATAGAACATAAAAAGTACTAAAACCATCGGAATTGCTGTCCATGTAAACTCTAACCAAGAACTGTCTTTTATCTGAACAGCATGAGGATGTTTCTTTTTGTTGTATTTAATCACAAAAATTATCATTATTGTGGTTAGTAATACCAGAAAAAACAAGGAGATTCCAAAAATAATCAGAAATGCTTTATCAACACCATGAACAAAATTTGAAGCGTTACTAAACATATAGTTAGGGTTTTATCTGAATGAATAATCAATAAATGTAATAAGAATTATTATAAAAAAAAGCACAAAAACGATACCCACTAAAATCCGGAGTAATAAACTTTCATATTTTAAGTGCATAAAATAAGATAATACGAGGAAACTTTTAACTCCGGCAATTAACAATGCGATTGTTACAGTAAAAGCTGCCAGGTGAATTGAAGTAATGCTTATCGTTAAAAATGTTAACAACATTAATACTAATAAAACATTAGCCAATACTTTATATTCTGTTGTATGTGAACTATTATTTGCCATTTTTCAGATTTTTTTTGATCATGAAATTAAATACATTAAAGGGAAAAGGAAAATCCAGATTAAATCTACCAGATGCCAGTAGAGTGCTCCGTTTTCTAAAAAAACATATTTTGTTGAATGTACACTGCCATTTTTTACTTTTATATAAGCAATAATCATCAAAATCATACCAACAATAATATGAAATGCATGTAAGCCAGTCATGAAAAAGTATAAGCTAAAGTATAAACGATGACCTCTTTCTAAAAGTTCCATTAAATCAGAACCAGGATATAATCCGTGATGAAATTTTGCACCCCATTCAAAATATTTATTGACTAGAAAAATAAATGCCATCAGCAATGTTATTCCTATCATTGTAAGAGCAAGTTTTTTATTATTCTTTTGTATCGCAGTTAAAGCCATTGCAATGGTCATACTACTAAACAGAAGAGCAATTGTATTAATTACGCCGATAGTTACACTTAATTCAAGGCTTCCTTCATGAAAATTAGCTGGATATTGCCATCTGAAAATTGAGTAAACCAAAAATAAACCACCAAATAACAGTAGTTCAGTAAAAATGAAGAGCCA
The DNA here is from genome assembly GCA_049315385.1 of Bacteroidales bacterium. Classification (GTDB taxonomy): domain Bacteria; phylum Bacteroidota; class Bacteroidia; order Bacteroidales; family JACABE01; genus JACABE01. Next base: position 223,779 of record JBMOKG010000001.1, read on the forward strand.
CATTCCTAATTTGGATGCTTCATCATCTCTATGTTCTTCAATATGTGTTCCTTTTTCACTCATCGTTTTTAATTTTTCTAATTATAATCGTAAGGATTTTGTTTAACTACAGGAGCTTCATCGAAATTTTCTAAAGATGGAGGTGAAGGTATCTGCCATTCAAGGGTTGAACCATTCCATGGATTAGCAGGAGAAATTGCTCCTTTTCTTACCCCAATAACCAAGTTGTATATCAATAAAATTAAACCGGATACTAATATAACACCACCTATTGTTGAAATTACCTGAGCCCATTGAAATTGAGGTGGATAATCAAAGTATCTTCTTGGCATACCTTGTATTCCAATAATAAACTGTGGAAAATATAAAAGATTGAACCCAATAAATAAAGTTACTGCTGCAATATTTGCACGTTTGAAATTGTATAATTTTCCATACATTTTAGGTAACCAGTAATGAATTGCTGCAAAAAATGCAAAACCCATTCCTCCAAAAATTATGTAATGAAAATGTGCAACTATAAATGAGGTGTCATGAACCTGAATGTTTGTTGCAACAGAACCAAGAATAAGACCAGTAAGTCCACCAATCATAAACAGAAAAATAAATGCAAGAGCAAAAACAAATGGTGGTTTTAAATCTATAGAACCTTTATACATGGTAGAAATCCAGTTAAAAACTTTAATAGCACTTGGAACAGCCACAATAAAAGTCAGTAATGAAAAGAACCATCTTGCATTTTCACTCATGCCAGATGTGTACATATGATGGCCCCAAACGAGGAATCCTACACCAGCAATAGCCAGACTTGACATTGCAATAGCTTTGTATCCATAGACTTTTCTTTGGCAAAAAGTTGGGATAATTTCAGTAATAACCCCCATTGCTGGTAAAATCATAATATAAACTGCAGGATGAGAATAAATCCAGAATAAATGCTGAAAAAGTACCGGGTCACCACCTAAATCAGGATTAAAAAATCCTATTCCGAACAATCGTTCTGCAATTAACATCAGAAGTGTGATACCAACAACCGGTGTTGCAAGTAGTTGAATCCATGCTGTTGCATAAATAGACCAAGGGAATAATGGCATGTTAAAAAATTTCATACCTGGTGCTCGCATCTGATGAACGGTAACAATAAAATTTAAACCTGTTAATATAGAAGAAAATCCAAGAACAAAAGCAGCTGTTACTGCTATTATAACACTGGTACCTGTTGTTGTACTATAAGGAGCATAAAATGTCCAGCCGGTATCAGGAGGTCCGCTTTTCAAAAACTGTGAAGCTACTGCCAGTATACTTCCTAAAATAAATATCCACCATGAAAATAGGTTTAATTTAGGGAAAGCTACATCTTTGGCTCCGATTAAAATTGGAAGAAAGAAATTTCCAAAAACAGCTGAAAGACCTGGAATTACAACCATAAAAATCATAATTACCCCATGTACTGTAAATATACCATTGTATGTTTGAGGTTTCATGATAGTTTCACCCGGAGCTATCAGCTCAAAACGCATCATTAATCCTAAAACAGCGCCTACAAGAAAAAATGTAGCAATTGCATACATATATAATAAGGCAATTCTTTTATGATCAGTGGCAAAAATCCAGGAACGTATACCTGAGTATTTGCTTTTATGATCAAGATAACTTATATATTCAATATTAGATCCGTTACTCATCTTTACTTATTTTTTTCGTTTTATAAATAGTACTATTATGAATACCAATATAAAGAAAATTATCATTATACCGGCAATTTTTGTAATGTCTAATGCAAATCTTTTATTCTCAGGGTCATAAGTGTAGCAAATTTGCAGTATTTTTTGAATCGTAGGTCTGGGTTGTTCTTTATTGGCTTCTACAATTGCCATTTTAAAGTCTATCGGTAAAAAAGTAACCCCATATAGATATCTGGTAATCATACCAGTAGGACTTATTGCTAAAATGGCTGAAGGATGAACAAAATCCAATCCAACTGCTTTTGTTTTAAACCCGGCAGCATCGGTTATTTTAAAAATTGTCAGACTATCTGTTGTCAGAAACATCCATGCATCACCTTTGCCTTTTGAATAGCGGTCAACAAATTTTTCTTTTTTTGCCTTGGCTTTATCCGGGGTATCTCTAAAATTAAAACTAATAGTTATTACCTGATAATCTTTACCTAATTCAAGATTTGTTTTTTGAATGACGCTGCCTAAACCTTCTAATAAAGGGCTGCATAATCCCGGACAATCAAAATAAACAAAAGACAGTATAGTGGGTTTAGAAATAAGTTGTTTTAAAGTAACTGTATCAAACTTATCATTAATAAATTTTAAATCTAATGGCAATTTACTACCAAGGTGCTCTATAACTCCAACTTCTGTGGAAGGATCAATCTGGGAATATGATTTCGCTGAATGTATCAGGGAAATCATAAATATAAAAATAAGAATCTTTTTCATAAGATTTATTTTTTAGGTATTTGTGAATTATAAGCATCAAAATAAACAGCTATCATTATAGCTCCTCCCATTAAACCTGTATCTTTTAAGAGCTTAAATAAAGCGAATTCTGAATCAGAACTAAATAAACCTGGAATATGAATTGTAATAATAAAGATAAATAGTAATCCTGCCAGGCTAAAGCAAGCAATTTTAATAAATTTATTTATCATTATGCTAATACTTGCCAGAATTAATATTACACCGGTCATTAAAACAGTATAAGCTCCTCCTGGAATAAATGAAGACTTCATCATTAGAAAAAAGTCTGTCATTAAAAAATGATTTATCCCAATAATCCCAAAAGGTAATGCAAAAAGTATCCGGCCAATCACAGCAAGGTTTTTCATATTTTTTATTTTAATTATCAGCTAGTTTTTTCAATCTGAATAAATTATAAACAATATAAAGTAAAAAGGAACCTACTATTAATATTATAGATGTAAAAGTTAGTATTATCCATAAAGGTGCTTTACTTAAAACATTCCAGATTGCTCTCTTTTCATTCAAACCTGGTTTGTCAGTAGGAACTCCTATTTTTAATTTGTTTTGAGAATCAACTTCTCCATAAACTTCATCGTTAACATTTACTACTAAATCTAAATTGCCGGATTTATCTCCTGGTAAATCAACAGGAAAATTAAAAACTGCCATTCCATTTGCATCAGTATGTAAGGTTTTGTCAATTTGCAGTTTACCAAAATACCTATTAGCAAATAAATTAACCTCCGCATCTTTTAACGGAATAACACCTGTTAATTCGTTAGCATTTACTTTTACGCTAATTTTATTTGTAACAGAGTCAAAATCGACATATATTTTAACAAGCTTGTTTTTAGTAGGATCTATTTTAGAAAGTACCTGAACGTATTTATTGTTAAAACTTCTGATATAAGCTATTAATTTCCAGCGTTCATTTTCTGACAATACGTTTTTGAAGGAAGGCATTACTAATCTTCCGGTATTCAGGATATAAAACAATTCACCGTCAGTTAGTTCCTGTGTTAATGCAGTTGCTAAATCTGGGGGAAGGGGTTTCAACGTTTGAAGCATATTCCCTTTACCTGGATTGCCGTGACAGGATTGGCAATTTTTTGTAAATATTGCTTCACCTTCTTTGGCTGTAACATTATCAAATTTAATAAAACTATTTTTTGCTTTTTTATCAGCTGGAACATCCCAACGCTGAGCATTTAATTGCGAATAAAATAGTGTTATGATTAAAAGTGTAATCGTAATTTTCAAATTGCTATTTTTTCTAAACATAATTAGTTTTTTTATTTAGTTTCTTCAAGTTGTTCAATGGTTTCGTGAATTGGAATAATAGGAACCAACTTTGATAAAACGGTAATAATAATCAGGACTAAAATAATAGGAGCAATGGTAATAAGTGTTTCAATAAGAGTTGGGGTATAGATTCTAAAATTCCATGGTACATTCTGAATAGGTAAAAAAGGGTGCTCAAGTGTAGGAATCACAATAATATACCTTTTAAACCAAGCGCCTAAAAGAACAAATATTGCAATGATAAGCATCGGAGAAGGTTTTCTCATTTTCCTGAAAAGAAGTAAAAGAATGGGTATAACCAAACCTAAAATCTGAACAGCCCAAAACAACAGAGCATGACTTCCTGCAAATAAATCATGTAAATGAATAGCATCAAATTTTTTCATTTTATAACCCGGTACCATGAATTCATTCAAATTAAAGTACAGATAAATTAAAGAAACCAAAACTAAAAGTTTTCCCATTTTATCAAAATGAATTTCAGTAATATAATCATGTAATTTATAGTTATTTCTATAAAAATACATAGCAATGATTACAGCGGCAGAACCTGAAACAAATGCTCCTGTAACAAAATAAGGTCCGAAAATACTACTATCCCAACCTACTCTAGCAGTGCTGGCAAATAACCATGACGTAACAGTGTGAATGGCAAGTGCAACAGGTATAATTAAGATAGCCAGAATTCTGGTAGATTGTTTAATTATTTTTACCTGTGCTTCTGAACCTGTCCAGTTGAGAGATAGAACTTTATATATGTTCCGTTGAAATTTAGGAAGTTTATCCATTTTATCATAACAGATTTTTAAATCCGGAATAAGTGGAACATAAAGAAATAAAGCACTTATTAATACATAAATAGAAACTACAGTTACATCCCAGGCAATTGGAGATTGAATGCGGACATATAAGAAAACATTTAAAAGTCTTTCAGGACGCCCCATATCTGAAACAATAACCAGGCCGGCAACTGCAGCAAATGCAAGTGCAATAATTTCTGCAATTCTAGCTAAAGGAGCTGCCCATTTAGCTCCGGAAAGACCTAGTACTGCACTGATAAGCATCCCAATTAAACTAGTTGCAACAAAAAAGACAAAGTTGGCAATATACATTCCCCAGGAAACATAATCACGTAAGCCTGTTACCATTAATCCTTTATCTAATTGTATAATATAAGCGTAAATACAAATTAATAATGAAACGCTTAAAAAACCCATCCAAACCAGGAAGCTTTTATTCAACCTTATAGGTTTTAGTAAATCGGATGTAATTTTATCAAATTTTGATTGATCTAACATATATCTATTTTCAATTATGCATTGTTTTTATCTAAATGTTCTTCTGCTTCTGGTTTATCTTTATCCTGAAAAGGAGATGTTCTATTTTTAGGAGGCAGATAATAAACCCTGGTTTCTGTTCCGAGTTCCGGCATCAATCTGTAGCCTGCATTATCCTCCAGCAATTTTTTAAACCTTACTGTCTCTTTTGTAGTTCCATTTGTGACAGCATCCTCATTTTCATCGCCAAAATAGTAAACACCATTTGGACATGCAGAAACACAATAAGGCATTTTCCCTTCACGTAGTCTATCAGCACTAAACAAACATTTGCTTATTGTACCTTTCCTTTGAGGAACATTTAATTCGACATTGTAAGTTTTATCTTTATCTTCTTCATTATTCAAAGGTTCAGCCCAATTAAAAACCCTGGCACTATAAGGACAGGCAGCAATACAGAAACGACAACCGATACATCTTTCATTGTCGATTAAAACAATTCCATCGGCACGTTTAAAAGTTGCATCTACAGGACATACAGCAACGCATGGAGGATTATCGCAATGCTGACAAGGTTTTGCCATATAAAATGGAGGTGTATTCTTAGATTCCTGCATTTTAAGAACGTTAATATGGTGTTGTTCTGGGCGGAGATGATGTGCACTCTGACAAGCAGTCATACATTTACGGGCATTCTTACATTTAGAAAGGTCAACTACCATAACCCAGCGTTTTCCAGGAATGCCATCTCTGCCTTCTTTTTGCAATAAAGTTAGATTCTCAGCTTTTGATTTTAAAACTTTGGTAGTATCATTTTTATCAATTTCAAGCAATTCATTTTCTGCAGTTAATACTTTAATTCTGGCACCGGTAGTTTTTTTCTTGTCATAATTAATTCCGGCTAGAATTGCTGAACCAGCCAATACAGAACCTACACCAACGATTCCAATTTGCTGTAAAAACTCCCTTCTTGATTTGTTTTTGGGTTTTTCTTCTTTCTCACTCATTTTTATTCAATTTCGTAATTAGAAATTTTTATATACAAAAATAAAAAATATTATAAATACTTTTACATTATTTCAAAATATTCAAACAATATTGTCTTGCATTTGAAATATAATAACAATTTTATTTTCATTAGCGTTAATATTTATTTTATTAATTTCCTGAAAACGTGTTTTTAATAGGATTCTTTAGCTATATGTAGTAATTGATTATATATTTTGGTGTGAAATTACACAAATGTTTTAAATATTCAATAATATTTTTTAAAAATATCGGATAATACAATAATTCTAAAATTAAAAGATTAAAAATCTACAACTTATAAAGGGTGTCGTAATAACCAGTAAGCATCTCTGGATTATTTGATTTACTTATGTCAATCAGTGATTAAAAGAGCAACCTGATAATAATTGTTTACAGCTCCAATTAGTTTTGTTTTTACATAATAAGAGTCGCAAAAACATTTAAAGGCAAAAAATTCATGATTGGGAACATTGAATTCATCAAAGAATAAAATATCTCCTTTCCTGAGATAAGGATACATGGATGAAAGAGCAAAAAGAGTTGAGGAAAAAAGGTCTGCATCCATGTGAATTATTTTCCTTTTTCCATTGTTTATTGGAAAGTCTGATAGAAATTCGGGAACCGAATCCTGAAATAAGCCTTGAATGAATTGAACTCTTGTATCCTCAATAATAGGGATATTTGCATTCATATCTCCTTTTCTAAAAGTACCCCAGTCTTCTGGTAATCCTTCAAAAGTATCAAATCCATAAAATCTGTTATCTTTGTTCAATGTGTTAGCTACCCACCATTTTATGGATTCACCTGCACATACTCCAAATTCGAAATAGTCAATAGATTCTTCTTTTAAAGATAATTTATCAATAACATACTGATAAAGATTATATCTTTTAGCATGATCTCTTTTTAATGAATAAAAATCATTGAAAATATTTGTTTTATCCTGTTGAGCTATCCATTTAGTGAGACTTAATGTGTTAGACATCATTAGAAAAGGGTTTTTAAGCCATCCAAGATATAGATGAGGTTTCATCAAAAGTGTTAGCCCTTTCAAATAAGTAATGATTTTTATTATCGTTCTATTCATCGCTGTAATAATATAATTTTTTAATTCCTTTAAATATGTTGCTTTTCAATTCTTTTACAAAAATATGTATTATTTTCATTATAAAAAATCTAATTCAAATAATTCCTGAGGACTTTCAAATATATTAATTAATAAAGCTAGGCTTCTATTTTAAAAAGAGCTGAGTATAAAATAAAAAAGCAGCTCCGTTTATCACGAAACTGCTAATATTATATATCCGTAAAAGTTTACATTACACCTAAATATTCCTGATAGGCTTTCAATGTAGAAATTACATTCGATTTTACATGTATAAACTCATCAACACCCAATGCTTTGAATTCTTCAATTTGATCTTTTGGGTAACCTGCAACTGTAACATTAATTTCCTGATTGGCACTTTTCAGAGCAGAAGTGATTAAAGGTACAATTTCCAGGTATTCTTCATCAGAACTACAAATTACAATGATTTCTGCATTTGAAGTCAGGGCTACTTTTACACCTTCTTCAACAGTTTCGAAACCATTGTTGTCGATAATTTCATATCCTGCACAACCAAAGAAATTGGATGCGAAGCTAGCACGTGCTTTACGCATGGAAAGATTTCCATAAGTTAATAAAAACACAGCTGGTTTTTTACTTCCTTCTTTTATGTAAATTTCAGTTGCTAAACGGATTTCTTCAAAAGGTTCTGCTCCACGATAAATGTTTAATTTTTTGTATGTTGATGGCTTATCATTGCTATGTTCAACATCTTCCTGGATTTTGTCGAGCATAGTTTCTGTTGGATTAGGATATTGATTGGTTCCTAATAAAGTAGTTTTCCGGGCTGATAATTCTAAATCCCGAATCTGAGCAGTCTTTTCAATTTCTGTTTGAATAAATTCAAGTTTTATTGCTTCAGCAAAACCTCCCATTTCTTCAACTTTCTTGAATAGATTCCAGCTATGGCTTGCGATAGCATTGGTTAGATTTTCAATATAATAGGAACCTGCTGATGGATCTACAATTTTATCCAGATAGGATTCTTCTTTCAGTATGATTTGTTGATTTCGTGCGACACGAGTAGAAAAATCATCTGTTTCTTTGAAAGCTTCATCAAACGGAAGAATAGTAATAGAATCTGCTCCTCCTATAGCAGCTGACATTGCTTCGGTAGTTGTACGCAACATATTTACATAAGGATCATACACTGTTTTATTCCATATTGAAGTAGTATTATGAATAAAAACCTTCATAGATTCTTTACGAGATGGCTTGTATTGCTCTACTATCTTTGCCCATAGCAAACGTGCTGCTCTTATTTTGGCAATTTCCATGAAATAATTGGAACCTATTGCAAACGAAAAAACAAAATTTGGAGTAAGTTCATCTATAGTACTTCCTTTACTACTAAGTTTATAAAGGTATTCATTTGCTGAAGACAATGTAAATGCTAATTCCTGTACAAGAGAAGCTCCTGCATTATGGAAAATATTCCCATTTACAGTAATTACTTTGAAGTTTGGTAATGATTTACTGCATAAATGCAACAAATATTCGGCTTCGATTAAGTTGTTTTCGAAAGTTGTATAATAATCTCCATGTAACAATAAATAGCTAAATGGGTCAAAATTAATTGAACCCCAAACATTTTTAGAATCAATTCCTTTGGTTTTTAAATATGCTAAAAACAAATCCAGCGTTTGTGGATAAGAGCGTGATGAAATAAAATTGATTTTAATTTTAGTAACATCTATTCCATTCATCAAAGCTGACATATCATCAGCAGTTTTTACTTCTTTTACTCTCAATCCAACAGAAGTTGCCCCTTTTAGAATGGCGTCTAAAGCCACTTTATTTGCGTTAATTATATCATTTGCATCAATATCCTGACGTATATCCCAACAATTATTAATGGTTTTGTTTCCCCTTACAAAAGGAGCTTCATTAGGATTTGATTTCAGGAATGAAAGATTTTCAAGATCTTCTGCACGGTAATAAGGTTTAACTTTAATACCTTCAAGGGTTTGCCATACTAGTTTCTTCTCATAATCAGCACCTTTTAAGTCTGCATTAATCACTGCTTCCCATTCCTGTGTAATTACTGGTGGAAATTCTGAAAATAATTTTGTGGTTGTATTGTCCATTTTTATTTTATTTTACAATGCAATTAAATTGTAATAAATTTAATTTCAAATATATATGTATTTCAAATCTTTTGTGAAAGAATTTGTTTTATGACTACAAAAGTAAAAAAAAAAACTAAATGTTAGTGCTATTTACACTTTATTGCATTTAATAAAAAATCTCTTACTTTGTCTTTCATGGACTCTCTTTAAGAAAATTCAAAAAACAGTTGCCCATTTATACATGAAATTTGTCATTTTTAATCAGTTTACCCAAAAAGAATTTTCAATGTTTATCAGTCTAAATAGCTTTAACAAAAATTATTGCTTTAATTAGTTAAAATATAGCAAAACGTTGATAGGTAAATTTTCCATTTTTATTTTTGAGCAATTCAAAAATAAATTATCGTTTCAGGACTTATTTATTAAGTATTTGATTATTTGTCTGTGAAGCAATTATTAATGAATTTAAAAATTCTGTTTTAAGCTGTTGGTCAGTTTTTAATGCTTTTACCTTGTCATAAATAGGTTGAATCTTAAAATCAGTTAATGGGTCTTGGAGAACAGAGAGTATTATTTTTTTATTAAGTTGCTCTGTTCGTATCGCTTTAATGAAGAGGCTTGGGTTTTTATCTAAAACTTTAAATAAGATTTCGTTACTGTATTCATAAAATTCACTGTAATTCTGACATATTGTGTCGAAAGTACATAAGAAATCGAAAATAATTTGATAACTCAAATCGGCTAAATGAATATCAGCATCTTTTACTTTTTCTATGTTGCATTTTTTGCAGGAGTTTTGTGCAAAAACTGATAAAAGGGAGAAGCTTAAAATAAAAATCAATATTGATGTTTTCAATTTATACATTATTAATATTTATTTATTCAAGAGTCCAGTCTAAAAAGATAGAAGAAAAAAATATTTTGGGCTAAAGTCCTGATTAGCAATTTTATAACTAGCAACGCTCTTAAGAGCGTTGCTAATGAATATCAGTCTGTTATATGGCTTTAGCCAAAATTAATATAGTTTTTAGACTGGACTCATTCAATAATTTCCCCTAAATGATGTATGGTAGTGTGTTGATTCCTTAATACTATAAATGTATATTTTAGTAAAAATATTTCAAAGTTTTTGACTTGAATTAAGTCAACAAATTGTTTTTCAGTCAATACGCAGCCAAAATACTAAAGTTTTTGCAATATTTCTGATTAGGTTTTCCTTTTTTCTTTTTTAGCTGCAGGGAAAAGTATATTATTCAAAATCAGCCGGTAACCAGGTGAATTTGGGAAAAGATTCAGATCGGTAGGAGGATCTCCAACGAGATGTTCATAATCTTCAGGATCGTGACCACCGTAGAAAGTCCAGGTACCTTTACCAAAATCACCATGAATATATCGGGCTTCGTTTAGTGCTTTATTTTCACCCATTACCAATACATTTGATTTTATATATTGCTTTCTAAATGCAGTAGTTTGTCCCATAAATCCTTTAATAACCATTTCATGATTCTGGCACAACATTGATGGTACCCAATCCCATTTTGCTGAAAAATCGAATAAAGTAAAAAAGTCTTTGTCTTGCCCGATTCTGCCACGGGTTTGTGTTGCATCAATGGAAGAAATTTCATAATCATAAGGATTTGTAACTATTGTAAAGTCCTTGAAAGCAAAGCAATTATTATAATCTAACTGTTGTTGTGCATTAGGACTCATTGGATCTCCATCAAACATAACATCACAGATATCAGTGTGATCAGAGGCTAAAGAAACATCATAACTGTCAGGTGCAGAACACATTGAAAACAGATAGCCCCCGCCTGCTACAAAATCTCTTATTTTTTTAGCAACAGCTAGTTTCAATTGGGAAACCTTTTGAAATCCAAATTTTCTTGCCGTTTCTTCTGAAATTTTAACATCATTCTGATACCATTCTGCATTACGATAGGCAGCCCAGAATTTTCCATATTGCCCTGTAAAATCCTCATGATGAAGATGCAACCAGTCATACAATGGTATAACTCCATTCATAATATCTTCATCATAAATAACTTCATATGGAATTTCAGCATACTTAAGAACTAATGTAACTGCATCGTCCCAAGGTTGTTTGTTTTTGGGAGAATAAACTGCAATTTTTGGCGCTTTGTGTAATTTTACTTCATCCATATTAGTTTCCGGATCTGCAATTTCTCTTAAAATTGTCGTGCTTTGAACATCAGCAATTACCTGATAGGAAACACCTCTTATTTTTAATTCTTTTTCGAATATTTCATTGTATTTGAACATAAAACTTCCACCATGGTAATTCAACAGCCAGCTTGCTTCCACGTCATGCGACAATACCCAATAAGTAATTCCATAAGCTTTCAAATGGTTTTTTTGAGTATTATCCATAGGGATAAGTATATATGCTGCTTTAAGGGATATACTTAACATGATTAAAAAAAGGAAAATTATTTTTCTTTTATACATTTATTAATATTTATTGAAACATTAAACTTCAAACCAGTAAAAGTATTGGTTTGTTATAAACTGTTTTGGTATTTGTAATTAATTTAAATTAAAATGGTACATCGTCCGTCATATCATTCATTTTTGATGGTATAGTTCTTGTAAGCTGTGGATTATCAAATTCATTATTTGGACTTATATAATCGTTCCCATCAAATTCTGTACTATTGTCATCTGTAAATTTGGCAAAAGTGTTAATAAACCTTAACCTAACTTCATCAGTAGCACCATTCCTATGTTTAGCAATAATAATATCAGCCATTCCACGGGTATCTCCTTTTTCGTCCTGATCAATTTTGTAATAATCGGGACGGTAAATAAACATTACAATATCCGCATCTTGTTCGATAGCACCCGATTCACGTAAGTCGGACAAAATAGGTTTTTTTGTTCCACCACGGGTTTCAACGGCACGGCTTAACTGTGATAATGCTAAAATTGGGATTTTTAATTCTTTTGCCAGCGCTTTTAATTGTCTGGATATCATACTTATTTCCTGCTCTCTATTCCCTTTAGCTTCCGAAGATCCTTGCATAAGTTGCAAATAATCGATAAAGACCATTGAGATATCATGTTTTTGTTTTAAACGGCGACATTTTGCACGTAATTCAAAAATAGTCAATGCAGGTGTATCATCTATATATAAAGGTGCATCAATCAATGAAGTCACTTTTGTATTAAGTTGAGCCCATTCATAATCCTGAAGATTTCCTTTTTTTAGCTTGTCAGCAGTTAATTGTGATTCACTCGAAATTAAACGCATTACCAATTCTACTGCAGACATTTCCAAAGAGAAAAAGGCAACAGATTTCTTAAAATCAACTGCAATGTTACGTGCCATTGTTAAAGCAAATGCAGTTTTACCCATTGATGGCCTAGCTGCTAAGATAATAAGATTGGATTTCTGCCAGCCTGAAGTCACTCTGTCCAGTTTAGTAAAACCGGAAGGAACACCACTCAAACCGTTTTCATGTTCTTTTACTTTTTCTATTTCTTTGATAGCTTCTCTAATAATAGATTGCATATCAGCATAATCGCTTCTGAAATTCTTTTCACCAATTGAGAGTAAACTGCTTTCTGTTTTATCAAGTAACTCTAAAACGTCGGTTGTATCTTCATAAGCATCATGTTCAATCTCAGAAGCAATTTTTATCAATTCCCGCTGAATATATTTTTGAGAAATAATACGTGAGTGAAATTCAATATTTGCAGCTGAAGCTACTCTGTTAGTTAGTTGACTTATATAATAAGCTCCTCCGACAAATTCGAGTTCACCCTGAGACTTTAATTCATTGGTAACCGTTAAAATGTCAACTGGATGAGAATTAGCAAATAAGCGACAAATAGATGAATAAATCCTTTGATGTTGTTCTTTATAGAAAAACTCTGATTTTAAAATATCTATTACTGCATTCAGGGCATCCTGTTCAAGCATAAGTGCTCCCAGTACTGCTTCTTCCAGATCTACCGCCTGTGGTTGGATTCTGCCTTGTTGTGCCATTGAGTGGATAGCAGCTAAACTCTGAGCTGTTCTTTTACGTTTATTATCTTTGGGTAATGTGTTTTCTTCCATTTGTCAAAATTACATAATTATGTTGACTGCAAAAATAAATCAATCAAATAATATTTGGCTATATTTTTTTTTATTTTCAAAATCTATTTTTAAAACAGTTTGTTACTTTTGTACTTACTTAAATAAAATAAACAATGAATCAGGCTTATTTCGATTATCAAGGCAAAAAAATTCATTATACTACAGAAGGACAGGGAAATGCAATTGTCCTGTTGCATGGGTTTATGGAATCTTTGCAAATCTGGAATGATTTTTCTAAAGAATTATCTGCTAAATTTAAAGTCATTTGCATTGACTTACCCGGACATGGCAAAAGCGAATGTATAAACGAAGTTCATTCAATGGAATTGATGACTGATGTAGTGAAACAAATAATGGATCACTTAGCCGTTTCTTCATTTGTTTTAATTGGGCATTCTATGGGTGGTTATGTCAGTCTGCAGTTTGCTGATCAATATCCGGATATGCTTAAAGGCTTGGGTTTGTTCCATTCTCAGGCTCTTGCAGATACTGAAGAAACGAAATTAAACCGTGACAGGACTTGTGAAATTGTAAAACAAAACCGTAAAAATTTTATAAGTCAGTTTATACCCGATTTGTTTGCACAGGAAAATGTCGAAAAATTTGCAACAGAAATTCGCATTTTACAATCGCAGGTGATTGATATGAGTGAAGAAGCTATTATAGCTGCATTAATGGGAATGAAATTAAGAGAAGCAAAACTGAATGTTTTGACAGACTTAAACTTACCCTTTCTTTTTATTTTAGGAAAAAAAGACAGCAGAGTGGTTTTACAACAAGCAATGGCACAGGCCATGTTGCCTGATCATTCTGAAATATTATTGTTAAATATAGGACACATGGGTTATATAGAAGCAAGAGATGAAACACTATTCACTGTCAGTGCATTTGCAGAGAAATGTTTTCATTAATGGATGCAGATCCAAAATACATAGAAGTTATTATAATAAAACAAACGAAATTTGTATATTGAAAGAAGAAATTAACAATTGATAGTATGGTAAAATTAGGAATTATTGGAGGGTCAGGTTTAGAAAAACTAAACCTGTTTACTGATTATAATATTATTGAAGCTGTAACAGATTATGGGAGTCCAAGTTCTCCCGTTATTACCGGAAAAATTGGAGAAATAGAAGTGGCTATCATTTCCCGTCATGGGATACATCACAGTATTCCACCAACTCAGGTAAACAATCGTGCCAATATAATAGCATTAAAAAATTTAGGATGCACACATATCATTGCCACCACTGCATGTGGAAGTTTAAAGGAAGAGATTAAACCCGGAGATATGGTAGTACCTGATCAGTTTATCGATTTTACACGGCATCGTGCGATTACTTTTTTTGACAAATTTGAACCGGATCATATGGCGCATACTCCTATGGCAGATCCATTTGATCCGGAAATAAGCCAGCTAATCATTGCAACGGCTTCTGAATTAAAGTTTAAAATTCATCACAGAGGTACAATAGTTACTATAGAAGGTCCAAGGTTTTCAACCAGAGCTGAATCTTATATGTTCAGAAGTTGGGGCGCCGAATTGATTAATATGAGTACTGCTCCTGAAGCAATTTTAGCCAATGAAGCTCAGATTCCTTATTCTGTGATTGCTTTAAGTACCGATTACGATTGCTGGAAAACTGACGTAGAAGCAGTTTCATGGGAAGCTGTTCTGGAGGTATTTAATAAGAATGTCGATAATGTCACCCGCTTATTGGTTGAAATCATTCATCGACTTAGTTTTTGGGATGTTTGTTAATTGAGTATATTTATTGGTTATTAAAAAGTTAAAGTATTATGATAATTCATAAATTTGAGATTTCAGGAAATATTGTAGATGTTGTTAAACAAAGGATATTTAAAGGGACTGTAGTTGTAGAAAATGGTAAAATTATTACGATCAGAGAAGAAAACGTAAGTGAAACTCAATATATTTTACCAGGTTTGATCGATGCACATGTTCATATTGAAAGTTCTATGATAATACCTTCTGAATTTGCGCGATTAGCTGTTGTTCATGGAACCGTAGCTACAGTTTCTGATCCGCATGAAATCGGTAATGTGCTTGGAATGAAGGGTGTTAAGTTTATGATAGAAAATGGAAAGAAAGTTCCGTTTAAGTTTTATTTTGGTGCACCTTCCTGTGTCCCTGCAACTCCATTTGAGACTTCAGGAGCATCTATTGGCGTCGATGAAATTGAAGAATTAATGTCAAACCCCGAAATTAAATATTTATCAGAAATGATGAATTTTCCGGGTGTCTTATTCAAAGATAAGGATGTAATGCAAAAATTGGCTATAGCCAGCAAATATAATAAACCAGTGGATGGGCATGCTCCCGGACTAAAAGGAGAAGATGCAAATAAATATGTTGTTGCTGGAATTTCTACTGACCATGAATGCTTTACAATAGATGAAGCTATTGACAAAATCAATAGCGGAATGCTGATTCAGATCAGGGAGGGAAGCGCTGCCAAAAATTTCGAAGCATTGATAGGTTTGCTTACTACTCATCCGGATTCTGTAATGTTTTGTTCGGATGATAAACATCCCAATGACCTTGTCAATGGACATATCAATCAATTGGTTAAAAGAGCCATTGGAAAAGGATATAATCCATTTGCAGTCTTGAGAGCATGTACTTTTATTCCTGTAAAACACTATAATCTCGAAGTTGGTTTACTCCAGTTAAATGATGCTGCTGATATAATTGTAGTAGATAATCTACAGAATTTCAATGTTAAGAGTACTTTTATTAATGGGGTTAAAGTTGCTGAAGATGGCCAATCTTACATTGAATCAGTAAATGAAACAACGCCCAATATTTTTAAAGCTAAAGAAATAACTGTAGAAGATATTAAAGTTATAAATAAAACGTCTTCTATAAAAGTTATAAAAGCCCTTGAAGGTGAACTTATAACTAAGTTCCTGACAATCAAACCAAAAATTGTAAATAATATCATTCATAGTGATATTGAAAATGATATTTTGAAAATTGTTGTGATGAATCGTTATCAACCAGGGGCAAAACCTGCTGTTGCATTTATCAATGGTTTTCAGCTTAAAAAAGGAGCAATGGCTTCTACTGTAGCCCACGACAGTCATAATATAATTGCGGTAGGAACTAATGACATTGATATTGTTAATGCAATAAATCTACTGATTAAATCTACTGGTGGAATTTCTCTGGTTAATGAAAATGAAACCTATCATTTACCACTTGCTGTTGCTGGTCTAATGTCAGCAGATAATGGATTTGAAGTTGCAGAAAAATATGATTTCATTGATAAAAAAGCAAAAGAATTCGGATCTGTTCTCAATGCTCCATATATGACAATGTCTTTTATGGCACTATTAGTAATTCCTGAATTAAAATTGAGTGATAAAGGCTTATTTGACGGCAATAAATTTGAATTTACAGCATTGGAAATATAGAAGTGCCTTGAATACTTAAAGTACTTAGAATACTTAGAGTACTTAGAATACTTAGAATGCTAAGAGTACTAAGAGTACTAAGAGTACTTAGAATTATCTGGGTATTCTTTTAAACTTAATTTTTTCTTTTTTAACTTTAAGTACTCAAAATACTTTAGGCACTTTAAGTACTTCTTTTTCACATTATGTACTCGTAACATTTAGTGTTTTTGTTATAAAAATGAAAATTAGGTACATATTTAACATATATATTTATTTGCATTTATTATATTTGCAAAAAAAAATACTATGCCAAATATAGATATAGAACAACTTGAATTAGCTGCAGCAAGATTAAAAGCGATAGCACATCCAATGAGAATCGCTTTAATAGGTTTATTACAAGAAACTGAAAAATTGAATGTTACTGAAATTTACAGTAAACTAAACATAGAGCAGGCTACTGCTTCTCATCATTTGAATATCTTGAAAAACAATGGTATTCTTAGCTGTAAAAGGGATGGTAAAATGATATATTATACATTGAAAACAAATACATTGACAAAGATGCTTGAATGTATCAATAAATGTAATAATGAATAATAATCAGGAGATCAGTAGGAATAGATTACTTTTTGTTGAATAGGATATTCTATAAACTATTCTTAATTTCTGTGAGAAAATTTTTTATTTTTTCAAGTGATTTCACAATTTCATGGTGATCAATTGTATCGGTTTTATTTTCATTTAATTTATCTTTTGCACCCTGCAATGTAAATCCACGTTCTTTAACAAGGTGAAAAATCAGGTGAAAATTTTCAATATCCTCTTTTGTAAAATATCTGGTTCCTTTTTTATTCTTATGGGGTTTGATAATATCAAATTCTTTTTCCCAGAATCGTATCAATGAAGTATTAACATTAAACATAACAGCTACTTCGCCAATAGAAAAATAAACTTTTTCAATAACTTGATTTGATTTTACGGGCATTTTTCAAAGAGTTTTAAAAGCAAAATAGTTTATTTCATTTATATAGATCAAAAATACTTTCAATAGTTTAAGTATAACTTTCAATTAAACTTTAATCTAAAATGGTGACTCCGAAGGGATTCGAACCCCCAACCATCAGAACCGGAATCTGACGTTCTATCCAATTGAACTACGGAGCCATTTTGCTGCAAAGATATAAAATCTTTACCTTAGTATTTTATTGCATTTCTTTTAATTGAATAAATTTATAAGAATTATTTTCATTTTTTTGTTTATCACACTTATGTATCTTATAAAAGTTAAATCTGAGGTTGATGAACAATAATTTTTATACAAAACTGTTATTGAAAAGTATATTTTTGCATAAATATTTATATTTTTGAATTTAAGTATGAAACTATCGCATTTAATCATTTTAAAACTGTTTCTTTTTTTAAGTTATTTTTCATATAGTCAGGGAATTCCAATCGGACAATGGCGAAATCACTTACCGAAAAATAGAATCATAGCTGTTGCAGAAGCCGAAAATCGAATTTATGCAGCAACACCTTATAGTATTTTCTATTATGATAAATCGGACAATAGTATTCAACAGCTTACAAAAATAAATGGACTTTCTGATGTTGGTATTAGTGCTATTCATTATAATAAAAGTTATAAAACACTGATTATTACTTATACAAATGCAAATATCGATTTAATTAAAGGCAATGGAATTATTAATCTTCCTGATATCAAGATTAAATCAATCCCCGGGAATAAAAAAATAAATAACATTACATCTAAAGGTAAATATGCTTATTTATCCTGCGGATTTGGAATAGTAGTTGTTGACCTACTAAGAAATGAAATAAAAGATACTTATATAATTGGGGATAATGGAAGCAGAATAAATGTCTGGGATATTGCTATTAATGATACTGCTATTTACACTGCAACTGAGGTTGGAATTTACAAAGCTGATGCAATGAATCCGAATTTGGCAGACTTTCATTATTGGAATAAAGATAGTACAATCAAAGATATAAATTCAAAATATACCCATATAGTATTTTTTAAAGATAAAATAATTGTCTGTAAAGATAAAGGAAGTACACCTTTAGACACTGTTTTTGCATTCAATGGAAATAGCTGGACTGCTATTGATACTTCAGTTATCTATAATTTTTCGGTGAATGGAGATCAACTTTTAATATCACATTGGGGTTATTTTTCAATACATAATGAATTATTGCAATTACAACAGATTAGCCCTTTTTTTGTAATTCCTCATCAGGTTATTGTGGATAAGGATAATTACTTTTGGGTTGCTGATGACAATAATGGTTTGATTAAAGCATCCAATAATTTTGATAAAAAAGATAATATAATTCCCAACGGACCGTATTCAAAAAATGTATTTACACTTTCTTCAACACCTACCGGAATATGGTTAGCACCTGGTGGAATTGATTATGGTAGCTGGGGAAATGCTTTTTTTAAAGGATCATTGCATCAATTTAAAGATGAAAACTGGATAAATTATACAAAGGAAAACATTGAAGGCTTAGAAGATACGATTATCGATATTATGGATATTGCTGTTGACCCAACTGATTATTCCAGGGTGTATGCCGCTACATGGAGTGTTGGAATCGTTGAACTTATTAATAATAAAGTTACTAAAGTTTTTAACGAATCTAATACTAATAATTGTTTGAAACCCATTTATATAGGAAATTCAAGATATACTGTGAGAATTGGAAGTCTTAAATTTGACGAATCAGGAAATTTATGGGCTACTAATTCAGGGGTTTCTAATGCTCTTTCAGTAAAATATAAAGACGGTCAATGGCAATCGTTTGACTTACAGAGTATCGTAAATAATGATGTTTTGAGTTTGCTGATAGATAAAAATAATTACAAGTGGATGTTGGTTCGAGAAAATCGGTTGGCAGTATTTAATAAAACACAAAATACTATTCAGAAAGCCTGGATTAATATTAATAAAGGCAACGATTTAGCAAGTAATTATATTCATTGTTTCACCGAAGATTTAGATGGGGAAATTTGGATTGGAACTGATAAAGGAATAAAAGTAATTTATTCTCCTGAAAGTGTTTTTAATAACAGTATTAATGATGAATCTTCTGTAACAGCACAAACAATTTTGGTTGAATATGATGGTTATGTTCAGCATTTGCTTGAATTTGAGGATATTACTGCAATAGCTGTTGATGGTGCAAACCGTAAATGGGTAGGAACTCAAAAAGCAGGTGTTTTTCTGCTTTCTCCTGATGGAACTCAACAACTGGCCCATTTTACGGTTGATGACAGTCCTTTGTTTTCCAATACAATTATTTCTATTGCAATTGATCCCAAAACAGGAGAAATATTTTTTGGTACTGCCATGGGTGTAATCTCCTACAAAGGAACTGCCACTAAAGGTGAAGATACTTTTCAGGATGTTTATGCTTATCCTAATCCTGTTCGACCCGAATACAATGGGGTTATTGCTATAAAAGGTCTTGTTAGAGATGCCAGTGTTAAAATTACAGATATTGCAGGAAACCTTATTTATAATTCGGTTGCTAATGGAGGTCAAGCTATCTGGAATGGCAAGAATTACAATGGCGAACGTGCTAAAACCGGTGTTTACCTTGTTTTTTGTACCAATAGTGATGGCGTAGAGACTATGGCTACTAAAATATTGTTTATCAATTAAACCTTAAATTGAAAATATTTCAGGTATTTTCATCGTATATATATCGTTTTTCTCATACACCAACTCTCTTTTTATTAATCCAAGAACAAGGTTATATGAATATTGTTACGCTATAAAAATATTATTTTCCTAAGTTCCACTTCTTTTTTCAAACCTGATTCATATTTATAGAAATTAAGTTTATCAATTTAATGTTTTTTCTCATTATTTTTGTGCTGTGAAATATCTAATCAAGCTTAAAAATATTTATTCGAAGAATAACAATATTGATAGTATATTAATACTTGTTATTATTGTTGTTGGCATTATATTACGATTTTACAAATACAATGAAATTCCATTTACAAATGATGAACTAAGTGCTTTATACAGAGCTAGGTTTGGTTCTTTTCAGGAGCTAATATCAAAAGGTGTTCTCATTGATGGACATCCTGCCGGAGTTCAGGTTTTTGTATATTATTGGATAAAATTAGTTGGAAATTCTGAATTCATCGTTAAATTGCCCTTTTTATTAGCAGGTGTTGCTTCAATTTATTTAATTTATAAAATTGCAAAATTCTGGTTTAATCCAACAGTAGGTTTAATTTCAGCTGCTTACTTTTCTTGTTTACAATACACTGTGATGTACAGTCAGATGGAACGTCCCTATAGCAGTGGTGTTTTTATTGCTTTGGCAATGGTATGGTATTGGACAATGGTTTTTTGGGGAAGCGATAAGAATAGGTTTTATTATTGGACTGGTTTTTTGATTTTCGGTGCATTATCTGCTTATAATCATTATTTCAATCTGCTTTTTTTGGGATTTGTAGCGATAACAGGTTTGTTTTTTATAAATAGAAAGAACTGGATTTTATATATTTCTTCAGGGATTGCAATATTTGCATTATTTATTCCTCATTTACATATATTCTTTTATCAACTTCGTGTGGGTGGGGTAGGAGGTACTAATGGCTGGCTGGCAGCACCTGATTATGATTTCATTTACAATTATTTGAAATTTATTTTCCACTTCTCAAAATTAATGTACTTCCTGGTTTTTATTATCATTTTTTACGGATTAATACTATTCTTACGTCATACAATTTATAAAAATAAAAAAGCAAACTTATTTCGATTTATTGCTTTTCTTTGGTTTGCATCAACTTACTTAACAGGATTTTATTACTCCCGACAAGTTGCACCGGTATTACAATATTCGGTATTAATTTTTGCTTTCCCCTTTTTAATCATCTCGCTTTTTTCTTTTTATGATGATGTGAATAAGTATATTAAAACAATTTTAATATTAACTATTTTAGTTATTACCTCTTATTCACTTGTATGTGAAAGAAAATACTATTCCATTTTTTATCATCAGGGATATAAAGAGTGTATTTCTCAAATTATTAAAATAAATAAAGAAATTTCAGTTCCACCTTCCATACTTTTTAATGGTTTTGAACCTTTCTTTGTAAATTATTATGAAAAATATTTTAATGAAGAAATAGATTGTGTTAATTTTAATGTTGATACTATGAATACATTTAAATTCAGGGAATTACTAAAAAAACAAAACAAAAATAGTTTAATCTGGGCTGATGTAATACCAACCTCACCTCACTTTCAGGATATAATTCAGGAAGAATTTCCATATTTAATTAAAAAATCTATGGGGTTTGGATATGAATTATATTTATTTTCGAAACTTAAACCACAATATATTGAAAGACCTGTTTTTATAAGTTGTAATAATTTTGAGAAAAATTCGCCTTATTGGCAAACTGATACAAATTTTATTTTGTTTGATACCGTGTTAAACAGCAAAATTTATAATTTTAAATCAGAACAGGAATGGGGACCTTTATTTGAGGCTAATCTTGGAGAGGTCCTTTCTGACAAATTCAATACTATTCATGTTTCTTTAAAAGCAAATTTAGAAAATATTAAATCGAATCCATTACTGGTAATTTCAATTGAAAAAAAATCGAAAGAATGCATTAGTTTTCACACAGTTGAATTCAAAAAGTTCATTTCTCAAACCGAAAAATATGAAAATGTATATTTAACATTAAGGATGTCCAATGTTCATTTGAGAAATCTTAATAATACTTTGAAAATATATATCTGGAATAAAAATAAAGATAATTTTCAGATTGATGATTTTAAAGTTAGCATCGAAAAAGGGAACAACCTTATTTATTCAATTATAACAGATTTTTAATAACTTACAGCATGCTTTCTACTACCAGAGGAATTGTTCTCGGCCATATTAACTTTAGTGAAACAAGTGTAATTGCCAAGGTTTATACAGAAAATTATGGTTTGCAATCCTATATTATTAAAGGTATGCGAAAAATAAAATCTTCAACTAAATTAAGTTTACTGGAGCATCTTTCTCTCATCGAAATTGTAGCTTATCACAAAGAACATTCAACTGGCATCAGAATTGTAAAAGAAATCAAAAGTATTTATCGTTTTCAGTCGATACCATATGATATTGGGAAAAGCAGTATTGCATTATTTATTAATGAAATTTTATATAAATCATTACATGAAGAAGAAAAAAATCCGGCATTATTTGAGTTTCTTTTTCATTCCATTCAGATACTGGATGTTACACCTGAACGGTATGCCGATTTTCATCTTTTATTTATGGTACAATATTCCAAATATTTAGGTTTTTTTCCAAGGAATAATTATGATGAAAAGCATAGGTTTTTAAATCTTAAAGAAGGTAATTTTCAGTCACTTCAACCAATAGATGCAGAATACCTCGAATATCCTTTAAGTGAGAAAGTATTCAAAATGCTGAATACCAATTTTGAAGATATTACTTTACTGAATTTTAATAAATCAGACAGAAGGATTTTGCTGGATAAAATGATAACTTTTTATCGTTTGCAGCATTCCGGTTTTAATAAAATTAATTCACATCTGGTGTTGCAGGAAGTTTTTGGATGATTTTTTAATAATATTTTTGATAGCTTTTTAAATTTGTAAAGGTAGCAATAGTGAAAGTCTCGCTGATAGTAAAGCGAATTTTTATTGCTGTTGTTGTTATTTATATATCCTGAAATTCAATCAAATTGTGTTTACTAGGAAAATTATTTTAACTTTGCTAAGAAAACTAAATCCAATTTAATATGAGATTTTGTATTATCATATTTATAATATTTCTTGCAAAAATAACCTCATCACAATCAATTTTAACTTTCTCCTGTGATACAGATTATGTTGAATATAATATTGATTTATTAAAATTAAGAGAAAAAAAAATTGATTTAAATCCAGATTTTGAATTAAGGTTGTGGATTAAAAACTCAATATGTTTGCCTAAAAAAATTTCTTTAATAAATATAATATATAAAGATAATAAATGGAATGTAAAATCTTATAAATTTCTGTTTAATGGTGAGCGTAAAATTAGAACTTTTTGTAAAAGAATAAAAAATGTTGATACTGATTCTTTATTTTCTTATATGTTATTTAATAATATAAATAGTATACCCAGACAAGGCGAATTAAATTATAGAGCCTTTGAACAAAAGGATGAGATAATTGTCATGGATGGTGTAACTTATAGAATTGAATTAATAAAACCTAATTGTCAAAGGTGGTATGAATATCATAGTCCGAAAATTTACTCAGAACATTACGACTTTGTCGAATATAAAAATGTTGTTAATATTATAACCAGATTGCTTCTACTTACAGGAGATTATTCTGGTTCTTAATAATAGTTGAAAATAAGCATAAGTTAAAAACCTTACTGCTAACTGACAAAATCTTAACGGTTTTTCCCTATCTTTGCAAAAAAAATTATTTTATGAGCATAGAGTTAAGCGAACAGGAATTATTTCGCAGAAAATCACTGGAAGAACTTCAAAATGCTGGGATCAATCCATATCCGGCAGAATTATTTGATGTAAACATTAAATCAACAGAAATATTAGAGAAATATCCTATAGATAACAGCCTTTTTCAAAAAGTAAGCATTGCAGGTCGTATAATGAGCCGCCGTATAATGGGTGCTGCATCTTTTGTTGAATTACAGGACAGTGTTGGTCGTATTCAATTATATATCAAACGTGACGATATTTGTCAGGGTGAAGATACTTCTTTTTACAACAATGTTTTTAAAAAGATGATGGACATCGGTGATATTATTGGAGTTACTGGATTTGTTTTTACAACACAAATGGGTGAAATCAGTATACATGTTACCGATCTTAAGTTGTTAAGTAAATCTCTCAAACCTTTGCCTATCGTAAAAGAAAAAGATGGAGTTTTATTTGATGCTTTCAGTGATCCGGAACAGCGTTATCGTCAAAGGTATGTAGATTTGATAGTTAACGAAGGCGTTAAAGATACCTTTATCAAGCGTACAAAAATCATACAATCGATGCGTGAATTTTTCAATGCAAAAGGTTATCTGGAAGTGGAAACTCCTATTTTACAGGCAATACCTGGAGGAGCAACTGCCCGTCCTTTTATAACTCATCACAATGCATTGAATATTCCTCTTTACCTACGGGTTGCCAATGAATTATATTTGAAAAGATTAATCGTAGGTGGTTTTGATGGGGTATATGAGTTTGCCAAAGATTTTCGTAACGAAGGCATGGATCGTACGCATAATCCTGAATTTACAGTTATGGAAATTTATGTTGCCTATAAGGATTATCAATGGATGATGGATTTTACTGAAAAAATGATAGAAAAAGTTGCGCTTGATTTGCATGGGAAAACTGAGGTTCAGTTTGGAGAAAACACTATCGAGTTTAAACTACCTTTTCGTCGAGTTACCATGATAGATGCAATAAAAGAACATACCGGATTTGATATATCTGTCATGAATGAAGATCAGATTCGAGAAGTATGTTCAAAACTTCATATAGAAACCGATCCTACGATGGGAAAAGGTAAGATGATTGATGAAATTTTCGGAGAAAAATGCGAACATTTTTATATTCAGCCTACTTTTATTATTGACTATCCTGTTGAAATGTCACCACTTTGTAAAAAACACCGCAATAATCCTGAATTAACAGAGCGCTTTGAGCTATTTGTAAATGGGAAAGAGCTGGCTAATGCCTATACAGAGTTGAATGATCCGATTGATCAACGTGAGCGTTTTCAGGATCAGTTAAAACTCTCAGAAAAAGGAGATGACGAAGCAATGTTTATTGATCAGGATTTCCTTCGTGCACTTGAATATGGGATGCCACCTACTTCAGGTATGGGAATCGGAATAGATCGTCTTGTAATGTTTATGACTAATTCTAATTCGATACAGGATGTTCTTTTCTTCCCTCAGATGCGGCCAGAAAAGAAAGCAACTCAGTCATCCGATGAAGAATTTGCTGCAATTGGAGTTCCTGAATATTGGATACAACACATTAGAAAAGCTGGATTTAATACATTATCAGCTTTAAAGGACGCGAATATTAATAAACTTTTCAATGATTTGAATGGCTTGCGAAAGAAAAACAAACTGGATATTCCTGCTATGAATCTTGCAGAACTTACTGATTGGATTTCTAAGATTTAATTTTTTTGACTGCAAAAAAGCAACGTTTTTTTCTGAGAATTTAAGATTTAAATATTAGAATCAGAACTTACTGAAAACAAATATATTACTAAATTAATGCCTGAAAACGGAAAATTTATATCTATAATTATTCAATTCATTGCAATCTTTGCGGTTATATTTTCTTTTCAGGTTAAAGGTCAGGAAATATCAAAACCTTTTTTTGCAGAAAAAGGATTTAATATTGGTCTTAGCGCATACAGTATTTTGCTTCCCGATGGTAAACATTACAGGCCACTTTTGCTTATGGGGAATCTGGGAATTAAATTATCAAAAAATGTCCAAAAATCATCATGGTGGATAATGTTAGAGCCACAGATAAATCCTGTTTTTTTTGGCAATCAGTTAAAAGAAGTGGAATTTGGCGTTAATGTTGCGTTCCGTTATAAATACCAATTGGCAGAAACTATATTTTTATATGGACAATTGGGTTCCGGACCTCATTTTATTACAATACCTACTGAGCGGCAGGCGCATGGTTTTATTTTCTCTGACAATTTGGCAATTGGGGTTAGTAAGTTTTTGATAAACAGATGGATGTTGAATACAGAGTTACGTATCAGACATATTTCAAATGCAAACGTCATGAAACCTAACCGTGGTATGAACAATTTCTTTGTAATTATTGGGTTATCAAAAAAAATCAGCAAATGATAAAAAAACATATAGATTATTCACTCAGCCAGTTTTATAGAATCAAATATAAGTTTATCCGGTTTTTATTTGTGGGTGTTATAAATTCATTATTTTCTCTTACTGTATATTGGATATTGGTATTTATTGGTGTTCATTATTCGCTGGCTTTGTTTATTTCAAGTATATTAGGTATACTATTTAATTATAAAACTACAGGAAAACTTGTTTTTGAAAATAGCAGCAATCGGATGGTATTCAAATTTTTTGCTGTTTATTTATTCAGTTATTTTTTGAGTTTAGGAGGTGTTAAGTTATTATTAATGATAGGTTTTAATAAATATAATGCTCCTGTAATTACGGCAATACCAATGGCTGTAATTTCTTTTATTCTTAGTAAGAAATTTGTATTTAATAAATCCGAAAAGCAAAGTCTTTTATAATAAAGTTACACTCCCATGTAATTGTCGCATACCTTTAGTATTTCCTTTGTGTTCATATTCAATAAGGTAATAATAGACACCATCGGGGCAAAGTTCACCATTGTATTTTCCATCCCAGATTGCAGACTTATTTGAACCTTCAAAAAGTTGCATTCCCCAGCGATTATAGATATAAAGTGTAATTTTATCAATATTGGTACAAACCGGAAAGAAAAATTCGTTGATACCATCTCCATTAGGAGTAAATACATTTGGAACCCAAATCTCAGAACTGCATTCATCTATAAAAATGCTATCGCTGCTTGTACATAAGCCATTATAAACAATTACTGAGTAATTCCCCGGATTATTTACATTAAGATAGCTTAATGAAGATCCATCTGACCAAAAATATTGACTAAATCCAATACCAGGCGTGAGAATAATTAATTCACCAGGACACATAATAGTATCATTTCCAAGAGAAAATACAGGTCTTTGAATTGTATTTACATTGATTGTATCAGAACCATGGCAATTATTATTTGTTACCATTACCCAATACATTCCCGGATTCTGAACAGATATTGTTTGAGAATTCATCCCTGTATTCCATAGGAAATTACCACCATTATTCCCTGCATTTAATATCAATACATCTCCCTGACAAATTGATGTATCATTTCCAAGATTTACAATAAGACCCGGAACAACAGTAACATTAATAGTATCTTTTATAAAACAGCCATTATTACTAGTAACTTTAACTGAATATATTCCAGATGTTGAAACATTGATTCCAGATGTAGTTTGACCATTATTCCATAAATATACACATCCTGAACTAAAAGCATTTAATGCAACATTATTACCCTGGCATATACTAGTGTCATTTCCCAGGTTTACAGAGGGCTGAGGTAAAAAACTAACTATAATGGTATCTTTTGAGAAACATCCATTGTTATTTGTAACTTTCACCGAATAATTACCCTGAGTACTAACGTTAATAGTTTGTGTTGTTTGTCCTGTATTCCATAAATAGCTACTTCCTGAGTTATTTGCATTTAAAATTAAGGTATTACCCTGACAAATTGATGTGTCATTTCCAAGATTTACAAGAGGTAAAGCTGCTAATGTTACTTTTATACTATCAATACTTACACAATTTCCATTTGATACAGTTAGACTATAAGTGTTAGTCTGAGTTGGTGTTACAGTGATGCTTTGAGTT
Organism: Bacteroidales bacterium; assembly: GCA_049315385.1. Classification (GTDB taxonomy): domain Bacteria; phylum Bacteroidota; class Bacteroidia; order Bacteroidales; family JACABE01; genus JACABE01. Next base: position 252,107 of record JBMOKG010000001.1, read on the forward strand.
GTATCAGCAGTTGACCAGTGATAAGTTAAAGATGAGCCTAATGTATACAATTGCTGAATTTCTGCTTCTGACAATGTGCGGTTATAAATAAAGATATCGTCAATTTTCCCTTTGAAATAGTTTCCATCATAAACACCGTCATTTAATCGACCAATGTTTGTTACAGTATGATATCCGATATTACTTCCAGTATAATTAAAAGTACCCGTAAGAATTCCGTTTATATAAATTTTAGAATAATTAGGATACATCAACCAAACGATATGTTTCCATTGATTTTCAAGTGATAGATTTGTTAAAGCCTGAGGTGGTGGTGAGGCTCCTCCCCAGCCTGATGCGAGTGCAAGTTGAGCTCCGTTTTTATCAGCTCTGATTCCAACTGAACTTTGACTCATACTCATATAAAAATCATTTCCCACTGTATTATTCATATCACAGATAATATTCGAATGATTTGATCCATTTGTATGATATACCCATACAGAAACTGTCAGAGCAGTCATATCTGATAATGGTGCTCTGCTTATATAATTACTTAGTCCGTTAAAACTATATGCCCGGTTTGCATTACCAAATCTATCAGTGGTTAATGTTGCTCCATTTACTGTTCCATTGTTACCCAGACCACTTTCATCATTGGCATTTCCACAAAAAGGATAAAAAGCAACAAGACTTTGCTGAAGATTTAATGGAAGATTAGCTTTTATACAAGCATTTTGAGAGACTAAAGGACCAGAGAGAATTACAGAATTACCAATACAAATTGTAGTATCATTTCCTAGATTTAAAACTGGAAATGCTATGATATTTACATTTACCGTATCTCTGGCAAAACAACCGGCAGTGTTGGTAACTTTAACTGAATACATTCCTGAATTTGTAACACTTAATGTTTGAGTTGTCTGACCTGTATTCCATAAATAATTTGAACCGGGATTAGCTGCGTTTAATAATAGATTATTTCCCTGACATATAGTAGTATCATTGCCAATATTCACTGTTGGAAGAGCTATAACCACTACCTGCCTACAAAAATTTGATTGTGAAGGCAATCCTTCATTTACAACTAAGCTAACATTGTAAGTACCGGTTGAATTATAGGAGAAAACTGGTGGATTTTGTAATGTTGAAGAAGAAACAGATGAATTATTACAACTTGGAAAATAAATTCTGGATAGTGTATTGTTATTTACATTTGGAATAAAGGCATACAAGGTATCTCCAACACGAAATCTTTTGATAGAGTGAGGAAAAGAGAAATTTGCAATATTGCCAACTGATGTTCCTGTAATTGAGCCAGTTGCTCCGGTAGGAAAATTTAAAGTAACCAGATCATTTGAATACCTGTTTACAATTAAGCCAATAATATTATTACAATCTGTAAATACAGAAATTCCTCTTGGCCCGTTTAAACCTCCTGGATTTCCTGTATTCGTTGCAACAGGAATATTAAGTAAACTGTTCCCAAACTCAAGTCTGGTAATTGTATTACTTCCTTCGTTGATAATATATGCGTACCAATTATTATTTACTAAAATTAATGAAATGTCATCAGGGATATTTAAAACACCAATATTACCTAAATTTAAGCCAGTAGGTGTATTTGCCAAACTATTTCCAAAACTAAACCTTGTTATGGAATTTCCATCTCTGCTAACAGTAAATCCATACCAATTCCCACCTGATTTGAAAATTTGCAGTTTCTGAGGATAATTCATTCCTCCTATATTTCCCATATTTACTGCAGTAGGATTATTTGCCAATGAGGCTCCAAAATTCAATCTTATTATTCTGCTGGTTCCTCCAGCTCCACCAACTGCAATGCCATACCAGTTTCCATTTTCATTTTCAATATGAATATCTTCTATACTTGTTGGAATTACACCGCCAATATTACCCAGATTAACAGCAACAGGTGTATTTAAAAGACTATTTCCATAAAATAATCGTGATAATGTTCCTCCTGTATTATTCGTTACAAAAACATAGTAGTTTGAACCATCTTTTACTATTTCTGTATATACCGGTCCATTAAAAAGGCCAATATTCCCTAAATTTATCGCTTGAGGAGATGTGTTAATATTTCCTGAACAGAAATTCCAATAATAAGTGCTTCCGCATGAAGAAGTATTTTGAATGACAATATTCTGATTTACACAAACCGTATCTGGAATCGTAAAGTTTGCTGCAGAAATAGAAGGACTTACAATTATAGTATCAGAAGCAAAACAACCTCCGGGTTTTGTTACTTTTACCCAATAAGTTCCGGGGTTTGTAATTGTTATAGATTGTGTTGTTTGGCTGGTATTCCATAAATAAGTACAACCGGAATTTCCTGCATTTAGAATTATTGTTCCCTGGCATATTGAAGTATCATTACCAAGATTAACTATTGGAGGACCAGTAACTACAACCTGCTTACAAATATTTGACTGAGTCGGTAATCCTTCATTTACAACTAAACTTACATTAAATGTACCGGTTGAATTATAGGAGAAAACCGGTGGATTTTGTAATGATGAAGAAGAAACAGATGAATTATTACAACTTGGGAAGCACAATCTTGAAATTGTATTGTTGCTCACATTCATAACAAAGGTATATAATGAATCACCCACCCTGAAAAGTTCAGAAATATGATGTGGGAATGAGAAATTAGCAATATTACCTAGGTTTGTACCAGCTGGAGTACTTGTTAATCCTGTTGGAAAAGTTAATCTGACAATATTGCTTCCTTCATTTACTACAAAACCAAAAACCTGATTACAGTCTCGGATTATTGAAATAAAACGCGGAACATTCATAGTACTATTAACACTCCCTAAATTGATTCCTGTTGGAGTGTTTAATAATGAATTACCAAAATTTAATCTTGATAAAGAATTGCTATTCCTGTTAACAATAAAAAGATACCATGTTCCATTATCCAGAACAGGGACTAAACCTAACGGATAGTTTAAACCTCCAATATTCCCAAGGTTAATTGCAGTAGGAGTATTGGCTAAACTTGACCCAAAACTTAAGCGTACAATAGTACTATTGTTAATATTACTTACAAAACCAAACCAGTTATTATTTTCCTGAAATATATATAGTGAATGCGGGTAATTAAAAGTGCTGCCGATATTTCCTAAATTAACCATTGTTGGAGCATTAGCAAGACTTGTTCCAAAACTAATTCTACCTAAATAATTATTTTGTCCTCCAGCAACAAATCCATACCAATTACCATTCCCGTCTTTTTTTATTTGAATTGCTTCAATATATTGGCCCATAACACCTAAAGAGCCAAGATTGCTAGCAGTTGGAATATTAATTAAACTATTTCCAAAACTTAATCTTGTGAGTGTTCCATCTGTATGATTTGTAATAAAAACAAAATAATTATTACCGTCTTTTGCAATAGCTGAATAAACGGGATTGCTCAATGAACCAAGATTCCCCATATTTATTCCAATTGGAGTTGATGAAAGATTCCCAGAACAGAAATTCCAATAATAAGAACTTGCACATAATGAAGCATTTTGAATCGTAATATTTTGATTTAAACAGACTGTATCAGAGATAATAAAATCAGCAGTAGGTTGAATAATACTTATGTTTATTGTGTCATAATTAATACATCCAATGCTGTTAGTAACTTTAACATAATACATCCCAGGAGTATTAACATTTATTGTTTGCGTTGTTTGTCCTGTATTCCACAAATAAGAACATGAGGGATTAGCTGCATTAATATTTATCGTATTACCTTGACAAACACTCGTGTCATTTCCCAGAGAAACCAAAAAAGAAGCACTCATATTATTAATGATGACCAAAGCAGTATCTGTGGCACAATTAATATTTTTTATTTTGTAAATAAGTGTATCTAATACACCACATGCGGTTGAAGAGTCAGGTATATAATTAATTTGTCCATTATTTATTACAGCTATTCCATGAGAAGGAGCCAGTATAATAGAATCAAGAAAAATTGAGTCACCCTGTGGGTCTGTATCGTTAATTAAAACATTAAACGTTACAGCCGATAAACTATTTAATGTATAATTATCAACATTGGCAATTGGAGGAGATGATACTGTTACAAATTCGGGAAATCTTCTCGTCTGTCCTACAAAAGCGGGATTAAATGTAAGTAAATGATAATTGCAGACATTCCCGATTGCTGTGAGATTCGGGAAATCAATAACTGCCATTGGTTGTGCTGAATTATAAGTTTTCAGATGATACATTCTTCCATCAGGACCTACTTTTACATCATGAGGTATTCCTGCATTGGTATTCATATTTGTCCATATACTGGTAGCAAAATTATATTGCCACAAATTTGATGCATCTGTTGCGTACAACTTAGATCCATCCGGAGAGAAACGTGCTGCTCCAGTACTACTCGTAAAAATTGATCCTAACTGAACTTCATTGCTTAATACTCCTGTAGTTGGATTAAAATTAATAACAGTAACTTTTTTATTACCATAACCTGTTACAACCAGTTTTTGAGCAGTTTTAGAATAATTCATCTGATAACTCGAACCCGTATTGGCAAAAGTGTATGTTGCTGAAATTCCAATACCTGCTGAGGTTATAGGAACAACTTTATAGGAAGCTGTTGACCCCTGACTGACAATTAACCAGTAATCATTGGTATTAGGTTTATTTACAATACACATACCTTCAGCTGAAGAACCTGCTGCGGGAACTGCTGTATTAAGGTTTGTTACAACACCCAATGGATTGGTAGTAAAATCAACGATTGAGTATGAAATACTACCATTTGTCTGATCCATAGCTGAGCTAGTAAAAAGATAATATTTTTTAAAACAACTACCGGGAATCGGGCAGCACTGAACACCCTGAGCATTGCTATTGTTAGCGGATAATCCGGTGCCATTGGTCATTACAGCATGATTTTTATTAATTACCAATATGCCATCTGAATAGAATAATAAATCTCCAGTGTTAGCATTACTAACAACTATCATTCCTTCAAAGCCAAAACTACCATTAGAGTATTTATTGCTTACTTTTACAGGATTATTGTTGTTATCGAAAACAATTCCATCCACAGAATTCCCAAAATACCAGTTTTTGTCTTCGTGTTGGGCAAAAAGAGGGTAATTTATACCTAAAAAAACTACAATGACAATGATAATATATTTCATATACTGAAATTTATATATTGTTGGTAATAAATTAATTATAACCATTCTAGTTTAAATTTATTATTGTTAAATATGTTTTACCTTTAATAATTTAACTAAAAAATAAGAATTGTAAAAGTAATTAATTTTTATAATAATTATTAAAACTGATACATTTTTTTTATTATATCTTTGCACAGGAAAAATGTAAATTTAGTAATAAAGAATTAGAATTAATATACATATAATTAAATATTTTGAACATTTGTCAATATGTTTGTTATATTGTCAATTTTTGTTTTTTTTTAATTATTGTGATAGAAGTTCTAAATTACAATAGTAAGAATTATTTATGTGAGTTATTCTTTCAATAATTCGAATAAGGAAATCAGTGAAAAACAAAGATGAATTTAAAAATATAGTCTAACTAGTTTTTTTTCAGTAAAATAAACTGATTTATAGTGTTAAAATTATTATAAATCATAGATACGAAGATTATTAGTATATAGCATATTTTTTTAAAAGCTGAATTCAAGTCACAAATGCAACTTTTTGGTTAAACAAATTTAGAGT
>JBMOKG010000209.1:0-2855 GCA_049315385.1 Bacteroidales bacterium
AGTACTAATCAATAGTTTCATTCTTAAGAAGTGTTGAGTTTTTTATTTTTCTTCTAACTTTTGTCTTGAAACAAAAGTAATAAAAAATCAAGACTTCCAATAATTTACTTCAAAACTACGGTTTTAAAATTCCTGCGCAATACTATATACAGCGAAATGAACAGTCAAGCATTTTATTTCTGATAGACTTCGCTATATCGTATTGCTTACCAGTGCTTCCGCAATTTTAAAACCTTGTTTTGTAATGTAAATTTTTGAATGTCGGTCCTCTTCGATGATATGAATAATCCAAATTCCTGATTATTTCGCTTTTTTTTTATCGTAAATTCTTAGATGTCGGTCCTCTCCGAAGATAGGAATTGATTTGAATTAACTCATGTTATCGAATTATCCTCTCTTTCTTACAGTGGTAATTAAACATCAGTACTAATATAAATTAGAAAAGCTCAGTAATTTACTGAGCTTTTCTAAGTAATTCTTTTTAAATTGTTTAGCTAATTTTAGGGATGTTCTTCAAAATATCAAGCGTTAATTCCCAAAACATTTGTACAGTGTCTATTTTCATTCTTTCGTCAGGTGAATGAGCACCTTTAATAGTAGGACCATAAGAAATCATATCCATTTCCGGGTATTTTTCTCCAATTAATCCACATTCCAGGCCAGCATGTATTGCCAGTACTTTTGGCTCTTTATTGAACAGATGAATGTATGATTTCTTAGCAATTTCTAATACAACAGAATCGGGATTTGGTGTCCAGCCCGGGTATCCATCACCTTGAGTAACGGTAGCTCCGATTAAATGAAATACACTGGCAACCATATTACATATATCCTCTTTAGCTGATTCAACAGAACTTCGCTGACTTGTAGTAATAATGATTTTTTTGTCTTTCATTTTCACTGAAGCCAGATTAGTAGAAGTTTCAACAAAATTGGGTATTTCTCTCGACATGCTTATTACCCCATGAGGGCAAGCGTACAATGCATTCAATAGATCCGACTGAATTTTACTTTCAATTACAAGATCAGGAATTTCAATGTTTTCAATACTAAACTTAAGTTCGGATTCTGTAGATCTGTATTCAAAACGAATGATATCATTGTATTTTTTTGCATCAGTTTTTAAGACAACTTCATTTTCTTTAGCGATGGTAAAAATGGCATAAGCTTCTCTTGGAATTGCATTTCTGAGGTTTCCTCCATTAATTTCAGCTAAATAAATTGAATATTTATTGTTTGTTTCCCATAAAAATCTGTTTAAAAGTTTATTAGCATTCCCAAGACCCTTGTTAATGTCATCTCCTGAATGACCACCGGATAATCCTGAAATACTGACTTTAAAGGCTATATTATTTAAAGGTGTAGAAATAGTAGAATAGGGGAGTTCAGCAACTGTATCTTTACCTCCTGCACATCCGATAAATATTTCGCCTTCATCTTCAGAATCAAGGTTAAGCAAAATCTTTCCTTTTAACAGATCAGTACTTAATGCAAAAGCACCTGTTAAACCGGTTTCTTCATCAACCGTAAATAAACATTCTATCGGACCATGATCAATATTATCAGATGCAAGTATAGCTAATGATGCTGCGATACCAATTCCATCATCTCCTCCGAGAGTTGTTCCATTTGCTTTTACCCATTCACCTTCTATTCTTGCTTGAATAGCATCGATATCAAAGTCATGATTCTTGTCGCTGTTTTTTTCACAAACCATATCCAGATGGCTTTGCAATACAACTGTTTGCCTGTTTTCAAATCCTTTACTGGCATTTTTTGCAATATAAACATTGCCAATTTCGTCTTGTTTAGCTTCTAAATTATGCTTTTTAGCAAAATCAATCAGATATGCTGCAATTCTTTCCTCTTTCTTTGAAGGACGGGGAATTTGAAGAATTTCATTAAAATAAAACCAGATTTTCTCTGGTTGAAGTTTCGATAATGGGTTATTCATTTATATAGTGTATTAAGTTATTAAGTTATTGAATATTTGAATCTTTGATTCTTTGAATTTTGAATTTTGAATCTTTAAATTTACATTCTATACTTCTTTACAATCCTATTCCGAATCCTGCTCTTATGATTGGGTTTGTGTAAGGCGAATTAACAGATTCATTTAAATTATATAGAATCATGAAAGTAAAAAAAGAATTACTCCCGATTTCCTGTTTGTATCCACCTCCCACAAAAACACTTGTTATTCCGACTTTTTCTTTATCTTTTACTATTCCGTTATTTAGCACAGTATAGGTATCTATTGTGAAATCAAGGTATTCAACTTCTAAATGTGCAAATAAATTTTCAGTAAAATGATACCTTCCAAAAATCCCACCTCCGAAAATATTGGTTTTTAAATCATATGTCTGGGTTTGTGAATAAACATAATAGTCTTTATAGTTATAATATTTATAGGTAAGGCTAATACCTAAATCTATTTCTTCAGTTACTCTGTAACCTATCATTGGGGAGATATCTATTAATGTAACGGAGCCAAATTGTAATCCAAGGTTACCTCCTGTAAATACTCTGCTGCCGAAACTTCTTTGTGCAAAGATATAATTTGATACAAAAACAACATTTATTAGAATGAAAAACAGTATGATAATGTATTTTCTTTTCATTGTTTACAATATTAAGTGAATAAGGAATACGATATAATAAGATAGTACAAAGATATAAAAACTAAAAATACTCACTATTAAAATTGCATTTATTTATAAAAAAGTAATATCTTTGCAGTCTCATTTGAGAAAAAACAGTTCTTCTATTACTTAAAACAGATCATCAAAAAAATATTTTCATTTTTTTTCTCTTTTAAACTATTTATAAACAATATGTTGAAAAAAAAGATAAAA
>JBMOKG010000105.1:0-12775 GCA_049315385.1 Bacteroidales bacterium
ATTGGTGGAAATGTACAGCCGTTTCCGGTACAGATACTACTTTCTTTGAAGTATCTACTAATGGAGGTACTACATGGACAGTTTTAGACACATTATCACCTACCGTTGCTATGCCGTCTTACGTTCAACGTTTCCAAAATCTTACTGCTTATGCCGCTAACAATGTGAAATTTCAATGGCGTTATAAAAGAGGCTCTTCAACTAGTTTAAAAGAGTGTTATTTAGATGATATAAAAGTGGAAGCAATTCCAACAGGAGCTACAATGACCTTAAGTGCAAATGCTCTGAATTTTAATGAATTGTATGTTAATGGAACTACAAAAATGAGAGTAGTAATTGGTAATATTGGAACTAGTAATTTAGTAATTTCAGGTATTACTGTGGCTGCTCCATTTAGTTGTGCTTACACAGGAACTATATTACCAGGTGCATCAGATACTGCTAACGTTGTTTTTACAGCTACAACAGTTGGATCCTATAATGAAAACTTAACAATTAACAACAATGGTACAGGAAATAATACAATTGCTTTAACTGGAAATGTTTTAACTTTATTGCCCAATCTTTTTGAAACTTTTGAAAGTGTGGCTGTTAATACAATTCCAACACACTGGAACAAATTAAAAAGCAAAGACCCATACCAGGTTGTAAATGATATTAAAGTTATGAACTCTTCGTATGATGCTCATTCTGCTCCAAATGTAGTTAAAATGTATAATAACTCCGATTCAATTTCTCCTTTGATTTTAATTACACCTGGTCTTACTAATTTTGCTTATGACTCATTAAAATTCTGGGCATCTAAAACATGGGGGAATACATCTACAGTTCAAATTATAGTTGGATTAATGGATAATCCCTACGATGGAAATTCATTTATACCAATTAACACGTTTACACTATCTGATTCAATGATGCAATATACAATGGCTTTTAATCCGAGCAACACTAAACCGTATATTGCTTTTAAACATGGCCAGAATAAAATCAACCAAAGTATTTGGTTAGATGATGTTTCTTGGCAAGGAAGTGCTGCTACCGTGCCAAGCCCGGCTGCTGTTGTTGCTCCAATAAATAATAGTGTTAATGTTATTGCAAAACCTATTTTAAAATGGACTTCAACTGGTGGTTATCCAACGGCATATCGCTTGAGTTTAGGTACAAATAATCCCCCTTCAAATCTTATCAATAATTTGGATTTAGGAAATGTAACGTCTTATACAATTACAACACCTCTTACATATAATACAAATTATTATTGGAAAGTTACTCCTTACAATGCTACTGGTAATGCAGTATCATGTCCGGTTTGGAACTTTACTACAATGGCTGATCCAACTATAACAAGTTTACCATGGACAGAGGGTTTTGAAAGTGTAACAGCAACTTCAAATAATGCTGATGTTCCATTGGGCTGGAGTGTTCAAAACGGAGGAATGCAAGCTTCTTATTGGGATATAGTTGCTAACAATGCGACTTATACAGATAATGCTCATTCAGGACAAAAAGCAATGAATATTATGTTTAGTATGTTAGGTTCTAATAACGATTGGTTATTTACACCTCCTGTACATTTAAATGGTGGAACAGCTTATGATTTCAGTTTCTGGTACAAGGCTCCAGTTTATATTGAAAATGGAGATACTACTTCTGAAAAATTAGCTGTTTATTGGGGAACTGCTGCAGATTCAAGTACTATGAATTCAGGCGTAATTTTCAAAAATGAATTTATGCGTATTCCAACTTATATCCAATATACTAAAAAAATAACACCTGCTAATACAGGTAATTACACTTTTGGATTTTATTCATACAGTGATGCTGTTCAGTGGTTAACATTTGTTGATGATGTTAAAATTGATATTTCTTCAGGAATAGAAGACAACAATGAGCAAATTTTTACTGTATATCCTAATCCGTCAAATGGTGAGATTATAATTAAATTAAGTAATAACAATAACGAAACGAATATAATAACAATATCCAATTTATTGGGACAGGAAATATATCGCACTTCTACTAACAAAAAATTTAATAATGTGAATTTATCACAATATGAAAAAGGTATTTATCTTGTTAAAATATCCAATAAAAATAATGAAACTGTGAAGAAACTCATCATTAAATAACTGATAATGTTTTATACCCAAATTAAAAAGCTCCACTTTATTGTGGAGCTTTTTACAAAATCTACTAATTAATTCAAAAAACCGAATTACACTTTTAAAAAAATGAAGAATAAATTTTTACTCTGCTTTTGCCTTGTCATGAGTATTTTATTATTATCAATAACAAGTTGTAAAAAAGATGATGAGCCTACTGATTTAACAGTCCCTGTTTTAACTACTGCAAGTATTACTAAAATTTCTTCTGATTCTGCAAGGTGTGGAGGACTCATTACTTCTGATGGTGGTACGGCCATAACTTCAAGAGGGGTTTGCTGGAGCACAAAACAAAGTCCTACGATTAATGGCAATAAAACTACGGATGGTTCAGGCGCAGGAAGTTTTGTAAGTATATTATCAGGCTTATCAGTCGATACTATATATTATTTAAGGGCTTATGCAACAAACAGTATAGGTACTGCTTATGGTCAGCAAATATCATACAATACAGCTCCTACAAAAAAAGAATTATTCAATCAAATGTTAAGCTGGATGTGTGGAAGCTTTAGTAGTCAAAATCATGCGGACACAACCATAAATCAATATATCGTAGATGTTAGATTGAATATGGCGCAGATATGGAGCAATCGCAATGCCGGAGAAAATATTTACTGGTTATATGTTGAGCAAGCTTATGCATCTAGCTTGAATAGTCCTTATCGACAACGTATTTATAAGGTAATGATGGATGCAAATGGTAATATCTCTGATGAAATATATGCGATTCCTCTTCCTGCAAATTATTTGCATGCATACAATAATCCCTCTTTGTTTAATACTTTGACTGAATCGGATCTTAGCATAAAAGATGGATGTGATGTAACATTTACATGGAATAGTATGGGACAATATTTTACAGGTGTAACGACAGGGCATAGTTGTCTGGCTGCCGGCGTTCCTGGAGTTACTTATATTACTTCAGATGCTACACTTCATCAGACTTATATGACTAGTTGGGACAGAGGATATAATGCCTCAGGTGTATGGACCATGGGACCCGACTGGCCCTATATTTTCGATAAAATTGCTTCTTATCCTTTTACTGCAATTAAATAATAAAATCAAACTTCTTTTTTTATTCCTAAATGCTAGGGTAAATGCCATATTCTAATAGTTTTACAAAAGTCTGTAATATGTTTAGTCGAATTTAAAGTCAAAATTAACTTTTGCAGTTCGCTAATTATTCATTAATTTTGCAAAAAATTATAAAATTCAAAAAAATGACTGATTATAACTTAAAATACAAGGTTGCAGATATTAACCTTGCAGACTGGGGTCGCAAAGAAATTGAAATTGCCGAAAAGGAAATGCCGGGCTTAATGTCGCTTCGCAAAAAATATGGAAATGAAAAACCCTTAAATGGAGCCAGAATTACAGGTTCTTTACATATGACCATTCAAACTGCAGTGTTAATTGAAACTTTGGTAGAATTAGGTGCAGATGTTCGTTGGGCAAGTTGTAATATTTTCTCTACTCAGGATCATGCTGCTGCTGGTATTGCTGCTGCTGGTATTCCTGTGTTTGCATGGAAAGGTGAAACATTGGAAGACTATTGGTGGTGCACTAATCAGGCTCTTTCTTTTCCTGAAGGCAAAGGTCCTCATTTAATTGTAGATGATGGTGGTGATGCTACTTTGTTAATTCACAAAGGCTTTGCAGCAGAAAATGATCCTAAAACTATAGATTACACACCTTCTAACAAAGAAGAATCGATCGTTTTAGACACTATTAAAACTTTACTAAACGAAGATGCTAATAAATGGCATAGGGTAGTTGCTGAATTAAAAGGTGTTTCTGAAGAAACTACTACAGGTGTTCATCGTTTATACCAAATGTTGGAAAAAGGAGAATTACTCATTCCTGCCATCAATGTTAACGATTCAGTTACAAAATCAAAATTTGATAACCTTTATGGTTGTCGTGAATCATTGGCTGATGGCATCAAACGTGCTACTGATGTAATGATAGCCGGTAAAGTTGTTGTTGTATTGGGTTATGGTGATGTTGGAAAAGGTTGTGCACATTCAATGAGAAGCTATGGTGCAAGAGTAATTGTTACTGAAATTGATCCGATTTGTGCATTACAGGCTGCAATGGAAGGTTTTGAAGTTAATACCATGGATGATGCAGTTACCGAAGGTAATATTTTTGTTACTACAACAGGTAACAAAGATGTTGTTACAGCTGAACACATGGCTCGTATGAAAGACCAGGCTATCGTTTGCAATATTGGTCATTTTGATAATGAAATTCAAGTTGATAAATTAGAAAAATGGGCTGGTATTCAAAAAATAAATATCAAACCACAAGTTGATAAATATGTTTATCCTGACGGACATGCTATTTTTATGCTAGCTGAAGGCAGATTGGTTAATTTAGGTTGTGCAACGGGACATCCTTCATTTGTAATGAGTAATTCATTTACCAACCAAACTCTGGCTCAATTAGATTTATGGAAAAATAAATTTGATGTTGGCGTTTATCGTTTATCAAAGGCATTGGATGAAGAAGTTGCCCGTTTACACCTCGAACAAATTGGCGTAAAACTTACCCGTTTAACCAAAGAACAGGCTGAATATCTGGGAATTTCTGCTGATGGTCCTTACAAGGCTGAACATTACCGCTACTAAATGATTATAAAGTTAAATATTTATACAGAAAAGCCAGTTTAACACTGGCTTTTTTTTGTTTATTTCAATAAGTATAAATAAACAAAGTAACTCTATTTACCTTTTCTAATTGCTGATATGTAAATTATTACCATCATAAATGGCTTTATATTGTTTTAATGATACTGTAGCCGGACCTTTGAAAGGGGAGCCGTCAGTGAGCAAAAATCTTGAGCCACAGCAAGAGTCAATTGTAGTAGTAAAAGAAGACTCAACCACTATTCTACAACCATTTTTATAATCATAAGGACAAGCTCTGTCAAAAGCAACAAACTCATCCTGACTTGCTCTGTAAACTACAATTCCATTATAACCTCCGGTTAAATATTCCCATCCACCTATAGTAGTTAGTTTTTGGTAAAGCGTAGAATTGGGTTGAATATAAAAATTTACATAAACATAAGGAATCGTTGCAGTTTCATCTTTACTACATGAGAAAAACGAAGAGAAAGATAAAATCATGAATAACATTATGCTTGATTTTTTCATTGAATTTATTTTAAACAATTTGCAAAGGTATAGCTTTTGAAGCAAATACTCTTAGTTTACTGTTAAAAATCTTAAAATAGCAGATAATAAGGTACTCATAAGTAATGCGTAATATATTTGTTTTTAGGGGAAGGCAATAAAAAATAAATAAAAATATTTCATTTTTTTAGATTGATTGCTTATCTTTGTAAATCTGTTTTATACAAAGGTTTATTAAGTTTATTTCTAAATAACAGGGCTGAATTCTCTGAATAGAGTAAATTTATTTGTCGGATAAATCTGAATAGCAGTTGTGACTTTTAAAAATAATAAAGCATGAAAAATTTTACGTCTCTTCAAAAAAGAGTCTTTTTCAATGTTTTCCTTATTTTAGTTAATATAATAATACCTGTTTCTGGATATTGTCATACAAATTCATGCCTACCACCACCTTCAAATGATGAGTGTAGTGGTGCGATTTTTATAACACCTACAATTTCAGATTTATATGTAACTTATAACAATTTATCTTCAACTCCTTCTGTTGGAATTCCGGTTCCCGGTTGTGCCGATTATATTGAAGGTGATGTTTGGTTTGCTGTAATAGTAAATTTAAGTGGTCATCTTATCTTTGATTCAAAAGCAGGCACTATGACTGATGGAGGAATGGCGATTTATTCAGGTAGTTGTATTGGATTAACTCTACTTGCCTGTAATGATAATAAAGCTCCAACGGCTACTACAAGTGGATTTGCGCCGAATGCTTTAATGCCGCAGATAGATAAAATAGGATTACCTATATTTGATACAGTTTATATTCGCTTTTGGGGCAAAGGTTCTAACAATTTCGGCTCATTTCAATTATCAGTTGTGTATTCTCCGTCTCAACCTCCTTGTTTTAATCTGGGCTTTGAAAATGACTATTATGGATGGTTTGCAAGTCTGGGGCAACAATACCAGGGAGCTACAGGAGCTGGGACGCCCGTTTATGTGCCATTATCGTTTAATAATACATTACATCCAAGTTTTAATATAGTTACATCGGGTAACGATGTCTATGGAGGATTTCCTAAAGTTTATAGTGGAACAAAGTCGCTTCTTATTGGTGATACTTTACTTATGGAAACTTATGACGGAGCTTCCATTGAACAAAGTTTTACAGTGGGAGAGAACACAAATTTTATTTATCATTATGCAATTGTTCTTCAACAACCACCGCATAATTATAACGAACAACCATTCTTTAAAATTGACTTGTTTGATCAAAACGGGAATCCTATTAGTTGTGGTATTTATTCAGTGGCACTGCCAAATGCTGCTTTTACACAATCTTCACAAGGTTTTTTGGTTTATTATAAACCCTGGACTACAATCAGTATTAACCTTTCTGCATATATAAATCAAATCGTTGCAATAAGATTTACTGTTTCTGATTGTTCGCAGGGAGGTCATTGGGGATATGCATATTTAGACTGCTCATGCGAACCCTTTGAAATTATCAGTAGTTCTGATACTATTTGTGCCGGTTTTAATGATACCCTTTATGCTCCACCAGGAGCACTTAGTTATTTATGGACGCCAGGTGGTGATACAACGCAATCAATTGTCGTAAACCCAATAGTATCTACAACCTATTACTGTAATGTAACTACTCAGGGGAACACACCTTGTTCCAGTACAATTTCAAAAACGATATTCATTGATAACGACTTTACTTCATTAGCCAATAGCAATAGCCCTGTTTGTCCGGGAGATACAATATTACTTTCTTCTACTCCACCCGGAATGTCATCTTATCAATGGACAGGGCCAAATGGTTTTATAGATAGTATTCAGAACACATTTATCCCGGATATTGCATTTACGGATACCGGTGCTTATATTGTTTCAATTAAAAATGATAGAGGATGTTATTCAAAAGATACAGTTAGAATTTATCTTTACGCTTTACCTTCAATTATAACTACCAATGGAAGTGCATGTATTGGTGATACCGCTAAATTATCTTCTGCCGGAGGTATCAGTTATGTCTGGAGTTCGGGTGATAGTGTTGCAACAATATATGTTTCACCATTAAATACATCTACATATTATGTAAAAGTAACTGATATGAATGGTTGTATAGATACTTCATCCGCTATTGCCATAATAAATTCTTTACCTGTAATAAAATTCATAGGAAATACTTCGATTTGTATGGGTGATAGCACAATGCTAACTGCAAGCGGAGGTGTAAGTTATTTATGGGATAATACTTATGCATCACAATCTATTACTGTTAGACCATCATGTTTAACTAGCTATGAAGTTATCGTTATTGATGGGAACGGATGTTCCGATTCCTCAGATATTAGTGTTAATGTTTTCCCTTTACCTGTTCCCTTAATAACTTTAGATGCTGATACAATTTGTAAAGGAGCATATACAAGAATTATTGCAGAAGGTGGAACTATGTATCATTGGAATACAGGTGAATCCACTGCTTCTATAATTGTAAATCCTTTAATGGAAACAATTTATACAGTTACAATAAGTAGTTTAATTAATAATTTAGTTTGTAATAAAACGATTGATGTTCTTCAGCATGTTAGAAATTGTAATGTTATTTATATTCCGAATTCATTTTCACCATCCGGGTATAATACCGTATTTAAACCTATAGGTGAAATTGTTATCTCAAAAACCTATCATTTTGCAATCTACAACAGATGGGGACAAATGTTGTTTGAAACTACAAATATTAATCAGGGATGGGATGGTCGTTATAACGGAGAATACGTTCCATCAGGAGTTTATATTTATTATCTGAATATAGATAATGGTTATGAAGATGCTTTCAGAAAGATTGGAAGTGTAACAGTTCTTCAATAATTCTGATTTTTTCAATTTTTTTAAGTCAAAATTCGTTATATATTGTTCAAGTATCAAAGAAATTACAAAACATTTATTTCGGGCAACCAATGATTAAAAATCATTGTCAATAGTATAAATTCTTTTTATAATTTTGCAAACAAATCCAATTAAATATGAAGAAGTTATTTTCTTTAACAGTTTTGTTTCTTTTATTGCTGCATTTACAAATAAATGTAAAAGGACAATGTGTTGTAACTGCAATGATAGATACTATTCCATGGAATCCACCCAAACATATTTGCCTGGGCGATTCTGTTGATATTAACTCAAAAGGGACTTGTGGTTTTTTGATGAATAATAACTTTAATAATTCACAATTAGGAGCAGGTTGGCAAACGAATATTACTGCATTATGGACAAATCCTTGTCCACCCACAGGTTTGCCTGCACAAAGCGTTGCATTATGGTTTGGTGCAAATATTTTCCCCCGCGAATTAATTACAGTGGCTTACGATATGTCATTGGGTGGCTGTACTATTGATTGGGATATGAAATATGGTGCCAATCAGAATATGACAAATTGTGAATCCCCCGATGAACCTACTGAAGGCGTTCATTTAATGTATTCTGTAACCGGTGGTCCTCCATGGACTCAATTTACCGGGACTGACCAGGCTCCTTCCGGCGTTTTTGGAACTCCAGCTTACGTAAACGGAAGTGGTGGCTATTGGACACCTGTTTCAGGGAATGCTGCTACTGGTCCGTATTATTCATGGAATCATTATCATAATGCTATTCCTGCCGGTGCGTCTTCGGCAACAACTAAAATTAGATGGTATCAGGATTTAGCCAGTGGAAATAATTTTGATCATTGGGGTATTGATAATGTTCAGATTAGCTGTCCTGCTTATGCTTATGTCGAATGGAGTTATGATGGTGTTGTTTCGTCTTATGTTTATAATCCTCCTCCTGTTCATCCAACAACTGCCGGTACTCATTTGTATATTGTTACTGTGCTTGATTTATTAAGTGGTCTTTCTGCATCAGATACTATAACTGTAATTGTACACAATCCTGTTGTTACTATTGATCCCAGTTCAACAACTTCTGTATGTAATGGCGATACTGCAACTTTATCTGCAAGTGGAACAGCCCTTTTGAATTATCAATGGAATACCACTCCTGTTACTTATAATGATACTTTATTTGTAAATCCAACTTCAACATCTCAATACATTGTTCAGGCACAGGATAATCTGGGATGCAAAACTAAAGATACTGTCGTTGTTTCTATATACCCTTACCCTGTAATAACTACTATCAATGATACAGTATGTATAGGTGATACAGCAACTCTTACAGCAATTGCCGGTGTTGGAGATTCCTTTTTTTGGCCTGCTACAAATCAATCTACGGCTTCGATTTTGGTTACTCCAACTGCTACTGCTACATATAACGTTAAAGTAACTACTAATCATGGTTGTGTAGACAGTGCTTTTGCAATTGCTGTAATTAATCCTCTACCGATTGTGCAAATTACAAATAATACTACTATTTGTATCGGAAGCCAGGCTACACTTACAGCAAGTGGAGGTAACCGATATTTATGGAATCCAGGAGGAGATACTTTATCTACAATTTCAGTAAGTCCTGCTATTCCTTTAACCACTTATAGTGTTGTAGTTACCGATATTAATAACTGTGTTGATTCTGCTTCAGTTGATGTTAGCACTATTCCATTACCTGTTCCTACTATTTCACAAGAAATAGATACTATATGTAAAGGTGCTTATACTACTATTACAGCAGGTGGAGGAACATCATATCTTTGGAATACCGGTGAAATTACACCATCGATTTATGTAAGACCTTTGAATTCTTTTATTTATAATGTTACTGTGAGTAATTCATTAAATAATATAGTTTGTTCCAAGGATATTGATATTTTGCAAGCTGTAAGGAATTGTAATGTAATTTATATTCCGAATTCTTTTTCACCATCAGGTTACAATACAGTTTTTAAGCCAATTGGAGATATTGTAATTTCAAAAACATATCAATTTGCAATATACAACCGATGGGGACAAATGGTATTTGAAACAACTAATATTAATCAGGGATGGGATGGTCGTTTTAATGGAGAATATGTTCCTTCAGGAGCTTATATTTATTATCTTCATATAGATAATGGGTTTGAAGATGCTTATGAAAAAATTGGAACTGTAACAGTTATAAATTAAGAGAAAGTATAGAAAAGAAATTTTTTAATTAAGCTGGTTTATTTCTAATACATTTTTTATTTAAAAGATCAGAACAATAGTATAGTTATAATTGAAGCCAGTTTAACAGTATCATTAATATTTACTACTTATATTATTAAAATATTGTTTGAAGCAAAAAATACATCAGGCAACCAAAGTAAAAAAAACTTTGTCAATAGTATAAATTCTTTTTTAATTTTGCAACTAAATTTGATTTAACATGAATAAATTGTTTTCTGCAACAATATTAATATTTACTTTGCTGGTTTTTACAAATACTAAGGCTCAATTTGTATTAACCGGAAAAATCGGGAATGTTCCTACTGATGTTTATCACATGTGCAAGGGAGATTCTCTGGACTTAAATTCTTCGAAATCAGATTATCTGATGAATAATAATTTTAATAGTTCAACAATTGGAACAGGTTGGTCAACTAATGTTACTGCAATCTGGTCAAATCCATGTCCTCCGACTGGATTACCTGCTGAAGGAGTTGCGTTATGGCTGGGTGCAAATGTATTTCCACGGGAATTGGTTACAGTAGGATACGATATTCATTGTTACTCAACCTGCCATGTTGAATTTGATATGAAATATGGAGCCAATCAAAACACTACAAATTGTGAATCACCTGATTTAACAACAGAAGGTGTGCACTTAATGTATTCTATTACCGGTGGTGCTCCCTGGACTCAATTTTCAGGAATAGATGTGGCTCCAATAGGCACTTTTGGAACAGGAGGTTATGTGAATGGTACCGGTGGTTATTGGACTCCGGTTGCTAATAATGCTGCTACCGGACCCTATTATACCTGGAATCATTATAAAAGTCAGATTCCTGCAGCTGCATTTTCCACAAATACAAAAATCAGGTGGTATCAGGATTTAGCATCCGGAAATAACTTTGATCACTGGGGTATTGATAATGTTCAGATTAGTTGTCCTACTCAACCTTATCTCGAATGGAGTTGTACGGAAAGACCAAGCTGGCATTATTATGATTTTAATCCACCTGCTTTTATCGCAGATCAAGCAGGAACTTTTCATTATATTGTATCTATTATAGATCTTATCAATAATAACCATTGCCCACAAATTGATACAATAACAGTGGTTGTTCATGATCCAAAAGTAAATGTAATATCAGATTTCTCAATTTGTTATGGTGATACTACATTATTAACAGAAGTTGATACTAGTATTGGTCCATTAACCTATCAATGGAATACTGTTCCTATTACTACGACAAATACATTACTGGCTTACCCTACATCTACTATGATGTACACTTTAACAGTAAAAGACAGTATAAACTGTAAAGCAAAAGATAGCGTTAAAGTTACTGTAAATCCACTTCCTGTTATAGTTACTACTAATGATACTATTTGTGTTGGCGATTCAGCCACATTAACAGCTACAGGAGGAGGAACTGCTGATGTCTTTTTATGGAGCAATGCTACAACAAATCCAATATTAAAAATTAAACCTACTGTTACAACTGTTTTTCAGATAAAGGTAACTACTCAATATGGATGTAAAGATACTTCTTCTGCCTTTGTTTTGGTAAATCCATCACCTGTATTACAGATAACCAATAATACAACAATATGTATCGGTAATCAGATCCCGCTTACTGTAAGTGGTGGATTATCATATTTATGGAGTCCGACAAATGATACCCTGGCTTCAATCACAGTAACTCCTACGGATCCTTTAACCACATATTCTGTCGTAGCTACAGATGCGAATAAATGTGTTGATTCAGCCTCTGTCGATATAACTACAATTCCACTACCTATTCCAACTATTTCACAGGAAACTGACACTATTTGTAAAGGAGCTTATACAACAATAACTGCTGGAGGTGGAACTTCATTTTTATGGAATACCGGTGAAACTACTTCTTCTGTTTATGTTAGACCTCTAAGTACTTTTATGTATAATGTCACAGTTAGCAATGTATTAAACAATGTTGTCTGTTCAAAAGATATTTCTATAGAACAAGCTGTTAGAAATTGCAATGTGATTTATATTCCAAATTCTTTTTCACCATTAGGTTACAATACAGTATTTAAACCAGCCGGAGAAATAGTTATTTCTAAATCTTATGAATTTGCAATATATAACAGATGGGGGCAAATGGTATTTGAAACTACTGATATCAGTCAAGGATGGAATGGCCGTTTTAATGGAGAATACGTTCCTTCTGGTGTTTATATTTATTATATTAAAATCGACAATGATTTCGAAGATCCTTATGAAAAGATAGGCACAGTAACTGTTATTCAATAATTATCAAAATAAATAAAAGCTGAATTCAAGTCACAAATGCAACTTTTTGGTTAAACAAATTTAGAG
>JBMOKG010000106.1:0-12770 GCA_049315385.1 Bacteroidales bacterium
TAATAAAAAAAATGAAAATCTCAAAAGTGTTTCCAGTAATCGTTTTTCTTAATGTATTTTATGCAAATTCGCAACAAGTAATCACATCTTCATTAAAACGAGATTATACTGAGCCCAGAAATATGGTTAACGTAAGTGATAGTGATGATCCAATTCTTGACTTTAAAAAAATATGTGGTACAATTAAAGGTGAGTATTCTGTGAATGAAAATGGTGCTGCTGTATATTCTATTCCAATAATAATCCCACCCGGATCAGGAGGAATGCTACCTAACGTTAATATTGTTTATAATAGTCAATCTGGTGACGGATATATTGGGAAAGGATGGACTCTTTCTGGCTTTTCATCAATTTCGCGAATGGCTAAAACCTTTTATCTTGACAATAAAGTAGAAGGGCTACAATTTAATAATACTGACCATTTTGTATTAGATGGCAATGTCTTAATACCAATAAATGGTAACAATGGAGCAAATGGAGCAGAATACAGAACAGAAGTTGAAACATTTTCACAAATTTTCTCCTATTGTGCTTCAGGATCTAATGAGCCTGATTATTTTATAGTGCATACTAAAGATGGAAGAATAATAGAATATGGAAACACATCCAATAATACAAGTAATTCACGACAATATTTACCTGGTTTATCTAAGACCTTATGTTGGGCTGTTAATAAAATTTCAGATGCCAATACAAATTATATCTCTTTTTCTTATAGTAACGATAATGCGAATGGAAAGTTTTACCCTGATAAAATTGAATATACAGGAAATGATAATTTGCCGCAATTACCTTACAACACAATAAAGTTTGTAATCTCAAATATAACTCCAGGGAAAATTTTCTATCTTTATGGAACAAAATTCTCACAAAATGTGAGAATGAATGAAATACAGATATTCAACGAAGGATCTCTGGTAAGAAGATATGAGTTTACCTATGAAACTGATATTAAAACCATGTTAAAAAAAATTACTGAGTTTAATCGCACTGGTGAATCTTACAACCCTACTATTTTTAATTATACTTCAAAAGGGGTTATTGATTTCGGATATTGGTCTCCGAATTTAAATATATACACACCCGGTGGAGCTGGCTTCTCTTGGAACGAAGATCATCCGCGTGAAATGGCTGATGTAAATGGGGATGGCATGGCTGATATTGTTGGGTTTGGATATTCAAATGTTTATGTTTCTTTATCTAACGGGCAAGGATATGATCCCCAGCAAGAATGGTACCATTACGATTTTTGTATTGCCAGTGGTTGGTTGACTCAAAACAATAATCCTGAAACAGATGAAACACATCCCCGCCATTTGGTAGATGTGAACGGTGATGGTATGGCTGATATTGTTGGTTTTGCAAAAGATGGTGTTTATGTAGCATTGTCTAATGGTAATAGTTTTAGTCAAAAATCTTTGTGGATTTCATATTTTTGTACCAATGCTTCTGCAGGGGCATTTTTAAACGAAACAAAACATCCAAGGTTTTTAGTTGATTTAAATGGTGATAAATTACCTGATTTAGTTGGATTTGGCAATAATGGTGTAAAAGTTGCTATAAATACAGGCTCAGGATTCGTTCTTTCACCCTTATGGAATATGAGTTTTTGGGGAAATATAGGGTCTTTAACTCAAAACTGGATTTATCCACCTTATACGATTTGGATGCCACCACCTAATCCTGAAATTCACCCCGAAAATCCAAACCAGCTTTTACGAACAATGGCTGATGTGAATGGTGATGGTTTGGCTGATATCGTGGGTTTTCATCAAAATAATGTATATGTTTCATTATCACATGGTAGCTATTTTGATAATCCTACACCTTGGATTTCAAATAACTATTGTTTTGGTCAAAGTTCAGGTAGCTGGGATGTCAACACCACACCACGATATGTTCAAGATGTAAATGGGGATGGTAAGTCTGATATAGTGGGGTTTTATCATGATAAGGTTTATGTTGCTTTATCCAATGGTTTGAATCAATTTATTCCTCATGGTAATTGGCACGATTTGTTTGATACTGATTATGGTTATTCTAGTAATAAAAATGATCAATTTCCAAGGTATCTGGCGGATATTAATGGTGATGGTTTGCCAGATATTGTTGGTTTTCACCATTTAGGCGTTATAGCATCATTAAATACTGGTGCCTCATTTGAGCCTGTATGCTCTTATATTACTGGAGAATTTGGATTTGATAATGATTGGGGCGGCTTTACGACTCACATAAGAACCATCGCTGATGTTAATGGTGATGGACGTGCAGATATCGTTGGATTTGGACATGATAAAGTAGTTACCGCATTTTCCAGATTAGATGATGACAGAAAAATTGATAAAATAACCAATGGTTTCGGTTTTAGGGTAGGGTTTTCCTATCAGCCAATTGTAAATAATTCGTCTGTTTATCATTATACTGGTCACGAAAATTATCCTTTTTTAAAATTTGCCGGTTCATTAAAAGTAGTAAATGCCTTTAGTATTGAGAATGGCATCGGAGGCTTTAATATCACAAATTATGAATATCAGGATGCTATGGCCCATTTAAAAGGAAAAGGCTTTTTGGGATTTGGAAAAATTATAGCAAATAATAACGATAATATTAATAGTATTATTTCAACAAGCATTAAAGATTATTCTTTTGATTATAACTATTGTTTTAAATCACTTTATAATTTACAAACCCGGGTAAACACAAACTTAACTTCGACAACTATTTATTCTTACGATGTATACCCTAACTTAAATAATAGTATTATATATTTTACAGGCTTATGTTCTACCACTTCTATTGATGAAATCCTAAAAAATAAACTAACTAAAGAATTTTGTTTTAATCCTGATAAACCACCTTTCTCTAATTATCCCGGCTATGATTTATGGGGCAATCCTCAAACGATTTTAACTACATCAACCAATCTTTCCAATAATACAATTGATCTCATACAAACAGAAGAAATTAGTTATAACAGTTCAGGAAGCTGGTGTGATAACAAACCCGTATATATCAGGACTACAAAAGAAAAACCAGGCGATCCCATATTAAATGTAAGAGAAAAAGCTTATGTATATGACAATTTAAATGGGAATATGAAGAATGAAATATCAGATCCGAATGATGCAAAAACGACTGCCATCGTTTTTGATGACTATGATAAATTTGGAAATTTTCGAAAAAAAACATTAACGACTTTATCTTCAAATCAGCTTGCTGATATAACCAACACTTATGAATATGATTCAAAAGGACGGTTTTTAACAAAAAAAATAAATCCATTAGGGCATTTCCTTATAAATAAATATGAAACAAAATTTGGAAATCTTTTGCAGACTATTGATGGAAATGGTATTAAAACTGACTATGAATATGATGATTTCGGGAGTTTGAAAAAAATTATTAATACTTCAGAAGGTGGTAGCTTCATTAAATATGCCAGTGAATGGATTACAACTACGAGTCCAGATATCCCATCTTTTGCAATCTACCGGACTATTTCAACTTCTTCTTGCGATCCGAATTTACCATCTGTTACGATTTTTGATAAATTGACCAGAGAATTGCAATCTGAAAATACTAATTTTAACCTGAAGAAAATATATACCAGAAAAGAATACAACAACAGAGGTGGAGTTGCAAATGTATACCTGCCATATTTTGATATAGCAAATACCTTGTGGTCAAATATTATTTATGATGAATATGGTAGAAAAACAATTCAAACGAATCCCGATGCTTCAACTGTAACAGCTGCCTACAATGGAAAAGAAACAACTGTTATTACTCAAAAAAACAATTCACTGCCACAACAGGAGGTTAACAGCGTTAATTCATTAAATCAAACTACTCTAAGCGCAGATAATAATGGAACCATAGTCGAAAAAAATTATTTTAGTTCCGGTTTATTAAAAACTACGGCTTTGGGAACAATATCAGGAACAACTGTAAGTATCGACCAGCATACGATAACATCTTTTGATTATGATTTGCAAGGAAACAGACTCAGCATAACAGAACCCAATAGCGGAACTACAACCACCTCATACAATGCTTACGGACAAGTGATAAAGCAAAAGGATGCCAAAGGAAATACTACTGAAATGAAGTATGACTTACTGGGCAGGATCACTAAAAAAACTATAACAGAAGGAGATATCGACTATGTGTATGATGTTGATCCGCAATCTCAACAAGCCCTGCCGGAATATCTTGGTAAAATTTCTTCGGTAACTGCAAATTGGAGCAACGGAATGGTAAAAGATGAATTTTATTACAATATACTGGGCAGAGAATCCAAAACCGTTGAAATAGTGGATGGTATTCAATATGAAGAGAAAAAAGTTTATGATGATTGCGGAAGACTCGATAAATTAACGTATCCTGATGATTTTGTGATACAGCATATTTATCAGAACGGGCAATTGTACCAGCTTCGGGATTTTGAAGCCAATAAATTAATCTGGCAGGCTGACAGGGAAGATAATTTTGGAAATATAACGCGATTTAGTCTGGGAAATGGCGTTATTACAACTAAATTGTTTGAAAATACAACCGGAAGATTAACAGATATTAAAACCGATAAATTAAGTTATCATATTCAGGATTGGAATTACACCTACGATGATGCTGGAAATATTAATTTCAGAACTGATAATATTCCAAATCCTGCTCAATCAGAATCATTTGAATATAGTGATCATTTAAATAGATTGAATAAAATTATAAATAATAATAGTACTAGTGTTTATGACATTATTTATGATAAATATGGCAATATTACCCAAAAGGATGGAGTAGGTAATTATGCCTACGATGTTAATCAGATAAATGCGGTTAGAGAAATAATCAACAACCCCGGTAATATCAGTAAAGTGCAAGATATTACTTATACTTCTTTTAATAAAGTAATGCATATAAGTGAAGATAACGGACATAATCAAATAGATTTTATTTATGGACCCGATTTTTCCCGCCGCAAAACGTATTATTATGATAATACCAATCAAAGCATTAGCAAGTATTTTGCTTTTGGTAATTATGAAGTAGAGAATCAAACCGCAGGTTTAATCAGAGACCATTACATATATGCAGTTGATGGGTTGGCAGCCATTTATCGTTATACAGAAGTAAACAATACTTCAAAAATGTATTATATCCACAAAGATCATTTAGGCTCTTTCGACAGGGTAAGTGATGAAGATGGTACTATGGTTGATGCTTATAGTTTTGATGCCTGGGGCAACCGCCGCGATGTGAATGACTGGGAACAGACCGATGCTACTACACATCTTTTAGCACGGGGATATACCGGGCACGAGCATTTAGATAAGTTTGGCATCATCAACATGAATGGCCGCCTTTATGACCCGTTATTAGGCCGCTTCTTAAGCCCTGATAACTATGTTCAGGCACCCAATAATACCCAAAATTTTAACAGATATAGTTATTGCTTGAATAATCCAATGCTTTATACTGATCCAAGTGGGGAATTATTTGGTATTGATGATGCGATAATTATGGGAAGTATTGCACTTTTTAGTTATTTAGGCGGTACAGCTGCTAACAATGGGCAAATTAATCCAATTAAGTGGGATTGGAAGTCTGACAATACTTGGTATGGACTTGGTATTGGAGCGGTTGCTGGTGGCTTTGGAGGATGGTCTTTGGCAGCAGGAGGACAAGCATTAGCTGGTACAGCTTTTTTTGGTAGTTTCGCTAATGGCACTATTGTAGCTTATGGCATAGCAGGTACATTATCATTTGGAGCAGCAGGATATGCTACTGGTTTTGGTACAGGAATGGTAGTAAGCCATGGCGATTGGGATTATGCTAATAAATTGGGTGGTTTTTATTCGGCTATTGGTGCTTCAGTAGGTTCTATTGTAGGTACGGCTTTAGGTTTTAGTGAACAAGCAAAAAAATTCATGTACCAACAACCTCAAGTAACAAGGTCGTCAATTGCTTATAGTAATTCTATTGCTCATATAGATGGAGGAAGTAATAGGTCAACTTTTAGCTCTTTACCAAATAATCAAAGTTTGTTTTTTGATGGAACTACTCTTGAATTAAGACAAAATTATTATGATGGGAGCTATACTAATGTGGACTCGTGGGCTGCTTTATCTGGCCCATGGGGCAAAGGTAAACTTCCAAGTGGAACATATATAGGAGATAATCTTAGAAAAGTTACAACACCTCTTGGAATGGTAAGAGATGGTGTTGGATTTAATTTTAATTTGACTCCACAATTTAATACTACAAGGTCTGCATTTAGGATTCATCCAGATGGGGGCGTCTTTGGAACATTAGGTTGTATTGGCTTACAAGTTAGAAAAGCAGAGTTAAATAATTTTTATAACAGTATAAATAAATACTTAATACGAGATAATCCACAAATTAATGTTATTGTTCAATATTAGAAATACTGCAAAGTAAATCATTTTTATAAAATTTAAAACCGTGAAAATACAATTATTATATCTGTTAATTTTTATCTGCATGTTTCCATATCATTCAGACAAAAATATAGAAAAAGTACTGTTCCATAATAGTATTGAAAATGATTCAAAGATTAAACCGAAAGAAAATTTTTCTCAAAATCGAAAGTTCATGCCAGATACATCAATAAATGAATTATCACTAATAAATTCAACAAGTATCTTCAATTCTTTAGGAGATTTAATGCCATATTTAGACAAGGACAAAGATATTCCTTTTGTTTTTATTTTAAGCAAGGATAAAAAACAATACTTTAAATTATCATTTTTTCCAGGTAGTAATAACAATGAGTTTAGTTATTTTGAAATCGGACTTCTGAAAGATAAGTTGTTAAAGAAAAAAAACATTCTACTTTCTAAATATAAGATATTTATAACAGAGAATAATATAAAAATTGGTATTTCAAAACAAGCTTTTTTAAAAAATAGAAATATGCATTTTCTCAAAACAGAAAATAATGATTTATATACTTACGAAGTTAATGATTTCAAGAATTCTGCTTTTCTTAAAGCTTATAATATGTCTTCTTATAGAGCAAAATACAGATTCGACAATGATACTTTAGTTCAATTTGAATTTGGCTTTGTTTATCAATAAATTTTAAAATTGCCTTTTGTAATAGTAATTTTACCAAAAATAGTTACTATTATTACTTTAGCCAATAAGATTAAAAAACCCATAAATAACTCAACCAATACAATAAGCTGAATATAATTATGAGTTTTACAATTACAAATTAGAATAAATGACGGGCTAAGATGTAATAATTATATTTACAGACTTTTATATTTGTGAAAAATAAATTACTAATAAATAAATTACATAAAATATGAAAACAAAAACAATCTTAATGCTTTTTATGCTTCTACAGATAGCAGTATCGGCACAAACCATTATACATTATGATTATGATGCTTCAGGAAACAGAGTAAAAAGGTGGTTGCAACCGCCACTGCCTGTGGCTCCATCGCAAAACAATTCAATTGCAAATAAGCCAACGGTGGCAGAAGGTATTAATTACTTGCTAATCGCAGATAGCCTATCCGGAGCAGATGGGGCAAGCAGCAATACAAATGGATTAGCGGTGCTATCAGAAGGGGATATTAAGGTATTTCCCAATCCTGTGCAGGAAAAACTGAACATACAGTTTAAGGGTACAGCAAAGCCTGATGGATACAGTCTGCAGCTCTTTGATGGTGGCGGTAAGCTTTTTTACAGAGCGGGTTATTTGCAAATGCTAATAGAAGTAAATATGCAGCAAGCAAAATCTGGGGTTTACTTTTTGGTAGTGATTGATAAAGAGGGGAAAAGGTTGTACTGGAAATTGGTAAAATAGTAAAAGCCTCTTAAGCAAAAGAAGTTTTAGATATAACAATATTATAGTATTTTACATTCAAACTTTACGAACTCGAATATACAATAATTACAAATAAGCTCTACTGTAGTTCTTCCCCTTTAGGGGAAGTTAGATGGGGTTGTTAAGTATTTTTTAATTCATTTTTTTTATTACTTTTGTCTCTGCTGAACTTTGCATGAAAATCTGCGAGATGTAACAAGAAATAATCTATTTAATTTCAAATTTAGCTGTACTTGAAAACAATCTTGAAACCATCAATTATTTCCTTTTATATATAACAATCGATTTAGTAAAAAACAGAATAACATATAATTAAACATAATAATTTAACTTCAATTAATCGCTAAGCATTTTAAACGTTAAGCGAAAATTTGTCGGATTTAACCCTAAAACTATCGAGATGAGAAAATTAATACTACTGGCAATAGCTTTATTTATCTGTCAATTTGCCTCTGCACAAAATGCCGAGTTAAATAATAAAAGAAACAACCTTACAATTGGTTTACTGCAAGGTGGCGGTTCGTTAATAGGTTTCGATTATGAATTTATGCCGCTTAGCCACTTGGGTTTACAAGCCGGAGTAGGGTTCAAGGGATTTGGATGTGGTTTGAACTATCATTTTAAGCCATGGGCGCGAAGTTCATTTCTTAGTTTGCAATATTGGCATCAGGGTATTGATAAAACCTATATTCAAAGTCTGATTGGACCTTCTTATGTTTACAGGGCAAGAAAAATATTTAGCTGCCAGATAGGCATAGGATTTCTGGTTGAAAAAGGAGCTGATTATCATAGTGCTTTTAAGAAGGAAGTACCTGTAATGCTCACTTATGCAGTGGGATTTTATTTCCCCTGGTAAAATAGTCACAACCTCATAGGTTTCAAAGACCTGTCAGTTTTAAATATATCAAATAATTATGCTTTGATAAGATCAATTAAAATATCAGTATTTCTTATTCTAAGCTGCTTGGCTATTGGGGTGCTTGCCGGAAATAAAACTATAAGTCCAGATAAAGAAGCAAAGCTAAAGCAATGGCTCCAAAACAAGCCCCTTGCCTTTATCGAAAACAAAGGACAATTTACCACCACCAATGGCAATGCCGCCAACAATGTGTTGTTTAAAACTACATATGGCAATTGTGATATTTATATAACTACCGAAGGATTGAGTTATGTTTTTGTAAAGAAGGAAGCACGAAGTCAGAAGTCAGAAGCAGGAAGCCAGCTTATAGCTAACTGCCAGGGAAAAGAGAGATTTGAAATGAAAGAAAAGGAAGAAGAGCAAACTATTTCTTACTATCGGCTTGATATGAAATTGATTGGTGCAACCATTGATAAAGCCAACATACTGAAAGAACTGCCCGGCAAACAAGGCCATTATAATTATTTTTATGCCCATTGCCCCCAGGGCATTTACGATGTGCAGGAATACGGAAAAATCACCATCAAAAACATATACAAAGGGATTGACTGGGTAATTTATACCAATCCAAATACTAAGGGCCAGCCCTTGAAATACGATTTTATAGTACATCCCGGTGCTGATTATAAGGACATTCAACTAAAATTTCTGAATGCGCAATCCACTAACTTAAGCGACAAGTATACCAGACTTAAAATTGAAACAATTGCCGGAACTATTGAAGAAGGAAATTTGTATGCTTACTTAAAGAATGAAAAAAATAAAACTTTTACTGAGCAAAGCCGAAGTGCAATAAATGATAAATCTGAAGTAAAATGCATCTATGCAATTTCAAATGATTCTTCTATCTCATTTGAAATTGCAGCTTATGATACTTCCAAAACTTTGGTCATAGATCCTTTGGTTTGGGCTACCTATTATGGAGGAAGCGTACATGATGCATTTAATTCAATTTGTGCAGATAGTCAGGGTAATATATATATAACGGGTTATACAACTTCAGCAAATTTTCCTTTACAATATATGACAGGGGCTTATTACCAATCATTTTTTACCAATAGTTCTGATATTTCTGTTTTAAAATTCAATTCTCATGGGCAAAGACTATGGACCACCTATTATGGTGGTTCAGCATCTGAACAAAATCCCTCTATATGTATAGACAATCAGGATAATATTTATATAACAGGTATGGTAAATTCTATTGACTTTCCTACTCAAACACTAGCCGGTGCATATAATCAGTTAACAAACGCAGGTAGTATGGATGTTTTTATATTAAAGTTTAATAATCAAGGACAAAGACTCTGGGCATCCTATTATGGTGGAGCAGAATCTGAAACTGTTCAATCAATTTGTTCAGACAGTCAGGGGAATATATATCTTACAGGTTATACTTATTCCTTAAATTTCCCTACACAGCAATTAAGCGGAGCCTACTGGCAAGCAGCAAATACGGGCGTTAATGACGATGCCTTTATTCTTAAATTTAATAATCAGGGTCAACGGCTATGGGCTACTTATTATGGTGGAAATCAAACGGATAAAGCTAATTCTATTCTTGCAGATAGTCAGGACAATATTTATATAACTGGCGAAACTTATTCCGCTATTTTTCCTACACAATCATTGGCAGGAGCTTATAATCAATCAAGTATTGCAGGAAACTATGATGTTTTTATTTTAAAGTTTAACAGTCAGGGACAACGCTTATGGGCTACTTATTATGGTGGAAACTATCCGGATGCTGGATATTCAATTTGTTCTGATGTTAATGATAACATATATATTACAGGATATGCTGATTCTCAGGATTTCCCTATCCAACAATTAAGCGGTGCTTATTATCAGACAGCTTGTGCCGGAGGATCTGATATTTTTATTTTAAAATTTAACAGCCAGGGACAACGGCAATGGGCTACTTTTTATGGAGGTAGTAATAGTGAACACGGTGCAAAAATCAAAGTAGATAATCAGGGAAATATTTACATTACCGGAAACACCTATTCTTCAAATTTACCGGTGCAAACATTAACGGGTGCTTATAATCAAGCAAGCTATGCAGGAAATTTTGATGCATTTATTTTAAAATTCAACAAGCAAGGTGTAAGACAATGGGCTAGCTATTATGGTACAAATGAAATAGATATTGGCAGAAGTATTGCTGTTGATAGTCAGAACTCCGTTTATTTTTTAGGAGAGTGCTGGGGAAGTGGTGTTTATACTGTAGATTATGGCAACGGAGCTTATTACGATAGCAGTTGGAATGGTGATGCTGATGGCTGTATTTTAAAATTTATATTTTGCAATGTAGAAATGCCAGTTTCAGCTATAAGTAGTAGAAATAATATTTGTGCCAACGATACAGGTAGCATAACATTAACCGCTAATGGTGGAATAGGAAATAATTTATGCTGGTACACTGGTGGTTGTGCGCAAATATATGCCGGAAGTGGTACAAGTATTACCATTCCCTCACCAACACAAACTACTACTTATTATGCCAGCTGGGTAAGCTGCGATACTTCTTATTCGCCTTGTGTGAGTGTTACCGTGAATGTAGATACATCAGCTTCCTTGATGCCGGTTTCGGTACAAAGTAACAGAAATAATCTTTGTATCAACGACAATGGAAACTTTATCCTAACTGCAAACGGGGGGAGTGGTGATACCTTAAAATGGTATACCGGAAATTGCGGACAAACATATATAGGCAGTGGTATCAGTATAACACTTCCTGTTCCTCTTGTAAGTACCAGCTATTATGCACGCTGGGAAAGTATATGTGATACATCAGCCTGCAACAGCATTCTTATTAAAGTTAATCCAACCCAACAAACTGCTTTACATCCAATTATTTGTCAGGGAGAAGTATTTCAGGTTGGCTTGCATAATTATACATCATCCGGCTTGTATAAAGATACTTTATCAACTTATCTGGGTTGTGATAGTATCGTAACTACAAATTTAACGGTTGCACCCAAAAAACAGATGATCTTAAACCCTGTGATTTGTCAGGGGGAAGTAGTTACAGTTGGCACTCATGCTTATGCTGTAACGGGTAATTATAAGGATACGCTTACAACTTATATGGGATGTGATAGCATTGTAATCACAAATCTAACAGTGAATCCAATCAAACAGAGCAATCTGAATCCGGTGATATGTCAGGGTGAAATTTATAAGATAGGAACACATCATTACGCTATTACAGGAATTTATACAGATGTATTATCCACTACATCCGGTTGTGACAGCACTGTTACTACAAATTTAACGGTTAAACCATCTCCGGTGTTTGATTTCGGAAAAGATAATGTAATTTGTGAAGGAGATAGTATTGCATTAATTATAAATACAGGCTATACAACGTATCAATGGCAGGATGGAAGTACAAACAATTATTATTTGGTAAATCAGCCCGGCATTTATTGGGCAACTGTTAATTATAACAATTGTATCAAATCAGATACCATTACTTATGTATTATGTGAACCGCCTTTAAATATATGGGTTCCCAATGCCTTTACCCCCAATGGGGATGGGCTCAACGATATCTTTAAAATAGAATCTGCCAATACGATAAAGGATTTTCATTTGTATATTTACAATCGATGGGGGCAGTTAATCTTTGAATCGGATGACATTCAAAAAGGCTGGGATGGAAGCTTTAAAGAAAAACGCTGCCCCGAAGGTGTGTATGTATGGAAGTTGCAATACCATTGGGAAGGTAATTTTAATACCTATAATGATGGAGAAAAAAACGGGAAGCTAACGTTGATAAGGTAAAAAGGCAGTTAAATCCTGTTCTTTTTTGCTTTATTTGTTTGCAGAAAAACGCTGTAAGTCAATTTCTAAGGTATTTTAAATCATTTTTGCTATTTCAGCTCCGGGGAAAAATATACCATTATATATTGTTTATTCCTTATTATAAAAATGGCAATGTGGTCAAAAATGGTGCTTTTTTTTAGAAAATAGTTTTGTACTTTTGAA
>JBMOKG010000038.1:0-44962 GCA_049315385.1 Bacteroidales bacterium
CCCGTATTCTTATATTGAATTCATAAATAATTACTTAAATAACAATAACATGCCAATACCAGAAGAATTTAAAAAGTTCAAAGATAAAATCTCAGATTTTTTCCAGAAAAACAACATGACGTACATTGAGCCTGTCGAAATGAAAGACTTAACAACGAAGTTAGAAACCTTACAAACTGACTTACTCAACAAAGATAGATTGATACAAGAACTACAATCCAACTTAACTGAATCTATCACATTAGGGGAATCCCTTCAGTCAAAGATTGACGAGCTGAGTGCAAAACAATCTGTTCCTGCAAATTTAGCAGACCCTAAAATTAACATCAACAAAGGTTTAAATGAAGAAGATACAGCAGGTAAACAACTTTTAAAAGAACTTACCTACCAGGACCGCATGAAACTAAAAGCCATTTAATAATATATCTTCGGTCTTCAGACTTCTGACTTCTGACTTCGGTCTTCCGACTTCTGACTTCCGACTTTTAATCAAATAACCCAATAACTAATAACTAAACAATGAGTATATTTACACAAACAACCAGTCCCGAATTTTTCAAACAATCAATTTCCGAATTTTTTGTTGATCCGATGTTTTTGGCTGAAGATATCAGAGGAGCAGTTACTGTCCGTACTGATATTAAAGGTACCGAGAAACTAAACAAGATTTCCCGACCATCTATGATTACCAAACCTAAGGTTGCCGCTGGCTTTACTCCAACGGGAGCTTTTACATTAACTTACCAGGATATTACAGTAAAGCCGATGGCTATCGAATTTGAGCAAAATGGCAGAGAATTTTGGGGAGCTATCGTTCAACAATTACTGGCAACAGGCTACAAAGAAGATGATGTTGAACAAATGAAAAATCCAGATATCTGGAATAAAGTTATGTTACCAATCATTGCACAATCAGGGCAACAAGACTTGGTTCGTCAGATGTTTTTTGCCGATCCTTACCATGAACTTTTCACAACTGCAAAGCCAAATGGCACAGTAGATGAAAACTATTCTGGTTACACAGGTTTTCTGACACATTTACACAGAGATTTAGCATCAACAATTATTCCTGCTACGCAGCATATCAGTATTGCTTCATCAGTTACAGCCGTTAAAAAAGAGCAAGTAATTACATATTCTGGTGGTACAGATACTAAAATTGGAGTAACAGTCAACGGTGTGTTGTACGAACAAGCATTTGTAACAAATGCAAATACTACAGTTGCCAACTGGTTAGCTACACATAAGACAAACCTCGAAAACAGGGCAGGTATCAATGGTGTTATTGTCACCAATCCTTCTGGAGCCCAAATTAAAATAGTTTCCAAATACGGTGGGCAGGACTTCACATTAACATATACCGTCACAGGTACAGGTGCTTTTACATCATCAGGTTTAATTTCTCCTGTAAAATCTGGCAGTTTAGCAGTTGATGAAGCAGACACAACCTTAGAAGCTATGATTGATGCTATGCCATCTGAATTAGCCGAATTCAATCCAGTTTTTATGATAACACGTTCAATGTACCGTAATTTGATACATACCTTTAAGAAAAGGGGCACCGATTTAGCCGACATGGTTATGTTAAACGGATTAAAAGTGCCTTCTTATGAAGGCATTCCTTTACTTGTCAGACCAGATTGGGATATATGGATTGCAGCCTCTTATAACGGTATATTACCGCACAAAGCTTTGTTAACCACTCAAAAGAACTTACTTTTTGGTACAGATGGTACATCCGACAGCGAAATGATTGAAACCTGGTACAACCCAGACGAACAAAAACGCCGTTATCGTGTCCAGTACAAAGCCCAAACTACATATCTACACAAAGAATTAATTGTATTAGCAGGCTTCGCCGACTAATCTATCAGACCCCCACTGCCCAAGCTCCTCTCCTTAAGGAGAGGCGGGGGTGAGGTCATTTCTAACAGCCTAAAAGTCTAAACACCTAAAAACCTAAACAATGAAATTGTTCGAATATAGTTACAATCCTCTTTTAAACCTCTTCAAATCTGATTTTATAGATTTGGACAATGTACTTGATTTTATACCTTTTGGTGAGGATAATTTATTGCCTCGTCAAATCGTTCAACTTTCAAGAGAAGTAGCTGTACATCGCTCTATATTGAACTCTAAGGCATTCTATATTGCAGGAAAAGGCTTTGCATCAACCGATAAAAAGCTAAGTGAATTTATTATCTCTGTAAACAACGATTATGAAGATTTAAGAGATGTAATCTACAAGGTAATCTTTGATGAACTCAATATTGGCAATGCTTTCTTTGAAGTTGTTACCAATAAAAACAAAAATTTCATACAATTCTACCATCAGGACGCTTCCAAATGCAGATTATCTGCTGACGGCAAACAAGTAATCATTCATCCCGATTGGGAAAATTACAAAGGCAAAAAGGACAAGAACAAGATCATACTACCAATTTACCCAAATTTTAAAGAAGAAGGGAATATCTGCCGTAGTATCTTTCATATAAAGCAATACGAGCCAGAATTCTTTTATTATGGTTTGCCGACATGGTATGCAGGTTTAAAATCAGTAATTATCTCTGGCTTAACCGATGAATGGAACAAAAACAGACTGGAAAACCAGTTCAATGCATCAGGTTTACTTGTTATTCCTGGAGTAAATGACAGTACTGAAGCCGAATCCTTACAAACAGAATTTGAAAACTTTTCAGGAGCCAGCTCAAGGAAAAGTTCTAAGCTAATAATTCAATATTTAAAAGATTTAGCCCCCGACCAATCATCTCAGGCAGCACAATACATAGAGTTTACTCAACAACAGGACGGCAGTTGGATGGAGTTATACAACTTATCCCACACCCATCTTTTAAGCATTCACAACTGGTTTAAGACACTTTGCAGCTTCTATGTAGAAAAGACAGGCTTCGATACAAACCGTATTTTAAATGAATATGAGATCGCATTAAACACTACTATTTCATTCTATCAATCAAAATACATAAAGCTATTATCCCGCATTTTCAGGGATTTTAATTTAAACCCCGAATCATTGGTTTTTCTCAACGAATCCCCCATATCAAGATTAAATCCAGTAAAATATATATGGGAAATCCGAAGAGACCAGGGGCTGGAATTTGATAAAAACGACCCAAGACAACAGCAATTTTTCGTAGAATTAAAAAACACTTTTAATGCTTTCAAAGACAATGCTACACAACAATAATTATAATAATAACAAGCTCACTGAGCATAGTCGAAGTGCCACAGCCTAAAAACCTAAAAGCCTAAATGCCTAAAAGTCTAAAAGCCTAATTAAACATGGAATACATAACAAAAGCTGAAATAATAACCATTGCATATATCTCCAACATTGCAGAAGAAGATATAAAAGGTGAAATTGTGAATTCAGCCATAGTACTATATATACTGCCAGTAATTGGCGATAGTTTATTTTTGCTTATGGATTTATATCCAGATGATTATAGGGTACTGCATGAAATTTACATTAAGCCATGTTTGGCATTTTATGTAAAATATCTGCATTTAAGCCAGCGATATTTAGAAGATCCAGATTTGCAGGTAGAAAGTCAGCGGACATTTGAAGATATACTTACCATTGCCGAGCAAAAGCAAAGCGAGTTGGATTTCTATGTTAAAGCTTACTATTCCTCGGCACCATTAACGCCTAAAATAACAAAACGACTAAAAGCAGGATTTTTAATATGACAACAATAAAAAAATTAGTACCATTATCATTTTCGATACCAGGTTTTTTATCACATTACTCATCATATACACCAGGGTTAAATTATTCATTTCCGTCATTTTCGGTTATTGGTAAACCAAACATCACATTACAAATAATCTACGAGAGTTTAGATGACGATACAGCAGAGCTTATATTTGAGCAATCCTTGGACAATATCCATTTTGATCCTGTTTTAGATGCTGCTGGTAGCCCTATTACATACAATTTAGTTGAGCTAACAGATTCAATAACAATTAATTTTAAAGACATGAACACAGCCTATTTACGCTTTAAGTTATATTTAGCAACCCTCACAGAAGGTACATTTTTATACTACGTATATCTGGCTACATCGCCATAACGATATACATCCGTCTTTTTTTTTAGTTTTTGGCAAAAAACTACTTTTTTATTTTTTATTTCTATTTTGTTAGAAGGCTATCCTCTTTAGGGTAGCCTTTATTAATATACTTTCATCATTTTTACTATTTTTATTTATATTTGTAGAATAATAAAATCCCTTTTAAATGCTTAGTTTAATATTTAATGTAAATCTTAATTAACATACATTATACTGATAAGCATCTATTTAAAAATCTATAAAACTTATTATATGGCAGAATTGAAATGGAAAGAAGCAATAACAAAAGTACTTGAAGAAGAAAAAAAAGCTCTTCACTACACTGAAATCGCTGAATTAATAGCAGAAAGAAGATACAGAACCTCTTTAGGTGCTACCCCTCATGACACTGTAAGTGCTAATTTAACAACTGATATAAATATTAATAAAGAAAATTCCATTTTTGCTAAAGTTGATAAAGGATTTTATATTTTAAGAAAATTTCTTGATGTACGTTCTGAGCTTTTACCAGAGGATAATAACATCCAAGATGTTTCATCAGAAATATTATCTATAGAAAACAATAAAATAATAAATGCTTTTGGTATTTATTGGAATAGAAGTCTTGTTCATTGGAAGACTACCCCTGATTTATTAGGTATACAACAAATAGGTGCTTCTGAGGTAAATTTTAGAGACCAGATTGGTGTATATTTGTTGCATGATGGTAGAGAAACTATATATGTAGGACAAGCAATTGAGCAGCCACTTGGGCAAAGATTAAAATATCACACAACAGACCGTATGGGAGGTCGTTGGGACAGGTTTTCCTGGTTTGGTTTGTATCCAGTAAATGATAATGGAAAACTTCATTTTGACATAAAATTTGAGAACATTAGTGTTCAGGTTTTAGGTGATATTTTAGAAGCAATTTTAATTGAAAGTATCGAACCAAGACAAAATAGGAAGCAAGGTAATTTATTTTATGGCCTTGAGTATTTGCAGCAAGAAGCACCTGAAATAAAAAAGAAGTTAAAGGAACAATTAATTCGTGAACTTACTGATAAATTATAGTATATCTTTTTTTTTGAGTAATTCTAAGGTATACTTATGAACTAAAAAAATAAAAATCTATATGCAAATATAGCTTCATAAATTATTTTTTGCAAGGTCAAGCCCTTCGGGTGCATTCATTTTTTTTATTATCTTATCTATAAGCTATTTACGTCAGTATTTTTCTTTTAAGCAATATAATGTTCATCTTATATTTTAATGATAAAAAAAATGACCTGCAACCTTGCAAACCGCTACGCTAAACAATTTATTACGCTCGTTGGTGCATAAGATTTTAATTTTTTCTTGTTCTATTTATATTGCTGTGGCGAAATTTTGCAGCCGATTTTTTTGCAGCCAAAATTTTACTGCTGTGGCGATTCAATCCAAATCAAAAAAAAAGAAATATGATCTGGATGCAAAAAAGTTAAAATAAAGGCATTAAAAATTAAAAATATTACGTATCTTTGCTTATTGAATATCAACAATATACAATTTTTAAAATGTTGTACTTATGTTGTACCATTAAAAATAATACATTACATTTAATTGGTTAAGAGCGATATACATACTTAACACAAACCCTGTCAGGGTTGGGAAAAAAACAATGATCTTAAAATTTATATCCAAATCCTATCATCATACTCATGTTTCTTGAAATTGAAATTGGATTGGTTTTTAAAACGGAGTGAGATAAAACTGTTGTAGATTCTGAAACAACATCTTTTGCAATCCAATTATAAATAAAATCGGCATGCAGGTTAAAATGTCCATTGAACTGGTGGTTGACTCCACCTCCCAATGATAGACCATAATTGATTTTATTGAGATTATCAAATTTTGATATATCAATAAATGTAAAATCAATTCTGGGTCCAAATTTTATAGATGGAATAATGTATTTGTTGGGATATTTGATTTCAATCATGGTATTGAAACTAAGTAGATTGAAATAAAAAACACTATAAGACCTAATCTTAATATTGGTAAGATTTTCATATACTTCTTGAGAAGTTTTTTGACCTGTTTCCATATAACTTAATTGGGAACTCAGGTTCCAGTATTTGTGATTCCAGTATTTCAGATTTATTGCAGATGAAATTCCTGAAAAATACAATTCATCTTTAGAAGAATTCGGATCAATCTCAAAATTTCTGTTATAAGCTGTAACTTTACTAACTGAGATGCCATTGTTCAATTCAATGCTATGAAGAAATTGTGCTTGTGAATATAAACTTATTAAAAATAAAGTTGTTATAAAAAATATTTTATTCATATTCGATTTCTTTTATCCGATTAAAATTTATATCCGATTCCCAGCATCAGACTTGCATTTTTTGTTATACTTACCTCCAGTGTTGAAGTTTTGATTTTATTGTTATACCAGTAATAGTTACAATCTGCATTAAGATATAAATTTTTATTGAAGGTATATTCAATACTACCACCAACTTCCAATCCGTAATTTACACGATTAAAATTATCTGCATACGCATAGGCTGATGTTAAATAATCTAAATGAGGTCCTGTTTTTATGGAAGGTGTAAATTTTCCAAGTGTATATTTTAATTCCAGCAGCAAGTTCATATTTACATAATCCATTCGAAGACCTAGTTTTTTTTCCTCAATTGAAGTACCTGTAACAGAAGTAAATGTAAATTTATCACTTCCACCGATTTGTGAATATCCAAATTGTGTGGATAGATTCCAGTATTTATGATTCAGGTATTTGAAATTGAATGCAGTAGAGAATCCAATGTAGTCATCAGGAAACATTATATTATAATTTTCAGGAGCATTGTTATAGTGAGGTAATAATTCCCATTTAATTGCTGAAACATTAATACCTGTTTTGTATTCAACACTATGAATAAATTGCGATCTGACAGTAAGCGAAAGGCAAGTAAATACTAAAATAATACTTAGTTTTTTCAACATATAAATATTTTGTTTAGTTTCTCTGATTTGATTCAGGTACATTAATTTCAGGAACTCTTAAATAATCTTCAATATTGATGTTTTCCGGCAAGGCTTTTATGAGACTTGTAGTAGGTTTGAACCAAACGATGATAGTGTCTTTCCTGTTTGATAAATTACTTTCGGACATACAAACAGCTACAGGCAATAGTTTTATTTCTTTATGGAAAACACTGTAATTATCTAAACTTGCATTTCCTTTCGTATTTCCTACTATCATAGGATAAAAATCATGAGTGGAGATTCCGTTTTTAAGTAATATTTTTTCTTCATTATTCATGGGATTCAAATCATCAAACTCACCGCGGTGAATACTTGTGACATAGTTTTTGCTGTTACAATAAAAGGCAAGTGTACAATGGCTTCCTCCTTCCTGTTTTTGCTGAGGGTTGGTATTAATATAGTAGAGACCCTTGTTATTTAAATGAATTCCCAATTGTTTGAGTTCACTGGTATTTAGATAAAGATAGTTTTGCTGAGATGCTGGCATAAAGCTAAATAGCATAAGAGATCCGATGATAGCGAAGAAAGTTTTGAATTTCATTTTTTATTTTTTTAGGGTTTGATTAACAAATAACGTTGGCTTATGGTTAATTATTGTTAAACTATTTAAAGTGATGAATAATTTTAAAAATAAAAAAACCTGTAAAAATAAAGTTTTACAGGTTTTAAATAAAAAAAATTGTTTCGCTTAAAAATCCTTAAGCAATAATTTCCTTATTGTTGATTTATCCTTTGTAGGATCTGCTTTGTAAAGATCGTACATGGCTCTTTCCCAGTCCCCATACATTGCATTGGGCAATACTATGAAACGTTTGCCAAATTCATTGCGGAGTTCAGTGGTTTTGGCATCACGGGTTTCGAGGGAAGTTTTGTCGAAAACAGTTGAAAAATCAGTTAGATTATCTCCGGCAAATAAAACGATACGGTATTTTTCCATGATTTTCTGGCGACGGCTTTCTTTGGAAGATTCAGCTTTTTTAGGAATCAAATGCAGCGTATCTGCCATCGGAAATTTTTCAGTTTTTAAATTATTAAGAGTTGCAATAGTTTCTTTTTCAGTGCGGTTGGTTACATAAAATACAGCTACACCTTTGCTGGCAGCATAATTCAGAAATTCAGCAGCGCCGGGCAAGGCTTTTGCAGATGCCTTGGAAGTCCATACATACCAGTCTTCAGGGTAGGCCGCATGTCTGCTTATCATAGCTGCTTCAAAAGGGCTGTTGTCTAATATGGTTTCATCAATATCAACCACTACTGCACGTTTGCCTTTGAGCTTTTTATTGGCCAGATCTTTATCCAACATCATTTTTGCAAGATTGAAGGCCTGATAATACAAGGCTTTGCATTCAGCAGCATGTTGTTGATACAATGTGGCCATCATAAGATGCTCATTGTAAATGTTTTGTTTTTGTGCTGTTTCCTGTGAATAGGTTTTGTTGGTGAAACCAGCCAATGAAAAGATGACTGCTGTTATGATAAAAATATTGTGTATTCTTCGCATGTGAAATTTGATTTGCATAATTAAAGTTACCCTGGATTAATCTAATAACTTGATAACTTAATAACCTAACTCTATCTAACAGGATATTTTTTAAAAATTTCGTCAGATTTCATAATAATATCGACATATTGTGCCCTGCGATAAGCATAAGGATCCTTGAGGTTTTTGCGGGATACTTTTCCTTTGAAATCGTTAATTTCTTTATAACCTTTTACATCCATCCATGTTTCAATTTCTTTAAGCATCAGTGTAATATGCTCTATGCCATTTTTATAGATAGTACTAACTACCTGAGTGCAATCTGCTCCGGCCAGCAACATTTTTACTACATCTCTGCCATTAAATATGCCAGTATTGCTGCATATATTTCCTCTGAAATTGCCATATAATAATCCGGCGAATCGAAGTGGTAAACGATTATCCTGTTCGTTACTCAGATGGTATGGGAAGTTTAATGCTTCTTTATCAATATCAATATCAGGTTGATATAAACGGTTGAATAAAACAAATCCATCTCCTCCTTCATCGTACATTCTAGATACAATGTTGAGGACATTTGAATAAAAAGGGCTCAATTTAACACTGATAGGAATGTTGACAACTTTCTTTACGTTCGAAATAGTATCTAATTGTTCATTGATTATTGATTTACAGTCTTTGTCAGCATCTTTTGGAGTAGCATAAAGGTTTAGTTCAATTGCATCCACTCCTGTTTCTGCAATACGTTGAGCATATTCTATCCAAGTATCTTTATTCAATGCATTAAGACTGGCAATAACCGGAATTTTAACAGCAGCTTTTGCTTTTCTTAGTTTTTCGAGATGTTCATCAGCTCCACCATGTTCTAAATCTGGAAACAATGAAGTCATTTCTGCATTCCTGTTTTCATATTCTCTCAGGTTTTCCTCCAATTGCAGACTTTCTAGCTGAATTTGTTCTTCGAAAAGTGATTTATATACTATTGCAGCAGCACCTGCATCTTCTAATCGTTTAAGGTTATCAAAGTCATCAACAATGTTTGATGCACCCATAATAATCGGGTTTTTTAAATCCAATCCTAAATATTTTACTGATAAGTTAGCCATTATTAAATCTCCTATTTCTAATTAATAATCATTATTATTTATTGTTTAAACAATCCAATGTAGATAATGGATGAAAATTTTGTATAAAAATACTATTTTTTTTTCTGAATTTTTATTTTTGCATGATTTTTTTTACAAATGTCAAATAAAATATATATTTTTACTAAAAGCGCAATATTTCACTTATTTATTATAATCCATAAAATAGACAACTGTAATTTCAAAATTCTGATAATCAAATAAAAAACC
Organism: Bacteroidales bacterium; assembly: GCA_049315385.1. Classification (GTDB taxonomy): domain Bacteria; phylum Bacteroidota; class Bacteroidia; order Bacteroidales; family JACABE01; genus JACABE01. The sequence goes on from JBMOKG010000038.1 coordinate 9,942, forward strand.
CAGAAAGTTTAGAGTCTTAATGGGTTTAAAATCAACAATATATTAGTTGTTGTGAGCATTTCAGATAAAAATACTAATAACACTTTCCAACTTTTAATTCTATCAAAAGAGGAAATCCTCTTAAGTATAGGCTAAGATATTAATATCTGTCAATACAATTCAAATCGTTAAAAGCAATTTTCAATCTTTCTACAATTGTTTTTTCACCTTCTCTTAACCAGGCACGAGGATCGTAATATTTTTTATTGGGTTTTTCATCACCATCAGGATTTCCGATTTGTCCCTGAAGATAACCCTCGTTTTTTTTGTAATAATTCAGCACACCTTCCCAACATGCCCATTGAGTATCTGTATCGATATTCATTTTTATTACACCATACCCAATGGCTTCGCGAATCTTTTCCGGCTCAGAACCTGAACCACCATGAAATACAAAATTTACCGGATTGGCTGCTGTTTTATATTTTTCCTGAATATAAAGTTGTGAATTATGTAAAATAACAGGTTCTAATTTTACATTTCCCGGTTTGTAAACACCATGGACATTGCCAAAAGAAGCTGCAATCGTGAACCTATTACTGATTTTTGACAATTCTTCAAAAGCATAGGCTACATCTTCAGGTTGAGTGTATAAACGGGCATTGTCGACATGTGTATTATCCACACCATCTTCTTCACCACCTGTAATACCTAATTCAATTTCCAGACACATACCCATTTTGCTCATTCTGCTGAGGTATTTTTTGCAGATTTCAATGTTTTCTTCGAGTGGTTCTTCTGATAAATCAAGCATATGTGAGCTAAATAATGGTTTACCATGAACTTTATAATATTTTTCACCAGCATCTAATAAACCATCAATCCAGGGTAATAGTTTTTTGGCAGCATGATCGGTATGTAAGATAACAGGTATGCCATAATATTCAGCCATCTGGTGGACGTGCATGGCTCCGGAAACGGTACCTGCTATGGCTGCTTTTTCCGCTGTATTCGATAATGACTTGCCAGCATAAAAAATACCACCTCCATTCGAGAATTGAATCATAACCGGAGAATTTACCACTTTTGCAGCTTCCATCACAGCATTTACAGAGTTGGTCCCCACAACGTTCACTGCTGGAATCGCAAATTTTTCCTGCTTGGCAATGCGGAATATTTCCTGTAAATCATCTCCGGTAACCACACCAGGAGCAATTTTGCTGCTTATTTTTTCTGACATAACATATTATATTAAAGGTTTATAAATTTATAGTTTGAATTCAAATCTGATAGAACAAAAATAATTAATTATTTGAATCTTTTACTAACAAAGAACAGATTTTTTTTAAAAATACTTTTGATGTTTCGATTTATATCTGTTTTTTATATTATATTTGCAAATTGGTATCCTTAAAAAAATGCTTATGAAAAAGTATTACAGCATTTTATGTTTCATTATCATATTTATACTATTTGGGAATAAAAATATAATTTTTGCACAATGTAATAATGTTGCATTGGGAAAACCAGCTACAGCAAGTAATTATGCAGTCTGGGCAGGAGCAATTCCAGGTGCAGCTGTTGATGGAGATTGCAGTAATGAATGGAATGCAGGAACATTTGCTCCTCAATACTGGCAGGTTGATTTGCTTTCTAACTATACTGTTAATAATATCAATATTATGTTTGATATGACACCTGACGGGAATGTTTATCATCAAATACTTACTTCCCCTGATATGATTACCTGGACAGTAGTTGATACGATGGTTGGATATTATTATACAAATCAATTAATAGAAAGATGTTACAGTGCAGCACCGCTTACCAATGTAAGAGGTGTAAGGGTAAATACGCTTACTTCTCCATCCTGGGTGGCTATTAAAGACTTAGGCGTTTACATTTTATCAACACAAACTCAACCAACAATAGCATCAAGTGGATCTTTAACTTTTTGCCAGGGAGATTCAGTTACGCTTACTTCGAGTGTAGCAGGAACATATCAGTGGAGTAATGGAGCTACAACTCAAAGTATTACTGTTGGCTCTTCAGGAAACTATACAGTTATTACCAACCCTGTACCTATTTGTATTCAGGGTTCTATGCCTTGTACAAGTTGCGGATATGGAACCGCATCAGCTACGGTTATTGTTAATCCCAAACCATTGGTTAATTTAGGCAACGACACCACCCTAACGCAAGGCAGTACTTTACAACTCAATGCAGGAAACACAGGCTCTACTTATTTATGGAGTACCAGCGACACTACTCAAACTATAACAGTTAATACAAATGGAACGTATTGGGCTAAGGTTACTAATAGTGGAGGCTGTTTTAGTTCGGATACAATAAATGTGAATGTTAATTCCACTCCTTTTAATTGTGTTAATGTCCAACCTATTTCTACTTTTCCTATAGTTGGAGATGCTCCAATTACTTCATATAAAACGATAAATAATAAAATTTATCTTTTTGGTTTATTGGTGCCTCCTTATACAACCAATTGGGTATGCAGTAATCGCACCAGAACATTTGATGTTGTCACTCATACATGGGATTCGCTTATTAGTAATTTACCTTATGGTACTTTTGGTAATTCACCTGCAGCTTATAATAATAATCATTTTTATTATGCTCCAAGCTGGGAAACTGGTGGGAGTAATGGTTTTGGCATACGTAAAAAAATGGTAGATGTCGATTTAATAAATAATACAGCAATTGAAACCTCACATCAGTTTTCAAGTGGCAATATTTGGGGTATTAGTTCAATTGAAGTAAATGGTAAAATTTATTTTTTCGGAGGATGGAATGGTTCTGCAACGAATTCTATTTTTGAGTTAAACCCAACTACAAATTCTTTTCAACAAGTCGCATCTTTTGCGAATGCAAGAACACTGGTTACTGCTGTTTTAGGAAATGATGGCTGGATATACTGCATAGGCTTTCCTCAAAGTACTATCGAACGATTTAATCCAAATACACATCAAGTACAAACCATGTCTGCTACTACTACTTCTAATGTGTATTGCCTTAATTTCTGGCATATCTCTACCGAAAACAGCATATATTATTTTAGCGAAGATGTAAACCCGACTATTTACAAATACGATTATTCTGCTGATGTAGTATCGAGCACAGGTATGACCCTCAGTGGCTCTTATGCACGAAGAAGCATAATAGATAACAATGACCCATATTCAATATATGGTTTTAAATATAACCCTGATCGTAATTCACCATTGCAGTTGCTCAAACTCACCCTTGGCACTATTCCCACTGTTAATTTAGGCAACGATACCACTCTCACCCAAGGAAGCACTTTAAATCTCAATGCCGGAAATGCCGGTTGTACCTATTTATGGAGTACAGGAGCAACAACTCAAACATTAAGTGTTAACACAAGTGGTACTTATTGGGTAAAAGTGACCAATAGCGGAGGTTGTTTTAATTCAGATACTATTAACATTAGTCTTACCACTTCTAGTAATCCTTTAAATGATACCATCATTTGCAAAGGAGAAAACGTAATTTTAACTGCAAATGCAACTGCTATAGGCAGTAGTTGGCTGTATTTTCAGGATTTTGAAAATACGGTGGGTAATGAGTGGAATAATAATAATCGTTTTACATTTAATGGAACTAAAGTAGCAGGACCTTTTGGTAATCAAAGTATTAGTTTGAATTTAAGCAATTTACCTCAACATGATAGTGTGGAGGTAAGTTTTGATTTATATATTCATGATAGTTGGGATGGGAATGGTCCAACTTCGTTTGACTATTGGAATTTACTAATTAATAATGATACACTTATAAGTACAACTTTTTCAAATCATACTACTCAATCATATCCACAAAATTATCCTGCAAATAATCCTTTTAAAACCGGAGCTTTAATAACAAATTTACCTGTTTTATGTAGCAATTCAGTAGGTTCATCAATGTATAGAATTACTAGGAAGATTTTAAATAATAGCAATTTATTGCTAATTAGTTTTAAGGGAAACACTGATCAATCTGTTTGTGACGAAAGCTGGTCAATCGACAATGTAAAAGTAAAACTCTTAAATGTAAGTTCTACACAACAATATCTATGGTCAACCGGAGCAACCACAGCTGCTATTAATGTTTCGCCCAATCAAACGACAACTTATACGGTAACTGTAACAAATGGAAGCACAACTTTTATTGATAGTTCCACAGTTTATGTTTTAAATCCACAGATAAATAATGGGCAGGATACAACAATTTGCAAAGGTGAAAGTATAACTTTAACTGCAAGTGGGCTTATAGGTAACGGCACTTGGGAATATTTTCAGGATTTTGAAAATAATGTTGTTAGTGAGTGGAATACTCATGGGACAAATAATTTCAATGGAACAAAAGTTCTTGGACCCGTAATTGATACTACCATAAAATTAACATTACAATCATTACCAGCTCATGATAGTGTTGAAATAAGTTTTGATTTATATATACATGATTCCTGGGATGGGAATCAGTTATATAATCCTACACATGTGGGACCCGACATATTTATTTTTACTATAAATAATGATACAGTTTTAAATACAACATTTTCAAATGTTGTCGGATATCCACAATCGTACCCTTCAAATTATCTTTTAGCTAATAATTTATATAAAACAGGTAGCTTTTTACCAAACTTACCCGGAATACCTGGTTATGGAACAAGTTTATATAAATTAAGCTATTTATTACCAAATAACAGCAATTTATTAAATTTAAAATTTATTGACAAAACAATAACATCTCAATCTGGTCATATTATTGAAGAAAGTTGGTCAATTGACAATGTAAAAGTTAAGCTATTAAATACAAGTTCTTCTTCCTTTCTTTGGTCAACAAACGAAACAACCCAATCAATAACAGTTACTCCCTCACAAACAAGCAACTATACACTAACCATTACCAATGGAAATATAAGCTGCATGGATACGATAACGGTAAATGTTTTAAATCCTCAGATAAATAGCGGTACCGATACCACTATTTGCAAAGGGGAAACTGTGGTTTTAACAGCAAATACCAGCTCACAAAATGCTTGTAACAAAACCCAATTACCAGCTAATCTGCAACAAGGTTTGGTAGCTTTTTATCCTTTCTGTGGCAATGCCAATGATGAAAGTGGAAACGGGAATAATGGAGTGGTAAATGGAGCAATACTTACAACTGATAGATTTGGGAATGCGAATAGTGCATATAGTTTTGATGGAGTGAATAATAATATTATAACACCTATTTCTAGTTGGGTTGGAAATGCAATAACTTTTTGTGCTTGGTTTAAGCTAAAAGTTATTCCACCGGAATTATATGGTATTGTTTGCTCTCGTACAGCAATTGGGCAGGAAAGTGGATTGGATGTTGGTAGTACAAATATCTGGTTTGATGTAATACAGGAGCCACAAAGTTTAATATTTCCTATTCAAAGTGATACGGTTAATTGGCATTTTATGGTTGGCACCTACAATAATGGATTAATGAATTTATATTTTGACAATCAATTTGTAGCTTCCCAGACTGCAAGTACCAATTTTTATATAAATCAACCAATTAAAATAGGATATGATGGATGTCCAGGTTACTCAAGATTTTTCAATGGCTCTATTGATGAAGTTAGTATTTACAATCGTGCTCTTTCCTCTTCTGAAGTTAATCAATTATATAATTTAGGATCTTCAAATGCCACTGCATCTATGTTTCAATGGTCAACCAACGATACAACTCAATCCATTACTGTAACTCCAACCCAAACTACAAATTATGCACTTACAGTTACCAATGGAAATATAAGTTGTATGGATACTATAATGGTAAATGTTCTCAATCCACAAATTAATAATGGTGCTGATACAACCATTTGTAAAGGGGAAAGTGTCATTCTTAATACAAACAGTTTTTGTAATAAAAGTCAACTCCCTATAAATTTACAACAAGGATTATTGGTTTATTATCCATTTTGTGGCAATGCCAATGATGAAAGTGGGAATGGACACGATGGAACTGTAAATGGAGCAACACTCACAACTGATAGATTCGGAAATCTAAATAGTGCTTTTAATTTTAATGGATTAAACAATTATATTATTGCATCGAATATCAATTTTCCAAGTAGCAATTCCTCGCGAACTATTTCTGCATGGGTAAAATTTAATACAATTTCTAATAATCCTACTATAATAGCTTACGGGAAAAATATAGATTCAAAACAATTTGCTGTGAGATCGGTTGTAAACAAATGGTGTTTAAACTTATGGAATACAGGTTCATATTTAGATGTGTTTTCAAACAATGTTCCACCTCTTAATAATTGGATACATGTTGTTATGTTGTATGATCATGATTCGAAGACTGCTAAAATAATTGAAAATAGTATCACTGTGGGGTCACAAATATTAACAGTAGAACCCACAACTCAATTATCTGATAGTGGTTTAACAATTGGAAAAATAAATGAAATATGGGGAGGTGCATATTATTTTATGGATGGTAAAATTGATGATATTCATATATATAATCGAGTACTTTCTACAACAGAAATTCAACAACTTTTCTATCTTGGAACAGCTTCCTCTTCACTATCTTCCTATCTTTGGTCAACCAATGATACTACTCAATCAATTACAGCTACACCCCCACTCACAACAAATTATAGTGTAAATATAACAAATGGAACAAAAACCTGTTCGGATACTTCAACGATTTATGTTATCAATATTGAAGCCGGTGCAAATGATTCTATTTGCAAAGGTGATAGTGTTCAACTACAGGCAAGTGGCGGATTAATTTATAACTGGTTACCCACTATTGGATTGAATAATCCTAATATTGCTAATCCTTTTGCACATCCTATGCAAACCACAACGTATTATGTAAATGCACAATCACAAGGTTACAATTTAATTTATAATGGTAATTTTGAAATGGGAAATATTGGGTTTACAAGTTCTCATAATTATTCAACAAATTTAGGACCTCAGGGATTATATTGTATTGGCAATAATCCTCAAACATATCATCCGGGTTTTTCTTCATGTCCTGATCATACAACCGGCAGTGGAAATATGATGATAATAAATGGTGCCACAACTCCTAATGAAATTGTCTGGAGTCAAACCATTCAAATACAAAAAAATAAAAATTATACTTTCTCAGCATGGGTTCAAAACGTGTCAAGTTCTACTACTGTTTTAGCTCAGTTACAATTTAAAATAAATGGTATTTTAATAGGTCCTGTATTTACATGTCCATCTTCAAATCAATGTTATTGGGGTAATTTTTATACACAATGGTTTTCAGGAAATGACTCTATAATTACAATCTCAATATTAAATCAGAATACTCAAGCTGGTGGTAATGATTTTTGTCTGGATGATATTTATTTTTCAGAATTAAAAACCTGCAGCGATTCGGTTAAAGTTACTGTAATTAATCCAACACAGATTAATCTGGGCAACGATACCACTATTTGTCAGGGCCAAAGCAAAATGCTTTCAGCAGGAAACGTATATAATTCTTATTTATGGTCAACAGGAGCAACAACTTCTCAAATCACTGTTCTAAATACCGGAAGCTATTGGGTAAAAGCCATTACTAATCTTGGTTGCATAGTTAAAGATACCATTAATCTTACATTTCTGCCTGTTCAAAGTAATGTTATCAGAGATTCTATCCTTTGCCCCGGTCAAAATTTAATTTTAAGTCCGGGTTTAGGTTTTACAAATCACCAATGGTCAACAGGTGCTGTTACTTCATCTCTTGCCGTTTCATTGCCGGGCTTATATTGGGTGCAGGCCAAACAAGCCAATGGATGCACAATCAGAGATACAGCCATTATCAAAATTGATAGTATAAATTTGAGTATAGCTTCTTTTGTAAATCCGGCTTGTTTTGGTGGAAATAATGGCTCAATAAATACAACAGTGAATAGTCTTTATCCTCCATTTACTTATTCATGGAATACCACTCCTGTTCAAACTACGCAAAACCTCAGCAATCTTACAGCAGGAAATTATACACTAACATTAACCGATAATTTAGGTTGTAGCAAAACGCTTTCCCAAACATTAAGCAATCCAAGTCCGGTAAGCGTTTCGCTGGGCAACGATACCTCGTTTTGCCAGGGGAAAAGTTTAATTTTACAACCCACACAAAGCTTTTCAAGCTATCTTTGGTCTACTTTTGCAACTACACAAACAATAAGTGTGAATTCACAGGGAACATATTGGTTAAAAGTTATTAATGCAGCAGGATGTAGCGGTTATGATACTGTTAATGTTACAATGAATCCAACGCCTGTAGTTCAGATTACTCCATCTAATCCATCCATCTGCAAAGGTGAATCTATTATTCTTACTGTTTCAAGTAATTTAGCTTTAACAACTTTTGTATGGAGTAATTTAGCAACAACGACAACAATAAATATTAGTCCAACAGTTACATCTTCATATTTTGTTGTTGGGAAAATCAATCAATGTGAGGATACTGCATTTGTAAGTCTTACAATAAAGCCATTACCTGTTATTGCGACTTCTGCTGATAAAAACCCGTTATGCGAAGGAGAAACCGTCAATTTAACTGCTGTCAGTGATATTCCTTCAACTACTTATGTCTGGAACAATAATACAACAGGAAATACATTAACGGTAAACCCTTTAAGTTCCACTTATTATTATGTTACCGGAACGGCAAATAATTGTCAGGATACTTCAGGTATTACTATAAATGTAATTCAAAAACAAATTGTAAATTTAGGGGAAGATAGCTATTTATGTGCAGGCGATGAAATAAATCTGAGTGTTAATAATCTGACAGGAAGTTATATGTGGAGCGATGGCAGCAATTCAAATACAATTACAGCTAAAGAGCCAGGCTTTTATTGGATAAGGGTAGATAATAACGGCTGTATCGCTTCAGATTCCATTGAATTTAAAAAATGTTCAGAAATATGGGTACCCAATGTATTTACACCCAACGGTGATGCTATTAATGATGTATTTAAAGCAACAACTAAAGAAATATCAAATCTTCAAATGATGATTTACAATCGTTGGGGGAGTCTGATATTTGAAACACAGGATATTAATTCAGGTTGGGATGGCAAATATGCCGGAGGCGATGCTCAATCGGGTGTATATTACTGGGTGATAAAGTACACGGAAAACAGGACATTCAGCAAATTAGTTGAAAAGGAAATACATGGAAGTGTGACCTTGTTGAGGTAAATTGCAGAAATATAATTGAATCTGGATATTGTATTTTTTGTGTTAAAATAGCTAACTTAAACATATTGAATTTATTATTTTGAGGAAACCTTGTTTTTCCTTGCTTGATAAACTGAATTTTGAATTAAAATTTATGGGTAGATAATAAATCATTTATTGTTAACTTATAATTTCTCAAAAAACAAATTATCCTTTTTGTTTTTTAATTTAAGCATTAATCCGTACTTTTGTAAAAAATAAATTTGCAATGTAGAGATAATACATTATCAAAAATCTTTAAGGAAAGAAAAGTATGATTGAAACGATAGAATCAGGGAAATTGAAATGGTACCACATTCTCAATCCTTCAGAAGAAGACTTAAATTACCTTAAAGATAATTTTCACTTTCACCCACTTGATATTGAAGATTGCCGTAGTATTAATCAACGTCCCAAGATTGATATTTATGATGATTATTATTTCATGATACTTCATTTTCCTTATCTCGATAAAGCCAATAAATTTGTGAGAACCAAAGAAGTTAAAATATTCTGGGGTAAGGATTATATTATTTCTATTGGTAAATCGCATTGGGTAATCAAAAATTTATTTAACTCATTCAAAGAAAATCCTGTTAAACGTGATGATAATATTTCGGGCAGCAGTGATGGTTTACTTTATACTATTCTTGATCGTTTGATGGTAGAAACCTATTCATTGTTATTACGTCTGGGTGGTGAAGTTGAACTTATTAACCGTGAACTTTTTAATAAAAAAGCTGAAAAAACCATTGAGCGTATTTCTGTAACCCGCAAAAATATTATTCTGATCAATACGATTTTTAAACCTCAGCTTCGCCTGTTTCATAAGTTTGAATCAGGTGATATCAAAGGTTATGCCGAAGATATGGAAGAATATTGGGGTAATATTCTCGACTATTACCAAAAGATGTGGGATATGGTTGAAGACTATGCAGAATTAATTGAAGGATTGTCAAAAACATTTGATTCATTACAGACTAACCGTATCAATGAGATCATGAAGATACTCACCTTCTTTTCTTCTATTATGCTTCCACTCACCATGATTACCGGGATGTACGGTATGAATATCGGTTTGCCTTTTCAGGCACATCCGTATGCATTTTGGATGGTTTTTGGATTCATGGGAGTAATCGTAATCTCACTTGTAGTTTATTTTAAAAGAAAAGGTTGGATGTAGTTTTAAGAACTTTGGTGAGTTGAATAGCTGTGTTTTTTTAATATTACTTCTAAGTTGAATTTTGAAATAACTTATTCTTTTCTAATTGCTTATTTATCAAATTTGATACAACTTCATTTATTTGTATATTTTATTTAATTTGATGATTGTTAATTTCTTACTACGATTATACTATCTATTATTTTCATCTGATTAATCTTTTTTGAATAATTTCTTTAGTAATAATTCAGGATTGATATTCTGAAAAACTTGCTAAACTATTCAAATTATTTGGGTTGGCTCTTCATAATTTTGTTTCTTTTCACATTAATTATTTAGTTGCTGAATTGTTTCAAAATAAGATATTTATAATAAAAAAGCACTTGATTAAATTTCTCAAATATGTATCGCTTTCTGTCGTTAAAGGATGTAACTTTGCAGATAGCAATATTAAAGCTTTATAAGATGTCAAAAGAAAAAGAAGGAAAAGAAAAGTCTGTAAAAAAATTACCGGCAAAAAACCTTAAAGAAAAAAGAGCCGCAAAAGCTGCTAAACGTGATGAGAAAAACAAATCAGGAAGTTTGTAAAAAAACTTCATTTTGTTTCTTGATTTTTACTGATTTAAAATGCAATGAAAATATTAAAAGTTTCAATTTAGTATTTTTAATGGAATTATTATATCTTTGAAAACAATATTCTTAAAGATATTTATTCAATTTCAGTTGAAAAATCATACAATGATATTTTTTTATTCTTTTGCCCAAAGTTTTTAATTGCCAGATTATGAAATTTATATATTAATATTACCGGAAATTCTTCTGTCAAATGATAAATAAAATCAATGAATTTAAAGGAACTTCACCTATTGTTAAAATTGCAGCCTTTATAATTATTATTGCAGGTGCAATTTATTCTAAATCAATAATAAACCCCATACTACTTGCACTTTTTGTAAGTATTATCTGTATTCAGCCTATTTCATGGCTTGTTAAAAAAAGAATCCCGAAATGGCTTGCTTTTTTTTCTATAATTATGGGCTTACTTTTACTTTTTTTTGGATTTGCTTACCTTATTGGAGGGACTTTATCTTCTTTTTCAGGAAATGTCGCAAAATATGAAACGAGTCTAAACTCCATCACGAATTCATTAATTTTATTTTTAAATGAGAAAGGTTTCAATTTATCACAGATACAAGTCTCAAATATAATACAACCTTCAAAAATACTCGAATTTACTTCAAATGCAATGAATAAAATTTTTAATATGATGGGGAATACATTCCTTATTTTTCTAATCTTATTATTTATTCTTACAGAATTCGGGAGCTTTACCATAAAAGCAAAAGCCATTTTAACTGAATCAGATACTTCCATTTCATATTTAAATACTATTATTCAGAATATCCGTCATTATCTCTGGATAAAAACCTTAATTTGTTTAGCTACAGGAATCTTTATTTATATTGCATTGGTTATAATAGGACTCGATTATCCATTACTGTGGGCGTTAATTGCTGCATTGATGAATTATATTCCTAATATTGGTTCAATTTTAGCTGTGATTCCAGCACTGCTTTTTGCAATGGTACAGTTCGGAATAAGTGGTGCTCTATGGACACTGGCTTCATATTTAGTTGTCAACAACGTTTTGGGGAATATTATTGAGCCAAAAGTAATGGGAAAAGGATTAGGCTTATCTACCTTAGTTGTTTTTATTTCATTACTTTTCTGGGGTTTTGTGTTGGGAACAGTGGGTATGTTTTTATCAGTTCCGCTTACAATGACATTTAAAATTGTTTTAGAGCAAAACGAAAAAACACGTTGGATTGCAATACTTCTCGGAACACCAGCAGAAGCTAAGATTTTTCTCAGACATAGAGCTCAGGCTGAAAAACAACATCAAAAAGAATAGGATTCGTTATGATTTTTGTAAGCCAGTTTTATATTATCTTAAGTTTTTAGTTAAATATCATTACACTTAAACAGTTTTGTCTTATTCTACCCTGAAATTGATTCCATAATGCATAAGTATAAAATACCATATAGTCAATTGTTAGTTTATACTGAAATGAAATATGATGTCTAATTTACTATGAATCAACAACTATAATTTTATTACGATTACTATTATACCATTTTTTTAATGAACTAATTTACAAATTGCATTGTCATCATTTTTATATACTATTTCCAATTTTTAGCTGTTTAATTAAAAAAAATCAGGCTAAAGGAATAGAAATTTGAAAAATATTTCACTTTTTTTAAAATAAAACACAGTATATCAATTATAATGTGTATTTTTGTCGAATTAATAATAAATATAATGAACACAGGAACAGTAAAATTTTTTAATGAATCGAAAGGATTCGGTTTTATTAAAGACGCAAATTCAACAAAAGAGTATTTTGTACATGCAAACGGATTAAAAGAAACTATCAAAGAAAACGATGAAGTAACTTTTGATTTAGAAGAAGGAAGAAAAGGAATAAATGCAGTAAATGTTAAACTAGCATAGTTTATAATATATAAACATTTATAATTTCGAGCCTTACATTTTTGTAAGGCTTTTTTTATGTCCTAAAATTTGATTCTTTTTAAAAAAGTGTGAATGATGTAATTTATTTCTTCAATAATGTAAGACTTTGCACAGATTGCTTACCGAACTTTGTAATCAAATAAATTAATTATTTATAAAAAATTAAAGATATGAATACTAATGAATTAAAAGGAAACTGGAACGAGCAAAAGGGTAAGCTAAAACAGAAATTTGCTGAATTAACTGATAATGATCTTTTGTTTGCTGAAGGCAAAAAAGATGAGATGATGGGAAGGCTTCAACTTAAACTCGGAAAAACGAAAGAAGAATTAGATAAATTCTTAGAGGAACTCTAATCTGCTGCAATCAAAAAATTGTTGAGCATTTTGCTTGACAATTTTTTGATAACGCATTAAAAAAAATAATATGAAAAAGAACATTATAATATTATGCATTTCATTAATATTGATTTGTATTTCATTCACTTCAGTCAACGCACAAGAAGACAGGAAAGAGCGATACCGGAAAGAAGATAAAGAAAGAGAGAGGGAACGTGAAAAAGATAGTGAAAGAGACAAAGAGACATACAAAGCTAAAAGAAGGGTTGGGATAAAAGGAGGCGTAAATTTTTCGTCACTTTATACAAAAGGTGCAGATGATACTAAAATGCTGACTAGTTTTAATCTTGGTCTTTTTGCAAAATTGCCTGTTGCAAATCAAATTTCACTTCAACCGGAAATTTATTATTCTCCAAAAGGAGGTGAAGTAAGTTATAAAGGAAATGTAATTGACGGAACAGCGCTTTTCAACTTCAGGTACCTTGAAGTGCCATTGATAATAGTTGTTAATATTACCGATAATTTTAATGTGCAACTGGGTCCTTATGCATCTCTTTTATTAAGCAGTAAAGTAACCAATGTTTCAGAAAATAATCTTTTCGACTTTGAAGAAAATATTGATTCCAAGGATAACAATAAATTAGACGCAGGATTTGTTTTAGGCACAGGTATTGATGTTGGGGCAATCAGTATTGGTATCAGGTATAATCTTGGATTGACAGATGTAGTAAGCGAGAAAATATTCTCAGGTGTTAGTTATACAATTCCTGATGCCAATAATGGCGTAATCAATTTTTATATTTCTCTTTCACTTAATTAATATATTGTATTTGAATATTCTGAAAGAATTTTAATCTTATTATTTGATTAATCCTCTGTATGTTACACTTGAAAATGATTTTCGCATTTTTAAACGTTAATTTGTCAAATTTAATACTACTTCATTTATTTGTATAATCTTTTTAATTCGATGATAATTAATTTTTACTTTGATTAAACCTTATATTATTATCATCAACTTATTCTATTTTAATGAATGATTTCTCTTTTAAATTACAGTGAAAGTTGTTTGCAAAAATCTCTAAATATGCAGAATAGTTCAGATTATATTTGATAATTCTTAGACCGTTTTTATGTTAAGAAACAACTTAATATCCTGGAATCTTTATTATTACATTACGTCTATTATTCTTAGTATTATATGGGCTATCGTTTTTTTTGCATTTCAATTTGGGATTTATATACATTTACTGTTGGTTATAGCTATAATCTCTTTGATATTGAGTGTTCTCCATGATAGATTGCCGATTATCAGAAAGAAGAAAAAAATGACTATTAAAAAATAAATAGGTTTGAAATTAAACTTATTTCTCAATTCTTCCAGCTTTATGGAAGTATTTTTTATAGTAATTTTCTTCTAAACTATTTATCATTACACCTTTATATGTAGTAGCATGAACAAAATGACCCTGACTTATATAAATCCCTACATGAGAGACTTTTTCTCCTGCTATTTTAAAGAAAACAAGATCACCTTGTTGTAATGTTTCTTTTTCAATTGTTTTGGATTGTTGTTGCATATCTTCTGATTTTCGAGGAAGATTAATTCCAAATACTTCCCTGTAAAAACAACTGACAAAACAAGAACAGTCGGTTCCATCTTTAGAGCAACCACCATATTTATAGGGAACACCCAGCCATGCAACCACAGTCTCAAGAAAAATTTTATCTTCTGAACCATTCAATTGATAACCTAATTTTCGTGAATAGTTTTCGTAAAAGCCAGATTTTAATTTATGTGAACTTTCCTCTTTGCGAATTTTTGAACTTGACTTGCAAGCTGTAATAACGGCAAAAGACAACAAAAAAAAGAATAAAATCAATTTTAGCTTCATAGGATTTATGAATGCTGTACTTTAGTGTGACGGAAATGAGAAAGTAATTTATCAGTCAGTAATAATACTGTAAGTGCATAAATTATTACAGGTATTAAGGGTTGAGATTTTAACAGGGATAAAGTACTCTCAAAAGCAGTAATATAAGGTTTGTAATAATTATGAAATGTATTAATTCTTATAAAAGAAGGGAAATAAATTATTGAAATGATAGCAGAAATAAGTAATACTGATGTTATTAACCAATACCAGTGACGAATTAAAAAAGCAGGTTGTTTTGTAATAACAGCCTCTGATTGATTAATTGTTGCCATTATACGTTGGGTAAAATCAACAGATGGTTCATAGAGCGTGGATTGACTTAGCAATTTCTCCAGTATCGGGTCTTTATCCTGTATATTGTTCATATTAATGTATTAACTTCTTTGTTTAGTAATTGTTTAAGCTCATCATACATTTTCTTGCGACTGCGGTGTAATTTAACTTTTACATTGGCTTCACTTAAACCTGTAATTTCGCTTACTTCTTCAACAGAACTCTCATTAAGATAAAATAAGGTAACTACAACACTATCATCTTCAGGAAGTTTTGCCAAAGCGAGATTGATATATTTTGTCTGTTCTTCTGCTTTTAAAAAACTTAATCCGTTACTTATCTCTGTCGCGGTAAAATTATCAATTATTTCATTATCTATCGTATTTTGTTCAATAGTTTTTTTACGGATTTTCGAAATAGACTGATTATAAACTATTCTGAATAACCATGTGGAAAACTTTGATTTGCCTTCAAAATCTTTAATTGAATAATAAACTTTTAAAAATGCATCCTGTATTACTTCTTCGGCATCTTCTCTGTTGTGGCAAATCCTCATAGCGACATTGAATGCCATTGTCTTATGCTTATTTATAAGCATTTCATAAGCATTCGTATTACCATGTCGGATTTGCTCCAGATAAAAGTTGTCGTCCTTATAAGCCATTTTATATTATGACGCTAATAGATTAATATTGGTTACAAAAATACAACATAGCTGATGTAAATAAAATTATATTGGTTGAAATTGGATTTCTATGGCTTGAAAGCTATAATTTTAAGGTTGAAGTTTAGATATGTGGCTTTTATGTAAAAAAAAGTTGGAAGACGGAAGTCGGAAGACAGAAGATAGAAGACAGAAGTCCGAAGTCAGAAGACAGAAGTCAGAAGTCGGAAGTTGGAAGTTGGAAGTTGGAAGTTGGAAGTTGGAAGTTGGAAGAGTTAAGGAATAAGTCTTTGAAATACTGATTATTCATTTTTTTCTAAATTTATCTTGTAATAATTCTTTATTCTTTAGTTTCTTTACTTTATACTTTTTACTTTTTACTTTACCCTTTATCCTTTTTACTATAACCTTGTTATTTTTTTTGTAACCTGTTTATATGATCTTGCGTCATAAATAAAAAACAATTTAAAATTAAAACAATGGAAGACATTTTTGTACCGATTAGTGTATTCGCTATGATACTGGGTATTGTTTACCTTAGTATCCGAAAAAAAGAACGTATGGCTTTGATGGAAAGGGGATTGGAAGGTGATTATTTTGACAGGAACAAATTACCACAAAAGGCTTTGAACCTAAAATATGGCTTGCTAGCTATTGCTGTTGGTCTAGGTATAATTTTAGGTAAAGTATTTGAATATTTTGGATTCATGCAAAATGAAGGCTATTTTGCAATGATTTTTTTGTTTGGTGGCATAAGTCTTGTGGCTTATTATTTTTTAGAGAAAAAATTAAAGTAGGGTTTTCTAAATCTTATTGCCAATTAAATAAAAAGACCTGAAATAATTAATATATCAGGTCTTCTTTAATTTTTTAAATAGTTGTTATTTCAATTTTTCCAATGCTGATTTAATACGTTTAACTGCTTCTATTAAGTTTTCATTAGAGGTAGCATATGAAAATCTGACACAATCAGGATCGCCGAATGCAGCTCCAGAGACAAGGGCAACATATACTGTATTAAGTAAATACATACATAAATCTTCACCACAATTTATTATATTACCTTCATAGGTTTTTCCATAATAGTAGGAAACATCAGGAAAAACATAGAATGCACCTTGTGGCTGATTGGTTTTTATACCAGGAATATCTTTCAATAAGGAAATTAACAAATCACGTCTTTCGCGGAAAGCTGCCAACATCATTTTTAAGTCTTCTGATTCTTTTGGATTACATTCTACTGCGTTTAGTGTTGCACGTTGTGCAATGGAACTAGGAGCTGAAGTGATCTGACCCTGTAATTTATCACATGCCTTTGCAATAAATGCTGGCGCTGCCAAATAACCAATTCTCCATCCAGTCATTGCAAAACCTTTGGAAACACCATTAACCGTAATTACTTTGTCTTTTATGAAATCAAATTGAGCAATACTCTCATGCTGGCCACCAAAATTGATAAGCTCATAAATTTCATCAGCTAAAATATAGATATCTTCGTGTTTTGCAATTACTTCAGCTATTGCTTTTAATTCATCTCTTGTATACACAGATCCTGTTGGATTACAAGGACTGCTAAACATAAAAAGTCTGGTTTTTGATGTAATAGCTGCTTCTACCTGTTGAGCTGTAATTTTGAAATCCTGTTCAATAGGTGCATTGATATAAACTGCTTTTCCTTCAGCAAGTTTAATAATTTCCTTGTAAGAAACCCAGTAAGGTGCAGGTATTATTACTTCATCTCCTGGATTTACTAAACTCAATACTACATTTGCCAATGATTGTTTTGCACCGTTAGAGACTACAATTTGTTCAGGTTTAAAATCTAAATTATTGTCTCTCTTAAATTTGCGGCAAATTGCCTGACGTAAGTCCATATAACCGGAAACAGGAGTATAGTGTGAGAAATTGTCATCAATTGCTTTTTTTGCATACGTTTTTATTTCCATTGGAGTATCAAAGTCGGGTTCACCAATGCTTAAATTGATAACATTATGTCCAAGTGCTTGTAATTCTCTGCTTTTCTGAGTCATTGCCAGTGTTTCTGATTCAGAAAGACTATTGATCCTGTTAGATAAAATATTCATACTATATGTTTTTTCGATTTCGGAACAAAATTAGAAAAAAAAATATTCTTAAAAGGAAAAATTGAAATTATTTGTTAGTGAATTAACAGTAATCTGATAGAAATTACAAAAATACGCTGATAATTCAACTTAGTTATGCTTTCATTTATCAGTATAATTCTTTTATTTCGATGATTATTAGTTTTTTGCTATGATTAAACTATTTATTATTATCAGCTAATTAATCTAATTTAATCAAAGATTTCTTTTAAATTTTTGATGTATCTATTCAGAAAATTCTACTTAGCTATGATATAAACCTCTATGGGAGTTTGTTTTTATACTAAAATTATGAGTAGATACTAAAATTTTAATGTGACTGAAAACTAATAAGATGAAATATCTTTTTGAAAAAAAATGATGTATCTTTGTGTTGTGTTTTTAGGAATTAAAAAAGTTTAAAATTGAAAAAACTGATTTTAATTATATTTCTTACTGTTATTGAAATAGTTGCATATTCTCAAGAAAGGCCGCAAAATAGATTTATAATAGGTGAATGTACTGGTTTGTCATCATTTACCAATTGGAGGAAAGATTATCAACGCGAAGGCATTGCTATAGAAGTACAGCTGGAGAGGCTAATTGACTCTTCATTTCACAGTAGTTTAATGCGGTTTTCATCTGCATATTTTAAAAGTAAAAACACTGAATTATCAAAAAATAAATTTTTTACCAGTTTTCAAACTATAGAAAGAGCATATATTTCAAAGAAATCATTATTTAAAGCATACTTACAGTTAGGTATTTTGGAGACATTGACTTATGATAATATTGAAATAGGAGCATTGATTGGAGGAGGTTTGCATATCGGGAAATTCAGGAAAAACAATTTAAGTATTGAAATCAATCATGTTTGGCATAGTGGTGGATATAATTATATAAATCTTCAGATTGGATTTAGTTGTAGTTTAGAATATTTATTTTAATTGAAATATATATATATTTCTTTTCAAACAAAATCAAAACTTTCGTTGTTCAACTATGGTTGTAACTTTTCAATGTAAAAAACGTCAAATACAGTATGTGTAATTTAATATCTTTACTTTCGTAACTAATATCGCTATTTATATGTTAAATGCTAAAATATTTAAAACCAATGCTTTGTTGAGATATTTCCCCCTGAAAATCTTAATTTTACCAGTTGTCTTAATTTTATTATGTTCATCTGTTTTCGGACAGACCGGCATAAAAGGGTATGTTAAAGATGCAAAAGGTAAACCTTTGGCTTATGCAACATTATTTATCAAAGAACTCAAAACAGGAACTGTTGCCAATGAAAATGGTTATTTTGAATATGCTTGCCGTCCAGGTGACTATCAGATTGATTTCAGGTGTTTGGGTTATCAGTCAGTAAGCAAAAAAGTAAGTATTCAGCAGGTTTTTTTAAATCTGGATATTCGACTGAATGAACAGATGATAGAATTGAAAACAGTTAATATTGTTGCTTCAGCCGAAGACCCGGCATATAGTATTATGCGGAAAGCTGTTGCTGCTTCATATTATTACAGGATGATTGTAAAAGCCTATGATGCAAATATTTATATTAAGGGAAGCGGAGAAATTAAAATGCCTAGAATTGTTTATAAATTAGGCAAATCCGAAGGTATAGATACTGTGGAATATTTTACCAATGAATCTTATAATCATATTCGTTATGAATATCCAAATAAGTACATGCAGCGGGTAATTTCAGCAAGAGATAATAGCAATGACAGTTCTGCATCTATGGTTTCAAATTTTATCAATGCAAGTATCTATGAACCTGATTTCGGTGAAACAGTTTCCCCTTTATCACCTTCTGCTTTTTCTTTTTACAGGTTTAAACTTATTAATACTTTTACTGACAAAGGAAATGAAATTCATAAAATAAGTGTAATACCAAGAAGTAAAGGAAGTAATGTTTTTAGTGGAGAAATATATATTATTGATAAAATTTGGTGTGTTTATAGTTTTAATCTTAAAACCCATATTCAGGGATTTGAATTTGTTATAAATCAAATGTTTGCCCCGGTAAATGATAAAACATGGGTGCCGATTAATCAGCAATACAATATTAAAGGAAGTTTCTTTGGTGTTCGTGTTTCATGGAAATATCTTGCCTCACTTAGTGACTACCAACTTGAAGTCAATGATTCACTTGAATTTGATAAATTAACATTGGTTGATGAAAAAACCGAAAGAGAGTATGCCAAAGCGCTTGAAGAAGAGCAAAAATTAAAAAAACTAAAACAAGCAATAGCTTCTGATACCTCAATAATACCTAAAGAGGAAGTAAAATTTACACTTTCTGATTTTAAACGCTCAATGAAAGCGTATGAAAAGTCATCGAAAAAGAAAGAAAAAGAACCTGAAGTTGTAAGTGATTACTCAATGATAATTGACTCAATGGCTTTTAAAAAAAATAAGCAATATTGGGATTCTATCCGTCCTATTCCACTTACATCATCCGAAACCAAACGAAGTCTTGATTTTAAGATGGACAGTATTAAAGCTATTAGGAAAAGCGATACAGCTACATCTGCATATTTTGGAAAAACAATAAGCGGTATTTTATTTGGAAAAACCTTTTCAATCAATAAAAACTGGCGATTGAAATATCCGTCTCCACTCATTAATTTGAATTTTAATACAGTAGAAGGTTTTAATCTTGATATTCCAATCGAATTACAGTATAAAGTTAAAGGTTGGACCCGTATGAAACTGGGACCTGAAATAAGATATGGCTTCAGCAATGAAAAATTATCTGCTTCAGCAAGTTTTTACTATTATTTTACAAATACCTATCATAAGAAAATCTATCTTAAATTATTAGGAGGCAGACAAATCAGCCAATTTAATCCAGAGGAAGCAATTTTCCCGTTTTTTAATACACTAACTACCTTATTGGGTAGGAAGAACTATATGAAATTATATCAAAACGATATAGCTGAATTTGAATTTAAAACTTTTTTAACGGATAGAATCAGAATTAAAACTAAAATAGCCAGAGCTGAAAGAAGTCCACTTTATAATCAATCCAATTTTAGCTGGATACAATCGAAAGACCGTCCTTATTCACCAAATGCAGCTGTTAATATTGAGAATATTACTACTGATTTTACAACACATCATGCATTTTTGGCTGGTTTAAAAATGGAATATCATCCAATTGTAAAATACCGTAAGTACAATGGGGTTAAAGAACCGATGCTGAATTTATTCCCGATATTAAGAATTGAATACAATGGTGGGTTAAAAAATATTTTGGGTAGTGATGTAGATTTTCACCGAATCGAACTAGGTTTTCAGCACGAAATGGAAGGATACAGACGTACGCTTAGTTTCAATGCCTATGCCGGAAATACAATTACAAATAATCAACTTAATTTTATTGATTATAAACATTTCAATGGAAGCAAAATCGCAGTTGATATTACCGATCCAATGAAAACTTTCCGTCTCCTTGATTATTATAAATATAGTACCAGTGGAACATATCTGGGTTTACATGCCAACCTGTCAATGAAAAAGTTTTTATTAACCCAGCTTTTTTGGTTAAACATTACTGGTGTTCGCGAAAGTATTTCTTTTAATTATCTTAAAACTGAATATTCGCCTCATTACTATGAGTTAGGTTATGGACTTGAAAATCTATTGAAAATATTTAAAATCGAAGTGTTTAATAGCTTTGAAAATGGGAAATCTAAAGAATTTGGAATTAAATTAGGGATTTCGATGAGTGGAGCTATTCGATTTAACGAAGAGGATGAATGATTAGATTCTTAAGAAACATTTTTATCATTTAAATTATTTTCTGACATCAATATTATAATATGCAGAAAATCAACTATTATATTTAGTTGTGTTTTTTAGATTGTTTTTTTTAATTGTTTTAATAGGTCTGATTTAACCACTTATTGATTTCATCCATTGATTGGCTCCAATAATTAATTTCTTTATAAAATAATTTACAAAACTTCTTTTTAAATCGGAGATAAATTCTAAATTTGCATTCGTTTAACATGATAAATATCACCAATTTTTACAACTAAGTTTTTATGAGAAAGAAATTATTAATCAGAGACTTAACTTTACGTGATGGTCAGCAATCTTTATTTGCAACCCGAATGACACAAGACCAGGTAGATCGAGTATTACCGTTATTTAAAGAAGCTAACTTTTATGCAATGGAAGTATGGGGTGGTGCTGTACCTGATTCTATCATGCGTTTTTTGAACGAAAATCCATGGGATAGACTTGAAAAAATAAAAGCTGTAATTGGAGATTCATCAAAGCTTACTGCATTGTCACGTGGTCGAAACCTGTTTGGTTATAATCCTTATCCTGATGAAGTTATAGAGGGATTTAACCGGAATGCTATTGAGTCAGGAATAGATATAATGCGTATTTTCGATGCATTGAACGATGTAAACAATATGAAATCAACCATTAAGTTTGTTAAAAAAAATGGTGGTATTGCTGATTGTACAGTTTGTTATACAGTTGATCCAAAGTTTAGCAATAAACAGAAAATAAAAGCATTACTGCATTTCAAAACCCTGCCGCATGATATTTTTACACTTGATTATTTTGTAGGTAAAGCAAAGGAACTGGAAGCTTTGGGCGCAGATATGATTAGTATAAAAGATATGGCTGGATTGATTCCACCCAATAAATCAGGTGAATTGATTGCCCGTTTAAAAAAAGAAATAAAAATTCCTATTGATTTTCATACTCATTGCACTCCTGGTTTTGGTTTAGCTGCTACTTTAATGGCTATCGTAAATGGAGTAGATATTGTAGATACATCTATTATGAACTTTGCCGGTGGTCCTGCTGCTCCGGCTTTTGAAATTATTCAGATTTTTGCAGATAAATTAGGCCTGGATACTGGTGTAAATATTGATGTTGTAGTAAAAATTAATAAAGAACTCAAAGCAATACGTCATGAAATGGCAGACTATGATAGTTATAAAATGTTTCCTATCGAATTTGATATTTCAAAAGATGAGCTGCCCAAAGAGTTAGATAAAATGTTTGATATGGCCATTGCCTTTGCAAAGTCCAATAAAGAAGAAGAATTATTACAGCAGACACAAAATATTGAGAAATTTTTTAATTTTCCTGCACCAGATGAAATGGTGAAAAATGCTGAAATTCCGGGTGGAATGTATACAAATATGTTATCTCAGCTTAAACAATTAAAATTAGATCAGTTATTACCAAGGGTACTGGAATTAGTGCCGATGGTAAGAGTTGCTGCGGGTTGTCCGCCACTGGTTACTCCTACAAGTCAGATTGTTGGTGTGCAGGCTGTAAATTGTGTGATTGATGAAAATAAAGGTTTGCCACCTTATACAACCAAATCAATTCAGTTTGTCAATCTGGTAAAAGGAAACTATGGTAAAACACCATTACCGATTGATCCTGAATTCAGAATGAAAGTAGCTGGAGTGAATCAAGAAATTGCATACGATACTAAAAATTATAAAAAACAGGAAAATTCAGTTTTCCCGGAGTATGGAAATCTTAAACTGGCTGAAAATGAAAAAGATGAACTTTTGCTAGAATTGTTTCCATCAGTAGCTCGTGATTTCCTGAAAAAAAGAGTTGAACAAAAATATCTAACCGATATTTATGCTATTGAAGAAGAAAAACGTAGAAAAATAGAAGAAGAAAAAGCAGCTTATTCAGCCCTTTCACCTGAAGAAAAAGAAAAACGTTTGCATTACGGATTGTATAATTATTAATTTCTTTGTATCCAAAAATATTCAAACGATAAACCTGACAGATTTTTAAAATCTGTCAGGTTTAATTTCAATGTAATAATATTTGTGCGTTGAAAAAAATACCATAAATCTATTAGCTTGAACCCGTAAATGCAATTAAAAAAACACTTATTTTCAAGCGATAAACCTAACAGAATTTTCAATAAATTAGTTTAATATCAGTGATTTATAAGTGTTTGTGTAGATTGTGAGATAGGATAAATAAGCTTCCTTTCTGAAATATTAAACAATTTCTATTAAAATTAGTTATAATTTCGCAACAGATAATTTAGAAATTTACATGCTGGGCGTTAACCTGAATGTATATATATTGTCTATACTTAACTATATTAATTATAAGTAATTAAAAAGGTGAATACATTTTTTCTGAAATTCAAATCCTATCTTTCAATGGTAAAATTTGCACATACAATTTTTGCCATGCCATTTGCCCTCCTTGGTTTTTTTATGGGAGTTTCAAGTCTTAGCGTCTTTAAATGGGATATATTATTGATGGTTATTGGATGTATGATTTTTGCAAGAAATTCAGCCATGGGTTTTAATCGATTCATAGACAGACGTTTTGATGCAGCAAACCAACGAACAGCCAACAGAGAAATCCCTGCCGGTATTATTCGTCCAGGTAAAGCATTGGTTTTTGTAATTTTCAATTCTCTTTTTTTTATAATAACTACCTATTTTTTAAACGACAATAAATTAGCTTTTTATCTCTCACCAGTGGCATTGATTGTCATTTTAGGTTATAGTTTGTGTAAAAGATTTACTTCCATGAGCCACTTGGTGCTGGGTTTAGGATTGGCTTTGGCTCCAATCGGAGCTTATATTGCAGTTTGCGGTAAATTTGATTTTTTACCATTGTTACTTTCCTTTATGGTACTGTTCTGGGTAAGTGGATTTGATATTATTTACGCATTGCAGGACATAGATTTTGACAAATCTCAAAAACTTAAATCCATTCCAACACGTCTTGGGATAAAGAACTCATTGGTTTTTTCATCTTTTTTGCATTTATTATCATTTTTGCTGATTATTACCATTGGATTTCTTGGAGACTGGCGTATTTATTACTGGATAGGAGGTGGGATTTTTAGTTTCTTATTACTTTACCAACACCTCATTGTAAAAGTGAAAGATCTGACTCGTATAAATTTAGCCTTCTTTACAACAAATGGCATAGCTAGTCTTATTTTTGGAGTGTTTGCCATACTTGATCTGTTACAACGTTAAATTACCAGAATTTAATAACAAACTTGATTGCTTTTACTTTCTACTTTTTCCTTTTTACTTTTTACTTTTTTTTCTAAAAGCCTAAAAACCTAATAGTCTAAAACCCTGAAGTCTAACACTCATATATTCAGTGTGCTGCGATTACTTCACTTTTTGTTAATAAAAAAATAATATTAAATTGATTTTAAATCTATATTTTTTTGTACTTTCGTATCCTTATATTATAAAAGAAAATACATTTTTAAAAATACTTTATATACAAGACATTAATTTTATAATGCTTAGAAAGACAGTCTCTTTGCTAAGGTTTATTTTATTTTAACCTATAAAAAATATTTATGATGAAAAAACAAATTACATTTTTTGCCCGATATTTTGGGCTAAAATTTTCAGCCTTGCTGTTTGCATTGCTTTTTTTGAGCGGGCAGAGTTTTGGGCAGATTTTACTTGAAGATAATTTTACAGGACTTACAGTTGGTAATCTTGCTGGTCAATCAGGATGGGCTAAATTTGGTTCCGGACCAGAAGTTTCCGTTGGAAATACAACTGTGCTAACATATCCAAATTACAATGGTGGAGATGCTGAGTATGTTATCATGCCAACAGCTTCAGCAACAACAAGTAAGGTTTCTAAAGCATTAACATCAACTCCGGCACCTGGTTCAAATACATTTTATTATTCTCTTTTGCTCAGATTAACAGCAACTTCTGCAACTTCTACACATTATTTTATAACTTTAGGAGATCCTTTAACTGGGACAAATTATTTTGCTAGATTATTTGCAAAAACAAATGGAACTGGATTTAATATTGGTATTTCAAAACTTTCAAATACACCGACTTATGGAAGTACTGTGTTAAATTTAAACCAAACTTATTTGATAGTTGTACGGTATGACTTTGTTGCAGGGACGACCAATGATCCTGTATTTGTTTGGGTTAATCCTGCAATTAATTCAGAACCTTCTACAGCTATTGCTGAAGCAACAATTTCTTCCGGTACTGATGCAGCTCCTGCAACAATAGGAAATTTCCATTGGCATAATAGAGGCTTAACAAATCCAACAGGTTCTTTCGATGGTGTTAGAGTTGCTTATGGATCTAGCTCCTCAATAGCATGGACTAATTTAGCCGCTTCTACAGGAAGTGCTGTGACACCTACAGTTACTACTGGAACAACCACAGGAGTTACACAGGCTACGGCTAACTGTGCAGGCAATGTTACTTCAGATGGTGGTGCTTCAATTACAACAAGAGGAATTTGTTACGGAACTTCTGCCAATCCTGACACTTTAGGAACGAAAGTAAGTGTAAGTGGCACAACTGGTGCATTTACAGCGAATCTTGTTTCACTTGCTTTGGCAACTACCTATCATTATCGTGCTTATGCAGCTAATAGTGTGGGACTAGCTTACGGTGCTAATTCAAGTTTTACAACTACTTCCGGAGCTGTTGTTCCAACGGTTATTGCCCCAACAGCAGTTACAATTACGGATAATTCTGCAATTTTAGGTGGCAATATTACTTTAGATGGAGGATCAGCAATATTATTCAGAGGGACTGTATGGAATACAACCACAGGGGTTAGCATCAGCGATAATTATTTAGCAGAAGGAGGAACTGCTACCGGTGTATTTTCTCATTCACGAACTCTACTCCCTGCAAAGACTCAGATTTTTTATAAGGCTTTTGCGACCAATGCAATTGGTACAGCTTTGTCAGCAGAAAACAGTTTCTTTACGCTGGCTGTTAAACCAATAGCTCATGTAACCGGCTTTACTGCCACTGCAACAGCTTATACCCAGATTGATTTATCATGGACACCGGTTTTAGCTGATGGCTATCTGATTATCAAAAAACAAGGAGCTACAGCACCAACCGGAATACCTTTAGATGCGACAGGATATGCTATAGGAGCTACTTTAGGAGATGGAACTATTGCCGCTGATGTTTCTACCCCTTCTGCTCAGATTACGGGATTATCACCCATGACTCAATATATGTTTACCATTATACCTTATAATTATGATGGTATTAATTACCAAACCTATAGTTATTACACAAACTTACCAATACCTTCTGCCGGAGATACTACATTGACTCCTCCTGCAACAGTCTTTACCTGGAGTGCAACTACAGCTTCTGCCTTATATACATTAGCTACTAACTGGACTCCTGCCAGAACTACTCCTGCAGCCAATGATATTTTACAGTTTACAGATGGTTTAATTGATACAGTTACTGGTGTTGTTGCTGAAACTGTAGGGCAGATAATTGTTACAAACAATACTACGGTTAATCTTCAGGCAGCATCATCTGGAATAACATATAATATTGGAGGATATACAGGTACAGATTTAATAGTGAACTCAGGTTCGCAATTAAATATTATTGGAAGTAATTTATTCAATATAAAGCTATTAACATCTGCTACTGCAAGTATTTCAGGGAATATGACTTTTTTTGATGCAGCTCACAGAATTGACGCAACAGATGCTAATGGAATTATTTTTGAAACAGGATCTTCATTAACACAAAGAGGTGTAGCAACATCTTATAATATTTTCACAAGTACCGGTACAGCAAGTGCTGTGGTATTTAAAACTGGTTCTACCTTTATTCAGATGACAGGTGCAAATCCATTTGCTTTGTCTTCACCTGCGTCTAAAGTTATTTTTGAGGATGGAAGTTTGTTCAAATTCCAGTTAGCAAGTGGACAACCTTCTTTATCCGGTAGAACCTATGCTAATTTAGAAATTAATTGTCCGGGCAATACTGGTTTAAGTGCTATGACAGGTTCTACACTTAATGTTGGAAATCTGATTGTAACAGATGTTTCAGGTAGCGTTGGAGTTAATTTGACAGGAATAATCAACATAAAAGGTGATATTTCAGTTGCTTCAGGTAAAATACTTAATTTCACACCTGCAACTTCGGGCGGAAGTATTAACTTAAACGGAACTGCTGCTCAGACTATTTCAGGAAGTGGAATCTTTAAAACAGGCAAATTTGCTAATCTTGTTATAAATAATACAAATGGAATTAATGTAAATGATTCATTAACAATCAGTGGTAGTTTAACATTTACTAATGGAAATTTAAATCTTGGTGCCAATATTAAATTAGATTCTACAGCAGTAATAGCCGGAACGCCTTCTACAACTTCTATGATAGTTCCTAATTCTTTTAAAGTATTCAAAGCATTCAACCCTTTAGCTTCAACTTTTAATTTTACATTCCCGATTGGTGAAATATCTCCAGCTATAAATTATTTACCGGTTGCTTTGAGTTTTACTTCAGTAACTAATACAGCTAATAATTATATAGGATTAAAAGTTGTTAATACTAAAAATATCAATGATTTAAGTGCAACAAATTATCTTAATAAATATTGGGAAATAGAACAAAGCGGAATAAGCTCTTTTACATGTGATGCTAATTTTCAATATGCTTCAACAGATGTAGCCGGAAATGAAGGTTTAATTCTATGTAAGAATTTTTCAGCTTTACCTATTGAAGTTTTTGCTGCGGCCAATACAACATTACATCAGTTAACTGCCAGTGCATTTACACAATTTGGTGCATTCGGTGGCGGTGAAGATTTATCGATTACACCAACTATTTCTACTCCAACTCCAGGTTCTTTAAGTGGATTTACTACTAATCCGGGAACACCTTCAACTTCGCAAACATTTACTGTAGGAGGAATTCATCTTACAAATGATTTAGTGATTAATGCACCTGCAAATTATGAGATTAGGGAATATGGTGTTGGTAGTTTTGGAACATCGGTTACCTTTTCACCCTTTGCTAGTTTAGGAAATAACCCTCCAAGTCCTGGAGGAACTCCAGTAGGTAATCCCGCATCTAGCGGATCTGTTTCTTCAAAAACTATTGAAGTTAGAATTGCAGCAACTGCATTGGTTGGTACACCTTCAGGAACTATTATATGTTCATCAATTGGTGCTTCTGCACAATATGTCGCAGTAAGTGGTACTGTAACATCAGCTCCTATTATTAATGTAAGCGGAAGTTTAACTGCATTTGCCAATACAGCCATTAATACTACTTCTGCTGAACAAAGTTATACCATTGAAGGAAGCAATTTAACAGCGAATATTTTAATTGCACCTCCAAGCGGATTTGAAATTTCAACTTCAACAGGTGTTGGTTTTACAGCAACAAATCCAATAACACTTATTCATACTGCAGGAACTGTAACTCCAACTATTATTTATGTGCGTTTTGCACCAACCTTGCTTCAGGCTTACAGTGGAAATATCACTCACACAAGTGGAGCATTACTAACAAATTTAGCTGTTAGCGGAACCGGTGTTGTAGCAGAACCCAGCAATCATGCAACTTCATTTGTAGTTTCTACCGGTATTCCTTCCCATACTGTTGTTAATCTGAGTTGGACAGACGCTGTTGGCGGCACAGCTCCTGATGGATATTTAATCAAAGGAAGCACTGTTGGTTTTAGTGCTATTTCTAATCCAATAGACGGAACTCCTGAAACAGACGGCGGTTTGGTTAAAAATATTGCACAGGGTATTGGTAGCTATCAGTTTACAGGTTTAGCTACTTCTACTAACTATTATTTCAGAATTTTCCCATATACAAATAGTGGAAATATAATTGATTATAAAACTTCTGCAATTATACCTGAAGATAGTGCATCCACAGCTCCACAACCAATTATTACCTATACCTGGAATGTGGCATCAGGCAAATGGAATGTGGCAACCAGCTGGACTCCTAACCGAGATTTCCCTGCAACCAATGATATTCTTGTTTTTGATGGTAATACACAAAGTGCTCCGGTTGTGACGCTGGATTTTACTTCACCACAAAGTATCGGTACATTACGCATCATCAATAATGCAAATGTTAGTTTCGCTACTTCAGATGCTGCCAGAATACTGAATGTTGGTTATACCGCTTTTACTTCTCCACAGTTTGAAATTACTTCTGGTGCTGCTTTAACTGTTAGTGCAACATCTGCTTTTACGTTAAATCTGCCTTCAGGATATTTTGCCAGTATTTCGGGAAATGTAAGTTTGCTTAATGCTGCCCATAAATTAACAGCAGCAACAGCAGCTGGTATTACTTTCAATAGTGGTGCCGTATTTACTGCAGGAACTCTATTATCAGGCAACCCATTAGGAACAACCACTGCAAATTCAGTTGTTTTTGCTAATGGTTCTACTTACATATATGAAGCAGGAAGTAATCCTTTTGTATTAACTCAACCAAGCAGTGTTGTTGTTTTCCAGACAGGAAGTTTGTATAAACATAAATCATCAGGAACTCCTTCTTTTAGCGGAAGAACTTATGCCGATTTTGAACTGGATGCTCCGGGCTTAGTAGTTAGTGTTACTGCATCAGCTGCTTCCAATATTAATAATTTAATTATTACCAACGGTACATTTAATTATAATGCAACCGGTACTCCCGGTCATTCAATTAAAGGAAATATTACGATAGCTGCCGGCCAAACCCTTGGCTTTTTACCTACATCAGCTGCAACCATTAATTTAAACGGAACTTCTGCTCAAACAATTAGTGGTGCAGGAACCCTTACAATTGGACCTAATGCTAACTTTGTTGTGAACAATTCAGTTATTGCTGACAGAAATATTACTTTTGGTGGAAGTTTGACTATAAACTCAGGGAAATCATTAGTAATCAATTCTAATAAAAATATGACAGTTAACGGTACACTTACGAATAATGCCGGTACTACAGGATTGATAATAAGTGCAGACGGTAGCGGAAATGCTTCTTTGATTCACAGTACTGCTGGTGTAAATGCAAGTGTTGACCGTTTTATTCCTCATTATTTCCAGGATGAGTTTCACATGTTAGGATCTCCTGTTGTAGCCCAGGCTATTGCACCACAATTTAATGAACTGGATGGTTTCTATTTATGGAATGAAGCTATTGGTGATTGGATAGAATATGCAAATGCTAATTTTGCTGCTGCTAATAATGGCGGAACTAATTTTGTACCTGGAAAAGGTTATGCTGTTTCTTATCCTTTCCAAACTATGAAAACTTTTTCGGGTGTTTTAAATCAGGGAAGTATTGCAGTTCCAATGACCGTTACAACTGGATTAACCTATAGCGGTTTTAATTTTGTAGCCAATCCTTACCCATCATCTATAAACTGGGATGCTGCTTCAGGTTGGACAAGAGACGTTCTGGAAGATGCCGGTGGTGCTCAGAATGCAATGTGGATTTGGAATGCAATGTACGGTAATTATGGCACCTATATTTCTAACGGAGGTGTTGGAAGCGGAACGAATGATGTAAGTAATAATATTGCATTGTCACAGGGATTCTGGGTAAAAGCTGCAATTCCAGGTAATTTAAACATGGACAATGGCATACGGATACATTCTTCTCAGGCATTTCTTAAATCTTCAGCAACTGTTACTGATATGCTTCGTTTAAAAGTTAACAGTTCTGTTAATTCATTTAGTGATGAAATTCTTGTGAAATTTGGAAATGCATTTAATCAGAATGGTGCTGAAAAAATGTTCAGTATAACTGCAAAAGCTCCAAGTTTATATACTACTAAATTAAATAAAAACTGGAGTATCAACAATTTAACCAATGTTACAGATAATTCAATAATTCCTCTTGGATTTAAAGCAGGTGAAAATGGAAATTATACCATTCATGCAACTGATTTGACAAGTTTTGTAACTCCAACTTATGTTTATTTAAAAGATCTTAAACTAAATTCAATTACTGACCTGAATCAAAATCCGGATTATACTTTCGCTGCTACAACGAATGATATTGAAATGCGTTTTCAGTTAATATTTGCATTGTCTCCGTTAGCAATTTCAAATCAACAGATTCAACATACCGGTATTTATTCTTTTAATAATACTATTTTTATTAACAGTAACGAATCTATCAATTCAATATCTGTTTATAATACATTTGGTCAGTTAATTAAATCAATTGAAAATGCTGATGCTAATACAATAATTTCTATGAAAGATAATGCCACAGGTTATTATATTGTAAAAGTGGTAAGTGATAAAAATGTGTATTCAGAAAAAGTATTGGTAAAATAAAAAAAGACCTCTTCGTAAGCCTTTTAATAAAAGAATTACGAAGAGGTAAATTTAAATGAAATTCATTAAAAATAAATTAATAATAAAGCTCAGCACTGATTCCTTTTCTTTTGTGAAAATCAAGGTTGGGTAATAGAAAACAAAGTAAAATATGAAAAAAACAATTTTAACAGCGCTAATTGTTATCAGTAGTATCGGATTATTTGCACAACCGCTACCACCGGATTATCCTCATGGTCAAACTAACAATGATCAACCTGCAGGTTCAGCTCCTTTTGATGGTGGCTTAAGTCTCTTGCTGATAATGGGTGCTGCTTTTGGTATTAAAAAAGTTAGTATTATAAAGAAAAATTCTGTAGAGATAATATAGATTTCTTTTCGGTGGACTCATAAAGAAAAAATCTATATAGAGTAGAACTGAATTCATATTTCTCTTAACCTTTTCATTAACATTGTTAAAGCTTCGTTGAATATTAAAGATTCAGCGGGGCTTTTTGTGCTTGAAGCAGATTGTCTGATAATTTATTTCATAAAAATCAGAATAATTGAATGAGCGATAGCCTGTGCAGCACTCCAAAGTCACAAAGGATTATGTTTACTATAAAAATGAAAATTTGTTTTGTGACGGCTGGGGGTACGGTAGGTAGTCAATATGGATTGATTTTCAGCAAAATTACCGTATGTGCTGATTTTTTTTTGCCTACCGGCAGGCAGGTGTTTCTTTTTTAATGTGTTGGATGTTATATTTATTTAAAGGAACACATTGAATACCCATGCAACATTGTTTATAAATCATAGTTTCATAGATGGGTATTTCATCAGGAAAAAAGAAAGATAAATAAAAAACATCTCATTAAATGAAGCCTTTTGTGAATTGAAATTACCAACGCTATTATAAACTACAGCGATAAAGTTAATAAAGTAGATCTTACCTTCGAAATTCTATAAAAATAGAAATTACTTATTTATTTGCATTACATTCAATGATATACGGATGTTTTAATCTTTACCGCAATATTTAACAAAAAAATAATGTTAATATTGTGTCGGATGATTTTTTATTCTTACTTTTGTTTGTGTTTGTCTGAAACGAATACATTGAATAACTTTATACTAATAATAGCAGATCACCTATTATTAGTATGTTTTTTGTCTTAAATTGTAAGTACTTACAATTGAGGAATTATAAAAATTAAAAGTGAAATAATGAGTTCAGATAACACAAATTCAATACTATATAAATGTAATTATTAATAAGAATCATTTCAGTAATTTAGAAAAATCATAAGAAAACTATGGATTCATATCCTGAACTTTTAAATTATTTTACTTGATATTTTCAAAATTTTTAAATCAATAAAAAGCGTGAATAATATAACACAAATTAAACATCAACTACAGCGACTCCTTTTACTTTTAATTGTTGTCATTAGTTTTCCTTTTTACACTGTTATTGCCCAGATTCCTCCAACGTATTACAATAATGCTGTTGGCTTGAGTGGTCTTCCCCTTAAAACTGCTTTGTATAATATCATTAAAGGACATACTTCAATAACATATAATCAGCTATATACAAGTTATACAACTACAGACAATTTACCTGGTAACAAAGTTTGGGATATGTATTCAATAAAAGCTAATGGAACAGCAAATTACTATTACACTCATGGTAGTTTACAGTGTGGTTCTTATAATAGTGAGGGCGATTGTTATAACCGTGAACATTCAACCCCTGCAAGCTGGATTAATAATGCCTATCCAATGTATTCAGATCTGTTCAATGTCTATCCTACTGATGGTTATGTTAACAACCGTCGTTCAAATTACCCGTTAGCTAATGTTGCTACTGCCTCCTGGACTTCTTCCAATGGAACTAAATTAGGAAGTCCTGCTGATACTTCAAATATCGGTAGTGTATTTGAACCCATTGATAGTTTTAAAGGTGATTTTGCCCGTACTTTTTTTTATATGGCTACTCGTTATGAAAATGTTGTAGCCACCTGGCATTCCAATTCTCCTCAGGCAGCTGCAGTTTATGCGGCAAACAATGGTCTGGTTTTTAAACCATGGTATATTACTATGTTATTATCATGGTGTGCGTTGGATCCTGTGAGTCAGAAAGAAATAAACCGTAACAATGCAGTTTATGCTATTCAAAATAACCGTAACCCTTATATAGATCATCCTGAATATATAAATGCTATATGGGGTGGGGGAAGTAATATTGTAAAACCTGAACCAACTAATTATCCTACTCATTTTACTACTAAAAACTTTCAGTTACAATGGACGGATGCCACCGGAGGTGTACTTCCCGATCATTATCTGATTAGAATGAGTACAACAGGTTTCAGTTCAATAACAGATCCGGTTGACGGAACTACTTATGTTGATAGTGCTACTGACCGTAATGTTGCCTATGGCGTTCAAAATGCCTGGTATTACAATCTTAATCCCAATACAACTTATTATTTTAAATTGTATGGATACAAAACCACAGGAACAGCTATTGATTACAAAACTGATGGAACTGTGCCGCAAGTTAGCCAATTGGTGCAGTAGAAGTTGGAAGGTTAAAGTAGAAAGGTTAAAGGTTAAAGTAAAAAGGAAAAAGGAAAAAGGAAAAAGGAAAAAGGAAAAAGGAAAAAGGAAAAAGGAAAAAG
>JBMOKG010000107.1:0-12692 GCA_049315385.1 Bacteroidales bacterium
CTGTTGATTATAATCAATTGACTATCTTTGATTTATAACCGGACACTAGTGATAAAAAATAAAAAATGTAACAAGTAAGGTTAAGAAGATAGAAGCATAAAAAGGTTCTATCTTTATTATTATTAAGCCAAAAGTTGTTAGAAATCCCATTGCCTGGACAATAGCATAGGCAGGTCCAATAAAATCTGTATCTCTTATAGTATCTATTCTTAAAATATATTTTCGTAAATTATTTTGCTCATTTTTTAATTTGATAATATAATTAGCTTGTACACCTTCATTATCTAATTTAATAAATAAATCATTCATACTGCTTATTTTAGAAAGTATTGATTTGGTTTTTTCTTTTTTATAAAACCAGTCTATAAGAGATGAAACTAAAGTTTTCTGAAAATCTATAATTTGCAAAGCTGTTTCAGTGTTTTTGATTTTATAAATAGTATATGCGTCATCTGATAATGTTTTAATAGATGCTGATATCTCATTTGGAAGTTTTTCACTTTCTTTATAATCAGTGAGGACACCACTCAGTAGGAATCCTATCAGGAAAATAGTGCCAGCTACCAAACTGGTAAAAAGTGCATTCAGTTCCATTATCTCGTAACCATATTTGTGTGATATAAACTTAAATATAGCAGTAATTATAATTAATGGCATTATTTTAAATGCAATAGACCATTTTTGCCATAATTTTTTAATGTAATGTTTGTTAGATATATCCATATTGTTGATTGGAAAATTAATTATTGGTTTATTATCATTTCTCATAGATAACGGATGTAATTTTTTTTTGTTTTGAATTGAAGAAGAAAAACTCAGTATTGGATTATGAATAAATATTAAGGGAAAAGTATAAAAATATAAGCTAATTTTAAAATGACATTAAAATTGTCAAAAGAGATCTCGTTTGCATTTACTATCGGATTGTCAAATTTTATGATGTAGGCATTGATTATTTTTTTATTTTTCTTTGTCTGAAAAAGAATCTGTTGTAAATTTAAGCTGTTTTTAAATGAAAAAGGGAACATGAATTTTTGTATTTTTTTAAATCCTGATTTAAATTTGATTTTGTTCTTTACAAAAATACAAATTAAACCAAAATAATTTTTAATTAAGTTCTTTGTTTAAACTTTGTAATACCAATCATAAAGAAGTTGTAGCTTTGCGATTGATAATTTTTTTATGATTATACTGGCAATATCCTTTTAAAGGATGACTTGAAATGTCTAAGTTAGTAAAAACTAAAAATGAAACAGGATTAATGAAATGGCTTCAATTTGATAATGCTGAGTAGTAAATGTATTCATTTGAAGGATTTTGTACACTAAAAGGTAAATGATTAAAGCTTGATAAGCAAGAACTTGATATTCTGAAATTTGCTATAAGAAAAAAGGTCAGTTGCATGTTTGTTCAGGATGTATGCATTTTATTTATGAAATAAGTAATGTGTGCTGTAAATTCTAATTTTAAATAAAATATTATATAAATGAATAAATATAAGTTGTTGATATTTATTGTTTTTGGATTGTTTTTTTTTAGTATCAGCATAAATATGGTTTTGAAAAATTATAATTTTACAAAAGCATATAAAATAGGTCAGGTTGTTGATAGTATGAATAATGTAATGATTTATTACAATGGGAGTGTTGAACATATTACCGGAAGAAATCTAACAAAAGACAATTATAATTTGGGTTTAAAATATCAATGCGTTGAATTTATTAAACGATATTATTTTCAGCATTTGAAGCATAAAATGCCTGTAAGTAGCGGTAATGCAATTGATTATTTTGATAAAGAACTTAGAGACGGTGAAAAAAATTGTCAACGGAATTTAATACAATACAAAAATTCAAGTAAATCAAAACCAGCTGTGGATGATATTATTGTATTCTCAGGAAGTTTTTTTAATAAATTCGGGCATGTTGCAATTGTTTCAAATGTGAGTGAAGATGAAATAGAAATTATTCAGCAAAATCCCGGCAAATATGCAAAATCCCGTAAGATATTTACACTAAAACATACTGATGATTTGTGGAAAATTGATAATAAACATGTTTTGGGTTGGTTGAGAAAGGTGAACAAATAAGTATTTATTTATGAAGAAATTTAATACAATTATTATTTATGTTTTATTTCTTATGTTTTCTCAGAGAATTATGGGACAAATGAAACCTGAATGGCAATTCAGAGATGAATATCTTGAAAATCTTCAATCTATGGATGATACAATTTATATTCAGAACAGACATAAAATGGAAAGGATTTTAGGATTAAGATCAGATGATACAACAGCAACGTATAATTTTCTAACTAAATTCCAGGATAAGATTTTTATTAAAATTCTATGTGGACAATTTGAACCATTTAAACATAATATTTATCTTTATGACACTATTTATAAAGAGATCAAACAAATAAAATATGTTGACCATTTGCTTAGCAGAGACCTTATTGATGGAAAAAGGGGATATGGTATTGATGGAAAATTTCCTCTAAAGGAAATAAAAGAATTTAAACTAAAGTGGAATGAAAACTGGCTTGATATACCCAAAAAAGCATTTGGAAATCTTTATGAAGTCCATTTAAAATCAATTGAAGCATATTTGTCTGATAATAAACATTTTATTTATGTTTATTTATCTGGATCAGATGGAGCTGCCTCTTTTTCAGTAAAATTTGTTTTTAATAAAAATAAATATGTCACAAGAATTATTACAACTAATGAATGTACAAATGCTTATGATTTTCTGGATGCATTAGCGGAGGATTGTGAATAAGATAAGCTTTAATTGATTTTTTAGAGTTAAAATGATTATCTAAAATTTGTTTATTATAATCTAATAGATTAAAATCCAAATATAGCGTAAATTATGATGAAGCTAATTTTCTTATTATTTTTTGTTTCTGAAGGATGTGTATTCGGGCAAAATAATAAAATACTAAATGAAAGGAATACACTGCTAATAAATAAATTTCTAGATACAATTTCTTACTATATTGATACTAACGTTAAAGCTGTTCAGATAAATGGTATTAGTGAAGTCTATAAATACAGAAAAGTATACGATAAATTTATCAGCAAGAATAAAATTTTGGTATTTTATGTTGATAATATTGAATTGTTGGATTTGATTGAGGATTCAGTTAAAAATGGATTGACGGTACTCGAAATTGAATTTTATCAGGCGACTAATGAGATAAGTACAGAAACCGGAAAGCTTTATTTAAATATAGATAATCCAGGAATGGTGGGTACAATGATTATAAGACCAGGTAATAATTATATGATTTGGAAATGGGATGCAAATTTGAATTTTGTCAGAATAAAGGAATAGGAAAATTAGTAAACAGTTTTAAAGCAATATATTATGAAATATATTATTTGTCAGGTATTATTGTTTTTTTGTACAATATCAACTTCGTCTTTTGCTCAATCAACACAAATCAAGCATTTTAACTTTAATGATACTGTTTTTAATTCAGGTGATTTTCATGAACTCGGTAGAGATCTTCCTTTTATGCCTCGGTGCTGGCCTTCATCAAATGATACTACTTTTAAATATTTAGATTCTTTTGTTAGTCTATTATTGAAAAATCAGTGTATAATAAAGATTGAAATTGCAGTTTATACTGACAACAGAAGGATTCCATTGACAAAAGATACTTTATCAAAAAGAATGGCTGAAGGTCTAAAAGACTATTTAATATTGCAAGGTGTGAAATCAGACCGGATTGAAGCAAGAGGATATGGAGGAAATTACCCTTGTGTAATAGAAAAAGACACTTTGATTAATTATCCTTTAAATATTTACAATCAAGAATGCAGAGAAACTTCCGTTTTTCTGAAAAAGAATAGCTGTTTAGATGATGAATTTATTAAAACATTTACTGATAAATGTGAAAAGGAAATTATTTATTCATTAAATAGAAGAGTTTTGTTGAAAATTTTAACGGTAGAAAAATAAGTGAATTTCTAATTTCTTTCAATGCTTAATTTATCATAGGTTCTTTTCAAATTCTTCAATAATTGGGATTGATTTCTTGATATCAATATTTGAAACCATCACTTTAACAGCACCCACACCTCCAGATGCAGTCCACCAGGGGTTGAAAGTTCCCATAATTCCATCCTTTGAAAATGCCTGTATGTCAGCATCTGCTAAAATACTTATTAGTAATTCAGCCTGCCATGGGGTTCCAGCAAAGACTTCAACAGCCTTTATTTTATCATCAGTATTCATACTTTTTTACTTTGTTTTTTGTATGATTATTACTTAAAAATATTCAAGCAATTTTATTTGGAATTGTATGGATGTTGATGCAAATATAGTTATAATAAATCCAAATCAATTTCTTTTCTATTTGATTTATCAAATTAATGATTTAATTATTACGGTTTGTTAAAAAGGGTAATTTAAAAAGTAAAACTTCATAAAGCTAATATTGAAAACAAGTAAATAGTTTAATATAAAGTATTTATATTCTATTAATTTTTTTAATTATTTCCTTTTTATGAAAACAAAACTGTAATTTTAATGAAGGATCAAAGAAATTTGTCTTATTTTGCAAAAAGTTATAATCAAAGTATAAATGTTAAAGAAGGAAAACGGATTATCACTGAGGATTTCAGAAAGAGATATTATTGCAAATCGACCAGAACCCATCGTTTCAGAAGTAGAAGTTCTGCCTTATAAACATCGTATGCAAGTTCAAATGGCCATTGATACACTGCTTGATGGTAATTATGTTTTGATTGTTGATTTCTACAGTAGCGGTCTTAAAGTGTTGAATGCTCTGAAAGAATATGTTTATAGTAAATATCAGGATTCTTCCTTTCAGGGGCAGCGAAATTTTCGTTCAGTTTTTCGTGAACTTTCTCATCGGATTTTATTGGTTGTTAACCACCACAGATTAAATGTGAGAAAATCACCAGAAATTGGATGGTTCAAAATACTTTATAGTGAATTAGATGAATTTTTATTACCTTTTCCTCAGGTGCAAGGTCTCAATAGTTCCTGGCAATGGTATCAAAAAGGGATTGAAATTCCTGTGTTAAATGAGAAAATTTATCCATGGTATGGTACATATTTCCCGACTCGTTTTGAACATCTGAAGCTTTTCGATCAATGGTTGAATAATTATAAAGGCTTTAAAGATTCTGCAATAGACATTGGTGTTGGAAGTGGAGTTCTCAGTTTGTTATTATTGAAACATGGTTTTAAAAAAATAACGGGAACGGATTCCAACACGAATGCCATTATCGGGTTTTTTCAAGCTATAAATGAGAAGAATGAATCTTCAAGGATAGAGCTTTTGTGTGGAGATTTATTTGCCGGTTTTTCATTAAGAACTGAACTGATTGTATTTAATCCTCCCTGGCTACCTGCATCCTATGAAACCGATGGTATCGACAATGCCATTTATTATGACAAGGATTTGTTTCCGCGTTTTTTTGCTGAAGCCAATAAGCATATAGTTAAGGATGGAAGCATTGTACTTTTGTTTTCTAACCTCGGCGAAATAACAGAACAGCAGGCTGAACATCCGATAAAAGCTGAACTATCCAAAGGCGGAAGATTCCAAAAGGAAACAATGTTGCAGATGAAAGTAGGAGCGGCTTCTGCTCAAACCAAAAGAAAGCAGCATTGGCGTGCTGATGAAATGATTGAACTTTGGGTGCTGAAACTAAAAAAAACTTAATAGCTTTGTTTGAAATTTAAGGTAAAAATACTCCTTCACTAACTTAGTAAACCCATTTTCTCTGTCAGTTAATTATTGCATTTTGCAGTCCAATCAACCACGATAAGTGTTTTTTAGGATATCCATGTGTTGATAAATTTAATTATTCTCCAGCTATTATTCTCTTTTACAAGATATACTAAAGATCCATCTGAGCCTAAACTAGCATAATAATGCCCAATTTCTACTATTCCCTGACTTTTATCAGAGTTGAACCCTACACGGGAAAACTTAATCATACCATTTGATTTAGGATATTTTTCATAGAATTCATTCCATGCCTTATTTATATCTTGTGAATTAAAGAGATAGTTAATTTCTTCACTTGAAATCAGAGTTATTGATTTTGTTGAACCAATGAATTTATTATCCAGATTATACACTGTATTGTTTTTATTAATAAAGTCATTAAATATAGTAGTATCCAGGTTCTGATTCTCTGTTTTCAGCGTTTCAAAATATATATTCCCAAAAGAAATTGATAAATTGCCGGTAGTTTTTTGTTCAATTACCAAATTATTTGAAGTAGTAAACTTCTCTTTAAGAATTAGAGAATAAATTTGGTATTCGTTACTATCTATATTATCTGCTATAGCTAATTTAAATTCTACTTCAACTTTATCTGTTTTTTTATTGCAATTTGTCATAAAAGACAATAAAATAAATAAATAAATTACATGCTTAATTGTTTTCATAAGTATTTTGTTATATTAAGTTCAATTAAAATGTAGTGTTAACATCATTGATTGCGTATTTTTCACATGATATAACTTCACTTCTTTCCCAAAACCTCCATTAATAATTTTCATCAAAAATAAGTATTTTTTAGCCATCCACTATATTTGAACAAAATAAATGCGGTTTTATTGCTGAAATCATTTTTTTGTATTTAATCTTTTATTTTCGACAGTCCCTGTTTAATGTAAGAAAATATTAAAATGAAGCCCTGGAAATTATAAATCAAACACATAAGCTAGGAAATGATATTTTAAAATTATAGGAGGAATTTAATTCAGTAAGCAGTGAACTAAAATTTCGGTATAATCGACATTTATTAGGCCATTTATTTTTCAATGATTATCATTTTAGTTAAAACAAACATGAGTTTACCGTGTCAAGCTAAAATGCAAACGAGGTTTATTGAATTTCAATAAACCTCGCTGGCAATATTAATTAACTGATTATTTACTAAAACGGATAAATTAAACTCGCATTTCTGTTTCCATTCGACGATTTAAACCAATCTTTATTTTGTAATCCACCACTTTGAGCCCAGTTTGCAAAATTTAAATAGCCTTGTATAATTTTTGATTTTTCTGTTGGGTAATTAAATTTTTCAACAATATTAAGCGCCCATGGTAAATTATTGGCTGTTTTATAATACCTACCGTTCAATGGACTGCTGTTGTCGCTGGAAGTCCCAAACAGTGCGGGATTAGCAAGATCTGTAGGTGCCTGGTCCGGAAGATGAATTTCTTTTCCTCTTTGCTTGTTTACTATAATAAAAGGATTATAAGGCGGAGTTCCCAATACACTCGTTTTTAGCGGTTGATTCAAAACTATATTTATATTTAAAGTATCAGGTGTTCCTTTTCGACCATTAACAACAGTATTTACTCCAGAAAACCCATCAGGATTACTTCCTGTAAAATTGGTAAAGTTTTTCCAGGCATTATCAAAAACGATAATGGTAGCTTTGGATTGATTTGCCTCCAGCCCGTTAGACATGGTTGAAATTAAACCTGTTTCTGTTAAATGAGTTCCACTTACACTTTGTACAGCTGAAGGTAAAAGACCTGGGATCTGAAAACCAAATCCATTTGAAAACCCTGCTCCGGTTGCTTTTACGATATATGTTGCCTGAATACTTACCACATAATTGGAGGCATTCGTTATATTATTATAGCGATAATCTACTACCACATCATTAAAATCATAATCACCTTTTGATGGCCATAAATCTTCGAAAGCCAGTGTCCCAAATTGAGTTTTTGAAGGATAATAATTATTAAAAGCTTTGGAAGCATCAGAAGGATAGTCATCCAGGTTGTTAGATATCCCATCACCATCCGTATCATCTGAAATTTGAGTAGCCTGGTAAACATTGTTTTGGGAAATTGCCTGAACTGGATTTGATTTAACATAAAAAATAAGATCATTAAAATCATTGTCAGCACCTACGTTTGGATTACGGTTCATGTCTTCAAAACCACAAAGGAACAATCCTCTGGAAGCATCATGAAGTAATACGGTATGTTGCTTGTTAGCGGCACTACTTTCTGGATTAAAACTTGGATCAGAATAATATTTTGTTGCATTTGCATTTACATTGTTCCCGTTCCATCCATTTGCAAACAATACCCATCCTATACCTGTATTGGCAGGGAAAGTTCCTATTTTAACTTTATCTCCCGATGACAATGCACCGCCACTTCCGGCTAATGAAGCATTTGGTAATATAATGGTAATAGAATCTATCTGACTTGCACTGGTAGGAGGATTGTTTTTGTTATAAGTATAAAACCCCAATACATTCATATAACCTGCACCTTCATGAACAAAAGTTACAAAAACATCAGCCAGTTGATTAATCATCACATTGGTTTCGTTGGATGAAGCTAAATATTGAGGATTATAAGTTGGGACAGATTTATATTCAGGTAACCATGAATTAATATCAGTTAATGTAGTTTGATCAATATGATCTTTAGTTTGCAAATAATGTGGTAAGCCCTGGGTGTTATAACTTCCTAGATATTTGATAAAAGCCGTAGATTTTGGATTTATAATTTCATAAGATGATTTTACTTTGTTAATGCCTCCAAATATATAAGTTGCTTTTCCTCCAATAATCGGAAGTTTAATTTCGTTGATAAGACCAATATAATCGGTTGTAACTACAACTGAATCATAATATGCAGGTAAAGGAATATTAAATTTAAGTTCGCCATTGTTGTCAGTTGAACCAGATACAATTAAACTACCTTTGTTTTCTTTTAAATTAGTTAAAACATTAAAACGGATTAGTTTTAAAGGAATTCCGGAGTTTTCCTGTGCTTTAATTTCAATGCTTACATCCTGTGATGTTTTATAGTTAAATGCCGGGCTAACTACCATATTTTCCATGTTTGTAACTAAAGTTGCCGGTGTTATATTCTCTGATTCTTTTCTACATGAAACTAATAATAATATAGAAAACAGTAAAAGGATTATATTTTTCATTTGTTTATATTTTTTAATTGAATAATGTACTTTAATTTTTTTTATGCATTCCTTTATTCAAGTATCGTGCCAATTATTTAATGTTCACAAAATCAAACTTATATAAATATTGTGTTGCTGATTTAACTTACGATTTCGTAATATAGGGAAAATACAGTAAATATACGGATAATACCATAATATTAGTTGAATACTATTCATAATAAGGTAATTACGAAATTGATACAATGTTACGAAATCGTAAGATTTGGGATGGGGTTAGTAAAAATTTACAGATTGTATTTCTGCATTCGTCGAATTAACGACTGAAGCGTAATATTTAATAATTTTGCCGCATTGGTCTTGTTGTTATCGGCTTGTTTTAATGCTCTTGTGATTAGCAGTATTTCGTTTGCAGTTAAATCAAGGCTGCTATCGTCATAAAGTACTGGAGTAGTTTGATTGGTTTGATTCGTTGAGAAATCAAAAAGATTATTGATAAGATGCTCTTTCTTAATAGTATCACCTTTACATAAAATAACAGCTCTTTCGATAAAGTTTTTCAGTTGGCGAACATTTCCTGGATACTGCAGTGATAACAACTGGGCAAT
Source organism: Bacteroidales bacterium (assembly GCA_049315385.1). GTDB lineage: Bacteria > Bacteroidota > Bacteroidia > Bacteroidales > JACABE01 > JACABE01. The sequence continues at coordinate 9,555 of JBMOKG010000107.1, forward strand.
AGCCGCTTCATCAATATGATGTATATTTTTGTTGAGTTTAGTTGCAAATTCTTTTAAAAACAAATAACTCAATTCTGCAATATCTTCTTTCCTGTTTTTTAGTGGTGGCAATGCTATTTCAAATGTATTGAGTCTGTAGTAAAGATCTTCTCTGAATTTACCTTCTCTGATTAAATCGGAAATGTTTTTATTGGTTGCAGAAATAACCCTGACATCGATATCAATAGCTTTAACGGCACCAATGCGGTACACCTTTTTTTCCTCTAGTATCCGCAATAGTTTCGATTGAAGAAACAAGGGCATGTCTCCGATTTCGTCCAGAAAAAGGGTTCCCTTGTCGGCAATTTCAAACCATCCTTTTTTTTCGTTTTTAGCATCGGTAAATGCACCTTTGTTATAACCAAAGAATTCACTTTCAAACAAATGCTCGGGAATGGCAGAACAATTGTAAATACTTAATACTTGCATATTTCGATTGCTAAGCGCATGAATTTGTTTGGCTACCAATTCCTTGCCGGTACCGGTTTCACCCGAAATAAATACAGCTGTATCGTTGGAATGTGCAACATTGATGATAAGATCTTTTACACGGCTGATCTCCTGGCTGCTTCCGTAAAGCAGGTTGCTCTGCTGACGCTGAACAATGTTTTCGAGATTTCTGATTCTTTCTTTGGCCGAACTTAATTTATCTTTTATTTCAATAAACTTTTTTGTTTTTTCAATGGCGTTTTTAATGGCAACCATATCAAAAGGTTTCTTAAAATAGTCGAAAGCACCCTGGCGCAAACATTCAACTACGGTTTCGATATCGCTGTGGCCCGAAATAATAATAACCTCAGTATCGCTGTTGAGCTTTTTAATCTTTTTCATTACCTCTATGCCCGATTCCTGCGGTAAATCTATATCAACAATTGCAATATCGATGTACTGGTTCTTTATGATTTCATAGGCTTCTGATGGCTTTGAAGCGAGATGGGTCTGTATACCCGGGATTTTACTGATGAAGATTCCCAGGCCATTGCGGTAAACTTCCTGATCATCGAGAATTAAAATATGAATCATTTCGTGGTTCGACATAAGTTGTAATTTTTGTTTGCTTAATTCAGTCCGTTCGATACCCTCCGTTTATTTTAAAATTTCATCAAATATAATACTTTTTAGCGATGCCTGATGAATAAATTTCAATAGTTGTAAAATATACAAATCGCTTATTTTACTTTTGCGCTTACCGGGCTTTATATACTTTTCGTCAATATGTCTTATTAATACCCAGCGTTATTTTTTTTATTAATTAGATTTACAATAATTTTTACAATAGTATCTTTTTCATCTGGGTTGCTTATTGCAATCATGAGCGTTAATGCTACCAGTGCATTATCAGCAATTCGTTTTTGCCCATAATCGTCATAAAGGATTCCATTTCTTTCCATAAAGTAAAGAAAAAGAAAAGCTGCAATTCTTTTATTGCCATCCGTAAATGAGTGGTTTTTAGTCACAAAATAGAGCAGGTTAGCAGCTTTTTCTTCAATACTGTGATACAAATCAGTACCGTCAAATGTTTGATAAATGGATGCTATAGAGCTTTTGAAGGACTTGTCTTTTTCTCTTCCGAAGAGATCACTATTTCCGTGCTTTATCTTAACTATTTGAATTTGTTTTATTGCTTCGTGGTAGGTAAGCTGAAATAATTCTTTGCCCGATGTTTCCTGAATTTTCAGACTTTGATAGTCATATTGGTCGAGTATATCTAAAGCATAAGCATAATCCGATATAATTTTAAGCAATCCCACGCTTTCCTCACCTGACAGGCTCTTTTGATTTATAAGATTTCCAAGTATTTTTATAGATTTTCTGAGATCATTTAGCAATTCATTTTCTTTGCTTAGTCTTTTTTCGTTTAATGAGTATCCTTGAATTAAATAATCTTTTAAAATTTTGTTGGCCCAAATCCTGAATTCGGTTCCTCTTTTTGAATTTACACGATACCCAACTGCAATAATTATATCAAGATTATAGAACTTAATTTTTCTTTTTATTTCTCTCTTCCCTTCTTTTTGAACTTGTGTGATTTTTGCACAAGTTGAGCTCTCTTCTAATTCCTCTGATTTGTAAATATTTGAAATATGGCGGTTAAGAGAAGTACGGTCGGTATTAAATAATGATTCAAGCTGATATTGATTTAGCCATACCGTTTGGTCTTCAAGCTTAACTTCAATTTCTGTTTTCCCGTCTTTCGAGGTAAAGATTTGGATTTCTGATTTATTCATCTGTTTTTATCTAAAACTTTAAAAATTATATGTGTCTTGAATGAAAATATTCGATAAATCCATTTACTGTATAATTTCATTATTGATTTTCATCAAATATAATACTTTTTAGCAATGCCTGATGAATATATTTAAGTAGTTGTAAAATAAAATGATCGCTTACCATGTTTGATGTTAACAGGCTTATGGTGAGGACTATTCGGAAATTACTTATAGTGTTAAATATAGTTTTATTCTATTTTTAATATTTTCATTTCTGTCCGTCTATTCAAATTATGAATTAATTCTCTTAAACATTTATCTTTTATATTTTTTAAATAATTTTCATCTAAAGTAGTACCTTTTTTAAAAAAGAAAGATTTCTTTCTACATTCAATAAATCCCATATCCTCAACAAAAGTAATATTAGTATCTTTTTCTATTATTCTTGGGAAATGATCGCCATAACCATGTGAAAAAATTCTTTTAGAATCTAATCCTTTATAGATGAAATACTCCTTTAATTTTTTAGCTCGCCAGTCAGATAATGTGTCTAATGTCATTGGTACGCGTCTATTGTCTGTATGACATCCAATCTCAACAATAAGTTCTGGGTTTTTTATAAGAAAAGTAATTACTGAATCAAAACTCTCACCATTAGAATAATTGTCAATACCAAAATAATAATCCGGCAATAAATATGTTTTGCCTATCCAAAAATTCGTGTCTGACATTGCATAATTTCTTGCATTAACTGTTTGGGATAAAGCTGAATTAATTACCAGCAAAATTTGAAATATCAATATAAGTATTTTCATTTTTGAATTATTGTAAAAGTAGGCTTAATAGACATTTATTAGGCTAAAATCCATTTAAACTCTTATTATAACTA
>JBMOKG010000108.1:0-12678 GCA_049315385.1 Bacteroidales bacterium
GAAAGTGAGATGGTTGAAATACCTGTTTGCCGTTATAGTGGTTACAGAGCTTCCGAAATCTGTGAATCAACCGTTAAAATAAAAATTCCTGAAAAAGCATTAAAAACACAGGTTTGTCCTTATCACCAAATGGTTCATCTGGACAAAACTGCTAAGTGGCAAGTAAATTCCAATTGTGAATCTATAGATCAAATGCAACATATTCCCTGGTTTGTATTGCCACCTGTGATGGAATGGTATTTCAAAAGCAAAAATCCCTTCTACAAACTTTTACCACCTTTTAGGGCAGATTGTACTCCATCAAATGAAACACGTTCAATGGAAATGATTTACCCTGCCAGCAATAGTAAAATTTATATCCCTGTGGATCTGGACGGCAAACCCGGAAGTACAGTTTTTAAACTGGCAGCCAGAAATCCCCAAACAGTTATCTACTGGCATCTTGACGACAAATTTATAGGTTCCACCACTCAATACCATCAGAAAGCTCTGGCTCCCGAAGCTGGTTTTCATCGTCTTACATTAATTGACCAGAAAGGTGAATCATTAAATATTAAATTTGAAATAATGAATAAGAGGAAAGAATAAATTTTTATTATTAAAGTATCGATTTAAAACTTTCTTATTTATTCCCCCTTTATTCAAAAGAAATATATAACTATTATAATTTATTACATTTTTCTAAAATAATATTAGTTTAACAACTTATCAATATCCATATAAATAAAGTCCGAAAATAGCTTAATTTCGCCTTTGAAATTTGTCTATCAAAATGATCAAGAAGAAAAGTAAAAGAAATGGTTATCCAATCCTTCCTATAATTGGACTGATGTTTCTTATTTTCGCATATTTTTATCATGTTGAAATAAGTCGTATTGCAATCCATTCATTTTACTACGTAGAAAACCTTTTATTTACAGATGGTGCTGATCAAAGTAAAAATCTAAAACATTTTGGAATCCCTATTCCAGGGAATTATACTGTTCATGGAATTGATGTTTCTCGTTATCAAAACAGGATAAACTGGAAAGAAGTTAAGAAAATGAAAGTAGATAGCATCAAAATCTCATTTGTTTATATAAAAGCAACAGAGGGAGAAAGCCGGATTGACCGTTATTATAAAATAAACTGGGAAGAAGCAAAAAAAAATCAATTAATAAAAGGTGCCTATCATTTCTACAGACCACAAGTGAGTTCAAAATTACAGGCAGAAAACTTTATCAGTAATGTTAAACTCGAAAAAGGAGATTTACCACCTGTACTTGATATTGAAACATTGGCTTCTGGTTTTCAAGCTGATAATACAATAAGAGGCATTAAAAACTGGCTTAAAATTATTGAAAAAGCTTATCATATCAAACCTATCATTTATACCAATATTGATTTTTATAATAATTATCTTAGCAATCAGGGATTGGAAACTTATCCTCTCTGGATTGCACATTATTACGAAAAGAAAGTCCGGCTAAATCAGAAATGGCATTTCTGGCAACACAATGACAGTGGGAAAGTTAATGGGATTTCCGGTGATGTTGATTTCAACATATTCAATGGTGATATTGAAGATTTAAAAGCTCTTTGTAAAAAATAAGATTTTTCCTGTTTATAATTAGAGAGGCTGTATTTTTAACAGCCTCTCTAATATACAGCAAAATAGATTTTGAAATTACTTTTTACCCCCCCAAATATTTTACATATAAGTAAATGCAGATAATATGAACTTTGAAATTAACTGATTGTGAATTGGTCTACAGATATTTCAATTCAGTATTGTTTTAGCATAATCTTTTTACTCATTTTTAATTGATTGCTTTCAAGTTGAATAATGTATTCTCCTACAGAATGATCTGAAATATCAATCAATAAATTCCGATTTCCAAAACTTTCTTTATTATAAATCATTCTTCCATTGATATCAAACACTTTTACTGCTATCTTATTTTTGATTTCAGGAAGGATTACATTGAAAATACCATTTGAAGGATTGGGGAACAGAAAAACAGTATTTACATTCAACAGTTCTTTTATTCCTGATGCAACAGAGTTATTCAAATCTATACTTACAGTCCAGTCATCAGGATCAGGATCATCCCAGATTCCTTCCAGAATATATCCAATAAAAGCATAGGGTGATTGCTGAAGCATAGTAATTATAGCTTGAGTCTGAGTAGAAGGAGTTCCTTCATTTCCAGCAAAATGAGCGATAAATGTTTCTGTTATTGCGGGTTCTATCGTATAAGCTGTGGCAGAATCAACATTATAAGGAGGAGACATCAGCATATAAATAACCTGAGGGGCTAAACCCGTTTGTATATTATTCAATGCATATTGTTGGAATGTCATTGAACCAGTATTATAAATTATATGATCAACACGTTTGCCTGTAATGGCAAGCGTAGTATCAACAGATAAATTCATTATACGGTAAGGGCAGGGATAAGTTATAGCAGATCCTGTTTCAACATCATAAATAGTATTTCCCAATGCTGTAGTTTTTTTTATAATATCCTGAGCATGATAATGACCTGTAAAAACTACTTTTAAGCCTAAATCTGCTAATTGAGAGGAAACTGTATCAGAGTCGTCAATCACATATTCAGGAAAAATATCATTCTGACCCATATAATGTTCAAGAAGGTTGTGGTGCTGTAAGGCAATTACAACTTTTTTGTTCATTTTAGCTTCAAGTAAACGATCTTTAACCCATTTTAATACGTTTGGTTTAAACCCACCACTTGTGGTTGGCTGCATATCTATATAGTTTGAATCGTACCGGCAAACATCCATTGATAGGATTTGCAAACCTGAGATTGGTTCTGCAACATAAGATAATGAAGCAGTATCAGTTTTAGTTGCCACATTATACCCATAATTGTTATAAATGGTTTTAAACTGAGAAGGTGTAATTGTAGGAACAGAATAAACAGTGTCTCCGTCAAAAGAAAATGATGAAGGATTATTAATATCATGATTTCCGGGAGCTACAAAAACCTTAATATTTGCATTTTTTAATTTTAGCAAAAAAGCTGCAATTTTTTGATGACATAGATTTTCGCCATCTTTTGTCAGATCTCCTGGTATCAGAACAATATCAGGATGTTCTGCAATGAGCGAATCAAAAAGAGATACCATAATTGCATGGCTTTCTTTTAATAATTTTCTGTCCTGAGCCAGATACATCTGAAAAGCAAAGCCATCATTAATTAATAATGTACTATCAAAATAATGCATATCTGAAATTACACAAATTTTGACATTTTGCAAACCAACCTGACTGAAACCTCTGAGAGTCCCAAAAAAGACTGATATTGACAACAGAATAACAAAATAAATTTTTTTCATAAACGCTTATCTTAAATGAAGGTTCTTTATTTTTAATTTTATTACCCCATTTCAAAAAGCATCAAGAACCTAAAAATGTTTCCTGAAATCATTTTGCAAAGTTACATCATCGATTTTCAATTCAATCAAAATCAACAAAAAAATAAATAAATGTTAAAAAAAGCATCAAAGTGTTCGTTTAAATTTCGTTAAAATAAACAAATACTTAAAGATTAGATGTTGAGTTGTTTGGATGAAAGGAATAAAAATGAGCTTATTTCTTTGCTAAGAAATAAGCTCATCATGAAAAATAAGCAAATGATTCTTATTCTTTTTCTAAATTTTTTTCAAATTTATCTATTGCAGCCAGAATAATTCTATAGCAGACATAAATAGATACCGGCCAACTAATTAACCACAATATTTCTTTTATATACATATTTTCACAGATTTTAATTTATTAATCAGTTACATTGTTTTTATTCTTAATACAGATGCGATTCCTCTTCCATTTCTTTGCTGTCTATCCTTTTATTATTGATTGATTTCCATGCATAGAAAATATATGCAATTACAAAAGGAACCATTAAAGAAACATAACTCATGGCTGTTAGTGTATAATGACTCGAAGAACTGTTTTCAATGGTTAATGAACTTTGCAAATCAGCCAAAGAAGGATAATAGGCAGTATTATTAAATCCTGCAATGATGAATAATGTAAATACAGTTATAATTGTTCCAAATCCAGAGAACCAGATTCCATTTGTACTGTCTTTAAAAATAGATTTAATAATCCCAAACAAAACCATTAGAACGCCTGCTAAGAAGAGAATTAAAACAAGAGGCATTTGTAAAAGATTATGCAAGTATTTATTGCTTTCCATAAAAATTTCTTTTGTAGTTGGATTCACTGCAAACCCATCTATAAACATTAATCTTCCTACAAAAAACAAGAAGAATATAAGGAAAGGAATAGTATTAATAAGCAATTGTTTTTTAGATCGTTCAAAGATTTCTTTTTCGTCGATATTGTTCATAAAATAAAGTACTGCTAAAATTCTTGCTAAAAAGAAAACAGCTAAGCCCAATGCAACATTCTGGAAATTAAGAACTGCTTCCAGTCCATAAGCTGGTCCTTCCCAGGTAGAAATTACGGGTAATTTATTTGCACTAAGGTTTAGTAAATTCATTTTATCTACTTTAAAGATTGCTCCAGTGAAAAATGTTGCAACTGCAGTACCAATCAAATTTGTACCCAAAGCTCCATTCACAAACAAAAAAGCTTCGTAGGTTTTCTGGCCTAAAAAATTATTGGGTTTACTTCGATATTCATAAGCTATTGCCTGCACGATAAAGCAAAACAAAATTGCCATCCAAACCCAGTAGGCTCCACCAAAACTAGTAGCGTAAAACAATGGGAATGAAGCAAAAAATGCACCTCCAAAAGTCACCAGAGTTGTAAAGGTAAATTCCCATTTCCTACCTAAAGAATTTACTATCATTTTACGTTGTAATTCTGTTTTCCCTAATGTATAAATCAATGTCTGACCTCCCTGAACAAACATCAGAAATACCAGAATACCGGCAAGTAATGAAATGATAATCCACCAGTATTGTTGTAATGCGAAAAGTGATAAGTTTTCAAACATTAGTTGGTTCCTCCTTCTTTTGGTCCTAATTTAATCTGAGTTGTCATAATTTTAATTTCTGCAATTAATAAAGCTGTAAAAATTACAGCAAATAATATAAAAGTTACAATAACAGCCGATGAATCTATTTGAGAAACAGCAGCAACAGTAGGCATCATATCCTGTATAACCCAGGGTTGTCGTCCCACTTCAGCAACTATCCAACCTGCTTCGGAAGCAATGTAAGCGAGTGGCATACTTATGATTGCCATCCATATCAACCATTTATGTTCTTCCAGCTTCTTGTTATATATAAAGAACAAAACCAATATAAAAAATGCAATGAAATAAAAGCCAAGTGTTACCATTATATGGAAACTATAAAATGTAAGTGGTACATTTGGAATAAAATCTTCAGGTTTATTTAAATAACCATAACCAAAATATTTGAAATAATTGTTTAAAAAAGCCTTACCTTCCGATGTTTTTTCATCAAATTTGGAAGATAATTGAATCATTTTCAAAGTGTCATTAGTTTTCTTTGCGATTTTAAATTCACGCAAAGTATTGATAGCTATTTTACCTCTTTCAATTTTTTCTGTTGCAGATAATATCCCTTTTGCTGGATTTCCTTCTGATAAATCATTCACACCAGGTACAAATGCATTTACATCCCTATAGCCTAATAATGAAAGCATTTTGGGAATTTCAATTTTAAAGATGAATGGATCTTTAGTATCGTCATATTTTTTGTTTGAAGTTAATACTCCTGTCACAATAAGACCCGCTCCTTGTTTTCCCTGATACAACCCTTCCATTGCTGCTAATTTCATAGGTTGTTTTTGTGTTACCTGGTAAGCAGATCCGTCACCAGTCATTGCAACTAATAATGAGGCCATTAATCCAAATACTCCAGCAATTATCATACTCTTTTTGGCAAAAATAATTTCTCTTTTTTTAAGCAAAAACCATGCGCTTACTCCAATTACAAATAAAGCTGCCAAAACATAAGAGGACATTATGGTATGTAAAAATTTATTAACAGCAACGGGAGAGAACAATACATCCCAAAAATTCATCATCTCATTTCGAACTGTTTCAGGATTAAAATGCATTCCTGCAGGATATTGCATCCATGCGTTAGCAACTAATATCCATAGTGCTGATAAATTAGAACCAATTGCAACCAGCCATGTTGATGTTAAATGGAAACCTTTGCTTACTTTGTTCCAGCCAAAAAACATGACTGCAATGAAAGTAGATTCCATAAAGAATGCCATTATACCTTCAATAGCCAGAGGTGCACCGAAAATATCTCCAACAAACCATGAATAATTAGACCAATTGGTGCCAAACTCAAACTCCAGAATAATGCCCGTAGCAATACCAATAGCAAAATTAATTCCAAAAATAGTCATCCAGAATTTTGTTATTTTTTTCCATTCAGGATTACCGGTTCTTACATAGATTGACTCCATGATGGCAATTATAAATGCCATTCCTAAGGTCAAAGGTACAAATATCCAATGATATATAGCGGTTAATGCAAATTGTGCCCTCGACCAGTCAACGGTTGATAAATCTAAATTCTCTATCATATTATTTGGGTTTAGTTAATTGTTCCAATACATAATTGCTTCTTTCCTTATCAGAATGAAAATTTTTTTTTAAAAAATCAGGGAAAAATAATATTTTAAGAATGGCGAACATAATAAACAACTTAATGAATATTATAATCCATAGCTTTTTACCAACAGTCATACTTTGAAAACCGTTATAATAAAATAAATAAACTTTCTTAAATGGGGTAAATATTTTTTTCAATGTTAACTGTTAATTCATTAACATAAACTATATTTACTAAAAACAATGGAAAATGAAATTTGTTTATTGGATCATCTCTTTTATGCTACTTATGATGCTGTTTAAGTCGATGCCACATTCTGACTGCAGCTCAGCAATCGATCCTTGTTCAATAAATTTATCAGGGATTCCTAATCTTTTTATCACTGTATTATAGTTGTTTTCTACTGCGAATTCAATTATAGCACTTCCTAATCCGCCAATAATTACACCATCCTCAAGCGTAATAATTTTTTTATATTTTTTAAAAATCTGATGAAGTAAATTTTCATCAATTGGTTTTAAAAAACGCATATCATATACAGCAACATCGATATTTTCATTCAAAAGCAATTCTGCCGCTTTAATAGCTGAATTCCCGATATGTCCTATTGAAATAATTGCGATATCTTTTCCTTCTTTAATAGTTTGAGCTTTCCCAATATCCAGTTTTTCAAAAGTAGTTTTCCAGTTATGCATTACTCCGCGTCCTCTAGGATAGCGTATAACAAAACATCCATTATTATCAAGTTGTGCCGTATACATCATATTTCGCAATTCTTGTTCGTTGAGTGGCGAAGCAATAGTAATATTTGGAATACTTCTGAAATAGGCCAGATCAAAAACACCATGATGTGTTGCTCCATCTTCACCAACCAATCCACCACGATCCAGACAAAAAACAACATTTAGTTTTTGTAGCGCAACATCATGAATTACCTGATCAAATGCACGTTGCATGAAAGAAGAATAAATATTACAAAAGGGCAGCATTCCTTGTGCAGCAAGTCCTGCTGAAAAGGTAACAGCATGTTGCTCCGCAATACCAACATCAAATGCTCTGTCAGGCATTTTCTCCATCATTAGATTTAAAGAACAACCTGTTGGCATAGCTGGTGTGACACCAATAATTTTATCGTTCATCTCGGCAAGTTCAATAATAGTTCTGCCAAAAACTGTTTGATATTTTGGAGCTAATTTTTCTTTACATTCTGTTTTTATAATTTCACCTGTTTTACGATCAAAAGTACCAGGAGCATGATATTTAGTCGGATCTTGTTCTGCTTTTTCCAGACCTTTACCTTTCTTGGTGATAACATGTAATATTTTTGGACCCGCAATAGATTTTAAATCGTTTAATATTTTAGTTAGTCTAACAACGTCATGCCCGTCAACAGGACCAAAATATCTGAAGTTTAACGATTCAAAAAGGTTACTTTTCTTTAACAAGGTTGATTTTACAGCACTTCCCAATTGTTTGACTACAGCTCGGGAACTTTTACCGTAAGGACTACCACCTCCCAGTAAATACCAGATTTTATCCTTGAAGCGATTGTATGACTTTGAAGTTGTAATTTTAGTGAGATATTCGCTTAATGCTCCTACATTTTTGTCAATGGAAATTCCATTATCATTTAAAATTACCAAAAGATTACTATTAGCTACACCTGCATGATTTAAAGCTTCAAAAGCCATTCCGGCAGTCATTGAACCATCGCCAATGATAGCTACATGCTGTCTGTTATTTTCATTTTTAAGTGCTGAAGCAACAGCCATTCCTAAAGCTGCAGAAATTGAAGTGGATGAATGTCCGACTCCAAATGCATCATATTCACTTTCACTCATTCTGGGGAAACCACTAATACCATGATATATCCGATTGGTGTAGAAAATATTTTTCCTGCCTGTAAGGATTTTATGAGGATAAGCCTGATGTCCTACATCCCAAATAAGTTTATCATAAGGAGTATTAAAAATGTAGTGTAAGGCAACTGTTAATTCAACAGTTCCAAGACTAGACCCTAGATGTCCAGGATTATAGGAAATTACATCTATAATAAATCGCCTTAACTCTTCGCAAAGTTGTGGTAATTGATCTTTATCCAGTTTTTTTAAATCAGCCGGATAATCTATTGATGATAAAAGCTTTCCTGGTTCAACAACCATTTTTTAAGTATAAAAATTATTTGTAATTATAGTATATTCAATATCAGGTATTTTAGTAATATTATTTAAATCAAATAAAAAACTAATCTATTAATAAAACTGAGTATCTGAAGTTATTTTAGAATCTGATTGGCAAATTTACTGATTTTTTTGATATTTCTTAACGATAGCTTTCTTTTGTTATTGTATAAATACATATAAAATATAAGATGTATTAAAAAAAAGAGGCTGAAATTTAAGTATCAGCCTCTCTTGTAAATTATTACAATAGATTTATTGAGCTAATCTAACTGCTAAATCAACGATACGACTCGAATATCCAAATTCATTATCATACCATGAGATTACTTTTACAAAATTTCCATTCACTACTTGAGTAAGTTGTGAATCAAAGATTGAAGAATGAGTATTTCCAACGATATCAATACTTACAATAGGATCTGTACAATATTCAAGTACACCTTTCATGGGTCCCTCAGCAGCAGCTTTCATTACAGCATTGATTTCTTCCTTTGAGGTATGTTTAGTTAATTCTACAGTTAAATCCACTACAGATCCATCAGGAGTAGGAACTCTCATCGCAAATCCGTCTAATTTTCCAACTAATTCAGGGATTACTAAACCTACAGCTTTTGCAGCTCCTGTTTTTGTTGGAATAATTGATAGTGCAGCAGCTCTAGCTCTTCTTAAATCGCTATGTGGAGAATCCAGAATTATCTGATCATTCGTATAAGAATGAATTGTATTCATTAAACCACGTACAATACCAAAATTGTCGTTTAATACTTTAGCTATTGGTGCCAAACAATTAGTTGTACAACTTGCATTTGATATAAATTGCATATCAGGTTTCAAAATGCTATCATTAACACCTAAAACAACAGTTGCATCAACATCATCTTTATTATCAGCAGGTACTGTGAGTATTACTTTTTTTGCACCGGCGGTAATGTGTTTTCCCATTTTTTCCTTATTACGAAAAACACCTGTAGATTCAATTACAACATCTACTTCTAATTCTTTCCATGGTAAGTTAGCAGGATCTCTTTCAGCATAAATTCTAATACTTTTTCCGTTTACAATCAAACAATCGCCTTCAACAATAACTTCTCCAGGAAATTTGCCATGTATAGAATCGTATTTTAATAAATGACCCAATGTTTTTGCATCTGTTAAATCATTTAATGCTACAACTTCTATGTTTTCTTTTTGAATTAATCCTCTGAAAGTGATTCTTCCAATTCTACCAAAGCCATTGATAGCTACTTTAATTTTAGTCATAATATGATGTTTATATGATTATTATTTTATAAAATATAATATTTATTACAGGGTTTTAATCTATTTTAACTTTCATTTTAAGATATTATATATTTAATTTTGAAAGTATTATAAAAGATAAGTATGCGTTTTCTATAGTTTGTTGTTTTCTATCTGCAAAATTAATTATTTTATTTGTAAAAACTGAAGAAAGTATAAATGATTTTAGATTCTATTTAAATGTTGTTTTTAAAAATAAAAAAGGAGATTTACATTTTATAAATCTCCTTTTTTATTTCCTTGTACTTAAGATTATTTTATTAATGAAATTGTTCCGGATCTTGCATGTTTTATTCCAATATTGTCTTTGTAAATAATTGTATATGCATAAGTTCCATCAGGAGCCAATATGTTTTTAATTTTACCATCCCAGCCTTCATTGATATTTGTTGAGGTATAAATCATTTTTCCCCAGCGATCATAAATATACATTTCAAAATCTTTTATACCCATTCCATATACTTTAAAAACATCATTCATTCCGTCATTATTAGGTGTAAATGAATTTGGAATATAGAACGTTCCGTCTGGGCGAACTATTACCCATAAATTTGCAGTATCTATACAACCATATGTATTTTCTACGATTACATTTACCAAATAACGTCCTGTGTCCTGATCACTGTATGTGTGGAAAAAATTGCTCTGAATTGAAGTTGAAGCATCTCCTAAAGACCAGAAATAATTATAACTTCCATTGGCAGCATCATAAAAGTGAACTGTCGGATCAAATACAGATACCGGATTTGGATAAGCAATAATCTGAGGATTTGGTTGTGGGCTCACATTCACAGCAACAGTTGTAAAATTTGAACAACTGGCAGTATCTGTTCCGGTTACTGTATAAGTAGTATTTGACAATGGAGACACCACAGGATTTGCCATAGTTTGTTGACCGTTCAGCGATAAATCTGTAATATTTGCTGTCCACAAATAGGTTGATGCACCTGTAGCCTGCAAATTAGCAGAACTTCCTAAACATATTGTTGAAGGCGTGGTAGTTGCTGTTATAGTAGGTAAAGGATTTACAAAAACAGTTACAGTATCTTTATCAGAAAACACATCTGTAACTGTAACGATATAAGTAGTAGTAACTGTAGGACTAACATTTATAGTTGCAGTTGCATCTGATGTGCTCCATAAGAAAACAGGTCCTCCTGAGGCCGTGAGTGTTGCAGTTCCACCCAAACAAATTGTTGTATCAGGTCCTGCCCTGGCAAAATCACAATCAATAATAACCAGTGCAGAATCTTTTGCTGTTTTGGCACAGGCCATCTGTAACTGTAACATTGTATAATGTGGTAGCAGTAAACGTGGGATTAACGATAGCTGAATTTCCTGCACCATTATTCCAGAAATACTGATAAGGTGTTATTCCGTTATGAGGTATTACCGAAAGTGGGGTATGATTGTTACACAATGTAGTATCTCCGTAAGCAATAGCTGTAAGAGAATCATAATTTATGATATTAAACAATAAGGTATCTTTTTTGCCGCATGTAGATGTTTGAAAAACAAGTTTAATTGTTTCTGTACCTTCAGAAATATGATCATAAAATGGAGAAATTACAAGCCGGACAGAATCTGTACCTGTTGGAATTGTAAGCATATTTGGCAATAGTGGATAATCTACACCATTAGTTGCAGTACCACCTACTGAAATTATAGGAATTTGATATGCATAAGGTACATTATACGGATATTTAAAGGTTAAAATGATATCATTACAACCTTCTATACCACTTTGATTGGATGCTGAGGGTCTTGAAAAAGTAGTATCAATTGCTATTTGAGGGCTGCTAAAACTATTTGCTTCTAAAAATACGCCTGAATCGTATGCATTATCTCCCAAATCAGCAATAGCTAATTTTATATGATATTGAGTGCATGGGATTACTAAAGCCCAGGCAGTAAGAACTGTAGTAAGTCCGTTATAAGTTATATTTGGAGTTGGTGTATGATAATATTGAGTATTCGTTAAAATACAAGGTGATGCACTTCCTGCAGATACACCACCGTTTACAGTATTAATAGAAACAGGATTGTTTGAACCTGGTATCAAAGCAATATTTTTATTAACATAGTTTGGTCCTGTGGGATTCATCCCTGAAATAAAAAATCCAAAAATATCATTAAATGAACTGCATACAAAATTTGGATATTCTCTTGAACCAAAAGCATATCTAAATTTAATGGTATCAGATAAAGGTGTAAAATCAAATTCAAGTACACCAGCATCATGAATAACACTTGTTCCGGCATATTGATCTAATTCCGGCACTACTAATAATTCTGTTCCGGTTATAGCTGTGGTAGTTTGTCCATTAGTTGCACTTGATATAGCACCAGTAGCCATTATTATTCCCATAGGAAATCCAAGATTTGTAGCTGAGGCTCCTGTTGTAAAAGATCCTAATTGATTAGATGTACTTGGTGCTAATAAAGATCCATTAAATTTTACATTGCTAACAGTAACTCCTGTTCCAACCAATACGTTCTGAACCAATTGCTGTGGAGTTATCCCTGAGGCAGAAATTGTTGACAATTGTGCCTGTGAGCCTATATAATAAAAGCTGAATTCAAGTCACAAATGCAACTTTTTGGTTAAACAAATTTAGAG
>JBMOKG010000109.1:0-12676 GCA_049315385.1 Bacteroidales bacterium
AACGGCTTCGCCGTTTTCTGACCACACCCCACTATATTTCACTATAATATGTTGTCATTCTGAGTGAAGCGAAGAATCTACATATTTTCATCGGACACTAATGAATAAAAATATAAAATTTTCAATAAGAAATTGAGAATATTTAAGA
Source organism: Bacteroidales bacterium (assembly GCA_049315385.1). GTDB lineage: Bacteria > Bacteroidota > Bacteroidia > Bacteroidales > JACABE01 > JACABE01. The sequence goes on from JBMOKG010000109.1 coordinate 149, forward strand.
TTGAATGCAAAATTCTTGCTAATATTTTATACTTTTGTTATCGCAAATTTTTAGATAAACTCATCTTATAATAATTTTAAATTCAATGAAAAATACAGCATTTACAAAGTTTCACATCGAATTAGGAGCAAAAATGGTTCCTTTTGCCGGATACAATATGCCAGTTCAATACGAAGGATTAGTTGCAGAACATCATACAGTTAGAAAAGCAGTTGGTGTTTTTGATGTTTCACACATGGGCGAATTTTGGGTAAAAGGCCCCAAAGCTTTTGATTTTGTTCAAAAAGTAACATCCAATGATGTAGCTGCTTTGTACGATGGTAAAGTTCAATACTCTTGTTTCCCGAATGCTAAAGGTGGAATAGTGGACGATTTATTGGTTTATCGTGTGAATGAAACAACTTATTTATTGGTTGTAAATGCAGCTAATATTGATAAAGACTGGGCATGGTGTGTACTTCAGGCTAATGCAATGGGCTTGGAAATTGGTAAAGAAATCTACAATGCTTCTGATGAAATTGCCCAATTGGCAATACAAGGTCCATTAGCACTAAAAGCTATGCAGAAATTAACAGATACAACTGTAACTGATATGGAATATTACACTTTCAAAAAATTGACTTTTGCCGGCGTAAAAGATGTTATTTTCTCTACGACAGGTTATACTGGATCAGGTGGTTGTGAAATTTATATGGCCAACGAAGATGCTGACAAAATCTGGAAAGCGGTTTATGAAGCTGGTGCTGAATTTGGGATTAAACCTATTGGACTCGGTGCCCGCGATACGCTTCGTTTGGAAATGGGATTTTGTTTATACGGAAATGATATCAATGATACTACATCACCTATTGAAGCTGGTTTGGGATGGATTACCAAATTTACCGATACAAAAAACTTTATTGATAAAGATTTTCTTCTGGAACAAAAGAAAAATGGAGTAAAACATAAACTAATTGGATTTGAAATGATTGACAGAGGTATTCCTCGTCATTATTACGAAATTTGCGATGTTGACGGAAACAAAATCGGTGAAGTAACATCAGGTACTATGGCTCCATCTTTGGATAAGAATATTGGAATGGGTTATGTAAATACAGCTTTTACTAAAGCTGATACTGAAATCTATATTAAAATCCGTGAAAAATTATTAAAAGCTAAAATAACAAAATTGCCATTTTACAAAGGATAATTTTAACTTTTGCTATACTAAAAAGCTCGATATCAATAGGATTATCGGGCTTTTTTTGTATATAATACAAATTGTTAAAAAATTACTTGTTGCAGAATAGAAAATAAGAATCTAAAGTGCAAGATAATGTCAACTTGCTCCACTACTTTGTTCAAGTAGTTAAGCTTTTATCCCATAATGACTTTCAATGATTTTAGCAAACCATGACCCGGGAAGTATGTATTTTAACACTACAGCAAGTTTTTGTTCAAATGAACCAACAACATAGCGGTTATGAGGATTTTTACTATCGACAATTTTCACGATTTTCCGGGCTAAAATATCGGGATGCCATCCAGAATTCTCATCTTTCTCAATTACAGCTAATGACTTTTTTGATTGAGTTTCATAAGCATTGTTGCCTTCAAGAGTATAAATGTTTTTTCTGTTAGCCGTATTTTGTGTATGGAAATCACCGGGATTGACTAAAATCAGCTGTATATTAAAGGGTTTTAGTTCCATTCTTAACGATTCACTTAACCCTTCAACAGCAAATTTACTTGCGCAATAAAAGCCAACAAAAGGAGTACTAAGTAATCCATTCATAGAACTTATATTAATAATCCTTCCGTTTCCTTGTTTTCGCATAAATGGCAAAACAGCTCTTATGGTATGAACAACACCCATAAAATTTGTATCCATCTGTAGCTGTATATTCTCATAAGGTGTAATTTCAACAGGACCTCCCACATGCATACCTGCATTATTAATCAGGACATCAATTCGTCCTTCTTTTTCAATAACTGTTTTTATACAAATTTCAACTGCAGCTTTATCTGTAACATCCATATATAACACATTAACCTTAGAATCATGCTCTGACTCTCTTCTGCAAGTACCATATACTTTATGACCTTTTTCTGCAAGAAGAGAAGCTGTATGTTTCCCAAAACCTGATGAAATACCAGTAATAAAAACCACTTTACTCATACGTTTTTTAAATTTAATTATTTATATATACCTAAATCATTGACTATAGAATAATAACTATTTAAACATAATAATAAAAATTAGAGAAATTATTATCTCAAACCATAATATTATTCTGTAATAATAGATAATACAAAGAAAATTAAAACAAATTTTGCTTTAGATTTTATTTATGTTAAGAATGATGTAATAACGAATTATTTATCCCTTTATAAATTAATAAGGATTGTTTTCATGAAAACATTGCAAACGAATTTCCAGATCAGGAAACTGACTGCGTTTTACTAGAGAAACACAAGCACGCATACCTTCCAGCTTGTCGCTGCCGGTTATAGATAATGATATTGCACTTACACCATAATAAAGTAATTCTTTCAGTAATTCATCACCTGTATACCCCGGATAAGAATAGGTAAAATAGAACCCATCAGCTATAGGCTGATCAATATCTTTATCATAAACAATCTTAAAACCATTATCTGTAAATATTTTTTTCATAATATGGGCTTTTTCACCATATTCTTTTACATCATTCCGAAAATTAAATGTTCCGTCATTTGCAGCTTTAAGCATTGCAGCCAATGCATATTGTGCAGAATGAGCAGTACCGGAACTTAATCCATAAACAGTCCCGAATATCATTGCATTCCCAAAAATATCTGATGTAAATCTTTTGCGCAATCGTTCACTTTTAGAATTAAACAATTGATCAGAAATTACCATCATTCCTATTCGCTGACCTGCATAACTAAATGCTTTAGAACTTGAAATAAACAACAACCATTTATCTGTATATTTAGCAACAGTAGGTTGAAAAGGTGGTTGACCGGGGACTGAATAATCTTTCCTGAAATCCATGCCAAAATAAGCCAGATCTTCCATTATTATTACATCATATTTATCAGCCATTTCAGCAATAATTTTCAACTCATCATCAGTAAAACATATCCATGATGGATTATTAGGATTGGAATACAACATACATGAAATATTACCTTTACTAAGGTAAGACTCCAGTTTTTCGCGAAGCTTACTTCCACGGTAATTATATACATCAAAACTTTCAAATTTTAAATCAAGCAATCTATGTTGTTGTTTATGAACAGGAAATCCAGGATCTAAAAATAAAGTAGTATCTTTACCTTCATGAATATTATTAATTAAAAGGAAAGCAGCAAACCCACCCTGCATAGAACCAACAGTTGGAATACAACCCAAAGGATTTACATTTACATCAAGATACAATTTAACAAAACGGGAAATTTCAAACTTTAATTCTGGAATACCTTGAATATCTGGATAAATAGCAGCTACACCATTTTTTAAAGCTTGTATTTCAGCTTCAACTCCAATTTGAGAAGGGGATAAACCAGGAACACCCATTTCCATTCTCACAAATTTTGTTTTAGTTTCGCGTTCTATCTCATCTACCAATTTCTTAATAACACGAATTGATGCTTTACCTATATCAGCTATATTATTATCACTAATTTTTTGATCAACTATTTCTTTTTTAATGGGTGTATCCTTCATGATTGCGATGATGTTACGTTTATAACAATACTAAATTATCAGAAACCAAAAATAGAAATAATTTGATACTTAAACAATAATACTTTAAAAAGTTTTAAAGATTTATTATCTTGAAATATTACAATAAAATTTCAAAAAATAATTATAAAATTGTAATTTAAATTAGAATTAAAACAATACATATCTTGAAACATTCTAAATAATTGTCAAATTAATACAAAAATAAAATGTATTTTTGTCATAAATAGAAAATACAATTTAGTTAGACTTAGTATTACAAAATTAAATCCATCTACTGATTGGCTTAATCTATAATTTTTAAAGTTTTATTACTTTGAAAATAAAAAATCTAGAAGAATTTAAAATTGTATCCATTTTCTTTAAAACATTTCTATGGCAACAGTTGATATATTAGTTTCAGTTGTATTATCACTAATTATGTTCGGCATAGGAGTTACACTGAGTTTTAAAGAAATCAAACTGCTTTTTACTCATCCTAAAGCTTTAATAGTTAGTTTATTCTCTCAAATGATTTTATTACCAATTATTGCTTTCTCAATAAGCTTTGTTTTTGATATGCCAAATTACATAAAGGTTGGACTGGTTATTCTTGCTGCAAGCCCAGGAGGAACTACTTCTGGATTTATTACATTTTTATTTAAAGGGAATACAGCTTTAGCAATTGTTTTAATTGCAGTAAATTCAATTTTAGCACTTTTTACAATTCCATTTATAGTAAATCTTTCATTGCATCAATTTGAAGGTATGGATAGACAGTTTCTACTTCCTTTCTGGAATACATTTGGCGAAATATTTATCTTTACTATTATTCCTATTATTGTTGGTGTATTGTTGAGACAATTTAATGAAAAAATTTCAGAAAAAATTTCAAAATATGTTAAGCCGGTTTTAATTGTTTTACTCGGTTTAGTATTTGTAATAAAATTTGTAGGTCTAGATGGTGTAAGCGGTATTAAAAGCAATGAGATATCAGAAATTTTACCTTATGCTATTCTCATAAATATTATTTTACTATTTACAGGCTTATTTATTGCAAAAATATTCAAACTAGGGCATGATAACGAAATTACTATTTCAATAGAATCAGCTGTTCATAATACAACTCTGGCATTTTTAATTTCTGGCATGTTACTTCATAATGAAAATTACGGTAAGGTTGCATTGGTTTATGCCATGTTTTCTTTTTGGACTGCAATTATTTTCTGCTTTCTATATAAAAAGATAACTAAAAGTAAATTAATAAGGTTGTAATTTAGATTAGCGTTTTAAAAGAATTGTTTAAGTAGAAATAAAAGCTGGAGCTTTTAAATTAGAAAAATATTATTTTATTTTTATATTTTGCTTATATTTTCTCTCAAACTTTTTTCTTCATAAAAAAGTTAGCAAAAAATCAAGACTTCTAATAATTTAATTCAAAACTATTAAAATATCAGGTTAAAAAGCATAACCAATACTCCTCATAAAAACAATATTTATAATACAAAAAAAAACATTTTACGCTTTCACGTAAAATGTTTTTATTGTAATAAATTGTCAATGTGAAGATTAAGCTACATCATTGTATTTATTTTTTTATATAGGCACAAGACTCATTTAAAATCAGTTAAAAATTCTAATCCTAAATAAACTTATTGAGCTAATTATTCTGAAATAGTTTCTTTCGTTTTAAAACTATAAACTTTTTTAGCTCCATAAACAGCACCTAAAAGCATCAAAATACTTAATCCTCCATCAATAGGAGCACCTTGATTACCATTTGCACCATGACCAGTAACTGGTCCACCACCACCAGGTAAGGTTGGAGGAATTGGTTGAGCAAATAAACCGATACTACCAATGGTTATTAATGCTGTTAAAATTATTTTCTTCATATTATCTGTGTTATTTTGCTTTTCTCCAACTCTTTTCAATAATTGAAAAGAGTTGGAGCAGAGCTTTATTATTAATTTATACTTTAAAAGAACAATGTTTAAATTAATTAATCATTTTAAATACCTTTAAATTATGGTGTTAAAAATAAGAAATAAATTTATTTTACAAACACTTTTTCTGAATACGTATTTTTATCACTTACAACTCTTACAATATAGTAAGCTGATGGATTACCATTCATATTAACACTTATAAGCCCACTTTTGTTCTCAATTAATTTGATTAATTGACCTAATGTATTATAAATAGCAATTTGTTTGATATTTTCATTACTATTTACATAAATGGTATTGTCGTATGAATAAACACTTGTATTCTCAATTACATTATTTGAAACGCCCAATGGTGACAATGCAAAAATCAATTCAAAGCGATCTGAATTATCACTTGTTGAAGCTGCAAAGTTATACATATTTTGATTCAAATCTGTAATAATATTTGTTTTTATGTCTTTTAAGTAAACATAAGTAGGAGTAGCAAAACTGTTTAAATAAGATGCTTTGATACTATAAGTTCCATTTACACCTGCTTTAAATCCAACAGGAACCACTAAATTACCATTAATAGAAGTAAAATTATTAATAGTTAAGTTCTCATTGTTTTTAACAGAATATAATGATGGAGCAGCTGCAATAAGTGATGGCCATTTAGCAACACCATCGCTGATATTGTTGTCATCAAATCTAACAATCATTTCATCACTATAGGCATTTGCAGTAGTGCTTACATTTAATTTAAGCATATTAGAAGGCGTAGATTTCAAGAAAGCTTGAGCACCATGAACCCTTGCTGCATTAGGTATAGTTAAAGTACCGGCAGCTGTAGCAGCTACAAAGAAAGCCTGATTAGGAGCAATAATATTTGTAACACCATTTGTTCCAAATCCACTTGCATAAACACCATAATTTCCAGCTGTTTCATTCCATATAGAAATAAAAGGAGAAACACCTAAAGTTGATACTCTATTAGTATTAAAAGTTGCATTATCCCAATCAATTGCTGATGGATAAGGATTCCCGATTAAATTAAAATGATTATAAGTATTGCTTATTGCAATAGTTTTATCTCCATTTCCTAAAGTACCCACAAAACTATGAGTTGCACTTCCTGTATAAGCACCGCTATAAGCTACCAGATAACCACGGCCTATTTCAAAATTATCAAATCCACTTGCATAAGCACCGGAAGTATTTCTGATATTTATCCATGGTAAAGCTGAAGCCATATTTATAGTTTCATCCCATTTGTAAAAATCAAAAGTATTATCTGCAACAGCAGGTGCAAAATTAGGTTTGATAGCTGCACCGTCTACTGGAGAAGCTAAAAAATGCCAATTATTGTTCTTAGCAATAATACGTTCAACTATTCCAGTAGTAGGACCTGAACCATGATTTAAGTATGACCCGCCATCTTTAATCATGAAGTTTCCTGTTACATTTAAAGTTTTTCCGGAATTTACTGTTAAAGCTTTACTAGGATTAACAATAAGATCAGTAGCTGTAGTTACATTTGCATCTACAATTAATGGAGTTGCCATATTACTATTAACAGTTACTGTACCATTTGAAGTATTAGGTGTATGACCCAAATCCCAACTAGCTCCTGAACTCCAGTTGCCACCACCACTCACAGAAGTAATAGGTGCAAGAGAACCACTAAGAGCAGAAGGTGTACTCCAGCTTGTATTAACATTGATAGTAGTAGGGTTTCTCAAGAAAGAATAATAGCTTTGTCCTTGAGTCGTAAGTGTGCTTTTATTAATAATTTCCAGGTTAGTATTTCCTCCATTATAAATAAAATGCAAAGTAAATGCTGTTCTTGGATTACAAGGTTGAGCTGTACCACCAACATTACCCCAACTTACCTTAGTAGCTAATTGACTAGGATATTGTGGAGAATTAGTTGGAAGTAACAAACTTGCAGTTACACCAGGAGCTAAACCATTACCTATCCATGCTGCATCAAAAGTACATGAGCTATATGTTAGAACATCGCGGTTATAATAAAAAAGAACCTGATATTGACCGACGTTAGCAGTAGAAGTAAAAACTACAGGAACATCTATAATAGCACCCGGAACAAGTCCGGATGCATTACTATTAAAAGTTACAGATGTAGTTTGTCCATACGTTAGATTCACAGCAAAAATAACAAAAACAATTGTTAATGCCTGAATTATAGATTTTATTGAATTTTTCATTTTTATATAAATTTATTTAAATTTCAATATTAAGGTGTAGTGTTAGAACCATATATATTACCAGCAGATAATCCCAATATATTCTTAACTACAACAGCATTGTTAACAATAACAGTTGGTGTTTCGAATACAAAATCAGGTGCAGTAAAATCAGCAGAGTATCCGTTAACTACTCTATCATATAAAGCAGTCACATCTGTAAAGTTTATATCACCATCTAAATTTACATCAGCAGCTAATAATCTGATAGCATTTTCACCAGGTAATGGTGGTCCAGTTACCACATAATCATAAATAGCTAAAACATCATCAAAATCACCATACCAATAAGCAGTAGCAGAGGCTTCAGGTTCAATGGTATAAGTTCCATTAAGAGCCATAAACTCATAATAACCGCTTGCATTTGTAATCACAGAATCTATAACAACTGAACCTGATAAAAGTTTTACCTTATAACCAACTAATGGTAATTCAGGATTAGGATCGCTGTTATATTTCACAGTACCGCTAATTTTATATTTAGCAGAAATTACATTTACAGTATAAGAAGCTGTAGCTATACCACAACTTGGACTTGTAACAGTCATTGTTAAAACAACTGCATTTCCTACATCACCTAAAACAGGTTTGTAAGTAGGAGTCAAAGTAGTTGCATTGCTTAATGTTCCTAAACCATTATGAGTCCAGCTAATACTTCCGTTAGTAGCAGTTGCGCCACTTACAGTTGCAGAATCCAGATTATTAATAGTTGTAGAACCACCGGCAGATGCAGTTGGTAGAGCATTAACAGTAATTGATAATGTATTGGTATAAGAACAACCAGAAGTTGGTATAGTTTCAACAACTGTAAGTATACCACTAGTTGCACCAGGTGCAAAATTCATGGTAATACCATTTACACTGCTTGTAGCATTTAAAACAGCTGTTCCACTGTAAGACCAAGCATAATTATTAACAGCACCATCATTTAAATCACCAGGTGATCCGTGGCCGCCGGTTGGAGGCAATGGTTGTCCATAAGTATGTAAATCTACAGTATAAGCTGAGTTAAGTGTTCCTTCGCATACAACTGCAGAACCTATAATAGGATTTACAATTGGAGCAGGAATTACAGTTACAGTAATTGTTGCTGTTTGCTGACAGTAAGTAATCTGATCAGTTCCTGTTACAGTATAAGTAGTAGTATTTAATGCATTAAACGGCATTCCATCAATTACACTGTTGTCCCATGTATAAACAACACCACTGCTGCCACTACCTGTCAATGTTACAGCTGTTCCTGCACATACTGCAGATATCGCACTTGAATTAGCAATAACTGAAGGTAAAGCATTTATAGTAACAGATGTTGTTGAAATAACTTCAGGACATCCTGAAGCTGCAGGTATAGTATAAGAAACAGTATATGGTCCTGTTATACTCAAACTTGGAGTAATAGCACCAGTTAATAGATCTAAATACAAACCTGATGTTGAACTGAAACTACCACCTGTTCCTGTTAATACAACTGCTTGAGGAGTTGCAACAGAATGACAGAATGAAGCACCAGAATAAGAAATACCTGCTGAAGGTAATGTAGTAACATTAATTACTGCATTATCTGAATTCACGCAAGAATTTGCATCAGTATAAGTATAAGTCAAAGTTTGTGTACCAAATGATGGAGTAAACATATTAGCACTTACACCAATTCCACTCCATATACCACCAGATGGAATTCCACCCAGAGTTAATGGTGATGAATTAGAACAAACAGTAATATCAGTTCCAGCATTTACAATTGGTAATGCATTTACAGTTACATTTTGAGTCGCACTGTTAGTACAGCTATTACCATCTGTATAATTATAAGTAATAATATGTAATCCTTCAGTTGCAACAGAAGCTGTGAATGTAGAACCACTGATACCTGTTCCGCTGAAAGTTCCGCCTAATGGAGATCCAACTAAATTAGCTGGAGCTGCATCTATACAATATGCTGAATTCAATCCAGTAAAACTTACAGTTGGTAAAGCATTTACAGTTACATTTTGTATGGTACTGTTAGTACAGCTATTGCCATCGGTATAAGTATAAGTAATAGAATGTAATCCAGCTGTTGCTATTGATGGAGTGAAAGTATTTCCACTAACACCGGCTCCAGTGAAAGTTCCACCTAATGGTGAACCAACCAAAGTAGCTGCAGCTGCAGTTATACAATAAGCTGAATTCAATCCTGTAAAACTTACTGTTGGTAAAGCATTTACGGTTACATCGAATGTTGAACTGTTCGAACAGTTACCATCATTATAAGTATAAGTTATAGTATGTAAACCAGCTGTTGCAGTTAAAGGAGAAAAAGTATTTCCACTAATTCCATTACCACTAAATGTTCCTCCAATTGGTGAACCAACTAATGTTGCTGATGTAGCATTTAAACAATAAGCTGAATTCAAACCAGAGAAACTAACAGTCGGAACTGCGTTAACAGTTGCTACAACCGCTGTTCTGGCTGAAGAGCATCCATTAGAAGTAGCAGCTACATAATAAGGAGTAGTTATTGATACAGAAGCTGTATAAAAAGGACCTGTCATAATTGGAGAACCACCAGAAATGCCGGTATACCAATTAATACTACCTGCTGAAGCTGTAGCACCTAAAGTTACCGGACCAGTTCCACAACGTGAAGCAGGTGAAGTAGAAGCTACTGAAGGTATCGGTTTAACAACAACACCTACACTTGCTGTATTTTGGCAACCATTTACATCGGTTCCAATAACTGTATATGTTTTAGTAAATAAAGGAATAAAAGGAGTAGCATCTAAAACTAAACCATTATCCCATACATAAGACAAAGCACCACTTCCTGTTAATGTTATACTTCCGCCTGAACAAACTGATGGAGCAGAAGAATTAGCTCCAACAACAGGAAGAGAGTTAACAGTTACTGAAGTTGTTGCAACTACAGAAGCACAGCCACCTATAGGCGCGATAGTATAAGAAACAAGATAAGTTCCAGCTACACTACCAGGAGCATTTGGAATAATAGCACCAGAAGTTGGGCTTAATTGCAACCCGCTGGTTGAACTAAAAACACCACCTGTCATTCCAGTTAACGTTACCGCTTGAGGTGTTGATACTGAAATACAGTAAGGAGCTCCTGCATAAGAAATACTTGCTGTTGGTAAAGTAGTTACATTTACTATGGTTGTAGCTGAATTAACACATGCATTAACGTCAGTATAAGTATAAGTTAATGTTTGTGTTCCAACTGATGGATTGAACATATTCGCACTTACACCAATTCCACTCCACATTCCACCTGATGGAGATCCACCTAATGTTAAAGGAGATGAATTTGTACATTGTGTAGCATAAGTACCAGGAGTAACAATTGGTAATGCATTTACAGTTACATTTTGTGTTGTACTGTTAACACAACTATTTCCATCTGTATAAGTATAGGTAATAGTATGTAGACCTGAAGTTGCAATTGATGGAGTGAAAATGTCTCCACTAATTCCAGCTCCACTGAAAGTTCCACCTAATGGAGATCCAACTAAAGTAGCTGCAGAAGCATCTACACAATAAGCTGAATTTAATCCTGTGAAACTTACAATTGGTAAAGCATTTACAGTTACATTTTGAGTTGTACTGTTAACACAGCTATTTCCATCTGTATAAGTATAGGTAATAGTATGTAAACCTGCTGTTGCAATTGATGGTGTGAATGTTGATCCACTAACACCGGCACCACTGAAGGTTCCACCTAATGGTGATCCAACTAAATTAGCTGCTGCTGCAGTTAAACAATAAGCTGAATTTAATCCGGTAAAACTTACAGTTGGTAATGCATTTACCGTTACATTATGTGTTGCACTGTTAGTACAGCTATTGCCATCTGTATAAGTATAGGTGATAGTATGCAAACCTGCAGTTGCTATTGAAGGAGTAAAAATGTCTCCACTTATTCCTGCACCACTGAAAGTTCCGCCTAATGGAGATCCAACTAAAGTAGCTGCTGAAGCATCTACACAATAAGCTGAATTTAATCCTGTGAAACTTACTATTGGTAATGCATTTACAGTTACATTTTGTGTTGTACTGTTAACACAACTATTACCATCGGTATAAGTATAGGTAATAGTATGTAAACCTGCTGTTGCAATTGCTGGTGTGAATGTTGATCCACTAACACCTGCACCACTGAAAGTTCCACCTAATGGAGACCCAACTAAAGTAGCTGCTGAAGCATCTACACAATAAGCTGAATTTAATCCTGTGAAACTTACAATTGGTAAAGCATTTACAGTTACATTTTGTGTTGTACTGTTTGTACAGCTATTGCCATCAGTATAAGTATAAGTAATAGTATGTAAGCCTGCTGTAGCAATTGATGGAGTGAAAATATCTCCACTTATTCCTGCACCACTGAAGGTTCCACCTAATGGAGATCCAACTAAAGTAGCTGCTGAAGCATCTACACAGTAAGCTGAATTTAATCCTGTGAAACTAACAATTGGTAATGCATTTACAGTTACATTTTGAGTTGTACTGTTAACACAACTATTGCCATCAGTATAAGTATAGGTAATAGTATGTAAACCTGCAGTTGCAATTGAAGGAGTGAAAATGTCTCCAGTAATTCCAGCACCACTGAAAGTTCCACCTAATGGAGACCCAACTAAAGTAGCTGCTGAAGCAT
>JBMOKG010000110.1:0-12555 GCA_049315385.1 Bacteroidales bacterium
TTTAACTCTAAATTTGTTTAACCAAAAAGTTGCATTTGTGACTTGAATTCAGCAGGGCTTTAACTCTAGATTGTGAATTATTTATATGTATATTTTCAATTAATTTATCAAAAGCAGGAGGATAAGGTTCTACAGAAATAGTATCAGCTTCAATATGTGCAGCAGATAAAATAGTATAGCTACCGATATTTGCACCAACATCTATGAATAAGTCTTCTTTCCTTAGAAAATGTAATAGAAAAAGCATTTCATTATATTCGAGGAGACCACAAATTAAATTACCGCTTGCACCATAAGAGTTCTTATAAACAATCAGTTTTGTTTTTTCTGTGAACGAATGAATAACAGGTTTTGAATTTACCAATGTATTGATAATCCATTTAATATATAAAAATATTGATTTTAGTTTCCTATCTTTATTTAAAGGATGATTTATAAATAAATAATCTAGAGATCTTAGTTTCATTGTAGAATGTAAAAAGCAACTATAAACACTAAAATTTCAGTTCTTTTGCAGGATCCCAAAAGTAGATTTCTAAATTAAGAATCTGATTATTCTCAACATGAATGCCTTCGTTTTCCAATAATTCCTGCATTGTATTTTTCCCTGCAAAATGGTGTTTACCAGTTAATAAACCATTTCTATTTACTACGCGATGCGCAGGCAGATTTTCAGGTAGATGATGTGTAGCATTCATTGCCCAACCAACCATACGGGAAGAACCTTTACTTCCTAAATATGATGCAATTGCACCATAAGAAGTCACTCTGGCAAATGGAATTAAACGGACAACTTCAAATACTGACTGGAAAAAGGAAATATCTTCCACAATTAACGACTTAATTGAAATTTTATATAATTTATTTTTTTACCTTGTTCTAAAAACATTTGTTCATAAAAAGTTTGAATTCCCATAACATCATCTTCAATGCCGGAATGATACAAATCATCTGTTGAAAAAAGAAGGTGATGATTATATTCCTTTATAATTTCGAGCGTATAAAAATGCAGCAAAAAGGCATCTGTTTTCAGATGAACAATTCCATCTTTTTTGAGGATATTTGAATATCGTTTCAGGAAAGGTGGAGCCGTTAAACGCTTGTTTTCTTTAATCCTACGGGGTTGTGGATCCGGGAAAGTAACCCATATTTCTGAAATTTCATTTTCTGAAAAGTAATCCTCAATCAACTCTATTTTTGTCCGCAAAAAAGCTATGTTAGGAATATTCTCTTCTTTTGAGGTTTTACAACCTCTCCACATACGGGCTCCTTTAATATCGAGACCAATAAAATTCTTCTCAGGATACCTTTTTGCAAGCCCAACACTGTATTCGCCTTTACCACAACCAAGTTCCAGAACAATAGGATGATTGTTCCTGAAAAAATCTTCTGCCCATTTACCTTTCAAAAAATAACCATCTTTGACATCATCATAGGTAGGTTGGAAAAAATTATCAAATGTCAGGTTTTCAGCGAAACGTTCTAATTTGTTTTTTGTCATAAATTATTATTTACCAATACTGTAGTAATTTTATTTTTTCATTACCCAGGAGTCCTTATTTTCAGATTTTAAAATTTCATGCAATGCTTTTGATGCTTCTTCTTTAGATGAATATGACTCATAGAAAACAATAAACATACCGTTATTTCCCTGACGAATTATCCCTGCTTTTTTATATCCTTTGGTATTTAGACCAGTAACACTTTTGTTAGCATTTTCTTCAGATTTAAAAGAACCTGCTACCAAATAATACATATTTGACTGCGTAGGTAGATTTTGCGATATATTGGTATTATTTTCAGCTATACCATTTTGAGTTGTTGTATTAACAGCTTTTAATTGAGAGGTGTCTTCTGCTTTAACAGTATCAATGACAGCAGTTTCAACAGGAGTTATCTTATTATTCCCAACAAATGTTTGCTGTTTTTTTGAGTCATTTATATCATTATTATAAAGATAATTTCTAAAGATATCGGTGAAGAACACAAGAAAAATAATAGCCGTAACTAAAAGAACTGAAGCTGTAATGATTAAATATTGTTTGATTTTTTTCAATCGATTGTTTTTTTTGGCTATTAGATTTTGTGCAATCAGTGCAGCTTTATCTTTAAACTCAGACCTTATAATTGCAGGAGAACTAAATCCTGTAAGACCAAAAGATTCATCTGAAAATGCATTTGTTTCAGGTATAAAACTAACGAGTTTATCATCTGTAAGAGAAAAAACGCCCAAGCCTTCAACACCGGCAAGTTTGCCTTTTTGAATATCAGCAACTAAGCTATCAGAAAAAAAATGAATATTTTTTATTGCTTCCTGAATACTTATCTTTTCTTTTTCAGAAATAGTTCGGGCAAGTAAATCATCATCAGTAATGATGTTCTCAAATCTAACATTTCTTAAAGGTGGCGTAAAAGTATGTTCAATTGGATGTATGCCTGAAGCTTTGTATTCAATTGTAAAAATTCCTAAACCGGGAACGCTCAGTTCTTCTTTTTCATTTAATAATTCAATAATATATTCTACAATGTTCATCTTTTTTACAACTATTATTGATTGATTAATTTATCCAGATCTTCCGGAGTATCTATTGCAATACTTTCAAATTCAGTGATTGCAGTATAGATAGAAAATCCATTTTCAAGCCAGCGGAGTTGTTCCAGTGATTCTGACTTTTCAAGGTTGCTTAATGGCAGTGAAACTATTTTTTTAAGTGTAGTACTCCGATAAGCATAGATTCCTATATGTTTGTAATAATCAGTTTTATCTAAACACTCATACTGATTACATCCCCGTAAATAAGGAATTGGAAAACGGCTAAAATATATTGCTTTTTTATTAATATCTGTTACTACTTTCACCACATTAGGACTCAATAATTCTTCATTATTATTAATTTTTTTGATGAGAGTAGCAATTTCAATTTCTTTTTTTGCAAAACAACTGGCCAGCAAATCAATCTGAGTTGGATTTATATATGGTTCATCTCCCTGAATATTTATAACGATGTCGAATTCATCGTTGATAGTATCTACGACTTCATAACATCTATCAGTACCACTATTATGAGATTCTGAAGTAATGCAAACATTACCGCCAAAACGTTCAACATGTTTTGCAATTCTATCATCATCTGTAGCAACCATGACTTTTGAGATGGTTTTTGAAAGAGAAACCTGTTCGTAAACACGTTGAATCATTGATTTTCCGTTTATCATAACCAATGGTTTTCCGGGAAAACGGGTTGAGGCATAACGCGCCGGGATGATACCGATAATATTCATGATAAGAAACGATTAAAACAAACCGTTGATTTCGGCATTAATTTTTTCAATAATAAATCCTAAATCTTCAGGGTTTTTCTGAAAGTTTAAATTATCAACTTCAACAACCAATAATTTACCATCTGTATAACCATCGATCCATTGTTCATATCTTTCATTTAAACTTTTAAGATAATCCAATCTGATAGAGTTTTCATATTCTCTGCCTCTTTGCTGAATCTGATTTACCAATGTAGGCACACTGGCTTTTAAATAGATTAATAAATCGGGTGGTTGAATAAAAGAACTCATCAATTCAAACAAGGAAGAATAATTATCAAAATCGCGGGTTGTCATAAGCCCCATAGCATGAAGATTGGGTGCAAATATGAATGCATCTTCATAAATGGTCCTGTCTTGAATTACTGATTTACCTTTTTTGCGAATATCAACGACCTGTCTGAAACGGCTGTTTAAAAAATAAATCTGAAGATTAAATGACCAGCGGCGCATATCTTCATAAAAACTTTGCAGATAAGGATTTGTATCTACATCTTCATAATGAGCCTGCCATTTAAAATGTTTTGCCAATAAACCGGTAAGTGTAGTTTTACCTGAACCAATATTTCCTGCAACTGCTATATGCATAATTATTTTTTTTAAAGATGAATGACAATCAAAACAATACTTGAATCAACAACCAATATATTGAGAAAACAAATATACTATTATTTTTTCAATTTGAGATTTTACAAAAATAATAATATTAAAAGGCTGAATAAAATAAAAAAAGCAGCAAATTTTGCTGCTTTTTTAAAGTATTATGCTTGAGCGGTTGGACCACCCAAATTAAAAGGTAAACCTTCTAATTGATCAGGTTCTTTTATTTTACCATTAACCGATTCAAATTTTGAAAGATTCTCTTGCAAAGCCCTCAATAAACGTTTAGCATGCTGAGGCGTAAGAATAATTCTTGATTTTACATTGGCCTTAGGTACACCAGGCATCAGTTTTAGAAAGTCAACAATAAATTCAGATTGAGAGTGCGTAATAACAGCTAAATTAGAATAAATTCCTTCAGCAACCTCTGCACTTAATTCAATATTTAATTGATTTTGATCATCGTGTTGATTCATTTCTATTGATTTTTACGGTTTATTAATTCATTCATATCTTCCATGGAACCTACGATTAAACTTTCGTATTCTCTTAAGCCAGTACCTGCAGGGATTAAATGACCTACAAGAACATTTTCTTTTAAGCCAATTAAGTTATCAGTTTTTGCGCTGATAGTTGCTTCAGTAAGAACCTTAGTTGTTTCCTGGAAAGAAGCTGCAGATAAGAAACTTTTGGTTTGCAATGAAGCTTTTGTTATCCCCTGTAATACCTGACGTGCTGTTGCAGGTTGTGCATCTCTTGATTCAACCAACATTTTATCTTTACGTTTTAATGTTGAATTTTCATCTCTGATTTTACGGGCACTAACAATTTGACCTGCTTTATAAATATCAGAATCACCTGGATTTTCAACAACTCTTTTACCAAAGATTTCATCGTTTTCTTCCTGGAAATCAATTTTATTAACAAGTTCACCTTCAAGAAATTTAGTATCACCAGGATCAGCAACTTCTACCTTACGCATCATCTGACGAACAATAACTTCATAGTGTTTATCATTGATCTTCACACCTTGTAAACGATAAACTTCCTGTATTTCATTTACAATATATTCCTGAACTTTCATTGGTCCTTTGATAGCAAGAATATCAGATGGAGTCATTGCACCTTCTGAAAGAGGAGTACCTGCTTTTACATAGTCATTTTCCTGTGCCAGAATCTGTTTTGATGTTGGAATTAGATACGTTTTTTCTTCTCCTGTTTTAGAGGTAATCACAACTTCTCTATTACCACGTTTTAGTTTTTTGCTGAATGAAACGACACCGTCAATTTCAGAAACAACAGCTGGATCAGATGGATTACGAGCTTCAAAAAGTTCAGTTACACGTGGTAAACCTCCAGTGATATCACCAGATTTTCCAAATGCTCTTGGGATTTTTGCAATCGTTTCACCGGCCACAATTTTCTTTCCTTCTTCACAACTAATATGAGCTCCTACAGGAATATCATATATTTTTAATATTTCACCTGAAGCAGAAAGAATACTGATAGATGGATTTTTAGATTTCTGACGTGTTTCTATAACAACTTTATCCTGATAACCTGTTTGGTCATCTGATTCAATTCTATAAGTTACACCTTCAATAATATTATCAAATACTATTTTTCCGGCCACTTCTGATAAAATAACAGCATTATATGGATCCCAATCGGCAATCATCAAACCTTTTTTAACATCACTGCCATTTTGTACATATAAATTAGACCCATAAGGAATAAAACTTGATGTTAAGACGATACGGGTATGTTTATCAACAATCCTCATTTCAGCGGAACGTCCGATAACTACTTCATATTTTCTTCCATCGGTATTTGCAAATTCTACAGATCTTAATTCGTCAATTTCCAGAACACCTTCATATTTAGCTTCAATTCTAGATGAAATTGCAATATTAGAAGCAGTACCCCCAACGTGGAAGGTTCTAAGTGTCAACTGAGTCCCAGGTTCTCCAATAGATTGAGCTGCAATAACTCCAACAGCTTCTCCTTTTTGAACCATTCTTCCGGTTGCAAGATTACGTCCGTAACATTTAGCGCAAACGCCTTTTTTTGATTCGCATGTTAATACCGAACGAATTTCAACTTCTTCAATTGGTGAATCTGCAATTGTCTGGCAAATTTCTTCAATTAATTCTTTACCTGAAGCAATAATAAGCTCTCCTGTTTGAGGATGGTAAATATCATGTAATGAAACACGACCTAAAATTCTGTCATACAATGATTCAACTGTTTCTTCATTTTTCTTTAAAGCTGTTGTTACCAAACCTCTTAAAGTACCACAATCTTCATCAGAAATAATTACATCTTGAGAAACATCAACCAAACGGCGGGTTAAGTAACCAGCATCAGCAGTTTTTAGCGCAGTATCGGCTAAACCTTTACGAGCACCGTGAGTAGAAATAAAATATTCCAAAACCGATAATCCTTCTTTAAAGTTAGAAAGAATTGGGTTTTCAATAATTTCACCACCGGTAGCACCTGATTTTTGTGGTTTCGCCATCAAACCTCTCATTCCTGATAACTGACGAATCTGTTCTTTAGATCCACGGGCTCCAGAATCAAGCATCATATAAACAGGATTAAATCCTTGCTTATCTTTTGCCAATTGTTTCATTAGAGTCTGTGTAAGATGAGAATTAGTATGTGTCCAGATATCAATAATCTGATTGTATCTTTCGTTATTGGTAATGAAACCCATATTATAATTGTTCATTACTTCATCAACTTCAGCATTTGCATCAGCAACCAATTGTTCTTTAATAGCAGGAATAATTACATCACCTAAATTAAAAGATAAACCACCCTGAAAAGCCATCATAAAACCTAAGTCTTTGATATCATCCAGGAATTTAGCAGTTTTTGCTGTTCCTGTTTTTTTCAAAACAGAACTGATAATATCACGTAATGATTTTTTTGTCAATAATTCATCAATGAAACCATATTCTTTTGGAACAACCTGATTGAATAAAACACGTCCAACAGTAGTTTCTTTAAGAACTTTTTTGCTTACACCTTCTTCTTCAACCTCAATCATTACTTTAATCCAGGCATGTAAATCAAGTTTCTTTTCATTATAGGCAATAATAACTTCTTCTGCTGAATAGAAAATTTTACCTTCACCAATAACAGGAAAACCTGGTTCACTAACTTTACCTTTTGTAATATAATAAAGACCTAAAACCATGTCCTGTGAAGGGACTGTGATAGGTGCTCCATTTGCAGGATTTAAAATATTATGAGATGCCAGCATTAGAATCTGAGCTTCCAAAATTGCAGCATTTCCTAGTGGTACGTGAACAGCCATCTGGTCACCGTCAAAGTCGGCATTAAAAGCAGTACAAACTAAAGGATGTAAACGAATAGCTTTACCTTCAACCAATTTTGGCTGGAAAGCCTGAATACCCAAACGGTGAAGTGTTGGAGCACGGTTTAGCATTACAGGATGACCTTTTAAAATGCTTTCCAGAATATCCCAAACTACGGGATCTTTTCTGTCAACTATTTTTTTAGCAGATTTAACTGTTTTTACGATTCCTCTTTCAAGCATTTTGCGGATAATGAATGGCTTAAACAATTCAGAAGCCATATCTTTTGGTATACCGCATTCATTTAGTTTTAATTCAGGACCAACAACGATAACCGAACGACCAGAATAGTCAACACGTTTACCCAATAAGTTCTGACGGAAACGACCTTGTTTCCCTTTTAAACTATCACTTAATGATTTTAAAGCTCTGTTTGATTCAGTTTTTACAGAACTTGCTTTTCTTGAGTTATCAAATAATGAGTCAACAGCTTCCTGAAGCATACGTTTTTCATTACGCATGATTACATCAGGTGCTTTGATTTCTATTAATCTTTTTAAACGATTATTTCTGATAATTACCCTACGGTATAAATCATTTAAATCGGAAGTGGCAAAACGACCACCATCCAATGGTACCAAAGGTCTTAATTCAGGTGGAATAACAGGTACCACTTTTACTATCATCCATTCAGGACGATTCTCAATACGGTGCTGAGCATCACGGAAAGCTTCAAAAACTTTCAGTCGTTTCAATAAATCCTGTTTCCTTTGTTGTGAAGTTTCATTGCTTGCACGATGTCTAAGATCGAATGACATTTGATCCAGATCCAGTCTGGAAAGCAAATCATACAATGCTTCAGCACCCATTTTTGCAATAAACTTATTAGGATCTTTATCGTCTAAGTATTGGTTATCAGCTGGAAGATTTTCAAGAATTTCGAAATATTCTTCTTCTGATAAGAAATCAAGATATTCAACTCCTTCATTTTTCTTAATACCAGGATTAATTACTACATATTTTTCATAGTAAATAATCATATCAAGTTTCTTGGTTTGCAATCCAAGTAAAGAACCAATCTTATTAGGTAAAGATCTAAAAAACCATATATGTGCAACAGGAACCACTAACTGAATGTGTCCCATTCTTTCTCTTCTTACTTTTTTTTCTGTAACTTCAACACCACAACGGTCGCAAACGATGCCTTTATATCTGATACGTTTATATTTTCCGCAATGACATTCCCAATCTTTTACAGGTCCAAAAATTCTTTCACAAAACAAACCATCTCTTTCGGGTTTGTAAGTTCTATAATTTATGGTTTCGGGTTTTAATACTTCACCTCTCGAACGTTCTAAAATTGTTTCGGGTGAAGATAAACTTATAGTAATATTTGAAAACTCATTTTTTACGGTATTGTCTTTTCTGAAAGCCATATTTTTAATGTTAAAAAATTAAAATAAAATGTCGAATTAAAAATTTAAATTATGAATATACATTTTAGTCAAATGTGATATTCAAACCTAATCCTCTTAATTCATGTACTAAAACATTAAAAGATTCAGGGATACCCGGTTTAGGCATATTTTCGCCTTTAACAATAGATTCATAGGCTTTTGCTCTACCAATCACATCATCAGATTTTACCGTTAATATTTCCTGTAAAATGTTGGCAGCACCGAATGCTTCAAGTGCCCATACTTCCATTTCTCCAAAACGTTGTCCCCCAAACTGAGCTTTACCACCTAAAGGTTGTTGTGTAATAAGTGAGTAAGGTCCTATTGAACGGGCATGCATTTTATCATCAATCATGTGATGCAGTTTAATCATATAAATATAGCCTACAGTTGCTGGTTGATCAAATCTAACACCAGTTCCGCCGTCATGTAGAAAAACTTTACCATTTTCAGGTAAATCAGCTTTCCGCATATAAGCATTTATTTCATCAATAGTTGCACCATCAAAAATTGGAGTTGAAAATTGAAGTCCTAATTTTGCACCTGCCCAACCTAAAACTGTTTCATAAATCTGTCCAAGGTTCATACGGGAAGGTACACCTAAAGGATTCAATACAATATCGACCGGTGTTCCGTCTTCAAGGAAAGGCATATCTTCTTCACGAACTATTTTTGCAACAATCCCTTTATTTCCATGACGACCTGCCATTTTATCACCAACTTTAAGCTTGCGCTTTTTAGCAATATAGACTTTAGCCATTTGAATAATTCCAGCTGGTAAATCATCACCAACAGTTGCAATAAATTTATTACGTGAATAGCGTCCGTTTAACTCTCTGAATTTAATACTATAATTATTCAATAATTCTTTAATAAGGGTATTTGTTTCCTTATCAGTAGTCCATTTGTTTGGATTAATATTTGAATAATCAATTGAACTTAATATTTTTTGTGTGAATTTTGTTTTTTTAGGAACAATTTCTTCTTTAAATATATTATGAACACCCTGAGAAACTTTTCCACTGGTTAAAACT
The DNA here is from genome assembly GCA_049315385.1 of Bacteroidales bacterium. Classification (GTDB taxonomy): domain Bacteria; phylum Bacteroidota; class Bacteroidia; order Bacteroidales; family JACABE01; genus JACABE01. Next base: position 9,736 of record JBMOKG010000110.1, read on the forward strand.
AAAAGTTTATCTACCAGTTTATTTAATAATTCAGTTGTATCTTTCAGGTAATCTTTTTCAAGAATTTTTATAATATCCTTATCTTTACCTTTCGCTTTTTTATCCTTTAAAACTCTGGAGAATAGTTTTTTATCAATTACAACACCTTTTAATGAAGGAGGTGCTTTTAAAGATGCATCTTTTACATCACCGGCTTTATCACCAAAAATAGCTCTTAGTAATTTTTCTTCAGGAGTTGGATCAGATTCACCTTTAGGTGTAATTTTACCTATTAATATATCGCCTTCGTTTACTTCAGCTCCTATTCGGATAATTCCGTTTTCGTCAAGATCTTTAGTAGCTTCAGCACTAACGTTAGGAATATCATTGGTTAATTCTTCAAGTCCGCGTTTAGTTTCTCTAACTTCAAGTGTAAATTCTTCAATATGAACTGATGTAAAGATGTCTTCTTTTACAACTTTTTCAGAGATAACGATAGCATCTTCAAAATTATATCCTTTCCAGGGCATAAATGCAACCATTAAATTTCTACCTAAAGCTAATTCTCCATTTTTAGTTGCATAACCTTCACAAAGAACCTGACCTTTTTTAATCTTTTCACCTTTTCTAACAATTGGTCTAAGGTTTATTGAAGTATTTTGGTTAGTACGCATGAATTTTGTAAGTTTATAATGTTTTAATTCATCATCAAAACTTACCATTCTTTCTTTTTCATCGCGGGCATATCTGATTACAATCTCATCTGCATCAACATATTCCACAACACCGTCTATTTCTGCATTTATTAAAACACGGGAATCGCGTGCAACTGAACCTTCAATACCAGTTCCAACGATTGGAATCTGAGGATTTAATAAAGGAACAGCCTGACGCATCATATTTGAACCCATCAAAGCACGATTGGCATCATCATGTTCCAAAAAAGGAATTAAAGATGCAGCAATAGAAGCAATCTGATTAGGAGCAATATCAATTAAATCGATTTTTTCTTTATCAATTATCGGGAAGTCAGCTAAATATCTTGCTTTGATCTTATTTGGAATGAAATTTCCTTCTTCATCATAGTCTGTATTAGCCTGAGCGATGATACTATTTTCCTCCTCTTCAGCACTCATATACATATAATCCTGATCTATAGCAACTTTACCATCAATAACTTTTCGGTAAGGCGTTTCTATAAACCCAAGTTTATTAATTTTTGCATATACACAAAGTGATGAAATTAACCCGATATTAGGTCCTTCAGGAGTTTCAATAGTACATAATCTTCCGTAGTGTGTAAAGTGAACGTCACGAACCTCAAAACCAGCTCTTTCTCTAGATAAACCACCTGGTCCAAGAGCTGAAATTCTTCTTTTGTGAGTTATCTCAGCCAATGGATTGGTTTGATCCATAAATTGAGAAAGCTGATTGGTTCCGAAAAATGAATTAATTACAGAAGATAATGTTTTTGCATTAATTAAATCTGTAGGTGTAAACACTTCATTATCCCGAACATTCATTCTTTCACGAATTGTTCTAGCCATACGAGACAAACCAACGCCAAATTGAGCATATAGTTGTTCTCCTACAGTACGAACTCTACGATTACTTAAATGGTCGATATCATCAACATCTGTTTTTGCATTGATAAGAGCAATAAGATATTTAATAATATCAATTATATCTTCTTTGGTTAAAACTTTAGTTTCACTTGGTACATTCAGATTTAATTTTTTATTAATCCTGTATCTACCAACATCACCTAAATCATAACGTTTGTCTGAGAAAAATAATTTTTCAATAATGCCGCGTGCCGTTTCTTCATCAGGTGGTTCAGCATTACGTAATTGACGATATATATATTCTACTGCTTCTTTTGCATTATTGGCAGTATCTTTTTGTAAAGTATTGAATATAATTGCATAATCATTAGAATTAACATCTTCTTTGTGTAAAAGAATTGTTTTAATATGAGCATTAACGATTAAGTCAATATGTTTGTCTTCAAGAATTGTTTCACGATCAATAATAACTTCAGTACGTTCGATAGAAACAACTTCTCCGGTATCCTCATCTACAAAATCTTCAATCCAGGCTCTAACTACACGTGCAGCTAAACGACTACCAATTAATTTTTTGAGGCCTACTTTTGTAACTTTAATTTCTTGTGCAAGATTAAAGATTTCGAGAATATCTTTATCTGTTTCAAAACCAATGGCTCTGAGTAATGTAGTAATAGGAAGTTTTTTCTTTCTATCAATATAAGCATACATAACGCTATTTATATCGGTAGTAAATTCCATCCAGGAACCTTTAAAAGGTATGATTCTGGCTGAATATAGCTGTGTTCCATTTGCATGAACACTGGTACCAAAGAAAACGCCCGGCGAACGATGTAATTGAGAAACTACAACTCTTTCGGCTCCGTTAATAACGAAAGTACCTTTAGGAGTCATATATGGAATCATACCAAGATATACATCCTGTATGATAGTTTCAAAATCCTCATGCTCAGGATCGGTACAATATAATTTTAATTTTGCTTTCAGTGGAACACTATAAGTTAGACCTCTTTCCAAACATTCTTCAATAGAATAGCGAGGAGGGTCAATAAAATAGTCAATAAATTCTAAAACAAAATTATTACGGGCATCTGTAATTGGAAAGTTTTCGCAGAAAACTTTAAATAAACCTTCATCAGAACGGTTTTCTGAATTGGTTTCTAATTGAAAGAAATCTCTGAATGATTTAAGTTGAATATCTAAAAAATCAGGATAATCTGTTCTTTTTCTTGATGCAAAATTGATTTTTTGAACTGTTTTTGGTGTCAAAGTGATT
>JBMOKG010000039.1:0-44620 GCA_049315385.1 Bacteroidales bacterium
CTTACCAATCCATCCAAACTACATCATTTGGGCTGGCATCACAAAATTGAAATCGGAGAGGGGATTTCTAAAATGTATGAATGGTATGTGAAATCCTGATAATTGTAGTATGTTAATTTTAATTTTCCCTTATAATATTCATTTTTTATCATTTGTGTCCGATAAAAATATGTAGATTCTTCGTTTCACTACTAATGACAGACAACATTCTATTAAACAGATTCCTCACTGCGTTCGGAATGACAGCGGCTTTTTTTAAGAGTGGAGCAAAGGGCGGCGAAGCCGCCCTTTGCTCTCCCAAAACCCAAAGGCTTTTGTCATTCCGAATGCAGCGAAGCGAAATGAGGAATCTCTTTCATTTTTCATAATCGTATCTCAATTATACAGATTCTTCACTAATGTTATTAATGACAAGTTTTTCATTCGTCAATTCGAATGAAGTGTGAAATCTCAATATTATTACTGTTTAAAAGTTTGTCGGACAATAGTGATTTTTATTGCAATTATCATGCATTACTGATGAATGAAAATAACACCAAAATATTTTATAAATTAGTTCATTGAATAAAAACTATTATTCCAATCAAAATAATCTTGCTAAATTTCAAATAGATATGGCCTTTTAAAAAACTATATGTATAAATAATTTCTTTGTTTTGTTTGAATTAGGATTATTTTTGCGAAAAATATCGCAACGAAAAATATCGCAATATGAAAAATCCATTTAAATTCGGAAGTATTGCATACAAAAATCCGTCGGCTTTTCCTGAAACACTGTGCGAAAAAGATAAAAAACCTATTGTTATTTTATAGTATTTTAATATCCTAAAAAATTTTTAATAATCAGATTTACTGAATTATAAACCATTAATTTATTTTCATAATTGTTTAAGAAAATTCTATTATTTATACATTTTTCAATAATTACGTTGTTAAGTGTAATGCCTGCTTCCGATTTTCCCAAAGTCAATGTATTCCCTTATTTTGACAAAGTTGTTCATCTGTGTATGTATGCAGTACTAAGTTTTTTGTTTCTTTGGGTTTGGAATGAAAAAAAACTCAAAAATAAAAACATTATCATCATTTGCATTGTTTTTGGATGGGGTTTGTTAATGGAAATTATTCAGGAAGTCAGCCACATGGGACGAAGTTTCGATTTATTGGATGTAACTGCAAATGTATTCGGTTTTATACCCGGATTGTTTGTATGGAAACTTTTAAGCAGGATATTTGAGCATAAAAAGCTGTTCTCAAACTCAAAATGAAATAATAATCACAATTTTAAAATCAACATTTTATTTAAATCATTATAAATTCATATTATGCTGGATAAATTATTAACTATCATCAACACAGTACTTACCAACCGTGGTAAAAATTCAATTTCTGCAATTACCGAAAATTCTCATCTACGAAATGACCTGGGATTTGATTCACTTGATTTGGCAGAATTAACAGTTCGTATTGAAGTAGAATACGATGTAGATATTTTTGAAGATGGTATCGTAAATACAATTGGAGAAATACTTCAGAAAATAGAAAAATAGAATGGAATTATTTTATAGAGATGCAGTAGTAAGTTCTGAAGTGTTTTGGGAGGATTTAATTGATGAACTCAATCAATGTAATTCTTATAATCCATACTGCAAATCAGATGATTACTATTTGATTTTTAAACAAATAATTCTTTCTTTATTATTAGGAGAAAGTATTGTTTTGTTGGATTCCGATTTTACAAAGGAAGAATTGGAAAAACTAACCGGATATTCTGATTTCGAAAGTTTTACGCATCAGATTAGTGAAAAAAAATTCAAGAATATTGTTTCCAAAAACCAATTGCTTTCAAGTATTCATGCAAACAAATCCAATTGGAAAATAACATTATTTACTTCAGGAACCACTGGATTACCTAAAAGAGTAACACATAGTTTTGAATCTATCAGTCGTTTTGTGAAATTATCCAATCTCAAAAATATTTGGGGATTTGCATATAATCCAACTCATATTGCCGGCTTACAGGTGTTTTTTCAGGCATTTTTGAACGGTAATCCTATCATCAGATTGTTTGGTTTACAACAATCAGAGATACTGCATGAAATACAAACGTATAATATTACACATCTTTCAGCAACGCCTACCTTTTTTAGATTGTTATTGCCTATTCAGGGTATTTTCCCTTCTTTAAGCAGAATCACTTCGGGAGGTGAAAAATTTGATAGTAAAACAATTGAACAATTGAAAATTGTTTTTTCTCAGGCGAAGATTACCAATGTGTATGCATCTACCGAAGCTGGTAGTTTATTTGCAGCAGACGGGGATATTTTTACGATAAAACCTGAAATACAGGAATTGGTTAGAATCGAAAACAATGAATTGTTTATTCACCATAGTTTAATGGGTGTTTCTGAGATGAATACCGGCGAATGGTATGCAACAGGAGATATTATCGATATTATTGAAGATAATCCGATTAAATTTCGTTTTCTTTCACGAAAGAATGAAATGATTAATGTGGGTGGTTATAAAGTAAATCCACATGAAGTAGAAGAAGTAATTCGCAGTATTCCAGGTATAATGGATGTGCGTATATTTTCAAAAAGCAATTCTGTATTGGGAAATATTATCTGTTGTGAAGTTGTAAAAAATAATCCGGAAATAGAAGAAACTAGTATTCGGCTATTTTTACAGTCAAGATTACAGGAGTTTAAAATCCCAAGAATGATAAAGTTTGTGGATAGTTTAACAACAACGCGTACAGGTAAAATAAAACGTTGAGGTAAGGATTATGATTTAAAATTGATGCATAAAATAGGTTTAAATAACAGCTGCACAAAATTATATATTCCAGAAAAACAATTTAATTTAAGTCTTAAGTAATCAGAAATTAATAAGTGATTAGCATAGATACTGTAATTTATTTTAATTCAGATTCTTAGCTAATAACCTTTAATAAAAAAATAAAAATATAAATAAGCAATGAATATTTTAGTGACCGGTGTATCAAAAGGTTTGGGATTATCTATAGCTGAAGCAATCCTGAAAAGAGGCTGGAATGTCTACGGAATCAGCAGAAGTATGAGCAATGAACTGCAGAAGCTCATAAACGAATATCCCGATAATATTTTTTGGCTTTCTTACGATTTATCAGATACAGAGAGCGTTAAAAATGACGTTTTTAAAAACTGGATTGGTTTTAAAACACAACTACATGGTTTTGTTAACAATGCAGCTTTGGCTTATGATGATATTATTACCAATTTAAATACAACATCATTGGAAAATATGTACAAAGTAAATGTTTTCACGCCAATGAATATAACGAAATATGTTCTAAGACAGTTTTTACTACATCATACCAAAGGAAGTATTGTTCATTTGTCTTCCATAAGTGTTCATACCGGTTATAAGGGATTATCAATGTATGCTTCCACAAAAGGGGCATTGGAAGCTTTTTCGAAAAATACAGCAAGAGAATGGGGCGAACTGGGAATACGTTCCAATTGTCTGGTAGCTGGTTTTATGGAAACAGAAATGAGTTCTTCTTTATCTATTGATCAAAAAAACAGAATTTACCAAAGAACTTCTCTGAAAAAACCAGTAGAAATAAAATCTGTTGCAGAAACCATAGCATTTTTATTATCTGAAGAAGCTCAATCAATTACAGGTCAGAATATTCATGTTGATGCCGGAACGATATAGTTTGTAAAGTTAAAAGGAAGAATTCTTATTTTTAGTTCATTTTCATTATCAACTATTAATCAATTTGATTGTAGTTTAGATTAGCGTTTTAAAAGAATTGTTTGAGTAGAAATAAAAGCTGGAGCTTTTAAATTAGAAAAAGTTTTTTTTTATTTATGCATTTTGCTTATATTTTTTTCTCAAACTTTTTTCTTGATAAAAAAGTATACAAAAAATCAAGACTTCTAATAATTTACTTCAAAACTACGGTTTTAAAATCCCAGCGCAATACTATATATAGCGAAATAAACTTTCAAGCATTAATTTTTCTGATAGACTTCGCTATATTGTATTGCTTACCAGTCCCTTTACTATTTTAAAAACTTGTTTTGTTTCGTAAATTCTTAGATGTCGCTCCCTTCGAAGATTGCTTTTTTTCAATTCACTGTATATAACAATCGTTTTTATTTGTCAGATAATTAACAGAATGTTTCTGCGAAACCTATTGCCGGGCAGGCAAAGGATGTGCATCAGGAAATTTTGCGTAAAAAATCAGACGTATTGAATGAGCGATGGCCTGTGCAGCACTCCCGAAGTCACAACGGATAATATTATTATGAAAGTGAAAGTTTATTTTGTGACGGCTGGGGGTGCGGTAGGTATTCAATACGGATTGATTTTTAGCAAAATTACCGTAAGCACTGATTTTTTTGTTTCTTTTTTTATCAGAAAAAAAGAAAGATAAATAAAAAATATCTCATTATATTAAGCCTTTTGAGAAATGTAATTACCAATGCTATTATAAACTACAGCCATCAATTTTTATTAAAACTTAGTTCAAGAATTAAAACTAAGAAATTGCTTATAAAACGAATAAATTGGATGCAAACCAACTCAAAATATGCCTGAATTAAAATTTGTTTTCAGGCATCCACTCAATAACTTTATGAAATTAATAAACTGAACCATGAAGATAGAATTTCAAACAACTACAGAAATAACTACCACTTATTGGGAAAGCTATACTTCATCCTTCAATCAGGTGTTCGAAAAAGAATATAAGTCTGATTATTTTAAACATAAATACCAGTATACCATTGATGATAATTCTTATCATGTTTTTCTAACTGAAGAAAGCAGCATAGTAGGAGGTTGTACTGTAATTCCTTACGAATATTTTATCGATGAAAGCATTGTACGATGTGGTTTAGCAGTAGATGTTTTTATATTACCTGAATACAGGACGGATCCGCTGGCACTTTACAGAATGTATAAGGCTTTGAAAAAAGAATTAATACAAAGAGGTATTTCTATGGTAATAGCTGTTCCCAATGATGTTGCTTATCCTTACTGGAAAAATGTAGTGAAATGGAAAGATGTCGGTTTTTTGAATTACTATGCTTTACCGGTGAAAGCAGGGACGGTAGTTTCAAAATTCCCGTTTTTAATAAATCCATTGAGTTTTATTTACAGCCATTTTATGCTTTTCCTTTCCGGTTTTAATTATTCCTGTGAAAAATTCAGTAAAATTAGAATAAACCGTCAAAATAAAGTAATTGAAAAACAACGTTATACGCAAGAGCATATTCAGATTCATAAGGATGATTTTTATGCTTCCTACCGTATTGTGAATGAAGATGGAATTAAGACCTGTTATTTAATCGATTTCTATTCTATCAGTAAAGCTTGCAAAGATGCATTTTCTTTACAAAAGGCAATAAAAACAATTCTGGCTACTGAAAAAATAGATATTATAATATTTGTTGGCAAGCTGAACTTTTTCCAGCTACTGTTACTTAAAGTGCCCTTTAAATTTGAGCCAAAGCATTTATTTTTTACTGCTGATATTCTGATACCAGAAAACATAAATACCGAACTTATTTATAATATTCAAAATTGGGATTTTGGATTATTTAATTATGATGTAAGATAGATTTATAAAAATATTCCGAAAAACTATATGTATCAAATAATTCTCAACATAATAATTCAATGAAAATTTTAACTTTCGACATAGAAGAATGGTTTCATTTACTTGATAATGAATCAACACGCTCCGAATCCAGCTGGGATAGCTTTGAAGTGAGGATTCACAAAAATATGGATAGAATTTTCAGGCTGCTTGAGGAGAAAAATTCAAAAGCCAGTTTTTTTTGTTTAGGGTGGATAGCTAAGAAATATCCTGAAATTATCAAAAAAATTGATCAATATGGATACGAAGTAGGTTGTCATTCTGATCAGCATCAGCTGGTATACGAATTAACACCTGAACTTTTCAGGAAAGACACAGAAGTTGCAGTAAACCGGCTGGAAGATATTTTGGGAAAAAAAGTTACTTCTTACCGTGCTCCGGGTTTCTCTCTTACACCTGAAACGCCATGGGCTTTTGATGTTTTGGCAGATCTTGGTATTACCCATGACAGTTCTGTGTTTCCTTCGGAAAGAGCACATGGTGGTTATCCTGATTTCCCTGCTAAAACACCTGTAGTTATGAATTGTAATGGAATACTTATTAAGGAACTTCCCATTACAACCACAAAATTGATGGGGCGGGATATTGTATTTAGCGGTGGTGGTTATTTTCGTCTTTTCCCTTATCCACTTATTAAATACTGGACTGCAGAAAATGATTATGTGATGACTTATCTTCATCCCCGTGACCTGGATGGCGGGCAACCCATGATTAAAGAATTGTCATTGACAAGGAAGTTCAAATCTTATTATGGTTTAAATGCAGCAGAATCTAAATTTAAAAAATGGTTGACCGATTTCAAATTTACAGATATCAGAGATTTCGATCAGCAATTTGATTGGGCAAATGCTCCTGTTATTAAATTATAAGTAAAGCTGAAATTCGTAAAGATTTTATAAGAATTATTTTCTAGTTTATTTATAAGAAAATAACAAAATCTCAAGATTGCAAAGACAGATAACTAGAGTTTTGCTCTGGTTTTATATGATAATATGATGTTTATATAATCTTTTTCAAAAGTAGAAAACTTTAGATTATTTTTTAAAATTGAAAATAGATATGTTAGCTAAAATTTCATTGGTAAATTTCAAAATAAAATAAATTGGATTTTAATCGGATAATTTTTATAAATTTGTCAAACAAAAACTTTTATTAACGCTATCATTTCAAACAAAATAATGATTACTCATTTTATATTTTAACTTTATGCAGAAAATATTTCAGGAATTAAAAGACAGTTTCCAAAAACTTATATCATTCTTTAACAAGAACTACCTATTGAAAATTTTTAGTCTTAGGCTTCTTTTTTTAATGGGGACAGGTGCTATTATCCTTTTTATATTAAGAAATAATGCTGAACTGAAATATCAAGTCCAGCATGCCCAGTTTATATATGATTTTTATAAAGTTATCATGTATTCAAGCTTTTATTTCTTAAAGTCTATTGGGTATGATGCGTATATTTTTTATTCAGAAACGATATACAAATATGGTGTATACGCTATTGGGATCAATGGTTCAGGTTCTGTTTTTATGGGAATCACCTGTATTGGAATGTCGTTAATGGGAGGTTTTATAGCATTAATTATTTCATTTCCGGGTAAATTAAAACATAAATTATGGTTTATCCCTTGTGGTCTTATTATAATTCAATTGTTAAATATATTAAGAATGAGCACACTGGCTGTATTAATTCATGCAGGATTTACGCATACATTCGAAAATTACAATGTTCTGGGAATTTTTAAATTTAACCACCATGATCTTTTTAATCTCTTTATATACATCGTTATTTTTGGAATGTTTGTTTTATATGTAAATAAATTTGGTGTAAAAAAATATCAGGAAAAAGAATAGAAATAAAATTATAATAATATATATACTAAGGATTTACATGTATTTGTAAATCCTTTTTCGTTTTTGGAAAACGGGATAGATGATTAATATTTTTTGTTTGAAATTACACCAAACTTAGTTGTAAATTATTTCAATCATTAATGGTTGAATGCTGAACAGAAAGCGTGTAGTTTTATGAAAAAATAATGAATTAAACTAATAACGATATCGGTTCTGAATGATCAACTAATCTATTTTTTCATCTTCTCTTTTTACTCGTTTAGCAATATAGAAGCTTAATTCGTAAAGCATGTAAAGAGGAAGAGAAACCAGTATCTGGCTGAACATATCGGTAGAAGGTGTGATAAAGCCGGCTACAATAAAGATAATAATAATAGCATATTTCCTTTGTTTTCTGAGAAACTGAGGTGTAATTAATCCGATTTTTGTCAGAAAAAAGATGAGTACAGGCAATTCAAATACCAATCCCATTGAAAGAGAGAGCCCCGACACCGTTGAGATATATGAGCTAATGGTAATATTATTTACTATTAATGAACTCAGCTGATAGGATGCCAGAAAATTGATGGTAAGGGGTGTAATTACATAATATCCAAATAATACTCCAATTATGAATAGAATAGAGATATAAAATACTATCCCACCTGAATTTTTTCTTTCATTGTCTTTTAAGGCAGGTTTGATAAAACTCCAGAATTGGTATACGATGAATGGGAATGCGAGAATAATACCACTGATGAATGAAATAAGCATGTGAAAGCGGAACTGTCCGCCCAATTCTATATTGATAAGCTGCATTGGGATATGTGTAACACAAAGATCCGGCATATTGAGAAATGCAGCTAGTTTACATAATACACGATAGGTAATAAAAGAAGGTTCACTGGGAGCAAGAATTACCGAATTAAAAAGGAAGTCTTTATAGAAAAAAGCAGTGATTGCTAATATTACTATTGACAACACTGATCTTATTATATAATGTCTTAAAACGTCAACATGATCCCAAAAGGCCATGTCATCCGTCTTCTTATGAAGTGAACGAAATAAGAAACCAAACATAAAATTATTTTTTTATGTCTTTTTTATCTTCTTCTTTTTTATTATCCTGATCATATATTCCATCTTTGGCTTTTGTAAACTCATTGATTCCTTTTCCAATGCCACGCATTAATTCAGGTATCTTTTTACCACCAAATAAAATTAAAATTGCGATGATGATAAGAATTATCTCCTGACCTCCTAATATTCCCAAAAGTATCATATTAAATATTTTTAAATATAAGTTTTATTGTTAATTCTACTTTGTTTTTCATTAAAACATTAAAAAAAAGTATTTGTTTTGAATGAATTAATACAAAATTACACATTTTTTATTCTTATAAATGATAATTTATCATAAATTAAATTCAAATGATGAAAAATTGATTTTGTAGAATTGTATTGATGATGAATTGAATAAAGATTCTTCCTTCAAAATATTGAATTCGAATAATTGTTTTAAGCATTATTTTTATCCTTAGGATGGATTTCCCGGTAAATTATCATCAGATTTTGATGGTTTGTGAAGAGGGGAAACTATCATTTAATTTTTAACTTATATTTTTTTATATCGCTTGATAATGAGGTTGTTTGTAAAACAAATGAATATTTAAGCCAAATAAATGGAAATTCTTCATTTAATTTTATTTAAGTATTCCAAGGCATTTATTGGTTTATGTAATGAACTTATTTTGTAAAAAGATGTTTTAAAATATTTATTAATTAAAATTTATATTTATGAAAACAAAATACTATACAATAACTTTACTAACAGTTAGTTTATTCATTTTTTCGTGTAAGAAAACAGAAACGAGTTCTAATTCACCAACTACAAATAATCCTTCAGCAGCAATTACATACAATGATGGTGCGTTAGTAGCAGTTGATTCTGCTAATGCTGTAATTTACAGTACCAATCCTACCGGAAGCGGTATGCAAAGAGAAATTGATGTTTATGCTTTTAAGGGTGGAATGCAGGTCCTTGAATTCCATTTTTTGCCTAAAACAGGCTCACAAGCGGTATCTCAGGACTTTAATTCTGCATGGCTTACGTATATGACCAATAATGGTGCCTCATTTCCTGTTGATTATTATAACTGTGTTTCAGGTAATTTTGCACTTACAACTTGTGATACAATTGCAAATAAGATAATCGGCACATTTGATTTTATAGGAAATAACGGGACGGTTAATAAGCAAATTACGAATGGTACAATCAATATCAATGTTCTGAAAAGAAATTAAGTTTATTACAAGGTGGTTGAAACCAACTTAAGCATTGATTTGTATTTAATAACAAAACCCTGAAAATATAAACTTTTCAGGGTTTTGCTTTTTAAAATGCTGATCTGGAAAATGATTCAGCGTAATATTGGTTTTGATGAATTAAGAATATTCCTTTTTATTCTTTCACCTTCATATTATGAAAGACATTGGTAACATCCTCGTCTTCTTCCAGTTTTTCGAGTAATTTATCAACTTCTATTTGTTGCTCTGTAGTTACTTCCTTCATTTCAGTTGGGATGCGCTCAAATTCAAAAGTTGAAATAGTAAATGCATTTTCTTCCAGATACTTTTGTATAGGTCCAAAAGAAGTAAATTCGGCATATATAAAGATGAACTGATCTTCTTCAAATACATCATCTGCACCATAGTCAATGAGTTCGAATTCAAGTTCTTCCAGATTGAGTCCATCTTTCTTTTCTACCTTAAAAGAACATTTGCGTTCAAATAAATAATCAAGCATGCCAGTTGTTCCCAAACTGCCATTGTATTTGTTGAAATAACTACGGACATTGGCAACTGTTCTTACCGGATTATCAGTGGCTGTTTCGACCAATATTGCAACACCATGAGCTGCTTTGCCTTCATAAACCATTTCTTTGTAATCTTTTGTGTCCTTTTCTGTAGCTTTTTTGATGGCTCTTTCTACATTTTCCCGGGGCATATTTTCAGACTTTGCATTCTGGATCAATAACCTTAAACGAGGATTTGTGTGTGGATCACCGCCGCCGGCTTTAGCCGCCATTGTAATTTCTCTTCCTAATTTGGTGAATACTTTGGCCATATTGCCCCAGCGTTTAAATTTACGCGCTTTACGAAATTCGAATGCTCTTCCCATTTTACTCTGTATTTTATTTTTTGCAAAATTAAGAATGATATTATAAGTTGCAATGATTATATTAAAAATATTTCATTTCACATATCACATAAGGTTTAAGTTCACCTTTCTGATTAAAACGTTTGAAATTATTAGCAATGAGGTAATTATTGGCTTGGTTTAAAATTTAGCTAATTACGTTTCCTTTTAAGTTGATGATTATGAAAAGAAATGGCTTGCATGAAGTTTTTGTTTTCCAAATTCGCTTTTTGTAGGTTTGAAATTAGTAATATTTGCTTTTAGTTTTCTTAAATTTCATAACTAAATGTCGTTGTTTTCATTAATAATAATTATTTTTGTTCTCGGTTGAACGTGAAATGCGATAAATTGCCTACAGAACATACATGATATATGAATTGTATCATGCTTCAAATTAAACCGATAAATTTTTAATTTTTATAAATTGATAGTTTAAAATTCTAATGAATTATGAATCAATCTAAAAAAATCCTTAAAAAGGTGAGTAATTTAAAAAATATACTTAATTCAGAAAACAATACTCATATTTGGCAATTCTCCAGAGTAGGAGGTGTTAACAGGGTAAACCTGGAAAGCGGAATGGATTTGGTTTCACTTGAACATCTGGATCAGAAATTATGGACCGCATTGAGTTGCCCGGTTCATGGAATGGAAATTGATTCCAAAACGCTAGAATTGATTGACAGTGATAAGGATGAAAGAATAAGGGTGCCCGAAATTCTTGAAGCAGTAAAATGGCTGACTAAACTTTTGAAAAATCCGGATGAATTAATAAAAGAAAATAAAACGTTGTTACTTTCTTCTATCAATGATAACATTGAAGAAGGGCAAATTTTGCTTGCTTCAGCTAAACAAATTCTCGCTAATCTGGGCAAAGCAGATGCTGATGAAATTACAGTGGAAGAAACTTCTGACACTGTCCGGATTTTTGCAGATACAAAGTTTAATGGTGATGGTATTATTACTGAAGATGCTACTGAGGATGAGATAATAAAAAAACGCATCAATGATATTATTTTCTGCATGGGTTCTGTTGCTGACAGAAGTGGAAAACAAGGGATTTCAACTGAACATATCAATGATTTTTATAAAAATTGTGAAGATTATTCCAGTTGGTATGCTTTAGCAGAAGCAAATCCGAAAAAAATATTGCCATTTGCCGAATTGACAGCTGATGCACTGTCTGCATTTAATGCTGTAAAGCAAAAAATCGAAGATTATTTTTTAAGATGCCGTTTAGCTGAATTTGATGCTGACTCTGTGACTATATTAAATTCATTGAGTGCCAGATATGAGGGGATAAGCACTAAAGATTTAAGTTTATGTATGGATGAAATTGCTGGTTTTCCACTTGCAAAAATTGAAGCAAAAAAACCGCTGTCACTTACAAAAGCTTTAAATCCTGCCTGGGAAAAAGCTATTGCAGATTTTAGTGAACTGGTTATTAAACCTGAATTTCCAACTAAAGAAAAACTAACTGAAGCTGAATGGGATGTTATTAACCGGAAATTTGACGATTACAATCTATGGCAGCTAGAAAAAGTTGGAATTGCGGTTGAAAGTTTAGGGTTGTCAGCTATACGTGAGTTAGTTGAAGAAAATGCGCAAGACGTTTTATTTTCTTTAATCGAAAAGGATTTAGCATTGGAGCAGAATACGAATAATATTTTTTTAGTTGACAAGCTGGTAAGATATCATCGGGATCTATATAAATTACTTAAAAATTATGTGACTTTTTATGATTTTTATTCCTATGATTCACTAGCGATTTTTCAGGCAGGTAGTTTATATATTGACCAGCGTTGTTGTGATTTATGTATTAAAGTAAGCGATATGGGCAAACACAATGCTATTGCAAAGTCAAGCGGAATATGCTTAATTTATTGTGAATGTTATTCTAAAATAAAAAATACAAGAATGACTATTGTTGCAGCTTTAACCGATGGCGATTTCGACAATATTGAGGTTGGTAGAAATGCAATTTTCTACGACAGACAAGGTGATGACTGGGATGCTACCATTGTAAAAGTGATTGAAAATCCAATAAGTATCCGTCAGGCTTTTTGGTCTCCATATCGTAAAGTTTCAAAATTTATTTCTACCCAGATTGAAAAAGTTGCATCTGCTAAAGAAAAAGAAGTTGATTCGGCTACAACTTCAAAAATAGAAGTAGCAGGTAAGCATGTAGATACAGGTTTGAAAAATTCAGTGCAGAAAGCACCGGAAGCTATTGCAGTTGCTCCTGCAGCAGCTACTTCACATCAAGCCTTTGACATAGGTAAATTTGTAGGTATTTTTGCAGCCATAAGCCTTGCACTCGGAGCAATTGGTTCAGTTGTGGCATCAATATTAACAGGATTCTTTGGATTGGTTTGGTGGAAAATGCCACTGGCGGTTTTTGGAATTATCCTTTGTATTTCCGGACCCTCAATGATACTCGCATGGCTAAAATTAAGGAAAAGAAATCTCGCACCACTATTGGATGCCAATGGCTGGGCTATTAATGCCCGTGCTACCATTAATATTGCTTTCGGAAATACATTAACACATTTGGCTGAATTACCTGAAAATTCGAAGCTGAACTTAATTGATCCTTTTGCAAAAAAGAAAAATCCATTGATTCCAATTCTTATCATTACTTTAATTGTGCTGAGCCTTGCTGTATATTTTTTATGGCATTTTGGATTTCTTTATAAATGGGGAATTTTATAACTATAATGCTAATAATTAGCAAAATAGTTAAAAATCGAGTGAACTGATTTAAAATATTTGAAATAATAAGACAATGAAAGACAGAATAATTAAATTATTTTCAGATGTTCAGAAAATCAGACATATTGTTCAGTATACTTTTCTTATACTTTGTGTATGGATAGGAATTGAATTTTATTTTTTTGTAGAATTTTTAGAAACAAATGGGGTAGAAGGTAGCTTTTATCGTCCTGCCGCGGTAGATGGTTTCTTGCCTATCAGCTCATTTATGAATCTTGTTTATTTTATTAAATCTGGTGAAATTCATACAATACATCCAGCAGGTTTTTTTATTTTTACTGCTAGCATTTTAATGTCGCTGTTCGTTGGAAAATCATTTTGCAGCTGGTTTTGCCCGGTTGGTTTATTGTCTGAGAAATTAGCGGATTTTGGACAACGATTGTTTAAACGGAGTTTTAAAATACCAAAAATATTGGATGCTATTTTACGAAGTCTAAAATATTTACTGCTGATATTTTTTTCTATTTCTATTTTCAGAATGACAGTTATAGATTTAAGGCTTTTTCTGGATGCCGATTTTAATATGCTTTCAGATGTTAGAATGTTTTATTTTTTTGCTAAGATATCCTTAACTTCAATATGTGTAATCAGCATATTATTGATTTTGTCTTTCTTCTTTCGTGGTTTCTGGTGCCGTTATTTATGTCCGTATGGAGCATTGCTTGGGATTGCTGGTTTATTAAGTCCGAATAAAATATTTCGTAATAATGAAACGTGCATTCATTGTTCGAAATGTGCTGAAATATGTCCTTCGCAAATAAAAGTCGATACGCTTAAAACAGTTATTTCCGATGAATGTATCAGCTGTATGCAATGTGTTCAGATTTGTCCGGTTGAAAATACCTTAAAGCTGCAAACAACTGGAATTAAGAAAAAAATTTCAATTAAATGGGTGGTTGTGATTATCTTAGCTGTTTATTTAAGTGTGATTGGATACGGAGTAATTTTGCATAAATGGCATAATAATATTTCAAAAGAAGACTATCTGAGAATTTGTAAGTTGAATTTAAAATGAATTTGTAAATAAAATAAAGTTTATCTTTATCATCCTATCATTCCAACACCAACGGTTTCATTGGTAGCTTCATCAATCAAAATTAAACTGCCGGTAACTCTGTTGTTTTTATAAGCATCAAATATCAAAGGTTTGGTAGTTTTAATCATTACTTTAGCAATAGAGTTTAGTCTCACTTCTTTATCCTCAGTAATTTTCTCCAATGTATTCACATTTAGTTTGTAAAGGACTTCTTTTACAATACATTTTACCTCTTTGGTTGTATGCATTAAGTTATATTTTCCTCCAACACGAAGTGGTTTTTGATTCATCCAGCACATCGTTATTTCAATATCCTGACTGATGGATGGTAAGGAGTCATTTTTTACAATCATATCGCCTCGGCTGATATCGATTTCATCTTCCAGGGTGATGGAAACAGACATAGGAGGGAAGGCTTCATTCAGGCTATCTTCCATTAAATCAATTGATTTAATTTTGCTTTGCATACCAGAAGGTAAAATATTTACTTTATCTCCTGTTCTGAAAATTCCACCTGCAACTCTGCCTGCATAAGCTCTGTAATCATGATGTTCTTCTGTTAATGGTCTGATAACATATTGAACAGGAAATCTGGCATCTGAAAAATTATAGTCATTTTCGATAGGAATGTTTTCGAGTATACTCATTAAAGTACCTTCGTTGTACCATGGCATATTCGTGGATTCATCCACTACATTATCTCCTTTTAATGCACTGATAGGTACAAAACGAATGTCTTTGATGTCAATTATTTTAGCAAATTCTGAAAATGTATTTTTTATAGTTTCATAAACATCTTGATGAAAATCTACAAGATCCATTTTGTTTATACAAACAACAATATGTGGGATTTGCAAAAGTGAAGCAATAAATGCATGACGATGGGTTTGCTCAATCACGCCGTTGCGTGCATCAATAAGAATAATTGCAGCATTTGCAGTTGACGCTCCGGTAACCATATTCCGGGTATATTGTACATGACCTGGTGTATCGGCAATAATGAATTTACGTTTTGGAGTGGCAAAATAGCGATAAGCTACATCAATTGTTATGCCTTGTTCTCTTTCAGAACGTAATCCATCGGTAAGTAATGCAAGATTGATATAATCATTTCCCTTTTGAATACTTGCTCTTTTAACTGCTTCCAATTGATCTTCGAAAATGGATTTACTATCAAACAGCAATCTTCCTATCAGAGTGCTTTTGCCATCGTCAACACTTCCTGCGGTAGTAAATCGCAGCAATTCCATATCTAAATATCCATTTTTTGAAAAACTCATTTTCGCTTTTTGTTAAAAATATCCTTCACGTTTTCTATCTTCCATGGCTGCTTCA
Source organism: Bacteroidales bacterium (assembly GCA_049315385.1). Lineage (GTDB taxonomy): Bacteria > Bacteroidota > Bacteroidia > Bacteroidales > JACABE01 > JACABE01. The sequence goes on from JBMOKG010000039.1 coordinate 15,829, forward strand.
GAACGTTTATCGTCTGCTCTTCCACCTCTTTCGGTAACACGGGTTGCTGCAATTTCTTCAATAATTTCTTCCAGTGAATTGGCTTCTGAAAGTGTAACACCAGTACAGGTAATATCGCCAATAGTTCTGCATCTTACTGTTTTTATTTCAGCTTTTTCATTATCTTTCAGTTTCATAAAAGGTGCAGTTGCAAGCCATGCCCCGTCCCGGCAAAAAACTTCGCGTTGATGCGTGAAATATAAACTTGGCATTTCGATATTCTCCAGGAGAATATATTGCCAAACATCCATTTCTGTCCAGTTACTGATGGGGAAAACCCTGAAATGTTCGCCCATATTTTTCTTTCCATTAAAAATATTCCAGAGTTCTGGCCGTTGATTTTTTGGATCCCATTGTCCGAATTCATCTCTGTGTGAGAAGAATCTTTCTTTGGCACGTGCTTTTTCCTCATCGCGGCGTGCACCGCCCATTGCAGCATCAAATTTGTATTTTTCAATAGTGTCGAGCAATGTAATAGTTTGTAAAACATTTCTGCTGGCATTGTAGCCATTTTCTTCTACTGCCTTTCCCTGATTGATTGATTCCTGAACAGAACCGACAATTAATTGTGCTCCGATTTTTTTAACCATTTCATCCCTGTAATCCAGTGTTTCCTGAAAATTATGACCAGTATCAATATGCAATAAAGGGAAAGGTAATTTTGCAGGAAAAAAAGCCTTGCGTGCCAGATGAGTGATAACGATAGAATCTTTTCCACCTGAAAAAAGAAGAACAGGTCGTTCAAATTGAGCTGCAACCTCTCTGATTACATAAATTGACTCAGATTCAAGTTCCCGTAAATGATTTAAGTGATGAATATTCATTGATTTATATCGTTTTTACTCTTAGTGTTTCAAAATGCAAAATTATAAATTTATTTGAACAAAAAGAAATTCAATTCTAATCTAAAATTCTAAATGAATTTGTCTAAAAATTTAGCTCAAATTTTATTTAAAAAACAGTAAGCAAATACAACTTTTTATCATTATCACTGTCTTACTATATTCAAAGGTTGTGATAACAGATTATTGCACAGTTAAATTTATGTTAATAAGTTAATTTTAATTAGCTAAATCGTTTTAGCGTCTTTTTTTTTGTATATTTGTAGCCTGAAAATAAAAATAAAAAATTATAAATAAAAACAAATTGATCATGAAAAAATTATTCTTTCTTTTGATTACTGTTTTCTTTGCGATGTATTTACCAGCGCAAACTATTGTAACCTTTCACGAAAATTTTGAGCTTCCTACACTGGGTGATAGTATCCAAAATTCAACTGATCCAGTTGGAGGCACACCCTGGTCAATAACTACAAATTTAAAAAATTCCGGTTTAAGAGCCGATTCAAATAAAGTTCAGATTGGATCTACAGTTTATCTTACTACTAATTCGTTTAGTACACTGGGATATAGTATAGTGTCACTTCAGTTTGCTCAAATATGTAAATTGTATTTTTCAGATGGAGGTCAAGTTGAAATATCAACAGATGGTGGAAGTGTATGGACTTCATTGGGACCTTCGCAATACCTGGGTGCTGGGAATTTAATTACTTCCGGTGGTGCTTCTAAATTTTCAGAGAGTTCCTATCCTACTGATTGGCTTTCAGGAGATACTGTTACAAAGCCTACTAATTCATGGTGGAAAATTGAAACTTTTAATCTCTCAACACTGGCAGCAAATCAAGCCAATGTAAAAATTAGATTCAGGTTTATGGGAAGCGGAAATCCATTAGGAGCCGGTAGATATGGATGGCTTTTAGATGATATTAAGGTTTTTGCTTCTAACAATGAGTTAGTTCCTCCCCGAATTACTTTTAAAACTCCAATTTTAAAAGATACTGTATATGTAACCGGTCCTTTTACTGTAAATGCCTGGGTAAAAGATAATACAGCACTTAATGGTGTTTATATTAATTATTCAATTGATGGAGGTACATTTGTTTCTACACTTATGAATTTCGTTTCAGGTTCGGATTCTTTATATAAATTTGATTTTCCTTCAATGCCTTACAATTCCACTATCTGTTATTCGATAGAGGCTTATGATATATATAATAATGTTTCTTATTTACCTACGTCCAACTGTCAACAAGTATTGATAAAGAAAGGGGTTGGGAGTGCTCAGATAGGAAATGGAACATTAAGTGGATTCAATAGTCCTATTTATATTAATTCTGCGACAACAACATCATTGTATAGTTACTATGCTGCAATAATTACAAAAAGTGAAATTCAGACTGGTGGAACCATTGAATCTATTGCTTTTAACAAATCTGATGCCAATGGGTACAATTTGAGTAATGCTACAATGAGGATCTATTTAAAAAGCACTTCTGATGTTATTACACCGCTCAATTATGTTGATTATACCAATGCAAAGGCAACAGCAACAAAAGTATATGAAAGCACAACCCAAAATTTAAATACTGCAGCAGGTTGGCAAACATTTTTATGTAACACTGGAAATCTGCTTACTTATGCAGGTACAGAGAATTTAATGGTTTTCGTTGAATTTTATCATCCCGGAAATGCTACAGGAGCTGTTAACTGGTTATATGAAACAGTTACAGGTAAAGCAAGTAGTTTTTACGGTACAGCTGTAGTTCCTTCTTCATCAAATACTACAGGACAAAGAGCTCATATTAAAATTAATTTTGAATCGAGTGTTTTTGCTTTAGATTCTAAAGTCTCTGAATTTGTAAATCCTATAAATACTGTTATAGCAAATACAACTGTACCAATTTCAGTTAAAATAAAAAATCTGGGAAATTCTTTATTAACATCAGCTGTTGTAAATTGGTCTGTTGATGGTATTATTCAGAATTCTTCTATCTGGAATGGGAATTTAAATCAGGATTATATCTCATCAACCGTAAATCTAGGAAATTTTAGTTTCCCATTAGGACCACATACTATTAAGGCTTGGACAGAATTACCTAATAACATAGCTGATGAAAATCCAGCAAATGACACCTTAAATATCAGCATCTACAGTTGTCAGAATATTACAGGGGTTTTCACTGTTGGTAATGCTACTGCAGATTACCCTACTTTCAATGATTTATTTATTGCATTGGGGAATTGCGGTGTTAACGGTCCTGTAACTTTTAAAATTAAATCAGGAACTTATAATCAGCAATTAATTATTCCATTAATTAATAACGTATCTGCTACAAATACAGTAACTTTTGAGTCAGAAACTGGAAATCCAAATGATGTTAATTTTATTTATGCTGCTACCGGAGCTTCTGATAATTATGTTTTGAAATTTGATGGTTCAAAATATGTTAAAGTTAAAAATGTCAATTTTAAAGCAAACGGTGCTTCTTATGGTTATGTTGCTTTTCTTGCTAATGCTGCCAGTTACAATTCAATGGAAGGATGTAAGCTGGAAATGCCAACTACCACTTCTGCTAATTATGCAGGAATTTATAATGCAAATACTTTTACAGAAAATTACAATACTTTTAAAAATAATACAATTTTAAACGGATATTATGGCGTTTATGCTTCTGGTATTTCTACTTCAAACAAGGAAAAGGGAAATATATATGAAGGAAATTCTATAAGTGGTTTTTATAATTCCGGATTGTATTTGAATTATCTGGATAGTATTATTGTTCTTAAAAATAATGTTTCTAATCCCTCAGGTGCCAGCGCTTATGCAATCTATTCCTATTATGTAGACAATGCAAAATATCAGAAAAATAAACTGATTATGACTGCAGCAACCTCAAATTATTGTTTATATCTGTATTATAATAATACTACTAGTGGTAATAGTTTGATCAGCAATAATTTCATGAGTCAATCTGTTGGTGTTGGTCCAGCAAATGGTTTGTATTCCTCTTATTCAAAAGGATTAAATATTTACAATAATTCTATCAATGTCACTAAAGGAACTGCCAGTGGATATGCTTTATATGTTGGAAATGGAGCTTCTATTAATTTATTTAACAATATAATTTCAAACACAGGTGGTGGTTATGCCTATTATAGTGTAACATCTACCAGTGGGATTGATTCAAGTAATTATAATAATATATATGCTACTGGTGCTAATATTGGATATTGGGGTACAGCATGCAGTAGTTTTGCTGCTTTAAAAACAGCCAGTGGAAAGGAACAGAATTCCCTTAATTTAGATCCTTTGTTCATGAGTTCATCAGATTTGCATTGTTCTAATTTCCAATTAGGAAGCAAAGCAAAATCCTTAGCTGATGTAACCGATGATATTGATGGTGATGTAAGAACAACTCCACCTTGTATTGGAGCAGATGAATTTCCTGTTCCATTGAATGAAGCAGGGGTTTATCAGATTAATCAACCTCCTAGTATGATTTCTGTTTTAAATCAGGATATTAAAGTAACTATTCAAAGTCTCGGACAATCTCCTTTAACTTCAGTTACTATAAATTGGTCAGTAAATGGTGTGTTGAAGACTCCTTATACGTATTCTGGAAATATTCTACAATTTGGTGTAGATTCTGTGGTTATTGGCAATCATACATTTTCCAATGGATATTCACAAATTAAAGTATGGACATCTTCACCCAACGGCGTTTTGGATACTTACAATTTTAATGATACGTTATATAAATCGGTTTTTGCATGTTCAGGGCAATTAGCCGGTAATTATACTATCGGAGGTTCGAGTGCTGATTATGTTAGTGTTGAAGCTGCTGTTTCTTCTTTACAATGTGGTATTTCTGCTGCTGTTGTATTTAATATTAATCCTGGGACTTATACCGGACAATATATAATTAATAATGTACCCGGCAGTAGTGTAACCAATACTATTACTTTCCAATCTGCCAACAATGATAGTACTTCAGTAATATTTCAGTACAATGCACAGGGAATGAATGATAATTATCTGGTAAAATTTAATGCAGCTAATTATTTGATTTTTAAAGGAATTACTTTTAATGCGTTAAGTAATATTTATGCGAAACTTATTAGTATTGAAGGAAATTCTTCAAATATTTCTCTTTTAAATAATATTTTTAATGGAACTCAAACGAATAGAATTTCAAATGATCAGACTCTCATCACATCCTTTAATACTTCAAGTGACTCAGCAATTTTTATCAGCAAAAATGTTTTAAACTATGGATATTCAGGGATATATATTGAAGGCGTATCTACTGCTAATTTAAATAAAGGAATTGTAATAAGTTATAATAATTTGTACGACCAATCTTTCAGATCTGCATTCTTATCAAGATTAGATGCTGTGAAATTTTACAATAATAATATTACAACAGCTACAACCAATACAACAAGTGAAGGCGTTTATTTAAATCAATTAAAAAATAAATGGGAATTCTATAATAATAAAATAGCTTTAAATGCAGGTCCAAGAAGTTTAGCCGTATGGTATTGTAATAGTTCTTACGGTAATGAAGCTTTGTTTTATAATAATATGATTTCTCAGGGTGGTACAACGAGTGGTCACATGATTGATTATGCAAACGGAACAGGGATTAAATTTTATCATAATACATTCCACAGATATGGAGCACAAACTACAGCAGGTGAAATCATATTTTTGAACTATTACTCAGATATAGCTAACCAACCTACTGATAGTTTGTATTTTTATAATAATATTATCGTTAATTCATCCGGTAACGGCTATCTGATTAAATTTGGAACAGGTGGGGCTTCAGGTTCACTGGGGACAAAAATATTTTTCGATTATAATGATTATTATACCAATGCTGCAACATTCTGCTACAAAGCAGCAGAATATGCAAGTTTAACTGCCTGGAAAACTTTAAACTCTTATGAAGTTCATGGTGTTAATATTAATCCACAATTTCTAGGGAATAACAACTTACATATTTCCAATTACTCCTTAAAAAACAAAGGCGTTCCATTACCTCAGGTTACTAAAGATATTGATGACGAACTCCGAAGTCTGACTACACCTGATGTTGGTGCTGATGAACTTCAGATTTATAATAATGATGCAGGAATTGCAGCTTTATCTCAAAATACAATATGTACCGGTAATGTTGCAGTTTATGCAAAACTTAAAAATTACGGGGCAAATAATTTAAATAATGTAATTATAGGCTGGAGTGTAAACGGAGTTATACAAACCCCGATAGTATTCTCAGCATCATTATTAACATTTACAGATACTACCCTGAATTTAGGAAATTATAACTTCTTACCAATGACAAGTTATAATGTTAATTTCTGGACATCAACACCTAATGGTGTTGTGGATGCAAATTTTGGAAATGACACTTTAAAACTAGTAAATCTTTATACCGGTCTAAATGGAACTTATACTGTAGGAGATGCAACAGCTAATTTCTTAAACTTAAATACAGCAATAAATTTCATGACCGCTAACGGAATTTGCGGTCCTGTTGTATTAAACGTTAAACCAGGCACTTATATAGGAAGATATACAATACCTGCAATTTTAGGATCATCTGCTATAAACACCCTCACCATTAAATCACTTAATAACGATAGTACTTCAGTTGTCTTTGCTGCTTCTGCAACTGCTACTACTGACAACTGGATTGTAAAACTTGATGGTGCAAAATATACTACTATAAAAAATATTAAATTTACACCTCAGAATGCTTCTTATGCAAATGCAATCGTAATTACGAATAGTTCTAAATACAATACTATTACCGGAAACTTTTTGAGTTCTGCCTATACAGGTACTACTGCTGATTTATCACTACTTCGTTCAGAAGATATAAATAGTACAGATAACCTGATTGTTGCAAACCATTTCTTAGGTGGATCAAATGGTATACTTATAAAAGGTGTTTCTACAACATCCAGACTCGACAGAGTTTATGTTGCTAAAAATCTGATTGAAGGTTTCCTTCAATATGGTATTCGGTGTGAATATGCTAATTCTCCGGTAATTGATTCTAATATAGTTCTTTCTGATTTGTCAGGAACTACTACAAGAAATGGTATTTCATTATCTTATGCTTATGATAGCCTGAAAGTTATTAAAAACAGAATCGTTTTATCCAATTCTTCTATTTTAATGGGAATTGCTCTTGAAAATACAACTTCCACTGCAACAACCAAGGCTTTAATCGCAAATAATTTTGTTACATTATTGAATGGAACTACTCAAACTTATGCAATGAGGCTTTATCCTAATATTAATTATTTATTAGTTGCTAATAATTCAGTTTATGTAGATGGTAGCAGTAATACAGATACAAGAGGTATTAATCCTGTTTCAGGTAGCAATATTGAGGTATATAACAATAATATTTTATCTAATAAATATACTCTTTTTTACGAAAATAGCTGTGTTTCAAAATCAGATAGAAATAATTTGTATTCAACTTCTAATCTATATGGTTATTTCAATGGGACTTCTATTCTTAATTATACTTCTCTTGCAGCTTATGTAACTGCTACACTGAAAGATTCAAATTCAGTGGCTGTAACCCCTGGATTCATTAGTAGTACTGACTTACATACTGATAATATTGATTTATTTTTCAAAGGAAAATTCTTATCCAATGTAACAAAAGATATTGATAACCAACAAAGAGCTTCCATTCCTTGTATTGGTGCTGATGAATTTACCGTTCTGCCAAATGATGGTAAACTAAGAGCATTGTATACTTTGGGTAATTTGCCAAAGCAAGCAGGTTCTCCACATATTGTAAAAGCAGTTGTGAAAAATATTGGTTCTACCGTTTTATCTAACATAAATGTAGATTTAAACATTACAGGTAGCAATAGCTTTAGCAGTAGTAAAATAATAACAAGTCTTGGTGTTGGTGTTCAGGATACAATTAATTTTGACCCGTTTATTCCGGCAAATCTTGGTGTAAATAATGTTAAAGTAAATATATCTCCTGATAATGATTTAACTAACAATGAGGCTAACTATATTCAATATGTAACAGATACTATTTTTGGATATGCAGATACAACAAAAGCTACGACTAATTTTGGATTTGGAACCGGCTCTGGATTAATGCTTGCTAAATATTATATAAATGGAAGCAAGGTAATAAAATCTGTAAAAGCTTATATTACTAATAATAATACGATTGGCAAACAAGTTTATGCAGTAGTACTGAATTCAAATGGTATTGTCATTGATTCTTCATATATAAAAACAATCACAGCCAGTGATACAAGCAGTTGGGTGAAGTTTGATATGATACATCCGCCTTCAACATCTACAGGAAATGCATATTTTTATGCTGGTATTGCACAAATAGGCAATGCATACACATTCAATCCTTTAGGTAGTCAAACTGAAAATCCTGCCAGAAATAATGCTTATTATACAGCAGCGATTAATGGAAGCGGATTAACTGCAAGAACAGATATAGGTAGATTAATGATCAATGTAAATATTGGAAATCCTGCCCAAAAAGATGCAGCTATGAATATTATCTCAACACCAAACTCGGGTTGTGGTTTATTTAGTGAAATCATAAATGTTGTTATTCAAAATAAAGGTACTGATACTATTTTTGGTACACCTAATGCATTGACAGTAAAATATGGTTTAAAATATAATGGTAACATAATTAATATCGTATCTCAACCACTATCTGATACTATTGCTCCTGCTGCTATTAAAAACATATCATTTAATGTTCCTGTAAATTTTGTTACTTTACCTCAAACTGATTCTATTTATCATATTGCTAGTTGGACACAGTTAACGAATGATAATTATGGATTGAATGATACTATTTTTAAAGATGTATTGGTAAAATATACTCCTGCTGCACCTGCTGTAAATTCAATTTCAATTCCTTATGCAACAGCAGGAACATTGAATGCGATTTCCAGTGATACTATTTATTGGTTCCATCAGGCAGTAGGCGGTACTAAAATTGCTCAGGGAAATACTTACACTTCTGGAATTTTGTATTCTAATGATACTATCTGGTCTCAGGCGTTCACCAAATTTGCTGCTTTAGCTACGATTGGTACTGGAACATCAGTAAATACAACTACTACTTTTCCAGCGCCTTATGGGAATTATTGGTGGGGTTCTAAACATCAGATACTAATAACAAAAGCTGAGTTAAATTCATTTGGAATTGTTGCAGGTCAAATAACTTCACTGGCATTTCAGGTAACTTCTGCTGCAGGTGCGTCATTACAGAATTTTGAAATTAAAATGAAGAATACTACGAGTTCTGCATTAGCAACCGGTGCCTATGAAACCAATCTTACTTCGGTTTATACGAATGCTTCATATACTACTTTTGCTGGATGGAATACTCATATATTTACTACTCCGTTTTATTGGAACGGCATTGATAATATTCTCGTTGAGACTTGTTTCAATAATTCCTCTTATACCACAAATGCTATAATGTCTTATACTCCAACATCCTTTAATTCTGTAGCTTATTCTTATGGAGATAATGCGAATAATTGTTCTAATGCAACTAGTACTTATGTATCGGTAAATCGTCCGAATATTCAAATAAATTATAATAAAGACGGTTGTGAAAGTGTAAGAACGAAAACTATTATAACAGTGGCACCTCCTCCTGCTAACGAAGCTGGCTTATTGGCATTTACCAATCCAACAGGAGCTGTTCCATCTAATACTTTGACGGATGTAAAAGTTATGTTAAAGAATTTCGGCCTACAACCTATAACTTCTTTTAAAATTAATTATAAACTAAACAATGTATTACAACCTCAATTCCAATGGAATAATCCAGCAGACCCTGTATTACCAGGTGCTAGCAGAGAGTTTACTATAGGTTCATTTATGCTTCCAGGAGGCTTGGATACCTTAATTGCATGGTCTTCTGAACCAAACAACGTTCAGGATCCTAATCCACTAAATGATACTACAAAACTTTATTTTTCTTCCTGCATGAACGGTACATTTACAATTGGTGTTGGTAAAAACTATCCAAATTTCACATCAGCATTAAATGCATTAAATGGTGCAGGTGTATGCGGAAATGTTACATTTTTAGTTGATTCCGGTAATTATGAAGAAAGATTATTTATTAATCCAATAACAGGAGCAGGTCCGAATGCTAGAATTACATTTACTTCAGTTACAGGCGACAGCACAGATGTTGTCTTGCATTATTCACTTTCTAGTGCTGCTGCATGGGCAATGAAATTCATAGGAAGCAGTTATTTTTCTTTCTCAAAAATGACATTATCTATTGCAGGAAGCAATACCTGGGGTCGTATTATGGAATTAGGTCCGAATTCACATCATATTGAAATTTCAAACTGTGTAATTGAAGGTATGCAAGGAGCAAGCAATAACTATTCGTTGATATATATGAGTGGTGCAGGTTTAAATTACAATACCATTAAAAACAATTTAATGTTGAATGGTTATCAGGTAATTTATGCTTATGGAACAAGTACATCTAACTATAATATAAAAAATACAATTAGTAATAATATTCTGAGGGATTTCAACTATTACGGTATTTATGCTTATTATCAGGACAGTATTTCAATTGTTGGAAATACAATTCAGAATATCGCTTCAGCAACTTATGCTTATGCTATTTATTCGGCTTACTGTAATAATAATAGTTATCTGAAAAACAAAATCAGTGTAAATGCAACTTATAATTATCCAATGTATTTATACTATTGTAATAGCACATCTGGAAATGGATTGGTAGCTAATAATTTTATTAGTCAATCAGTTGGAGTTTCTACTACTTATGGAATGTATGTCAATTATAGTAATAATTTGAATATTTATTATAATTCGATTAATATAACAGGTGTTTATACTTCAAATTATGCATTTTATATTTATGCTGGTTCGAATAATAATGTTGTGAATAATATTTTCTGCAATACTGGTGGTGGTTATGCTTATTATTCTTCATCTACTGCAGGTGTAGCTATAAGTAATTACAATGATTTATATGTTACCGGAACTAATCTCGGTTACTGGGGAACTACTACCTGTACAAGTTTAGCTGCCTTTAAAACAGCCAGTGGTAAAGAAGCAAACTCTTTAAATGTAAATCCATCATTCTTTGGTATTGATAATTTACACATGATTAATTTCCAGATTGATAAAATGGGAACACCACTTGCACAAGTATCAGATGATGTTGATGGTGAAGTAAGAAATGTTTTATTACCAGATATTGGAGCTGATGAATTTGTACTTCCAAATAATGATGCTGGTGTTCTTTCAATGAATTCACCATTAAATCCTGCTTCAGCAGGTAGTCAGGCTGTTAAAGTTGTAATTAAAAACTGGGGTGTACTTAATCTTACTTCTGCGGTTGTTAATTGGAGTGTTAATGGCATTTTGCAAACTCCTTCTTATTCATGGACCGGAAATAAAATATCCGGAGAAGTTGATACAATATTACTAGGTAACTATAATTTTACTGCCGGACAGTCTTTGATGAAGTTCTGGACAACTTTACCAAACAATGTTCCTGATCAGTTAACAATGAACGATACTCTAACAACAAGTATAATTGTCTGTGCCGGACCTTTAAGCGGTAATTATACTCTTGGAGGATCTTCAGCAAATTTTGCAACATTTAATGGTGCAGTTATGGCATTGCAAATGTGTGGAATATCAGGTCCTGTGACATTTAACGTTAATCCTGGTTATTACAACGAACAATTTGTAATTCCAGTAATAAATGGTTCCTCTGCCACAAACAGAGTTACATTCCAATCAGCTAATGGTGATAGTAGCAGTGTTGTCATTGGATTTAACTTTACACAAACCAATAACAATTATGTAATTCAATTTGTTGGTACGCAATATGTTACTATAAAAGGTATGACCATCAGACAAACTAATTCATCAAGTGGTCGGGTTATTAATTTTACCGGAAATCCGTCAAATATTATTATTAAGAATAACAGGATTGAAATGCCACTTAATACAGCAGGAACAACAGCAGGTATTGTTACACTAAATGCTGATTATGGAAATGATAATCAAATTTTAAATAATAATATTTCAAGCGGTTATAACGGAATTGTCATCATAGGTTCGGCATCAGCAATTACTCAGAGAAATATAGTAAAGGGTAATATTATAACAGGTTTCTATAATTATGGTATTCAATGCACCTATTCTAATTCTCCTGTAATTGATTCTAATACTGTAATTTCTTCAGTTACAGGTACCGGAACCAAAAATGGAATTTTATTAAACAATGTAACTGATAGTTTGAAAGTTACAAGAAATTCTATTGTTTTATCAAATTCAACTAACACAAATGGGATTTTATTTGAAACTGTTACTTCTACCGCAACTGCAAGAGGATTAATTGCAAATAATTTTGTAAGCTTATTGAATGGTACAAATTACACTTATGGATTGAGGTTGTACCCGATAAACTATGTGCTTATTGCTAATAATTCAATTTTTGTAAATGGATCAAGTACAACTGATACCAGAGGTATTAATTCTGTGAATGGTGCTAATAATGAAGTATACAATAATAATGTAGTTTGTAATTATTATCCTAATTTTTATGAAAATAATTCTATAGGTGTTTCTAATTATAATAACTTCTATTCAACTACTGGTCAATATGGTTATTATAATGGTTCTGCTACAGTAAATTATACTTCACTTTCGGCTTTATCAGCAGCATATCAAAAAGATTTTAATTCTGTTTCATATGATCCTGATTTTATAAGTAATACTAATTTACACGTTTATACTTCAGCTGTTAATAATCTGGCTATGCCATTAGCTTATGTTACTAATGATATTGATGGACAACCCAGAAATGCTAATACTCCTGATATCGGAGCTGATGAATTTACTCCACTTCCTGTGGATTTGTCGGTCACAGCATTTCTATTGCCAACAACTCCATATTCTCAGGTGGGTGTGAATATTCCAATAAGAGTTAGAATAAAGAATTATGGAGCTGATAGTATAGCTAATTTTAATGTAGTTTGCAAAGTTGGAAATGCTGCGCCAATCGTACATCCTTATACTACATATTTGCTATCGAATCGTGCAGACTCAGTTGATTTTTTGAATGTTGTAATTCCAGCAGGAGCTTCTGAGATTAAAGCTTATATCTCTCTAACAACAGATCTTAACCATTTAAATGATACTTCAAAAATGAATTATTTTGGAGTACCACTTAAATCTGTACCTTATGCCGAAAACTTTGACAATACAACTCAGGAATGGTTTACATCAGGAATTGGATCCTTATGGGAAAAAGGAGTTCCTGCGGCTTCAGTAATTAATACACCACATTCTGCACCAAATGTTTGGGCAACTAAATTGAATGGTAATTATACAAATAACAACATAAGTATGTTGTATACTCCAATTTTCAACAATTCATTATTTAAAGCTGATACATTGAAATTCTGGCATTGGGTAGATGCAGAAACAAATAAAGATGGTGGATATATTGAATATAAGAACAATATGGACAATTGGGTTACTTTGGGGCATATATTACCTGATACTAATTCTAGTAACTGGTATAATGGTGCTACTTTAAATATGTGGACAGGTATAGGTGCCGGATGGCAGCAGTCTAAATATAAACTTAGTAAATTAACTGATATAGGGAATACAGTTCAGTTTAGATTTGTTTTTAAATCTGACGCAACCAATAGTACATATAATGGATGGGCAATTGATGATTTTGCATTAACATTGAATCCAATTCCACAGGACGCTGGTGTTGTAGCAATAACATCACCATTATCAACTTCATTGGTTGGTGAGATTGTGCTTGTTTCGGTTACTGTTAAGAATTTTGGAACTGATTCTTTATTTAATATTCCTGTAAGTTATCAAGCAGGAACTTCAACTGCACAAACAGCAATCATTACAGGATCTCTTGCTCCGGGAGCTACAAAGAATCATACATTTAGCCAACAGCTTCATGTTGCCAATGCAAGTTTCAACTTATGTGCTTCTACCAGTGTTTTGGGTGATATTTATACACAGAATGATCAGTTTTGTAAATCTATTACTGTAAATCCTGCTGCAAATGATGTAGGTATTACAGAAATTATACAACCAGGTAGTACTGTGAGCCCGGGAAGTACACTTATCAAAGCAGTTATCAAAAATTTTGGTACAGTTACACAAACTTCAATTCCTGTATCTTATCAAAGAAATGCTTTGACACCTGTTGATGCATTATGGACAGGCAGTTTAGCTTCCGGTGATACTGTTCAGTATACATTCCCTTCTCCTATGAATGTTCCTTCAGGAGTGTCATTTAGTTTAAATGTTTTCACAAGATTAAGTCTTGATGCATATTTAAATAATGATTCAATTAAGAAGTCTGTTGATATTTGTAACCTGAGTGCTCCCGGAGCTATAGTGGGTACTGCAAGTGTTAATGCTGGTTCGAATAATGTTATGTATAGAATTACATCACTTGTTACAGGTGCTTTATATTATAACTGGTATTATACTGGAACTGGTGTAAGTATTACTCCTGATTTAAACAACAAGGATACAGTTTATCTGAGCTTTACATCTTCTGCAACCAGTGGGATATTATCAGTAAGAGGATGGAATGGGACTTGTGAAGGTGCTGCCGCAAATTATAATATTGGTGTTGTAGGAATTGATGATATTGACGGAGAAAACTTCTGGTTGGGTCAGAATATACCAAATCCAACAAATAGTTCTACGTATATTGAATATAGTTTACCTTCAGCAGGCAATATTAAATTTGATATTATGAATCTATATGGTCAGAAAGTTTATTCAATTAATGAAAAAATGGATGCTGGAAAACATTTTGTTAACTTAAATGTCAAAGAATTATCTGCAGGTATCTATTACTATACCATTGAATTTAAAGGCAAACGCCTTGTAAAGAAAATGGTAGTGAATAAATAAAATGTTATATGGAAGGGCTATTAATTTAGCCCTTTTATAATGTTTTGAAAATAAAGGATGAATTTTTTATTGCTTAATTAAACTTTTTACTGATTATTTTTGTCTTATTGAAAGATTAGTTAATGATAACATTTTAAATTATGAAATTATGAAATGCTTAAATTTTAATATTTTAGTTTTAAATAAAGCATACAGATTACTTAGAAATTTATTTTTTTGCTGTATTTCTTTTTTATTTGCTTTCAATGCATCTGCACAACAATACAATGTTTCCGGAACTGCTGTTGCAATGACTACTCCTGGATGTTATAAGCTTACTAGTGCCTGTAGCCAGGCTGGTGCAGTCTGGAATATTTATAAGATAAATTTAAACCAAGCTTTTGATATTATTCTAACACTTAATTTTGGGAACAGGGCAAATATATATTGGGATAATTGTGTTAATTGTGGGGGAGATGGAATGTCTTTCATTTTACAACCTACAAGTACCGGAATGGTTGGTACAGGAGGAGATGTAGGATATGGTCTTAGCTTTAATACTTCGTTGGGAATTGTTATGGATACTTATACAGCTAATCCAAGTGATCCAACATATCAGCACATTTCTATAAATAAAAATGGTGATATATTACATGGTACAATTAATGAATTGGTTTCTTACACATCTGCTCAAAATTGGCCTTGTATTACAGCGAATACTACTTGTGTTTCGGATGGACAGGATCATTTATTTCGATTCAGAAGTACACCAGGCTTATCTGGAATAGATACAATAAGAGTTTACTTTGGCTTTGGAGGGAATCTTCCTTCTACACCAACTTTAACTTATTCAGGTAATATAGTTGCTAATATTTTTAATGGTAATCCTTGGGTTTATTGGGGTGTTGGTGGATCAACCGGTGGTTGTTATAACGTACAGACTGTATGTATGACAACTGTATCAAATTTTGCTTCTGATACAGCTACCTGTGTTGGAACTCCTGTAAATTTTACCAATAATAGTATAAGTGGTTTGCCTATAACATCCTGGAAATGGCAATTTGGAGATGGAGATACTTCTAATTTACAAAGTCCTGTACATACTTATAATATTGCCGGAACTTATAATGTAAGCCTTGCTATTGTTAATTCAGGTGGTTTTTTATCAACAATGACACATTCAATTGTGGTACATCCCAAACCCAATGTAGTTGTAAATAGTCCAGTTATTTGCAGAGGAGATACAGCCGTGTTGACAGCAACAGGAGCTACAACTTATTTATGGAATAACGGATTGTCTCCAGGTGCAGTACAAAATCTTATACCTCAGAACTCAACTTCTTATATTGTTACAGGTACAAATGGATGGGGTTGTGTTAATATAGATACTTCATTTATTACAGTAAATCCTCTGCCAGTAATCACTCTTACACATGATACTTCTTTATGTGCAGGAGACACAATAAATCTTTATGTTGGAGGTGCAAATACTTATTTATGGAGTACCTCTCAAACTACATCTTCTATTTCAGTTTCACCTGTAGTTAATACTATTTATTCTGTAAAAGCAACAGATATTCTTGGTTGTGATGTAGATACATTTATAAATGTAACGATGTATCAGGCTGCTCAGCTTTCATTTTCGTCTACACCTAATCCTGCTGAAGGATGTGCTCCGGTTACTGTGACATTTACAGATGAATCAATTCCTGCTATGCAAAACTGGTTATGGAATTTTGGAGATGGGTTTACAAGTACTGCTCAAAATCCAGTTCATTCTTTTGTTACTTCAGGAAATTTTGATGTAAGTTTATCCGTTACAACTACTCATGGTTGTAAAGGCGCAGCTACAATGCCAGCTTTTGTAAAAGTATATGAGAATCCTGTGGCATCATTTACCACCAATGGTAATCAATTCTCTTTATCGTATGCAAATGTTATGTGCAATAGTACCGCTTCTTCAGCTAGTGTAACCAATTGGCATTGGGATTTTGGAAGTGCCACTGTAGCTGATGATACCAGCAATTTGCAAAATCCTTCCTATCAATATCTGGAACAGGGAAACTTTTTGATTTGGTTATATGTAACTACTATTCATGGTTGCGTTGATTCTACATCAATTTCAATATTAGTTGTTGAAGATTCATTGGTTTTCCCTAACTTTATTACTCCAAATGGTGATGGCGTAAATGATTATTTGTTTATTAAAAACCTGAAAAACGTAAAAGATAACAGATTGACTGTTTTTAACCGCTGGGGAAAAAAGGTTTATGATAAAGTAGCCTACGATCCTGAAGTTGATAGATGGGATGGAAGTGATTTAGCAGATGGCACCTATTTTTATATTCTTACGTATAAAAGCATATTGCAGCAAGGCGAGCATCGAAGCTCACTGACAATTATGAGGCATTAAAAAATCTAATTAAAATATTCTAAAAAGGAATCTTCAACGAGTTTGAAGGTTCTTTTTTGTTTTAAAAATGAATATATTTGAATTTTTGTTTTAATATGAACTAGCTTGCATTGTAAAAAATAGTAAATTTGATTTTTAAAATAATAGAATATAATTATACCGATGAGAAATTTTTATTGGTTCAATTAGCTATCAATCTTGCAAAGATAACATTTATATAATCAGCATCATACCATAAATTTAATTATATATCATTTTGAGATTAATCCTTAAATCAAAGAAGTTTCTGATTTTTTTTGTTTTTATTCTTTGGGTAAATGGTTTGTATTCCCAAGATAAAACTGTGAAAATAGCAGAAAATACAAAAAATAATATAGAAACTCTTTATGTAAAAGCGGATAATTATATAAATACGAAAGTTGATTCAGCTATTTTCTATTCAAATATTGGATTGAGTAATATCGGTAATAAGGATATTACTAATCAGTTTAGATTTTATGGTATATTAAGAGATGCTTATGAAAAGCAAGCAAATACTCAGAAAGTGATTTATTATCTGAATCTGATGATTAAAATTGCTGAAGAAAGAAAAGATATTAAAAATTTACCAAAATTATACTCAAGAATCGGGAAAAATTATGGAAGGACTTTTGCATTTGATAAGGCTATTCTTTATTTTCATAAATCATTGGAGACTAATAAACAGCTCAATGATAGTATTGGTATTTCTAATTCCTATAAAGATTTAGGGCTCCTTTATCTTATGACAAATGATACTAAAACAGCTCTTATAAATCTTCAGACGAGTTTAAATATTTCATTAAAAATTAAAGACAAAAAGAGTACTGCTTTTACTTTAATAGGATTTGGTAATGTTAATTCTTATTTAGGGAATTATAAAAACGCTATAAAATATCAGTTGTGGGCATTAAAACTTTTTGAAGAATTAAATGAAAAAAAATTAGTAGCGGTAGTATTATCAAATATTGGAGATGCATACATTAGCCAAAAGAAATATAAAATAGCCCTTGAATATTTCCGTCGAGCTACAAAAATAACTAATATTGAGAAATATTCAAAAGCATATTTATTATCCAGAATTGGCAAAACACTTCTAGAACTTAATAACTATGATTCAGCTTATGTTTATCTCAAACAAGCAGAAGTACTTGGTAGGAATACCAATGATATGGGGTTTAATAATCTGAATTACATTATACTTTCTGAATATTATACATTAAAAAACGATTATAAAAGTGCATTGTATTATTATAAACTTTCTTCGGATTTAAAGGATAGCATTTATTCGAATCAAAGCAATGAAAGAATTAATCAGTTAAAAATTAAATATGAGATTGATCAGTTTGAAGCAGAAAACCAAATTCTAAAGCAAAAGAATGAAATTCAACAACTTGCAATACAAAAACAAACTTATCTTAGAAACACTTTTATTACGATTTCAATCTTAATAGCTGTTTTGGTTATATTTGTCTTTTACAGGTTTATGTTAAAGAAAAGAGCAAATAAAATATTATTCAAAAAAAACAGACAAATAAGTTTGCAAAAAACAGAATTGGAAGAAGCTTATGCTACTAAAGAAAAGTTATTTGCAATTCTTACCCATGATTTAAAAAATCCATTTGGTTCATTGGTTTCTTTGTGCAGTTTTTTACAAAGTAATTTTTACAAACTTGAAGATAACCATAAATACAAAGGTATTGAATCATTGAAAAGATCAATGGGAGAAATTTATTACCTTTTAGAAAATCTTACAGACTGGTTAAATACGAAAGGAATTGAAAATAAGTCAGAACATATAGATTTTGATTTGTTTTCTACTATTACTTCTGTATTAAACTTATATAGAACTTCAGCTGAACAAAAATCTTTAGTTTTGCAGATGTATGTTGAACCGGATACCTTTGCTTTTGGAGATGAAAGAATGATTAAAACGGTTTTGCGTAATCTGATCGATAATGCTACAAAATATACTCCAGCAAATGGGAAAATTTATATTCAGACAAAAGTTGAGAATGATAAAATTATAGTATCTGTTAAAGATACAGGTTATGGTATTCCTGATAGTATTAAGCAAAATTTGTTTAATATAGAAGCAGGACTTTTTAATGGAACAGGATTAGGCTTGGTTTTGTCAAAAGAATTTATAGAAAAAAACAATGGCAAAATATGGTTTGAAAGTGAAGTTGGAAATGGGAGTACATTTTATTTTTCAATAATTAAAAGCAATTATCATGGAAAAGATTAAAATTGTATTAGTGGATGATCATAATATTGTAAGAGATGGCTTGAAAATTCTCCTTATGAATTTGCCGGATATTGAAGTTATTGGTGAAGCTACCAATGATACAGCTCTTTTTGAATTATTATTAAAAATAAAACCTGATATATTATTGATGGATATTGCTTTACCATATA
This sequence comes from Bacteroidales bacterium, assembly GCA_049315385.1. Taxonomy (GTDB): domain Bacteria; phylum Bacteroidota; class Bacteroidia; order Bacteroidales; family JACABE01; genus JACABE01. Next base: position 35,543 of record JBMOKG010000039.1, read on the forward strand.
TGTCTGGAATTGCAATAACCAGTAAAATTACACAGGTTTATCCGGAAATAAAAGTGATAATGCTAACTGCAAATATTAGCAATGAAATGGTTTTTGATTCTCTTAAGGCAGGAGCTCTTGGATATCTTCCTAAAGATATTTTGCAGGAAGAGTTGGTTCTTGCGATAAAAACAGTGTACGAAGGGAATGAATATTTAGCTAAATCTATTACCAGTTCTGTAATGAAAACATATATGGTAAGATCAATGCTTGGGAAATCAGGAAAACTTAAAAATGGACAGGAGCTTTCAAATCGTGAAATTCAAATAATTAAATTGCTCGCAGAAGGTCTTCGTTATAAAGAAATTGCAGACCGTTTAAATATTTCGGTACGAACCATAGAATCTCATAAAAAAAGTATACTGGAAAAACTAGAATTAAACTCTATTGTAGATATTGTAAAATATGCGATTAAGCATGGAATAATAAGTTTATAAAGCAATATTTTAATTAAATAATATGATCCAATTTTCTGGTATCAATGAAATATAAGAATTTTTTCAGTGATTTTTTTACATCTGCTTTTTTTCTTGGTTTTAAACTGATTTAAATGTTTACAATTGTGTTTTTCTGTGATTTCCCGTATCAAAAAAATTGTAGATTCCCGTATCAAAAAAACCGTATAATATCGGATTAGTCATTTGTTTTAAAAATAGTTACTTTGTATTATTCATTTTTGATTAATATTATTCTATTAACTTAATAACATGATTAAAAAGCCAGAATAATATTTTTTGATTCTCTAATTTTAAAACAATCTTTTATGAACAACATTAGAATAGTTTTAGTTGATGATTATAAATTTATAAGAGAGATATTAAAAATATTACTTGCAAATTTGCCGGATATAAAAGTTATTGGGGAAGCTGCTAATGCAAATGAGTTATTCACACTTTTAAAAAATGTGAAACCAGATATTCTATTGATGGATATTTCGATGCCTTCTATGTCAGGAATAGCAATTACAGAAAAAATAAGTATTGAATACCCTGATGTAAAGGTGATAATGTTAACAGCTATAGAGAATAATGAAAAAATTTTTGATTCATTCAGAGTAGGAGCTTTAGGTTATTTGCCTAAAGATATTGAACAAGAAGAATTGGTGTTTGCAATACAAACTGTATACAATGGGAATGAATACATAGGAAAATCAATTTCTAATACATACTTAGCCAATCAATTGAAAATATAATTTTTTAATTCAGAATTATTAAGCTTAAACTTAAAGGAAAAACTATGTTTTCCATTTATTTTGAAAAAATCTATTAATTAAATAATTTTGAATAATTCTTGTGCTTATAGTTTAGAATGATTTATCTTTAATTATACATTTATTATCAATTTAAATTCTTTTTAACTGTAATTTCCCTTATATGAAAAATCGTAATTTCCCTTATTTTAAAAACCGTATAATATCGGATTGTATTATTGTTTTTTTTAAAGTTATTTTGTTGTTTTCATAGAAATAAATTGTATTACGGTAATAGACTCTATAATATTGCAGGATTATAGGGTCTAATACCGTTAATTTATAAGAGTTAGCTATCCGTAAATAAAATTAAAATTTAAATAAATTTTATATGAAAATCAAATTTATACTTTTCTCATTATTATTATTTTTCTCATTTAATGTATCAGCTCAATATTATGTTGCTGTAACTGGAAATGATTTGAATTCAGGCAGCTTTGCATCTCCATTCAAAACCATACAAAAAGCAGCAAATGTAATGCAGCCAGGAGATACTTGCTTTATTAAAGCAGGTATTTACAGGGAAACTGTTACACCTATTAACAATGGGACTTCAACAGCTCATATCGTTTTTAAAAATTATCAGGAAGATAAAGTGATTATCGTTGGAACAGATTCTGTTTCGAGTTGGGTTCCATATCAGAATGGGATCTATAAAGCTTATGTTCATGATACTGTTTTGCAATTATCTGTGGGCAAAAAAATGGCTAATGAAGCAAGGTATCCCAATTTCAGAGGAGATTTTATGAGCCTGAGTGATTGGAAAGCTGTATCAATTGATACCAATTCCAATGCAACTTTTAGCGGAATGAATTTTTCTTCAGGTTATTGGGTAGGAGGTATAGTTGAGGTTTTGGTTGCCTCAAAATGGGTAAGTCATAATGGAAAGATAAGTTCTTCTAGTGGGAGCCAGTTACATTGCAATGAAACATCCTGGCCATGGGGTTCACATCCGGCTTATAGTCCCACTGTATATTCAGGGAGTGACTTTGGTTATATTACTCATCATATAAATGCTTTAGATACCATCAATGAATGGCATTGGCAAAATGACACGCTTTATTATTATCCCCAAAACCCGTCCGACTTAGGTTCAATATCAATTGAAGCCAGAACAAGACTGAATGGATTTAATTGTTTTGGAAAACAATACATTGAAATTAATAATATCCATTTTGTATGGTCAACTGTTAATTTTGAAAATGCTACAGGATGTATTCTAAACAGTGGTAGTGTTTGGTTTCCAACACCATTTCATTATTTTCAAAGAGGATGGACACGACAAGCATTTGATCCAAATAATTATGGAATAAATAATTGGGATGGAAAAGGAATAGCAGTTTCAGGGAATAACAATACGGTTAAAAAATTATATGTAGCTCATAGCTGGGGTGATGGAATTAGTATAGGCGGACAAAATCAAACAGTTGAAAATTGTCTGGTAGAAGATTGTGACTGGGCTGCAACAGATTGTGCTTTAATCACTACGGTTGGTTTAGGACATCATATTAATCATAACACCATTAGAAGAACCAGTCGAAGTGCGTTAGTACATCGTTTAACCAACTTTATTGATATTACTTTTAATGATATGTATGATTGTGGAAAGTTAACACAAGATCTGGGTGTAACTTATACTTACACTTCAAATGGAAGTGGATCTGTTATTTCAAATAACTGGGTTCACGATAATCATTCAACTACTTCATGTATGGGTATATATCTTGATAATGCTGATACAAATTATGTACTGCATCATAATGTTATCTGGAATTGTGGTAATGCAATTCAAACAAATAAACCGGCTGTTAATCACCAGATATACAATAATACAGTTTGGTATTGTACAAATGCTATGGGCGCATGGGGAAATGCAGGAACAACCATTCAAAATCAGATTGTTAAAAATAATTTATCAAATAAAGTATGGAGTCTGGGAACTATTTTTAGTAACAATTTAGTTACAGTAACATCACCTTTTACAGATGCTGCTGCCTATGATTTTACAATTTCTTCAACATCTTCAGCTATTGATTATGGTGTTCATATTCCAGGATTTACAAATGGATATGCTGGTTCTGCCCCAGATGCAGGAGCCTATGAATATGGCAACCCTCAATGGATACCCGGATCTGACGTTATGATGCCTGATATCAGCGAAGTCTATGTTGACCCTTCATTACCAGATGCAGCAAAAATAATCAGCGGAATCGTTAGTGTATGTCAGGGACAGCAGAATGTTACTTATACTGTTGAACCGGTTATTAATGCTTCCTCTTATATATGGGCTTTGCCTAATGGAGCTACAGGAACAACTTTTAAAAATACAATCTCAGTTAATTTCAGTAATAATGCAATTTCAGGGAGTATTTCTGTGAAAGGACACAACAGTAATGGTGATGGAATTTCAACATCCAGAAACATTACAGTAAACCCTTTTCCAGATGCAGCGGGATCTATAAATGGAACTGATACCGTCTGCTTTGGTCTGAATACCGCAATTTATATGGTTTCTCTTGTTGCTAATGCAACTTCTTATTCATGGACTCTACCTTTTGGAACTTCTGGAATATCTTCAACAAATTCAATAAATGTCCACTTCGGAAACAATGCAATTTCAGGAAACATTACTGTTACACCACATAATGCATGTGGAGATGGCCCTTCATCAATTTTGCCGATAGTTGTTGGTACTTTTTTACCTGATTCTGCAATAAGTATTTCCGGTTTAACTACAGTTTGCCAGGGAAACAATGTAAACTATACAACCGCTTTAATACCTAATGCAGATAACTATGTCTGGACATTACCCAACGGCGCTGGTGGAAACAGTTCAACAAATAGTATCACTGTAAATTATGGAATGAATGCATCTTCCGGTGATATTTCTGTAAAAGGTAGTAACAATTGTGGAATGGGTTCACAAAAATCAATGTCTGTTTCTGTATTTTCAACGCCTCCTACTCCTGTAATTTCGATGTCTGGAGATTCATTAATGTCAGATATTCAAATTGGTAATCAATGGTACAACCTTAGTTATGGTATTATTCCTGGAGCAGATTCTCCAACTTATTATCCTCTTCAAAGCGGAACTTATTTTGACATTATAAATCTGATTGGATGTCCTTCTGATTCATCAAATTTTATCTATTTTAATTATACCGGTGTGGATGAATTGAAATATAGAAAAAATATTCAAATTAATCCTAATCCCAATTCAGGTTCGTTTGAAGTGATTAATAATGATGATATTATCAAGGCGGAAATTTGGGATATGAAAGGTCAGCTTATTATAACAAAAGAATTTGAGAAATTAACTGTAGTTCCCTTCAATCTTGATATTAATAAAGGAATTTATTTACTGAAAGCCACAACTCAAAAAGGAATTTTAGTTGTTAAATTGATAGTAAGTTAATTCTTGATTGAAATATAAATAGTTATAATTTTTTTAGTATAAAATTCAAGTAAAATTTAAATCAGTTGAAATGGAAATAGCAAATAATAGCAAATAATTTGAAATATGAATTATCAGCATCAATCAAAAGAAGAATTAATCAATGAATTAAATAAACTTCATAATGATTATGAATCTTTAAAAGTCTTATTTGAAAATCATATTAATGATAGTAAATCAATTAATGAAAATCTTGATAAAACAAGAATTGCATTAAGTGAAAGCGAAAATAAGTATAGAAATATTGTTGATTATTCTACAAGTATTGTTTTAGAATGGGATACAAATGGTAATATTGTATTTCTAAATAAATACGGACTTGAATTTTTTGGTTTTACAGAAGATGAAATTATTGGTAATAATGTCATAGGTACTATTGTAGAACTATATGATTCAGAAGGTTATGACCTTGAAGGGAAAATGAAGTTAGTTCAAAAAAATCCCGAAAATTTTTACAGCAGCGAAAATGAGAATATAAAGAAAAACGGTAAAAAAGTTTGGATAGCCTGGACCAATAAAGCTATATATAATGATGATAAAAAGTTGATTAAAACACTAAGTGTAGGCATCGATCGTACTCAGCAAAGAAAAATGGAAAAAGAGCTTCAGATATATCGTAATCAACTTGAAATAAAAGTAAATGAACGCTCAAAAGAACTTACTGAAGCTAATCAGCAATTAAATATTGCTAAAGAAAAAGTAGAGGAAAGTGAAATTCGTTTCAAAGCTATCTCTGAGCAAGCAAATGACGGTATTTCTCTTGCTGATTTAAATGGGAAATATATATATGTTAATCAGGCATTTTGTAAAATAGTAGGTTATTCTGAACTGGAATTACTTCAAATGAGTGTTTTTGATTTAAAAGTACCTGATGATAGCAATGAATTATTTAAAAGAGTAATATACCAAGCTCAAAAATCTGTTTCACAAAAAAAATTGCTTCGTAAAGACAAGTCAATTATTACTGTTGAAATAAATAGTTCTGTAATAGAGATACTTGATAAAAAATTTGTTATGGGTATCGTACGTGATATTACAAAACAAATAGAAGTTGAAGTCCAATTGATTTTCGCCAAAGAAAAAGCAGAGGAAAATGAAATAAGATTTAAGGGCATGCTAGATAATTTGCTGGATGCTTTTTTTCAAGTGGATTTAGATGGAAATATTACGTTTGCAAATCATGCTGCATTAATAATTTATGGATATTCTTCATTAAGTGAAATTATTGGAAAACCAGCTGCATCACTTTATGCTGAGAATAAAGACAGAGATGAACTGATTAATGATTTACGAAAGTTTGGCAAAAAAACAGACTGGAACGTTAAAGGATTAAGAAAAGACGGCTCAACATTCTGGGCTTCAATGAATGCACAACTAATATACGATAAAAACGGAAATATAATTGGCACACAAGGTGTTATAAGAGATATAACAAATCGTAAACAGATTGAGGATAAATTAAAAAAATCTCAATCCTTACTTAAATCAATAATTGATAGTACCAATGATTTGATTTGGTCAGTAGATGCCGAACATTTTGGTCTTTTAAACTGGAACAATTCCCTTCATGATTACTTTTTATATGACAGAGGTATAGTCGTATGCTTAGGTATGACACCTGTAGATCTGTTTCCTGCTGGTTCTGAATTTATTAGCTTTTGGAATGATTTATACAAACAAACAATAATAAATGGTTCGCATTCATTGGAATATGAAACTATTACAGGAAAATACATTTTACAACTGAATTTAAATCTGATTTTGAATGATGATAATGTCATTGGAATTTCCATTTTTGCAAAAAACATTACAGAACAGAAACACAATGAAGTGAAGATGAAATTGTCGGAGGAAAAATTCAGGGCTGCTTTTATGACCATTAAAGATGGGTTCTATATAGGTACTCTTGCTGAAGGTATAATCATTGATGTTAATCCAGGATTTAAAAATATATTTCAATATTCTTTTGACGAATCTATTGGCAAATCTTCTTCCGAATTGGGTTTATGGGCTATTCCCGAAGACCGTGAAATGATGGTAAATCTACTTAAAGAGAGTGGTTATTGTGATAATCTTGAGACTATTGGGCGAAAGAAAAATGGTGAATTATTTAATGTTTCTATAACAGCTGCAATTATTACTATCAATGAAACACTTCATATTGTCGGAGTTATAAGGGATATTACTAAAAGCAAGCAGGCAGCGAAATCATTGATAGAAAGTACAAGTCGTTTTCAAGATGTCCTTGAAAACTCAATTGATGCTTCATACAAAAGAGATTTGCAAACGAATACTTATGAATATCTAAGTCCGGTTTTTGAAAAAATCTCTGGTTATACAAAGCATGAAATGAATACTTTACCTCTTGAAAAGGTAATAGAAATGATACACCCCGACGATACACCAGTAATTAATAAAATAATTACAGAAGCAATTTCAAACCCTAAAGTAATATCTTATGAGCTAAGCTATCGCTTCAAACACAAAGAGAAAGGTAGCTATTTTTGGATACTCGACAAATTTACTGTAATCCGAAATGAAAAAGGTGAGCCGGCAGCTATGATTGGTAGTGTTAGTGACATTACCGAGCGGAAGCAGGCTGAAGAAGCTTTAAAGGCTTCAAAGGATTTTCTTGATAAAATTATAAATTCAGTAGCATCACCTATATTTGTTAAAGATGATAAGCACAGATTCTGTCTTATTAATAATGCTTTATGCATTTTACTTGGTTTGCCTGCTGAAAAACTAATTGGGAATACTGGTTTTGAACATTTTACTAAAAGCCAGATGGATGTATTTATTGCTAAAGATCAGGAAGTTTTTAATACAGGAAAAGAAAATATAAACGAAGAATTTATTAAAGATGGCAATGGTATAATCAGAACAATTCTGACAACTAAAACATTATACATTGATCAATTAAGTAATAAATTTTTAGTAGGAGTTATTAATGATATTACAGCGCAAAAAAGATTTGAAAAAGATTTAATTATCGCCAAAGAAAAAGCAGAAGAAAGTGATAGGTTAAAAACAGCTTTTCTGAATAACATCTCTCATGAAATACGTACACCGTTAAACGGAATTCTTGGTTTTGCACCTTTTGTTATTGACCCTGAGGCTACACCGCAAGAAAAAGAACAATATTTTAAAGTGTTGGATAAAAGTTGTCAACGTTTGATAAATACGGTTACCGATTATATTGATATGTCGCTGATTGTTTCGGGTAGTATGCAGGTAAATCCAAAACATGTAGATCATTATTCTCTGGTTGAAACTTTAAACCAAAGAATAATAACGTGTTGCTCAGAAAAAAATCTGGAATTCAATATTCAGCACTCCATTATTCCTGAAGCTGTCATTTTAAAAACTGATGAAGAATTGTTAATGAAAGCCTTAACACATTTATTGAATAATGCTATTAAATTTACACCAAAAGGATGTATAACATTGGGTTATGAATTTATAAACAATGAACTGGAGTTTTTCGTAGGCGATACCGGTGTTGGTATCAATAATGATGTTAAGAAACAGGTATTCAATGTTTTTATGCAGGAGAATGTTTCAAATACACGTGGTTATGAAGGTAGTGGGTTAGGATTAAGCATTGCTTCCGGAATCGTTAAATTATTGGGTGGCAATATACGACTGGTTTCAGAAAAAATGCTAGGAACAACTGTTTTTGTATCATTACCAATTGAACAAAAGAAAAGTATTAAGGAGAAAGATGATGTAATTTCAAAATACAGACAAAATATATTACCAATAGTTATAATAGCTGAAGACGATGATTTAAGTTTTCAATATCTTGAAAAAATCATGAGTGATATTTCAGATGTAATAGTGAGAGCTTTTAATGGCAAAGAAGTTATTGAAATTTGCAAGAAAAACCCAGCTGTTAATATGGTCCTGATGGATATAAAAATGCCTTTATTAAATGGATATGAAGCTACCCGGCAAATTCGTAAGTTTAATAAAGATGTTATTATTATTGCCCAAACAGCATATGCTCAAGCCGGAGATAAAAATAAATCGATAGAAGCTGGTTGTAATGATTATATTTCAAAACCTATTAACAAGAATGAATTAATGGCATTATTTAGTAAGTATTCAAATAATTCTTAGATTTATAATTTAATTATCAAAAATATAATAAGTTGAAATAATGAACATATCAAATAATATATTTATCATGAATAAAACAATTTACTATTTTAAAATGCCTGTTTTTACAATAAAAATATTGGTAATTGCAATTTTATTCATTTCATTTTGTAATCAAAATTACCAATGACAGAATTAGGCAAATATCTCATTATTAGAGAATTTTAATTTAAGT